>CAZSXT010000101.1:0-2503 GCA_964611435.1 uncultured Rhodospirillaceae bacterium | reverse complement strand
AGCCCGAACCGCCTGACCTGGCTTGGCGACACATAGATGTCGTCTGGCCCCGGAAGGTAGTTTGATTCCGGCGCGCGAAGGAAGCCGAACCCATCCGACAACACTTCCAACACGCCACTGCCATAGATAGCGACGTCATTCTGGGCAAGCTGCTTGAGGATCGCGAACATCATGTCCTGCTTGCGCAGGGTGCTGGCGTTCTCGATCTCCAGCTCCTCGGCATAGGCGAGGAGATCGGCAGGCGATTTCTGTTTCAGTTCCTGAAGGTGCATGGTCTCGACACGCTGGTGACGGCGGGGAATACGGGTTGGCCCGTTGAAATATGGGGAAATCCAGTGTCTGTCCCGAATTTATGACAGATTTTGCCGGTGCCCGTCAATCGCAATGTCGATGCCGCCATATTTTCAGAACGGCTTCACGACCGCCATGACAACAATGATGATCATCAGCACTGTCGGCACCTCGTTCCAGATCCGGTAGATGCGGGCTGGACGCGGTTGCTCGTCAGCCTCCAGCTGGCGGCGCATCTTGGAAAAAATCCCGTGGCACGCCGCCATACCAAGAACGCAGACCACTTTCACCTGCATCCAGATTTCCGTCAGCAGTTGCGGCGCCAGGACAAGCATCCAGATGCCGAACAGGAAGCTTGCGATCATCGCCGGGTTCATGATCGCCTTAAGCAACCTGCGTTCCATCACCTTGAAGGTTTCCGCACAGACCGACCCGATCACGGTATCAGCATGATAGACATAGAGCCGCGGCAAATAGAGCAGCCCGGCCATCCATGCAATGATGGAAATGACATGCAGCGCCTTGATGATCTCGTAACTCATGACATCCGTCCTCGCACCCGGTTGACCAGATCATGCACATGCCTCTCCGGCGTTTCCGGTGTTATGCCATGACCAAGATTGAAGATATGTGGTCTGCCGTCCACAGCCTCAAGAATTGATCCAATGGCGCGGTTCATCGCCTCGCCGCCAGCGATCAGGCTGAGCGGGTCAAGATTGCCCTGCAATGTGACATGAGCTGGCAGATGCCGGGCGGCCCAGGCAATATCGACGCCATGATCAAGGCCGATGCCGTCAATTGGTGTTTCATTACAATAGGCGACCAGCCCTTCACCAATGCCTTTTGGAAATCCGATGACCGGCTGCGTGATTCCACGTCTGCGGAGAGTTTCAATGATGCGTTTGGCTGGCTCACTTACCACGCGGCGCCTGAAATGTGCCGGCACAGCACCAGCCCAGCTGTCAAACAGCATCAGGGCATCCGCGCCAGCCTGCGCCTGGATTATGAGAAATTCGATGGTTGCCGCTGTCACAACATCAAGCAGTTCATCGAATTTGCGGTCATTGTCCCACATCCATTTTCGCGCGGTGGCAAAATCACGTGAGGACTGGCCTTCAAGCATATAGGTGATGATCGTCCAAGGGGCGCCGGCAAAACCGATCAGTGCCTTTTCAGGTGCCAGTGTCTCCCTGCAAAGCGAGAGTGACCTCGCAACCGGTGACAATTTACCGGCAATGTGATCGAGAGAATTTTCATCGATTTCGGAAGGATCGGTAAGTGGGTCGAGCAGAGGCCCCTGTCCCGTCACAAATCTGACATTTCTGTTCATTGCCCATGGGACCAGCAGAATATCCGAGAAGATAATGGCGGCGTCAAAACCGAATTTGTCTATCGGTTGCAGGGTGACCTCGACAGCTTTCTCCGGGTTCAGGCAAAAAGAAATGAAATCGGGCTCTGATGCGCGCACCTCTTTGTATTCGGGGAGATAGCGTCCTGCCTGGCGCATGAGCCAGACTGGCGGTATCCGGTGGGCCGTGCCGGACAATGTTTCGAGGAAGATGTTTGTCATGACGGTACTCTCTATACAATAGATAGATATTTATAAAGAAAAGGATGGATTTGTAGGCCTTGTGGAAAAGCCATATTTCACTTTTATCCCTGACTTATCCCCATTTCTGGCAACAGGACCGATAGCGTTTGGCCAAGTCTGATCGGCGCTTTGTGGAACCATCCCCACAATTCGCCTGGTAACAGGGCAATGTAATCCGCACGGGGATGGAATCTGTCTTTGCCCCCGTTTATGCACAGGCTGCCCCCGGCATTCATGTTTCATCCCCAACAGCCGGCAACTGACTCACATCAAATCCCCAGCACGTGAAAACCCGTGACAGCCCTGACCGGACACCCTAATTTTACCACATGAATGACGCGACCCTGCATATCCATCTGGTGTCTGATTCCACAGGCGAGACCGTGCATCAGATCACCCGCGCCTGCGTTGCCCAGTTTTCGAATGTGCGGACGACAGAACATGTGTGGACACTTGTCCGCAGCCACAATCATGTCGACGCTGTGTTCGCCGGTGTCGACCGCAATACGGGCGTGCTGTTGATGAGCGTTGTCGACGAGGATCTGCGTGCCGAGATTGAGCGTCGCTGCACCGAGCGCGGGATCCCACATGTGTCGGTCCTTGATCCTGTCGTCGATCTGC
>CAZSXT010000100.1:0-2559 GCA_964611435.1 uncultured Rhodospirillaceae bacterium | reverse complement strand
CGAGTGGCGGCTTCGTGGTGACGTGGGGTGACAGTTCCGGTCATACGGATGGCTCGGGCTGGGATGTCCGTGCCCAGATGTTTGATGCGGAGAGCAACCCGGTTGGTGGCGAGTTCCTGGTCAATACGACGATCAGCAGCACCCAGTATGAACCGGCGGCGAGTGCCCTTGCGGACGGCGGCTTTGTGATCACGTGGGAAGACCACGGCGGTACGGATGGTGATGGTTACGGGGTCTTCGGTCAGCGCTTCAATGCTGATGGCACGGCCAATGGCGGCGAGTTCCAGATCAATACCTATACTACGAGCAACCAGGAGAACGTCTCGGTTGCGGGCTTCGATGACGGCGGCTTCGTGGCGACGTGGTCCAGTTATAACCAGCCTGGGGATGGCTCTTGGGAAGGTATCTTTGCGCAGCGTTATGGCTGGGTGACGGATGAGAACGGCACGAGTTTCCAGCCGGTAGGCGACGAGTTCCAGGTCAATACATATACCTATCACTATCAGCATTATCCGGAAGTGGCGGCTCTTCAGGGCGTGAATGGCGGGTTCGTCGTTGCGTGGCAGAGCCTCACCAATCCGGAGGACGGCAATTGGGGCGTTTTTGCGCGGCGTTACGACGATGCGGGTCAACCCATTGGCGATCAGTTCCTGGTCAATACGGAGATTGCCAACGAGCAATCGCGTCCGTCGGTGACGGGACTTGAGGGTGGCGGCTATGTGATCACCTGGCATTCCTATGACCAGGATGGCTCCGATTACGGTGTCTTTGGTCAGGTCTTTGATGCTGCTGGTGCGAGAGTTGGCGACGAGTTCCAGGTCAACACCTTCACTGAGATGGCGCAGTCGTATCCGGATGTGACGGGCCTGCCGGGTGGCGGCTTCGTGGTGGCGTGGCAGTCACAGTATCAGGATGGCTCGGATTGGGGTGTGTATACGCAGCGCTTTAATGCGGATGGTGTGGCGATTGCGACGGTCCGCCTGACTGGTGACGAACGCGATAACGACCTGGTCTTTGATGATGCTCAGCGTGAGGTTCTGGTGGATCTGGGTGCGGGTGCGGATACGCTGACACTGGGTGACGGCGATGATCATCTCCGTGTGACGAATGTTGAAGATGTAAGCCTGGGTGGCGGTGATGACGTGGCCCGTGTCGAGGGCGAGGTCAGTGCCTATGTCGATGGCGGCGCTGGTAATGACGTACTGGGTAGCGGCGACGGCATTGATACGCTAGTCGGCGGCATTGGCAACGACACCTATGAGGTCAATGACGCAGCCGACCAGGTTGTCGAGGTGGCGGGCGAGGGTATTGATACGGTCGTCAGTGAGGCCGAGACGTATACGCTGTCGGCTAATGTTGAGAACCTACGTCTGCAGGGCGATGCTGTCACCGGTGTTGGCAATGCTGGCGCCAACGAGATTACGGGCAGTGACGGTGACAACGTCCTAGTTGGTGGTGCCGGTGACGATACCCTGGACGGTGGCGATGGCGAGGACGTTGCCGGGTTTGCGGGCCGGATGTCCGATTACCGGATTGACTTGGCAACGGGTACGGTGACGGATGTCAATACGGCGGATGGTGACGACGGCACGGATACGATCAGCAATATCGAGACGCTGCGCTTTGGCGATGGCAATGAAGTAAGCCTGAGGGTCGTCAGCGGCGAAGAGTTCCGGGTCAACACCACCACGTCGTCGGATCAGAGCAATGCGCAGGTGACGGCGCTCGACGATGGTGGCTACGTAGTGGCGTGGCAGGATAGCTCGGGTGCTAATGGCGGCTCGAGCTGGGACATTCGTGCGCAGCGCTTTAATGCGGGCGGCATGCCGGAAGGCGACGAAGTTCTGGTTAATACGAATGTTGGCAACAGCCAGTACGATCCCTCGATCGTAACCCTGGGGAACGGCGACTACTTGGTGACGTGGACGTCTTCTGGTCAGGATGGCTCCGGCGACGGTATCTACGCCCAGCGCTTCAATGCCGACGGCAGCGCTGATGGGGCGGAGTTCCGGGTTAATAGCTATACGAATTATGAGCAGCGCACCCCGGATATCACGGTGCTCGATGATGGCGGCTATGTGATCACCTGGCATTCGCAGTATCAGGACGGCTCGGATTGGGGTGTCTACGGCCAGGCCTATGACGCAGCCGGTACGGCGGTTGGGGCTGAGTTCCGGGTCAATACCTACACGTCCTATACCCAGTCTGAGCCGGATCTTACGGCGACGTCGGATGGTGGCTTCGTGGTGACGTGGCAATCCTACAATCAGGATAGCTCTGAATACGGTATCTACGGCCGGCGCTTTAATGCGGACGGCACGGCCAACGGCAGTGAGTTCCACGTCAACACTCAACAAACGTCAGGCAACCAGTACAGGCCGTCGGTGATTGAGCTTGCCGGTGGGGACCTGGTCGTTGCCTGGTATGACGAGAACCGTGGTGATGTCTACGCCCAGCGCTTCAATGCGGATGGCACCCTTGACGGTACTGAGTTCCGGATCAATACGTATACGTCGTCGACGCAGTCTGAGCCGAGCCTCGTCGCGCTTGACGACGGTG
>CAZSXT010000099.1:0-2618 GCA_964611435.1 uncultured Rhodospirillaceae bacterium | reverse complement strand
CGCCTCATATCTGGCCGGCGGCGCAAACGTTTTTGTGCCCCTCGCCGGCCCGGTCCGTCCCCGGTGGCCATTTTCCGCCAGGCGCGAGGTCACGACACGCGGGTCGCGCGCAAAAACAGACAGACCCAGTGGGTTGAATGCATTGTCACTCATATCTAAATACAGAAAAACAAAAATATGATTGAATGCCTCTTCTGCTCGGACATCCAGTTTCTACACGGTCCCAATGGGTTAAACTCATCTCTGCTCATATCTAAATACAGAAAAACGAGAATATGATTGAATGCCTCTTCTGCTCGGACATCCAGCCGTGCATGTTCCACGCCAATCCCGACGCGGTCCCCAAGCTTTCGCACGGCAGCGAGGCGTGGCTGCTGCGGACGTTGGCGGTGGAAACGCCGAGCCGGCCGTATGACTGGAGCCGCCCGTTTCGGCCCGACCTGTGGGAGAGCCAGACGGGCCAGGAAGACTGCAGCCCCGTTTCGGACGAGGTTGAGCACGAGTGGCTGGCGCCCGGCGAGGGTCCGGTCACGGTGGACGCGTGGGTCGCCGGCGAGAACCCGGAGAGCGACGCGGACGCGGGGGCCGGGCCAGGCCATGCGTCCGACTCGAGCGCGAGCGCAGGCGCAGCGGCCGATACAAACATAGGCAGGCGGATGGACTGTTTTGGGCGCAAGAAGATTATGCGCAAGAAGAGGAGACCCGACAGCCCCGGTGAACTCGGCCTTGACGTGGACGGCTCAGATGGCGACAACGACGAGGCGGTGTTGTCCTCCTCGGAGCAGTCTGATGGAGATGTTGAATGCACATTTGCCCTTAGTGGCTCCCCGCGGCCCACCTTTATAGAAGATGAATACGAAACGGACGTGTCCGAGAACCACGAATCTGACCAGGGTACCAGCAGCGAAGACGACGACAACGGCGCCCCATCTTTGTATCGCCCGTTCATAAAACGTCGAAAGGCCATCCGCAGTTTCGCTACGCGTGCGGGCCGATCTATAAAAACCCGCGGCCGCGTGATTGTCCACAAGATACAGGCGCGAAAGACAAAGGCAGCACCGGAGAAAACTGCTGGAAGCAAGGAGATCCCCGAGCGCCCGACGGGGGACGTGCTCCCCGCGGACCCAATGGAGCGCCGCGCCCTGGCCGTTGCTCGGGTGCAGTATGTGAAGGACCTGTTTGAATATGGCTATGGACACATGCGCGACAACTACCACTCGGGTAAGTGTGATATTTTTTTTTGTGTGTGTGTGTGTGTACAGGGTTTGGTGGAATGTGTCTCACATCTTTACTTTTGTGACAGGGATAACACGGGCCGAGCGCCACCTGTTTCCGTGGAACATTGGCAGCGCGCGCGAGTTCCACGCCTGGGCAATCGGCATGTGCCTGCACAAGATTGTCGGCAAGCAGCTGTTTGACGAGTTTGAGACGTATCTGCGCGCCACCGTCGCCCGCACGCCCAAGGTAACCACTGGCCTCTTGTTTGTTATGGCCCGCCAGCAGGGAAAGACGACGTGTATCGGTAAGTTGACGGTCCAAATGAATTAACCCGACAGATCTCTGACACTTCCGTGTTTTGGTTTGCGCAGGTATGCTACTGGCCGCGCTGATCATGGCCATGCACTCTAAGCGGCACGTTAATCTGTTTTCATATGCAACGGCCAAGCAGCAGGCCGGCCTGATCATGACCGAGGTGATGAAGTTTCTGGACGTGTTCAAGGCCGACGAGCGCCTCGACAAGCTGCGATGGACATTCGAGGAGAAGATTGTGTACAACAAGCTTACACGCACAAACATCACGTTCAAGGCGAGGCCCTGCGCAGACTCGATCCGCGGCGACCAGCCGGACATCATGCTGATCGACGAGCTGTTGCATTTTGCGCGCGTCGACGTGTTCCAGAGCGTGCTCATGCCCATGATGAGTGTCAGCGGGCGCGTCGTGTTTTGTAAGTTTAATCTTTTCGTTTCCCAACATACATATGTTCGTGTAAACGCCGTTTTGTCGGACACACAGGCACGTCGACCCCTGCGCTACCCGGCACCTTTTTTGACAACTTTCTGCGCGAGAAGATAGAAGAGCAGACGCTGGGCGGGAGCATGCTCTATGTGCTGATGCGCAGCCTCGGGTGCCGCAAATGCGTCGAGCGCAACATCACAATCAAGTGCAGACACCGGTTCAACACAATCCCGCCGTGGAAGACGGTGCTGCGCATCCTGATGATCAGGCGCGAGCACCGCAACAACCCCGAGAAGTTCATCACGGAGCTTCTCGGCGAGCCGAGCAACGACAGTGTGACGTGGTTTACAAAGAGCGATGTGCTGAGCTTTGTCCGCGCCGAGCGCATGCCCCTGTCCATGCTCGGCGTCCCGCTCGACCGTCGCATCTACATTGGCATAGACCCCACCGGCAACAGCTTTTCGCGCTTTGGCGTCGTGTCCCTGGCCTACTTCTCCCACGGCCCAACGGTGAGTTTTAAAAAATATATATACACACACATGGCGACAATAGGTGTCTGTAGAGCGGCCTCTGTTTGGATCTCGTCGCGCTGGGCCTCAGAAAGACAAAGAGTAAAACGCTTGTTATCAGGATGCGATGAGAAAGACAAAGAGTAAAACGC
>CAZSXT010000098.1:0-2845 GCA_964611435.1 uncultured Rhodospirillaceae bacterium | reverse complement strand
GTGGTCCTCAATCTTGAGGTTATTGAGCATGTTGCCGATCCGGCAAAATTGATGATTGATTGCGCATCTCGCCTAAAACCAAACGGCTTACTCTTTATCGCGACCTTAAACCGGACAATCCGCGCCTTAGCCTTGGCAATTTTTGCTGCAGAGTACGTCTTACGTTGGCTGCCGGTGGGGACGCACGATTGGCGCCGCTTTTTAAAGCCACACGAAATCGAGGCTATGCTTCGCAGCGGTAAGATGCGGGTGATTGAAACGGTGGGAGTTACCATGAACCCACTGACCAGACAATGGAAGGTCACGTTCGATCCGTCAGTCAACTACATGCTCGTCGCCGACAAACAGACCCTCCCCGAGGGAACATAAATATGGCAATCTCGACGTATCCAAAGTGGCTGTATGATGATTTGCGCACAGATCATGCCGGTGAAACCGGTGCGGTCTGGATATATCGCGGTATTCTCTCTGTAAGCCATGACAGCGCCGTCTGTGCCTTTGCCAAGCGGCATCTTGAGACGGAGACGCGCCATCTGAGAGAGATCGAGGGTGTTTTGGAACCGGCTCGGCGCAGCAGACTCCTGCCCGTATGGCGCGTTGCCGGGTTCATTACGGGGGCATTGCCGGCTCTAATTGGTCCGCGGTCAGTGTTTCATACGATCGAAGCTGTAGAGACATTCGTTGACAGGCATTACGAGGCGCAGATCCAACGGCTTGGACCCATTGAGACATTGGACAAAGATCTAGCAGAGGTGCGGGCGTTATTGGTCGACTGCCAGGCAGATGAGGTGGCGCACCTCCACGAGGCAGGAAGTCTTGCATCTGAAGCGCCGGGGCCGGTGGCACGCATTTGGCGTGCCATGGTCGCGCGCGGGTCATATATCGCGGTCGAGTGCGCGCGGTACATATGAGATCGCTTTCCAATCAGGACGGTAGGTTTCTCATAGCATCTCGTTGGAGATCAAAATGAGTAAGACAAAGGACGTTGTTGTCGCCGTTCTCGGCGCTGGAATTTCCGGGCTTCGGGTCTACACTAGGCTTCGCCAGGCCGGTATTGGTGCAGTTTTGATCGACAAAAGCCGGGGACTCGGCGGACGGATGGCAACGCGGCGGGTGGGGCATTTTCAGTTCGATCATGGAGCGCAATTTTTTACTGCACGCACTGCTACTTTCTCGGCATTGGTTGAAGATCTTGAGGCTAACGGTTTGTGCGCGTTATGGCAGGCCGACCGCTACGTCGCCACGCCGCACATGAGTGCCATCGGGAGCAGTTTGCTGGGGAGAGAACCCAACCTCCACCTCAATAAAATGGTGAAAGGTATTAGACGTGAAGAGAGCGGTTGGGCCTTGGAGGTGGATGGTGCTGAGAGTGAAATCCCCGGAAATGGCTTCTTTAAAGGCGTGGTAGTCGCCGTCCCCGCGCCGCAAGCGCTCGGTATTATCGGCACTAAATATTCGGCCTTTGAAAAACTCAAAGATGCGGATTATGCGCCTTGCTGGACACTCATGTTTGCAGTCGAAATGCCCCTAAAACTTGATGACGTTTTTGTCGAGTTTCCAAATGGACACGCGCTCCGGTCAATCTCATTTAATGCCAGCAAACCAGGCCGACCAGCACTAAAAGATTTACACACCTATGTCGTGCATGCCTCAGCGAAGTGGTCGCAAACCCATTTAGAGACTGACAAAAAGATTGTTCAAGACATGTTGATCAGAGAGGTTGCTAAGACGCTCAATCTCTCTACGACACCTGCTTTCGTGTCGGCCCATCGTTGGCGGTATGCCGAAGTTATCCGTGCGGTCAATGTCCCTTGTTTATGGGATTCCGATATCGGCCTTGGAGCGTGCGGAGACTGGTGCTTGGGGCCGCGTGTTGAGCTGGCTTTTGAGAGTGGGGAAGCTCTAGCGACTAGGCTCCTCAACAAGTATGGCCGCCGTTAATTTTACAGTGCTTCTCAGGGGCGTCCCTAGAGGCGGACTTGGTAACGGGATCCAGAAGGTCCGAACTCCTAGCTTACTCGATGACACCCACTCTCACGAGCATCATTGTTTTTATTCATTTGGCTTGGAGAGATGACCATTGAGGTCGAAGGGCGTGGTGACGCGATGGGTTGCCGTCCTGGCGACATTTTAGTAGTGCCCGCAGGAGCAATACACATTTAGAACGCCGGAGATGCTGGAATGACATTCTTGGTTGCGTCAAAATTAAGTGACCATTCGGCTATGCTTTCGAGGTATCAAGCATTATTGGAGCGTGAGCATCTATGATCCGATTTATCCTGATGTATATGGGTGCCCTTCCTTTTCTGGGGTGCGCCATCGTTCTTGCCGAAACTGGCATCGATATGCCGTTTGGATTAGATGCTCATAAGGTCATTGGGACTTACACGTTAGTAATCGGCTCTTTTATGGCAGGAGTGCATTGGGGGCAACATTTGAACCCACCGGCTCTGCATCCAAACATTCTGATAATCACCAGTAATATCGCAGCTTTAGCTTTTTGGTTCGCTTATCTGTTCCTATCCATGAGTGCGTTCCTAGTCACTGCGGCCTTGTTGTTTCTAGTTATTTTGTTCATTGACCTGTTGATGGCGCAGCGTCAGTTCATTGAAAAAACTTATGTAGGACATCGCGTCGTCGTAACAGTTTTGGTTGTAGCGAGCTTGGCGCTTTCATCTTTTTTGATATCAGCCAGCGCCTTGTCAAAATAGACTCTGTTCATAGCCTAGAGAGTAAATTTAAGTTTAGCTTTGAGCCTTCTCCAGCTAATACGGTAAACGCAGAGGCACATTGTGTGCTTCGATAATGTCTAAGGTGTGAAATTGATTTGCGTCTGCTTCGGGTC
>CAZSXT010000097.1:0-3075 GCA_964611435.1 uncultured Rhodospirillaceae bacterium | reverse complement strand
GGCTATTTTCCAATGCAAAAGCTGGAAAAAATGCTGTCGAGCAACTCCTCGACATCAACCTGGCCAGTCAGCCTGCCAAGGCTGTCAGCCGCCCTGCGATATTCCTCGGCGGCCAGTTCCGGCGCCGACCCGAGATCGATATTGTCCGCCGCACGAAGCGCCTCCATGGCGCGCGTCAGCGCATGGCGATGCCGGGCACGAGTGATGATGCTCTGAGTTTCCGGCCGGTTCGCCGGCACAACCAGCCCGCGCAACAGCTCCAGAACCCGCTCAAGATCGCCGCCATCGGCATCATCCTCCAGCGAGACGAGACGCGCCGCACTGGCAAGCCCGGCAAGCCCGGCCAACCCCGCCAGCACAGCAGCAGTTTCATCAGCGCCAAGACGATCACGCTTCGTCAGCAGAACAGCCTGCTTGGTGCCGGCGAGGGTCTGAAGTTGCACCAAATCGTCGTGCCATCCGGGTGTTGATGCGTCAATGACAAGGAGCGCCGCATCCGAATCGCGTGCGGCATCCCTGGCACGGCGTACCCCCTCCGCCTCGATCACATCATCGGTGTCACGGAGCCCGGCAGTATCGAGAAGCGTCACCGGCACGCCATCCAAATCGATTCGCACACTGACAATATCGCGCGTGGTACCGGCCTGTGACGACACGATGGCGACATCACGGCCGGCCAGCCGGTTCAACAATGTCGATTTACCGGCATTGACCGGCCCGACCAGACCCACCGTCACACCGGCGCGCACCCGCTCCCCTTCATGACCATCATCCAGGACCGACTCCATCGCACCGGCAAGCGCACGCGTGTCAGCATGGATTCGCGCCTCGAGATCACCCGGCAACTCCTCATCGGCAAAATCGATCACCGCCTCGAGCTGCGCCGCCAGACGCACCAGCGCGTCGCGCCAGCCCTCAACCGGGCGATGCAGGACCCCGTCCCGCTGCCGCCAGGCCTGAAGCCGCTGCCGGTCGGTCTCGGCATCGATGAGATCAGCCAGCGCCTCGGCGCCAAGCAGGTCGATCTTGCCATTGGCGAACATGCGGTGCGTGAACTCGCCGGGCGCGGCGGGCCGGAACCCGTCCGCCTCGCCAAGTTGCCGCATGATGGCCGCGGTGACAGCCTGCGATCCATGCGCATGAATCTCGACGACATCCTCGCCCGTGCTCGATCGCGGGCCTTTCATCGCCAGCATCACCGCCTCATCCAGCCTGCTGCCTCCCGCATCGACCAGATGTGCCAGCCGGAACTGCCCAGGTGGCGGTACATCACAACCAAAGAGTGACGGCGCGGCGAAGGCGCGCCTGCCACTGATCCGGATCACCGCGATGGCGGCCCGGCCCGGCGGTGTCGCCTGGGCAAAAATCGTATCGCTATCGTCTCGCATCCGGATAGTGCCTTTCTTTGACAGCTGATATAGCCTGATCAGCAGCGGGCGTCTTCGTCAAATTTCATATCATGTCACGGCGACGCCGGCACCAACGCCAGGACCGACAATCACATCTGAAGGGTGATGATGACCATTCACGCATCAGCGACAGGGGACTTCCACACGACCCTGCACGGTCGGCTCGGATATATGCGCGCCATCAGTGACGGCCGCCATCTGATCCGTCTGGACTGGGATCAAGGCCCCTTTGCCGCGCCCGACAATCCGGATGATGTTTCACGTGAAACATGCCGCCAGCTTGCAGCCTATTTCGCCGGTGAACGGCGCGCGTTCACCTTGCCACTCCGCGCTGCCGGAACATCGGCATCCGGCCGGTCCTGGCTCGAGGCCATGGCGCGGATTCCCTACGGGACAACGATGAGCTATGGTGAATTTGCGGCACTTGCCGGCAAGCCAAGGGCGCCGCGCGCCGCCGGTACGGCCTGTGCGACCAACCCGCTTCCTGTAATCTATCCCTGCCACCGCGTCGTGCGAGCCGGCGGTCAGCTCGGGAATTATGGGGGTGGCAGCAGCCTGCCGCCACAGCATCCGGACAATCTCGGCCGCAAACAGGCGCTGATTGATCTTGAACGGCGGTTCGCCTAGCTGTTCATCTGCTCGAAGAAATCGTCGTTGGTTTTCGAATGTTTCAGCTTGTCGACCAAAAACTCCATGGCATCAACCGGACCCATCTGCATCAGAATACGCCGTAACACCCACATCTTGGCAAGGGTGCCCTTGTCGACAAGAAGCTCTTCCTTGCGAGTGCCGGAGCGAGTGATGTCGATCGCGGGGAAGGTACGCTTGTCGGACAGCTTGCGGTCGAGGATGACCTCGCTGTTGCCGGTCCCTTTGAATTCCTCGAAAATCACCTCGTCCATCCGCGAGCCGGTTTCGACCAGCGCCGTCGCGATGATCGTCAGCGATCCGCCTTCCTCGATGTTTCGCGCCGCGCCAAAGAAGCGCTTTGGTCGCTGCAGCGCATTGGCATCGACACCGCCGGTCAGAACCTTGCCCGATGACGGCACAACGGTATTGTAGGCCCGCGCCAGCCGTGTGATCGAATCAAGAAGGATCACCACATCGCGCTTGTGCTCAACCAGCCTTTTTGCTTTTTCAATAACCATTTCAGTGACTTGCACATGTCTGGCTGCCGGTTCGTCAAAGGTCGAGGAGATCACCTCGCCACGAACAGAGCGCTGCATGTCGGTCACTTCTTCCGGACGTTCGTCGATCAACAGCACGATCAGATAGACTTCCGGGTGATTTTCCGAGATCGCATGCGCGATGCTCTGCAGCATCATCGTCTTGCCGGTCCGTGGCGGTGCCACGATCAATCCCCGCTGGCCCTTGCCCATCGGCGAGACAAGATCGATCACTCGCGGGGTGTTGTCCTTCTTGTCAGGATCGAAGGGCAGTTCCAGCGTCAGCTTGTTTTCCGGATAGAGAGGCGTGAGATTGTCGAAATTGATCCGGTGCCGAACAGCGTTCGGCTCCTCGAAATTGATTGTTTCAACCTTCAGAAGGGCAAAATAGCGCTCGCCATCCTTGGGCGCACGGATTTCACCCTCGACAGTGTCACCGGTACGCAGCCCGAACCGCCTGACCTGGCTTGGCGACACATAGATGTCGTCTGGCCCCGGAA
>CAZSXT010000096.1:0-3225 GCA_964611435.1 uncultured Rhodospirillaceae bacterium | reverse complement strand
CAGATGCACGCTGTCGGAAGTATGCACCCCAGTCAAACCAGATACAATAATGTTTACCACACCAAACATTATTGTTTAGTGTTCTGCTTGGCATTTGCAGTTCATTTTCACTACAATTCACAGCGACTCATATAGCCAACTTTCAAAACAGATGGACTCGTTTGTCGACGAAACCGATGGGCAGTTTCCCGACTGTATACCAGGTACCCCCTGGAAAAAAAATTACAACAGCGGAAGTGTGCCGCTGCTCGGGCACTCCCCTGGCTCGGAGAGTGGCGAGCCAATGCACGAGCTCCGCGACTGCATGTTCAACGAACGGCTTTTGTGCACCCGCCTCGTGTCAAAGCTGGACGGCCGCACCGAACTTGCTCTTTGCAGCCGGGGCGAGAACTGCTGTGGAGTCACAATATACCCCGACGTTCGAAAACCCTGTGTAGCGTACGTCTCGATCGATGAGCTAAATTACTTCCACGACACGGCAAAGCTACCCCCGGGTGACAGAAAGTGTCTTATGTGCTACTGTGTCGATGCCGGTGAGTATGACATCTCCCGCAAGCAGTGCTTAATTGGGCTGGATGAAAGGATGAATGTGTTTTGGAAGCACCCGATAAACTGCACCAATGGGTATTGTGTCGACTTTGTCACTAGCGTGTATCCCATCGCAAATGAAGCGTCCAGCGGGATATCGGCCAATAGCTACCATGTCTTGAAATTCAACAAGCGGCACTTCCGGCCTGTCTCCGTTGGCAATGGCGACTTTGTGTTTGACCACAGCAGCATGTTTTTCCGCCCGGAGCAGCACCAACGCGAACCCTCGCTGATACCGAGGCGGTGCCAGTATTTCGATTAGCACACTGCGGGAAGCTGGGGTCAGGGAGGTTTCTCGGTGCAGCAAAAGACGCCAGGAGGCACTTTGGATTTCTCTGGCCGCAGTGTGCTTATACGTTCCCAGATTTGCCACCACATATATTCTCGAAAGCGAGTCTGTTGGAGTCGAGGCTCACTGACGCGCACTTAGACTTTGTTGCAGACATTAATTTCACAGACCATGACATCAACAGTGCCCTGGACATCCAAATCAAGGTGCTCTACAAGCTCATACATGTGCTGCGTGACATTACACAAACCTCGTTCCCGGGGGAGCAGTTTTCATACAGCACTCGCGACCTGTGCACGTTGCTCCGTATCGGAATGGATGGTTTGCTCGTCGGACGGCCGCCCGATGTCTTGTGCACAGAAGAAATTTTGGACTTGGCCGACGAGGTCCTTCCCATCTGGTCCAGTCTGAACATCATGTCGGGAAAACGACCAAGATACAGCCCCGAATTGTATCAAAAACACCTAGAGTAAGTTCATCCAGTTCTGTTACCCGGTAATGTGCAGTGTGGCTTATATCTTATATATATATATTTGTTTCGTCTGTAGATTTTTACACACGCTACACCGAAAGAAAAAAAGGAAAACACCAAACGAAAAACCTCCAACCGGAGTAGAAGCACCAATTGCCCCAGAGTCCGACTTCATATACAAGCGGCGCGGGCGGAAGAAGAAGGACGAGCAAATCGCCGCCAGCTCGAGCCCAAAACAGAAAAGCAAGACACCCGACGAAACGTCGTCCGCCATGCCAACGGGCCTCATTTTTGCCTACAGTATTTTTTTCTACGTCGTCCCCCGGCGGGTAAATTCCAAGGAAGTAAACTGTGACGCGCAGTTTCTCGCCGATTTACACGCAGACTGTGTTCAGTATATCATGGATGTTGTCCGTGTCTGTCTGCTTGAATACATCCCCTTGGCCCGTCACCTGAGCCTTAGAATCAGTGTGCTAAAGTGGACGCGCGAGTCATTTGTCGAAGCCATGGCACAATGTGACTTTTCCGACCAGCTCATCCGCGCGTCCCTGCAGTGGATACTGTGCCACTACCACCAGGAGCACGAGCGCCGGGCGCTCCTTGCGTGCGTGGATATAAATGAAATGGAGAGTATTGCGTGTGCGAATTTGTTCACGTGCTGTCGTCTTTGGTATGACGAGCATGGCCCAGAGCCCCCGTTCTTCGCACCGCAGGTCTTGTTCACCGAGTACACAAACAACATTTTTTTGTGGCACCACGTCTTCTCCAAAGTATCGTCTCTGAACCGAGGAGAGTGTGGGTGCCCGCGCGCAAACGAAACTGGCCGCCACAGCCAAACAAAGCCGCTCTGTCGGCTGATCCAGGCCTACACCGAGTTGTCGTCTGGCCAGCCCTGGCTCACGGAACGCGAAATCAAGCAAAAGGCGTGCCAAATAAAGATTCCGCGCGTTATGATCAACCTATATTACGAAACACTGACAATTGAGCAGATGACATCATGCGGAGTCTGCGAGGAAGATGCGATTATTATTCTCAAGGCCATACAAAAACACGCGCGTCGGTGCACACCAATACCGGCGTGGAGGGCCGACATTGCCAAGTTCAAGCACACGGTGTCTGAGCTCTTTCTGAGGTCGCTGTGTGAACTGTTTTTCCGCCGCCAGTTCCCGAGGATCAGAATCACAGATCCAAGCGACAACCTGCAGTATGAAGCCGATGCACCGTTTTCGTTTATATATGTGTGCAATTCATGTGGCTTGGTGGGAAACTCGCCGCTCGACTTTTACAGCCTGAAAAAATGCATCGTGGACGGCAGCAGCACGGACGATTTTGAGGAGCGGAACGCCCTCGTTGATCTCATAAAGCCGCAAGTCACAGACACCTCCCGCGCACCCCGGTCCCGCCGGTCAAAAGCCATGTATATCACCCCGAGCAAACGGACCCAAAAAACACGCCACATAAAGAACAAGATGATGTGCGACTTGTTCGTAGACCCCTCGACAAACTCGTTTGCTATGCTCTGTCTCCACTGCGAGGGCTATCTCATGGAGCGAATCAGTATACAGAACAGGGTGGTCGAGGCCTACAGTGGCTACGCCAATGTGCTACCCTCCGCCATCACGTGCTGCGCGGGCTGCCCCGTCGTGTGCGTGATTACCGACGCGCAGTGCATCGGAACAAAATACTACTGCTCGGGGTGTGTTTTCAAATTACGCAACGGCGAGTTTGCAGACAATAAAGTATGCTATATGGGTGACAACCTGACATCTGATCAGATAGGAAACTGCCTGGCGTTTACGGCGCGATGCAACGTCGAAAACAGACTCCAAGTCTACTTTGCCTGCAAAACGCACGCCCGATCCGCGCGCCGGTGCGC
>CAZSXT010000095.1:0-3261 GCA_964611435.1 uncultured Rhodospirillaceae bacterium | reverse complement strand
TTACCGACGATCAGGCACGGGTCTGGGCGACATCGACAGGCGCCGGTTTCATCACCTCGTCACGTGGCCCAAAGGCGGCGATCCGGCCGTTCTCGACGGCCAGCACCTTGTCCGCCAACTGCAGCATGGCACCGCGATGCGTGATGAAGATCGTCGTCAGCCCTCTGGTGGCGGTATCGAGGCTGGCGACCATCGCCGCCTCGGCTTGCGCATCGAGCGGTGCCGTCGGTTCATCCATCAGCAGGATATTCGGTTTGCCGATCAGTGCCCGCGCGATGGCAACCGACTGGCGCATCCCGACGGACAATTCGCGGCCACGCTCGGACAGCGGGAAGTCAAAACCGCCAGGCAGCATCGCCACAAAAGCCTCGACCCCCGACTGTTTGGCCGCTTCGAGAAGGTCGGCATCACTGGCATCGGGGTTACCCATCATGATGTTGTCGCGAATCGAGCCGGAGAACAGGACCGGGTTCTGCATCACCACACCGATATTACGGCGCACATCATCCGGCCGGATCTGGCGGATATCCGCGGTATCGATCAGCACCGCGCCGCGGTCCGGCGGGTTCAGTCCGCATAGCAGGCGCAGCAGGGTCGTCTTGCCGGACCCGATGCGGCCGACAATGGCCAGCCTCTCGCCGGGCTCGATCCGGAAATTGATATCGGTCAATGTCGGTTCCGGCTGGCCTTCATAGGTGAAGGTCACATTGCGGAATTCGACGCTGCCTTCCATGCTCGGTCTTTCGACCTGATCGGTGCGTGCCTCCTCCTCGGACACGCCGCCGAGGATCTCGTCCAGCGCGCGATAGGCAGACAGCGCCGAATTCATCCGCCCCAGCAGGCCGGTCAGCTGCGCCAGCGGGGCCATGACGCGTCCTGACAGGATCACGCAGGCGATCAGCTGGCCCATCGTCAGGCTGCCATCGGCGATCAGGAACACCCCATAGACCACCATCACAACCTGGCTGACCTGCTGGCCAAACTGCGTGAACTGCGTCGCCAGCTGGCTGGTCACCTTGGTCTTCATGTTGGATTTGGCCTGATGAAGCACCGAATTCAGCCAGCGGTTGCGCAGCATCGAGATGCCGCGCACCGTCTTCACCGTTTCCAGCGCCGCGATCATCTCGACGATGACGGCCTGCTTGGATTTGCCCTGCGACTGGCTGAGCTCGGTCATCCGCTTGATGATCGGCTGCAGGCACAACGCGAAGATGATGACCGTCGGCACGATAATCGCCGGCACCAGCGCCAGCGGCCCGCCGATCAGATAGAGCACATAGATGAACAGGAAGATAAATGGCAGGTCGACAAGAACGGTAAAGCTCGCCGATCCGATGGCGTCCTTCAGGATATCGAAATTGCGCACCGTACCGGCAAGCGATCCGGTCGCGGTCTTGGTCAGTTCGGCGTCATGCCGCGCGATCCTCTCGAACAGCACGGCGGACACACGCTGATCGACACGCGCGCCGGCGCGGTCGACAAAGATGCCGCGCAGGATCTTCATGACCAGATCAAAGATGATCACGCAGGCAATCATCGCCGTCAGCGCCCACAGCGATTCGATGGCATTGTTCGGCACCACCCGGTCATAGACGGTCATGATGTAGACCGACGAGGCCAGCGCAAAGACATTGATCAGGACCGAGGCCCACATGACCTGCAGATAGATGGCCTTGCAGCCGAGAACCGGCCCGAAAAACCAGTGGTCATGGTTGCTTGTGGCACGCTTCAGCATGAGGAATCCTCCATTGTAAGACCAAGGGTTTCATCAATCCTCTCGGCAATCATGAGCGCGCGGGCGCGGATCAGTTCCTGGTCACTGCGAAGCTCCACAAGGCGGGTCTCGGCGCTACCGATCTGGGCCCGCACCCGCGCCAGCGCCAATGGCGAGCTGATGGTTTTGCCCTGGCGTTCCTGCAAGGACCGGAACTGCGCCATCAATTCATCCCGCCGCGCCAGTGCCTCGGTTTCCTCGCGGATCTGCTGCTCGAATTGCTGCGCCAGCCCTTCCATCTCGCGGTTATGGTCGCGGGTCAGCGCCTCGAGGCTGGATTTCAGCTCATTCTCGCGCCAGGCGGTTTCGCGAAGCCGGGCCCGCGCCGTGCCGCCATCATAGAGCGGCATCGTGATCTCGACCTTGCCGACAATTTCATACTCATCCTCGTAATCGGTCATGTCGAAGATCGTCCCCTCGATGACACCATCGAGTTTCGGATAGCGCGAGCCACGAATCTCCGCCGCCTCGTGCGTGACCTCGCGGGTGCGAAGACGGATGGCATGCGCCTTGTCCGACCGGTCGGCCTGCAACACCGGAAGCCCGGTTGGCCGGCGGGCCAGGAAGGTCTGTACAAGATCGCGCGCGTCGGCCTCATCAAGGTCGAATTCGGCGCCCAGCCGTTCGCGGATCTGGTCATATTCGGCCTGCGCCCGGTTGATGGCGATTTCCTCGTCGAGCGCGACAAGCTGGGCCTCGCGAAGATCGCTCATCCGCCCGACGCCGGCCTCGACGCGCGCCCGCACCGAGGCAACCTCTCTCTGGACCGCCGTGAAATGGTCCTGCCTGACGACGATCACATCAGCTGTGCGGCGCAGCAGCAGCGCAAGGCGCAGTATTTCATGGCTGCGCTCGCGCATCACGCCAAGGGCGTCGATCCGCGCCGCCTGCAGCGCCAGCGTGCGCGCCTCGGTGCGGTTGCCGCGCTGCCCCCAATCTATGAAGGTGTGACGAACCGAGACCTTGCCGTCATAGATGTTGTTCTTCTCTTCATGGTCAAAATCACGGGTATGCGCGCCCGTTTTGTTGATTTCATCGGAGCCATGTGGCGGCGGAATGCGACGAATCCGGCCATTCCTATCAACTACAGTTCTAGGTCCCTGCACCTTCTTCACCGTGCTCTTGATCTGACGCGTGCCGCTGATGCTGGCATTGACCTTCGGGCGGCCCTCGGCGCGCGACAGTCCCAGCCGGTGCGCCAGCTGGCAGGCCCGCGCATTCGACTCGGCGACCTTCGGGTCGAGCAGCACCGCCTGGCGGAGCCGCAGTGACAGCGGCGCCACATCACGGTTCAGTACGACGCCGTCAGCCTCGTCCGGTTCGATGGACGGGGCGGCGTGGACAGCACTCGTCAGTATCAACAGACCGATCGCTGTCAATGCGGCCACAACCCGCCGCAAAATGCCGGCCGAAATCATGCTTGCCGCATTCATGCCGGCCATCTGGCCAGCTCCAACCCCGTCACCCGGCGGTTCAGGATGTGGCGG
>CAZSXT010000094.1:0-3279 GCA_964611435.1 uncultured Rhodospirillaceae bacterium | reverse complement strand
CCGCACCACCATCAATCGCATCATTGCCAAGGCCGCCCGTCAGCGTGTCGTCGCCGGCCCCACCCTCTATGCTGTCGTTGCCGGCGCCGCCTTCTATCGTGACCGGCGTCGCACCGACCACCGTGATGTCGTCAGCACCCGCGCCGCCCGTCAGCGTCACGCTGCCATTCGCCAGCGTCGTGACCGTCAGATCGCCATCATTAAAGCGAAGCGTCTCAACACCCGACACCGTGTCTACGCCGAGGGCTGTCGTCGTATTCGTGTCCGTGACCGTTAGCGTGCCATCTGCAGCAGCCGCAAACGTGAAGTCACCCATGTTGCCGGCGAAGACTGCAATATCAACGCCCGCACCACCATCAATCGCATCATTGCCAAGGCCGCCCGTCAGCGTGTCAGCACCGACACTGCCGGAGAGCACGTCATCACCATCATTCCCGACGAGGATCATGCCATCGGGGACCGACTCAAATGTTAGAGTGGAAAAATATTCAGCTGGTATGATTTGATCGCTGACGCCGGAGTACGCCCAGTACAACTGGAAGACATCACCACCACCGTTTTCGTACATTTCCGCTTGGAATTCATATCGCTTACCCGCTTCAAGAGTAATCGAACCCTGACTGTTGTAGGTACTCGCCCCCTGATCCCGCCAGTTGCTAAAAATCGACTGGCCATCAATCGAGAGGCGAGCGCCATCATCATGGCGGGCTTTAAATGTAATTGTACCGGTGACAGGCGCCGTGATGTAGCCGCTCCATATGACATGGAAATGCGAATTGCCCTGACCAGAATTGGGCAGTGCGTCACCCCAATCATTAATGAAATCAATGGTCGCATCGGTGCGCGTCGCATAAAGGCTACCGCCGGATCCATTGCCGTTATCGTTAATGTAGTATTCTGCCTGAAGCCCGGGCACCCCGAGCCCGACGGGGTCTAAAGTGATCGTATCGGCGCCACTGCCACCGCCAAGAGTGTAAACGCCATTTGCATCCACCGACACAGACAACGTTGCATCATCAAACTGAAGGGCCTCCACATCGACAAGCCGAGCAGTGCCCCCGCCCGTGGCGGAGTTGCCAACAAAAAGGTATCCGCCAGATGCTGAGAAGTGGTGATCAGCCAACGCACCTGAGAAAACCGCAACATCACTGCCGTCACCGCCGCCAATGAGGTCATAGCCTGCGCCCCCCACAAGCACGTCGTCCCCGGCGCCACCCTGCAAGCTATCTTCACCATCACCACCGATGACAGTGACGTCATACTCTCCAACGACGGTCAGAGTATCGGTTAACGACGAGCCCGTTAAAACAAGACCTAGAGCGTCTGAACTTACGCCGATTTGACCATCATCAAACCGGAGAATTTCGACCCCCGAAATCAGGCTGGCATCGCCAGTCGCACGCTCGGTTACGGTGACCGAAAGGCCGTCCGATGAACCCTCGAAGTTATAGTCGGCTTGCCGACCCCTAAACACCGCAACATCGCTACCGTCGCCGCCAGAGATTGTGTCATCGCCAGACGAGATAAACAGGCGGTCATTGCCAACACCACCCGTTAGAGTGTCATTTTCGAGACTACCAAAAATAAGGCTGTTGCTCAGAAGGCTGGCGTCCATGTCATGCCCAGCTACGTCAAAGACCAGCGATGAACTGCTCTCCACCATGGAAATCGTATCAAGAGGTGCGAATGCATGATCGCGAACAGTGACCGTTGAGAAGCCTCCGGAAGTATCCCGAAGCGTCAGGATCAGATCGCCAGAGGCTAAATCGGCCGCACCACTATAGATCGAGAAGACGTCGCCAAGATCAAGGGTGTCAAAGCCGGCTCCAGCTAAAACCGTATCATCACCATACGACGCCACAAATGTGTCATCACCCGCGCCACCAGAGAGGAAGTCATCGCCAGTACCGCCGTCGAGCACATCATTACCGGCACCACCCCGAAGAATGTCATTGCCAGCCAAACCTTCGAGAGTGACGCCGACATCGCCACCAAAGTTTATGACATCGTCAACAGCGTCCGTGCCCGCGAGGGATACCGACCCATCCTGGAAGGTAGTGATAGTGATTTCTGCATCATCAAACTGGATCACCTCAACGTTGGTAACCGTATCCGTCTCATAGGAGACATCGATGAATACCGTCCCGATCGAGGAAGAACCAAAGGCGTCCGAAACCACGTAGTCGAAGGACGTAAGGCCAGCGACACTGGGTGTGAAAGTGACATACTCCCCCATCAGCACTGCAGTGCCGCCCTGGGCATTGATCACCGCATCAACCGCAAGCGTCCCTGTTAATTCAAAATCAGGATCAAAGTCGTTGGACAGTAGGCTTGCCAGACTGATATCCAGAGGCACGTCAATCTCGGCGACCTCCAGCCAATGATCATCCGAAACCTCTGGCGCACGGTTTAAAACCGCGCGTGCACTCGAGACCCCACCATTCGGATCAATGACTGTGTATTCGAAAGAGCCCTGCCCTTCGTAGTTTGTGGTTGGCGTGAAGATGACATCGCCATCCGAAATGGTAACGCTGCCTCCTATCGCGTTTTGAACTGAATACAGGCTCAGCCGGTCTGATGTTCCAACCCCAAATTCGTAATCATTCGCCACCAACTCACTGAGCGTTACCACCAAGGCGCCGTTCGACGTCGTGTTTGATACAGTTATGCTGTCATCCTGCACGACAGGTGGACGCAGAACCTGAACCTGCGCTGTGGCTGTGTCAGTGGCACCATCCAAATTTTCAATTGTGTAGTCGAACGAAGCAGCACCGAGGTAGTCATCCAAAGGTGTGAAGACAATCTGGCCATCGACCAAAGCCACGCTGCCTCCGACGGCGTTCGAGACGGACGCAATTGTAATGCCTTGTCCCACAACTCCGACGTCTGGGTCATAGTCATTGGCGAGCAGCAAGCCTGGATCAATCGTCTTAGAAATGCCGGGCTCGGCCTGAAGGTTGGGGGCATCATCCACGGCCACCACAAAATCATCCGGAGTACCAGAGACAGAAACATCAACCGTTGCAGTGGATGTTGACTGAGAACCGTCAGCGTCCGTAATCGTGTAGTCGAATGAGGCAGCGCCGAAGAAGTCTTGGTTAGGTGTGAAGACAATATTGCCGTCTGTATCGATGACGACCGTGCCGTGTTGCGCATTACTGACCCTGACCAGGCTGATTATGTCTTGGTCATTATCGCGATCATTGCTGAGAAGTGTTGAGGTAAGGATCGTGATTGCCGTGTCTTCGACTGCCACCACCTGATCATCGACTGCGAACG
>CAZSXT010000093.1:0-3299 GCA_964611435.1 uncultured Rhodospirillaceae bacterium | reverse complement strand
ATCCTGCGCCTCCGCCGGCGCGGTCAGCAGGGTGGCGATCAAGCTGAACACCGCGTCCACTCGCTTCTCCAGGTCCTGTTCCTTGCGGATCAGTTCGGCCAATTTTTCATCACCCGCCGCTGCACGGGCGCCGGAGGCCGCCAGCGCCTGCTGCACCGTGCTGGCGCGAATGATCTCCACCAGCGGGAAAATTTGATCGGGCGCGGTTAAGCCGTTGGCAATCTGCTCGATGGACAGGCGAATTTCCGCTGCATCGCCGGCGTTGGACATGGCTTTGGTCAGGGTTTGGGATTTTTTCAGCAAAGACTCAACCGCCTCCGCAGCAGCGTCACCGTCGTCACTGCCCGCCACCAGGGCCGCCATCAGCAGGGTGGAATGATGATCTTTGCCGAACAGTTCCTCCCGCTGTTTAAGAGCTGTTTCGAATACCTTTTTGGCCGTCGCCTGTTGATTGGCCCGAGCGAGCGCCAGGCCGTAGCCGGGCTTTCCGGACACCAGACGATTGAGGACCTCCGGATTGTCGGCAAGAGACCCCGCGACTTGGGAATAGGAGTCTAATGCTTCTTTGCTTTTGCCCGTCAGAACCAACGCATCGGCCAGCGCCAGCTTTGATTGGATCACCACCAGAGAATTTTCCGCTACACCCATTTTCTCGAGGTTAACCAATACGCTCTTAACCAGGCCGGTGGCGTCCTCGAACCGGCCCTGGGCCAACATAATGGCGGAAATATTCTGCAGGATCGTCAGAGTATGAACAGTTAGCCTTCCGTGGCTCTTCAGCGCCAGTTGAAACGCGGTGCGGGCGACAGCCTCGGCTTCCGCCAGCCGCCCCTGGCGCGCCAGATTAAGGGACAGACGCACGTGCTGAAATTCATAGTTCTTGGCCAGCAACTGCATCGTGATCTGCGCCCAGAGCTTCCAATCCCTATACGACTCCATCGCCTTAATCGATGCCCGCAGCTGTTTCTCCGCCTCCACGTAGTCGCCATTCACTTCTGCGACGGCGGCTAATTACGAGGCGACGAAGTTATCAAACATGTCGTGAAATTCTTGACTGATGGGCCATTGTGCGGACTGGCTTTCAATGTCCTGGGCGCGCTCCATCGCCTCGTCGGTTTTGCTCTTGTCACCGAGCATGCTGTAGGCTTGGGCCAGCATACCGTACCAGGCAATGCTGTTGCCCTGTAGCCATCCTTCGGCGAAGGAGAAAATCTGGGTATTGAAGGGAACTTTGCCGATGGCGTCTTCAAACATGGCGATGGCCTTTTTGATATCGCCGCCAGCGAGATGCGCCAGACCGTGGTCCCAACGGTACCAGGTGACCTCATCCAGCCCCATATCCAGACCTTCTGCCGCGTCGGCGTGTTTCGCCGCCATCGCATAGTCGGCAACTGTTTGCTTGTTTCGGCCCAGAAGACTGGCGGCATGACCGCGCCGGGAGAAAAACTGCGTTAACTTCACCGCATCGGCGTCGGCCGGCGGCTCTGCATCCGCCACTGCCTTAAGTTTATCGAGTTTTTCCTGATCTTCCGGCGTCACCTTACCAAGAACTTCGATCAGATCGGTGGCTTGGCGGGGCGGCGGCACGAACAATGAGCCATCCAACTGGGACTGCGCCACGGCCGGAAGTCCGGACAGCGTCAGAACGACGGTGGAAATCAGAGCAAGTCCAAGACGCGTACGCCGGTTTGACATCACACCCTCCCTGTTCAAACCCATAGGGCAAGAATTGATAAAGTGTAGCCGTGTCCCGCGTGGCTGAGAACCTGGGGATTCCCCGGAAACGAATGAACTTACGGTGAGGCCTATTCGACCAGGGCGAAAACCCTATTGCCCAACACCTCCCGCTGTTCGGCCAGGAGGGGCTCCACCGCCGCCTTGAACTTGGCTCGTTCCTCGGGCGAGAGATCGACAACCTCGGTCTCTGTCTCCGCGAGGGCGGCCAACATTTCCACATCCTCGTCAGCGGCGAAACCCCGTTGGGCCTCAGTCGCGATGGAGACCGCCTCTTGCAAGGCTGTTTTGACCGCATCCGGCCAAGACTCGTACATGTCGTTGTTCACCAGCAGCAGAGAAACACCGAAAAAATGGCCGGAGAGCGTGATGTGCTTGTGGGTCTCGTGCATACCGAACCGGTAGGTGTTGGTCAGCGGGTTTTCCTGGGCATCGATCTCCCGGGAATGAACCGCGTTTACCAGATCCCGGACATCGACAAAGGCGGGTTCGAACCCCAGAAGCCGGAAAAATTGTTGATGCAGGGCGCTGTTCATGGACCGCATCTTCATGCCGCCGCAGTCTTCCGGCGTCCGGATCGATCTGACGGCATTGGAAAAATGCCGAAACCCGTTGTCCCAGAAAGCGAGAATACGAAAGCCGGTCTTATCAAGGAACTGTTCCTTCAAGAGCGCACCCATTTCCCCGTCCAGGGCGGCATAGGCCTGTTCCCGGCTGTTCACCACGAAGGGCAGGTCAAAGATGCCGATCTCCGGCACCCGGTCGGCCAGATAGCTGCCGGAAAAATAACACATGGTCAGCTTGCCGCTTTCCACCAACTCCAAGAGGTCCATGGCCTTGATGCCGGTGCTGGCCGTCATATTGCCGTCCATCTCGTAGACGATGGCATCACCAAGCCGGTCCGCCAGTTCTTTACCCAAAATTTCCGCCGCCCGATTGTGCACGCAATCCGGCGGTTGGTACCCGCCTAGTGTGATCGTGATTTGAGACATGTATTCCTCCGTTTCCCGCTTCATATCGGGAAAATGCGGTTTTGACTACCGTTCCGGCGGTTCTTAAAACACCTACCCGTCACCGCCAACCTGTTGGGAGAGAGCTATGGCAAAACTGGTCAACGTGGTTCATGTCACCGTCGCAGAAGGATATCTGGATCAACTCAAGGGACCGATGATGGAAAATGCCCGGCGTTCCGTCGAGGAAACAGGCTGTCATCAGTTTGATGTCATGGTTTCGGACGACGACGATCACACGTTCATGTTCTACGAGGTCTATGACGACGAAGCGGCGTTGGCGTCTCACCGGGAGACCGCGCACTTCAAGGCGTACTGGGACCTATTGGCCGAGCTCGGCGACAAGGTGCAACGCACCCCGCAGCTCTATTGGGTGGTGGATTAGCCCTTTGTCGTCATGCGCGGACCGGCCGATAGGCCGTGATCCGCGTACCCATATTATAATTTAAGGTGGGTCCACGGGTCACCGCTGCGCGGGCCCGTGGATGACTAGTGAGGAAATTACTCCACCAGTTTCCGATCGATCCCCACCGACGTTTCGATCGCCTTGCAGAC
>CAZSXT010000092.1:0-3337 GCA_964611435.1 uncultured Rhodospirillaceae bacterium | reverse complement strand
CGTGATCCAAAAGCAATCTCGCCAACATCCTCATTCGCACGAATCGCGACGCGCCCATTCACCTCATCGCCCACGGCAACAAATCTAGGCAGTGAGACATCGAGACTGACAGGATCCACAGACACCACCTGAACAGTGTTCTGTTGAACGCCCTTGTCATCCGCTACAATCGCCACAATGCGAACCTTGCCTTCAAATTCGAGGGGGCCAAAATCGTGGCTTACCATGCCATTCTCGATGTCGAGGACCGGCGATGTCATGGCCACCGTCTTGAAGAAGCGCGATTTCCGAATGCCGGCATCCCCAGCCATTTCGTCACCACCAACCCGGAAGGCTTTGAGGTTACGATCCTGTTTGATGAGCTGGCCAAAATTGCTCTTCATATCGAGCAGCAATTCACGCGTGCCAAAGTAATGCTTGAACGGGTCCGGGTTGCGGAAATTCGTGAGGGAATGGATGCCCTCATCGACCACAAAGAGGATCGCCTTGCCGCTATCTATATTGGTCTTCACCGCAACATCCAGAGTTTCGGTCGAACGGATTTCAGACTTTGTTTCCGTAGTGACCTCAATCTTGCGCGCATCGCTGATCTGGCTGACCCAGGCGGCGCCAACGGATACCTGCGGCAGATATTCACTGCCAATCGTGACTGGCCGTTTGGTCGTTACCAGCACATGAAAGCCTGGCTCCACATCCGTTGGCGTGTCGATTGTGATGCTGTTCTCGCCTTTGGTGATGGGCACTGACATCGCCGTACCAATGTCATCTGAGGCGATCATCACGGTGGCGATGCCATCATAGGCCGAATTGAAAGACAGCTTGGCCGTCTCATCACTCTGCTGCTCAATAAACGGCTCCAGTCGCAACGGTGTCGATGCCGCCAGCGCCCCTGACGCCATGCCAATCTGGAATTCGACCAATGTGGGCGCGCTGTCGCCTGACGATATCGACAGCTCATAAATGCCATTTGGCAGCGTTGATGGCACTGTCAGCGCAGGGTCACTAGTAATGCCGGAAATCACCATTTCGCCCAATGCCCGTGACCGCGTATAGCGCCAGCCATTGCTGTAGGACCACTGGTCAACATAATCCACCTTGGACAGGCTGTAATTCACCTCACCAAGATCGAGGACGGTGCCGTCACGGGTGATCCTGACCAGATCAAACCTGCTGTCGGAGCCGGACGGGACATAGCCCTCAAACCCGGGCTTCACGCCAAGATAGCTGTCCTGCGTATTGAGGGGACGGCTGATCACCCTAGGGTTCGGTCGCCCACCAACATCGAAAATATTGGCGACCATCGTAGCGTCATAGAGACGCCCGCCGAATTCACCCCGCTCCATATCAAGGTCGAGTTCGGTCGTGTAGGTGCCGTCATCATCCAACACAAATCCGTCGAAGCCAACGCGCCCAGAGGCGCTCTTGCCGCCACCAAAGACAAACCCTTCGAGTTCCGGCGACCTGTGGCTTTTACGTGGCGACACGCGGATGGTGAGGTCGGCCTTTAGCCGCGCCGCGACACCGCCAGAGAAGTATCGTGCGGAGACTTTTGCGGTGACACCCGATGCGTCAAGAATTTCAGCAGATGGCTCGATTTTGCCCTCAATGGTCAGAGGCGCGAAATCGGCAACATTCACACTGGTCGTCGCAAGAATGGTGTCATCCACACCAACAGCCCGGATGGTATAACTGCCAAGCGGGTAGCTTGCCTTGATGGGAAAGCTCACCTTCTGGATTGGCATGCCGGTAAATTCAATTTCCTGCGTTCCAAGCCTTTCGCCAAGTGGATTGCTGAATTCGATGAAAACCGGCACATCCACCAGGCTCAGATCACGATTACGCGCCATGACCGCCAGAGACAGCGTATCTCCAAGGCGGTAGCTGCCACGCTCCTTCGACAGCAGAACGTCAACATCATGCGGCTTCTGGGCGCCGCCAATCTTCAGGTCATAGCCTGATTGCTGGCCATTGAGATTGAGAAGCGAAAAATCCCCATCCGACGAATAGCTCATCAGGAAAGCTGGCGCCGCCCCGCCCGTTCCGTTCAGGTAGCTGTTTGGAATACGAAGCAAGCCTTCATCATCCGCAACACCGGAATAGAGCAGGCGGTTCGAGTCTGAAATGACATCAAGCTTAACACCCTTTGGAACATCAAGGT
This sequence comes from uncultured Rhodospirillaceae bacterium, assembly GCA_964611435.1. Taxonomy (GTDB): domain Bacteria; phylum Pseudomonadota; class Alphaproteobacteria; order Rhodospirillales; family UBA2165; genus JAYPHU01. The sequence goes on along the minus strand of CAZSXT010000092.1, from coordinate 1,179 downwards.
CGCGAAAGCGTTGCAATTGCACGACCGTTTCATTGGCTCCCCGATAAAGCGAAATTCCGATGTCGGAGCGCACGAACCATTGCGTTGGGCGGCCCTTATATCGGCTCAGATCCAGAGATGGTGAATCCAACACAAGGGCGTAGATGCCGCCGGTCAGATTTTCATGAATATCGGAAACATCAATGTTGAAACTTACCTGTTCTGCCGCGCTGTCCGGAGGTGTCAGCGTGCCTGTGGCGATGAGGTCCGTATTCTTTTGATATGTGTTGATGTCCCACCCATCAAGATTGCTGAACAAATAGCTGCTGTGGGCAATCTGCCGGTCCTGGATGCGGAACAACTGATATGAGACTTCACCGATATTGGTGACCTTCACCGGGATGACAGCGTCCTCAGCCAGCGGCAGGATTAGCTTCGAATTATCAACCACTATCGATGGCGTCAGCGCCGCTGTAGTGACGCTCAGCGTGACATCCATTTCGGTTTTTTCATCCGAGCAGGTTTCGGCCCCACGAGCGCGGCAAGAACGAACCGGATATCCCTTATTTACACTCACCTGATAATCAGTGGACGGCGTTAATCCACTAAGGCAGAGCCGATGATCACCATCTTCGTTTGATCGCGTGGAAACACGTGTAAGTGGCACAGGCGAGCCATCCGCATTTTTAACGGAAACATACCTAATCAGGATGTGGTCTTTGCCAATTGGTGGAAGCGTAATCCGTGGATCTGAATGAAACACATCAAAGCAAACATCAGCGCCCGCGACATCCTGATTGGCGTTTACATATCTGACCCGATACTCAGATAGCGCCTGTTCGAATCCGTCAAAGTCAGCATTAAATATCCGGTTTTGATATTTGAAAGTGAGTAACTGACCAGATGGCGACACAATGTCAGCCACATCTGATACCGCAAGTGCTTCTACTAGTTCTCCAGCATCTATGGTCGTACCAGAGAGGGTTTTGACGGTATCCGCAGTTCGGTATTGCGCGCCGGGCACCACGTCATTTGCTGAGATCGAAGATAGGAACGAAAGCAAAAAGAAAACAAATAATGCAAGCAGCTTGAACATAACCATCACCCACCGATAAATGCTGACGGTATTAGGCTGTTGCTAAAATATGGCGAATCTTGGCGGAAATATTGTCACTATTGTAGTGAATGGATTCACACGTA
>CAZSXT010000091.1:0-3547 GCA_964611435.1 uncultured Rhodospirillaceae bacterium | reverse complement strand
ATTGTTAATAACTTTAGTGAAAAAAGTCCTAGAAATATTTTCAATTCCCAAACAAATTGATTATATTTATAATATACAAAAATAAACGGAATATGGTACAATACACAAACAAGTTTCAGGTCGAACTCAAAAATGACCTACTGATGATCAAAGATTTGAATGGTAACCTCCTTAAGGCTATGACGGTTCCAGTAATTAACGCTGTGGAACGTATGAACGAAATGGTCGCTAAGTTGAAGGAAATGGAAACTAAAAAGTCTAAGTAATCATGGCAGTAAGTAAATTGAACAATCGTCTGACTCAAATCTCAAATGTCAAATACGCTGATGGCCTATTTGATGCTCACAAAACCAATACCCCACTGGATGGACTATTCTCTATCGATGGTGGTGTTCCTAAAGCAACCAACTGGATGGTGGTAGGAGACCCTGGTGTTGGTAAGTCTACTGTTACACTCGATATTATTGCAAATGCTAAGGCGAGTGGATCTAAGGTACTTTTCATTAGTGCCGAAATGAACCAAGTGGATCTGTACCTCTATGTAAAGCGATACCCTAAGTTTGGTGAATTGGATATCTTCTTCCCTCAGGATATCTCTGACGATGAGGATCCACGTAAAGTCCTGGAAGGTATTCTGAATGAAGGGTACGATATTGTACTGATTGACTCATTCGTGGAACTCCAAGAAACTATCCGTGAACATGCTAGGATGACCCGTAATGGATCAGAGAAGTGGTTATTGGATATGATGTACAAACAAAACCTTGGACAGAATAAAGGTGGTAACTATACCTCGTTCCTTAATATCCAACAGGTTAACAAAGGCGGTACATTCGTTGGTTCCAATAAACTGAAGCATATGACCACCGGGATGATGGAAATCCGATTTGTGGATGAACGCACACAGGATGAAAGGTACGTGGTATTCTCTAAGAACCGCCGAGGGCATGTTGGAAAACAAATGTTCTTTGACCTTTCTGCCGCAGGTGATGTTACCTACGATACGGAAAGATTCAAAAAGGCTGAGTCTCTGAAACAACTGAAAAAGAAGGAAAAGGAATTGGTCAAAAAGGATGGCCTTGAATTTGACAAATTATTCGGTCTTAAGGATGAGGTTAGTGAATAAATAATCAGGGAGAGAAAAAAGAGAGAGACCAAGAAAAAAGTCCTAGAAAAATTTTCAATTCTCAAAACAATTGATTATATTTACAATATAAATTAAAAACGGTAAAACAAATAACTGATATGAAAAGTATTACTACTCTGTCGCAATCTGCCTTCGACAATAAAAAGGCTGAAGCCATCGGTAATGAACTGATGCGTAAAGAAATTACTCTGTCCGAGTTTAATGTGGTTGACAATAACCATATTGAAATTGATGGAATTAAGATCGAGGTAACTGATAAGGCTTTCGGCAAACTGCTTGGCCGCCTTCGTATTCCTAAAGCATTCGCTAAGCGATTCTCTGAAGGATTCGGAAACGACGGTTTGCGTCAATTGGTTCAAATGATGAAATCAATGAAATCAAGCCATAACGACCAAACGGTTACTCTGTTGGTTGATCCATCCACACGTAAGATTACTGATATCTTGCCTGCAGGGTATGCTGCAATCTCAAACGAATCATTCATTGATTTTGCATCCCGTTATATCGACCAATACAATCTGGGTGTAACTCATATGGGATCTTCTCAATATGGTGGTACTCAAATTAACTGTGTGGCTCCGAACTCAATGTTCCATGTACCTGGAATGAATAACGAGGTATTTAATACTGGTGTAACCTTCCGCAATACTCCAACTCGTGGATTGGAAGTAAGCCCGTATTTGGAACGTCTGATTTGTGCCAATGGTATGACCTCAACGGCATTCGCTGAAACCTATGGTCTTCATAACCTCAACGATAAAAACATCAATGAGTTTAATGAACATATGATCCGAATGGCTTCTACAGGATTCCAACCAGTAGGACTTGCTGATAACATTAAAAAGGCCCATGATACTGATGCCTCTCTGGCTGAACTACAAAAGGCTGCTTCTGCAATCCTTTCTACTGATAAGACTGTAGATTACGATTATATTCAAAGGTATGTTCCAGTAGAACGCGCCATGAAGGCCTACAGTTCGCTTGGTGCTGACCCTAATACCTTTACAAAGGCTCAAATGAAAAATGCCAAAAGCGGTATGTCTGTTTGGGATGTAGTAAATGGTATGACCAATTTTGCCTCTAACGATAACCGATACAATATCGATGATAGCCGAATGGGGAATCTAATGGTTACCGCAGGTAATATCTTGTGTAAGAAGCAATATGATACTGAAGGAGTATTGGACGTCAATCCATTCGCTCACCGCGACCTCCTTACTACTTCTGAAGCGGCACGTGTCCGTGGAGAAGCATAACAATTGATTATGAAATAAATCCTGGTTTTTCCGTTTACCTCCAGGTAGGGGCCACTGTAATAGGTGGTCCCTTTTTTTGTGCCTATTTTTCACACAAAAACTCACACATTCTAGAGTGGGTCTAGCAGGAGAGGTAAAAAAGCCTATTTTGGAGGTAAAAAAGCCCACATTTTAGGCATTATTTGGGCCCTCTACTAGCTATAGCCATCTAGATAGCCCTCTAGAGCCCATATATACCGCTCTAGAACACATAATAGCTCTAAAATAGCACTCTAGAAGCACCTCTAGACACACAATATAGCCCAAATATAGGAATATACGGCTCTAGAGCCCTATAGTGCCATACCTCAGCTATCTCACCCAACCACCAGCTCCCGCTAAAAACAACCAAAAGGGCATAATCCCTGTAGTAGTCTATGTAGTGGTGGTAATAGCGGTCTACAAGGAAATACCCTATTATAGCCTGTAGGGGGCCTGTACAGGCAGTTTAACGGTTGTAGCAGGTAGTACTATGGTTTAGCTCTAGTAGCTCTAATAGCTGTAGTCTGTCTATTGTCCTTTAGCAATGTCCTTATCCTCTATTAGTCCTTTGTGGTGGTGGTAGCTCTTAGTCCTGCATAGCTATGGTCTGGTGGTCTATGTATAGTCTAGAGAATAATTCCCTTCAAGTGTAATTTTCTCTTTTCTTCTGGATGTGCTAGTCGGCCCATGGGTTTGAGCCCACATAAAAATTCTAGCCTGAAAATTTGCTAGTATCCAGAATGTGACTAGTAACTCAAAGTCTAGTAGGGTCATGTCTAGTCTGGAAAAATTTCTGTCCTGTAAAAAATCCTTGTCCAGAAACTTTCAGAAAGGAGGTCTACTTGTTATAGTTATACTGTAATTAACAAATACTAATAACATGACTACATTCTTAAGTGATCATACAAACCAAACCGAGGCCCTCGCCTCCATCGCGGATTCCCTAGCCGCGATCAGTGTATGTGCTCAATGGGCTACTGTAACTCTAATCGCCGTCACTATTGCTCGTTTCGCTCTGTGGCTAACAACTCCCCAAAACAACTAACTCTATGAAACTTCTGTTCTGCCAATCCTGTAACGACATCTTCCGTCTCTGGTCGGACCAACCCAGTCGTTGCCGTTG
>CAZSXT010000090.1:0-3891 GCA_964611435.1 uncultured Rhodospirillaceae bacterium | reverse complement strand
GCAATCGCATGTCGAGGGGCAGTTTCTCGCGCCGGTAGACAGGTGTGTCGCACCAGCCGTCACCGAACCAGACGCGGCGGGTGCCGGTCTGCGCATCGGCCAGCGTCGGGGCGCGCCCGGAAGCATCGATCAGCCCGCCAAGATCGACCTCGGCGCGCCGTCCGGTGACCGTCGTGTTGACATTCACCACCTGCGCGCGGATCTCCGGCAGCCTGACCCGGAACCTGTTGAAATAGACCTCCTCGAACCGCGCCTGGATATCGCCGCGATCCGGCCGGCCGTCATCAAGCGGTACCTGCAGAAGATGCGTCTGCCCGCTGAACTGCATGTCGAGCGAGTGCTGGACGCTGATCTCCGATATGTCCACCGGTTCCTGCCTGATGAGCGCCGTTCCCTCGTCACGTTGTGCGGCGAGGATTTCGGTCAGCTGCGTCATGTCGAGCGCTGCCAGCGGCGTGTTGACCGTCTGCACGAAATCATGGCGAAGATCGGCGACGATGCAGCCAAGCGCGTTGGTGATGCCGGGGCGGGCCGGCACCAGAACCTCGGGGATGCCAAGCTCGCAGGCCAGTGCCGAGGCATGAAGCGGACCGGCACCGCCAAAGGCGAACAGCGAGAAATCGCGCGGGTCCTCACCAAGCGAGACCGACACCATGCGGGTCGCGCCGGCCATGCGGGTGGTGGCGATGCGAAGCACCGCCTCGGCGGCGCTCTCGGCATCGATTCCCAGCCTGTCGCCAAGCTCGGCCTGGAAGATCTGCCGGATCTGCGCCAGATCGACATTGCCGGGAACCGATTTCAGCTTGTCGACATCAAGCCTGCCAAGCAGCATGTTGGCATCGGAAATGGTCGGCTTCGTCCCGCCGCGGCCATAGCAGATCGGGCCCGGATTCGCGCCGGCACTCTGCGGTCCGACCTCGAGAAGGCCGGCCTCATTGACCCGTGCGATCGACCCGCCACCGGCGCCGATGGTGCGGACATCCACCATTGGCACATGGATCGGCATCGCATATTCAAGTTCGATCTCGTGCGAGACCGACGGCTCGCTGCCGCGGATCAGCGCGACATCGGTCGAGGTGCCGCCCATGTCATAGGTGATCAGGTTGGGCCGGTTCGCGCGGCGGCCGGTATAGGCGGCGGCGATGACACCGGAGGCCGGGCCCGACATCACCGTCTTTGCCGCCTCGCGGACAACGCGGCTTGCCGAAACCGTGCCGCCATTGCCGTTCATCACCAGAAGCTCGCCGCCATAGCCGCCTTCGCCAAGCTCGTTCGCCAGCCGCCCGACATAGCGTTCCAGAAGCGGCTGCACCGAGGCGTTGACAGCGGCGGTGACACCGCGCTCGAACTCGCGGCTTTCCGACAGCAGCGAATGGCCGGTGGTGATGTAGTCATTCGGCCAGAAGGTGGCGAGGATTTCGGCCGCCCGCACTTCATGGTCCGGATTGGCATAGGCATGGAGGAAATGCACCACCACCGATTCAACGCCGGCGGCAAGCAGTTGTTCGCCTGCCCGGCGCACCGCATCCTCGTCAAGCGGCGTCACCACACGGCCGGCATGATCAAGACGCTCCGGCACTTCCAACCGCAGGTCGCGCGGGATGATCGGCGTGAAATCCCCCTTCATGCCATAGGGTTGCGGGCGGGTGCGGCGGCCAAGCTCGAGAACATCGCGAAACCCGGCGGTGGTGATCAGGCCGGTGCGGCTGAGCTTGCGTTCGAGAACGGCGTTGGTCGTCGTCGTGGTGCCGTGGATCACCAGTGCGACATCGCGAAGCACCGTGCCGGCCTCCTCCAGCGCCGTCATCACTCCAAAGGCCTGGTTGTCGATGGTGCTTGCCACCTTCGACAGGTGAACGGTGCCGGTCTTCTGGTCGAGCCTGACAAGATCGGTGAACGTGCCCCCGACATCGACCCCGATCAGGTCACCCCCGATCACGCCGCCCCCGATCCGCCTGGTTTGATGGGCCTTGTCGCGCGCCGCCATCAGTCTTCTTTCCCCAATATTGTTGGTATGCGAATGAGCGCCGAATATTGACAAATTGTCAATTGGGTTTCCAAATCCCAGCATGCTTTCGATATCCTCAGATCACGGGATGGTGGCGCGTGGCGGGCGGCTTGTCGCCGCGCTGCTGATCTGTGTTTTGTCGATGGTGCCGATGCCGGCGGCGGCGCATGCGACAGGCCAGAGCTTCATCGCGCTGCTGCCGACCGGACCCTATATGGCGGTCGGTGTCATCATCGTCGCGCTCAGCATCATGCTGCTGTGGTTTCTGCCGCACCGGTCGGTGGCACGGCTGCTGCCAAGCCGCGATCTGGGCAGGATGGCGGCGCCGCCGCGGCTTCGCGCGCTGTCCAGCTTGCTGTTTTTCCTGCTATTGTGCTGGCTTCTGTCACGCGGATTTTCTGGAACGCGTGATCCGCTGGAAAATCCGCTGGTGCTCGGCTTCTGGGTGGTGTTCTGGATGGCCTCGCCGATGGTGCAGGGGTTCCTGTTCGATCTCTGGGGCTGGATGTCGCCATGGCGCTGGCTTGCCGGCCCGCTCGCGGCGGTGGCGGCGCGCCCGCCGCTGGCATTGCCGCACCGTCTCGGCGTCTGGCCGGCGGTCCTGCTACTGCTGGTGTTCTCGATGTTCACCCTTGCCGACCCGGCGCCGGATGATCCGGCGCGCCTGGCGACGGTTGGCGTCGCCTATATTGCTGTGACCATTGCCGGCATGGCGCTGTGCGGCCCCGCGCGATGGCTTCGCCAGGTCGAGATCTTTTCGGTCGTGATGGCGCATTTCGGGCGGCTGGCGCCGCTGGCAAGGCGGGGCAGGCGGGTGCGGGTCGGCTGGCCGGGATGGCAGCTGGCGCATGGCGCGCGGGCCTCCCGCGGCATTCCGGTGTTCATTCTGGTGCTTCTTGGCACCGGATCCTTCGACGGCTTCAACGAAACCTTCGTCTGGCTTGACATGATCGGGGTCAACCCGCTGGCCTTTCCTGGCCGGTCGGCTGTGGTGATGCCGGTGATCGCCGGCCTCGTCGCCGCCAACCTGATCCTTGTGGGGCTGTTCGCGGCGCTTCTTCATGCCGGCGACCGCGCGGTTGCCGACTTTCGCAAAGAGGTGGGGCAGCAGGCAGGAAAGCAGGCGGGCATGGCGCGGACCGGGTATCTTCTGTCGGTCTTCGCGCCGACCATCCTGCCGATCGCGCTTGCCTATCACGCCGCGCATTATTTCCCCTCGCTTCTGGTCGATGGCCAGTATGTGCTGGTCGCGCTGAACGACCCGCTGGGGCAGGGTGCCAACCTGCTGGGGCTTGACGGGTTCCACGTCACGACCGGCTTTTTCAAGCACCGGGAATCGATGCGGGTCATCTGGCTCAGTCAGGCCGCCATCATTGTCTTCGGACATGTTCTGGCGGTCATCCTTGCGCATGCCAATGCGGTGCAGGCCTATGGCGGCATTCGCCGCGCCTTTACCGCCGGCATGCCGCTGGCGCTGTTCATGGTTCTCTATACATGGCTTGGCCTGTGGCTGCTGGCGGCCCCGAAAGGCGGGTGAAATTTTGTCTGGACAAGACGTGTCGCTGCCCACAAGCTTGCACCAGGAATTGGGATGAACAACCGGCATCAAAGCCGGGCTCAAAGTCAACTGACAGGGAGGTAGCCATGACCAAATCAACTGAAAAACCTGCAGCCGATAACGCGGTGAAACGCCCGGACCGCCGGAAGGCCCTGAAGACACTTGCCGCGACCTCGGCGCTTGCCGCTGCCGCCAGCAGCATGCCGCTGTTCGGGCGCTACGGACAGGTGCACAGCTCGGAGCCGATCAAGATCGGGTTCCAGGTCCACCGCACCGGTATCGGCGCCGCCTATGGCCGCTGGTATGACCGCACCACCAAGGCTGC
>CAZSXT010000089.1:0-4179 GCA_964611435.1 uncultured Rhodospirillaceae bacterium | reverse complement strand
GGCGCTCTGAAAAGAGGCGGATCATATACCGTGCCGGACGGCCCGGCGGCAAGCCTGCCGTTGTGATTTTCGACAGTTGAGGGGGCTAGAGGCAGTTTTAGGTCGCGGTCGCCGAGTTTCGGAAGAAACGATCCGCGTAGAGTCCGACGAACATAGCGATCAGGAAGATCGCAGACTCGGTCCGGCCGTAAGCCAATGACGCGATGGCGGGGCCAGGACACAGGCCGATCATCCCCCAGCCAATGCCGAACAGCGCCGCGCCGCTGATCAAGCGGCGATCGATATCCTTTGCCGTCGGCACCCGGAACTCACCGTCCAGGACTGGATGCGGCTGTTTAAGGATAACCCGGAAGGCAATGACCGTGACCGCCAACGCGCCACCCATGACAAAGGCTAGGCTCGGGTCCCAGTTGCCGGTAATGTCGAGAAAGCCCAAAACCTTGGCGGGATTGACCATCTCGGAAACAGCAAGGCCGATCCCGAACAAAAGACCAGCGGCGAGGGCTGCAATATTCTTATTCATGATCAGCCTCCCATCGCCGAGCGAACGGCAATCAAGGTGACGGCCGCCACGACCATGAAAGTCAGCGTCGCCACCAGAGACCTCGGTGAAAACCGTGCAAGGCCGCAAACGCCGTGGCCGCTGGTGCAGCCCGCACCCATCCTGGTGCCGAAGCCGACCAACAATCCGCCGACGATCAGGAGCGGCAGGGAAGACGTAATTTGTATGTCTTCCAGGGGTCCTCCGGCGAATCGGTAGATACCAACGCCGGCCACCAGACCAATCAAGAATAGAAATCGCCAGCTGCTTTCGGAGGTGTTCAGGGTGAGCGCTCCGGCGGCGATGCCGCTGATGCCGGCGATGCGGCCGTTGAGCCAGAGGAACATGGCCGAGGACAGGCCGATGAGGACCCCGCCTATTAAGGCGGAGACGGGCGTGAAATTTTCCATCAATTAACTCCTACTCGTCGATACCGGAAAGCTTGCGCGCGAGGGCTCGCTTCTTATCGACCTCCATTCCCCGGCCGATCTGGATACGCTGCGCCTGGGGCGAGCCCGCACCGTGCATGGATTCGGTCAGATAGCTCACTGCGTTCCGGCCCATGGTCATGTTCTCAATGAGGCGCAACATGCGCATCCGCTCGACCGGATCGGAACCTTCCCTGCCGCGCAGGTACTTGCGGATCAGGGGGCCGACCTCCTCGTTCTCCAAATCCTTCTCGGAGGGCAGGGTGGCCATCAGACCGCCGGCCAGGTCCTGCGCCATGCGGGAGATTTGATACGGAAAGCGGGTGACGTTCTGCTTGCACACGTTGGCCAGCATATCGTCGTTGATCCAGGCGCCGGACTTCAGCGGTTTGGCTTCATAGGCCGAGGCCAGCGCGTTGCCGCGGATCGTCTCATTCAGGTGGGTCATTTCGACCAGCTTGTCCTTGATATGCGATGCGCCGGCCACACCATTAAGATCGGCGATCTCGGCGGCCGCGCCGATCAGCACGTCGCCCACGCCGGACTTACAGATATAGCTGCACCGGTGGTAGGTGGCGAAGCGCTCCACCAGCATGGCGGCGAATTCGTGCTCGCCGTTCATGAAGATGCGGTGCCAGGGGATGAACACATTGTCGAAAATCACCGTGGCTTCCTGGGCCGCGAACTTGGAATTGCCGCCGTCGATGGAGCCTTCCTCCAGCGCCCGAGTGTCACAGGACTGGCGGCCATAGATATATGTAATGCCCTCGGCGTGCGCCGGAATCGCGCCGACGATGGCGTAGTCTTTGTCATTCTCGCCCAGGCGGATGGTCGGCATGACGATCATCCAGTGGGAGTTCAGGCAGCCCGTCTGGTGGCACTTGGCGCCGGTGATGTAGACGCCGTTTTCGTCCCGCTTACTGACATGGACATACATGTCCGGGTCGGACTGATCACTGGGGCCTTTGCTGCGGTCGCCCTTGGCGTCCGTCATGGCGCCGCCGATGATCTGGTTCTTCACCTGCACCTTCTTGAGAAAATGCAGAAATCGTTGGTGATAGTCGGTGCCGTGGGCCTCATCCACCTCGAAGGTGACAGAGTGCAGCGCGTTCAGCGCGTCCATGCCGACGCAGCGCTGGAAACACGTGCCGGTGCGCTGACCGAGCTTGTGCTGCATCCGGCCTTTGCCGACCAGGTCATCCGCGCCCTGGACGATGTGCAGGAAGCGGTTGATCCGGGTTTCAGCGTAGGGCGAGTCGACCAGTGCGACCTCCGGTTCGTCCAGCGCCAGCTGATAGGTTTCCGCCAGGGAGTTGATGGTCGGCTTGATCAGCGGATGATCCACCGGCTCTTCGACCCGTTCTCCCATAAGATACACCCGCAGGCCCCGGCCGCGCAGACTGTCGCGGTAATCGTCGGGGGTCTCAATCCGGTCATAGCCGCCCCAGATGTCGGGGCCTTCTTCCGGATAGTCGACGTTGGGCGCGCTGATATTGGCATCCATGATTTATGTCTCCATTTCGTCCCGCTGCGGGCGGGCAGGGCGGACTGTCAAAATTTTTCCGGACCATACGCCAAGTCGGCGGGGGAGAACAGAGGCGACGTAGTGAAAAATGCCTGTTCTTAGTCCCGCCACTCAGGTGCGGCGACCGGTGTCCAATCGCGCTTTAATCTGAGATCATCGACAATCGCGTTGGCGGCAATGTAGCCCGGCGCACCATTCATGCCGCCGCCGTTCCCCACGCCCGAGCCACAGATATAGAGACCCTCCACCGGCGTCCGGGTCCCGGCGAGGGAAGGGTGCGGCCGGTTCACGCCGAGTTGGTTTGGAATATACGCGCCCATGCGGACCGCGCCGTTGATCATGTTGGGCGTGTGGCGCTCTATGTCCAGCGGCGTATAGAGGAACTCGGCCTTCACGTTGTCGTCGTCCAGGTTGCTGGCGTAATCCCGCCAGACGTTGAGGATACGGCTGGTGTAGTCTTTCTTCTGTTCATCCCAATTGGCGGGGTCGCCATCGACGGTATAAGGCGCGAACGGCCACCAAAAGGCGGAGTGTCCGTCCGCCGGCGCGTAGGCCGGATCGAACGCGCTGTTGCACGACCCGTTGCCCATCAGCACATCGGGGAAGCGCTTTTCCTCGCAGTCGATGAAGCAGCTTCGCACCTGATCCAGATCATCCATGCCGAAAAAGATATTGAACGCCTCGTCGATGTCCGGATCGAAGTCACGTGCCTTGTAGACGGGCGCGTCCCGGAGCGCGAGATGGAGGGTGACCAGGCTGTGGTTGCCCCAGTGCCAATTGTCGAGCTTCTCGACGGCTTCGGTCTCGAACAACTCCCGGCCGGCCATCTCTACCGTAGTCGGTGTGTCGATGCCGCTGGCCACGAATTTGCCGGCGGTTAGTTCAGTCCCGTTGTCGAGGATCACCCCGGTGGCCCGGCCGGATTCTATGGTGATCTCTCGCACTTTGGCATTCGTCCGCACCACGCCACCACCTTCCGCCACGATGCGCGCGCAGGCCAGCGGGTAGGCGACCGCACCGCCGATGGGCAGGGTGAAGCCGGTGACATTGGCGAAAATGCCGGGGAAAACCATGCCGCTGCCGGGCACGTTCTCCGTGGTGATCACATGCATATAAGACGTGAACAGGGTGCGGATGCGGTCGTCGTCGAAATAGTCTGCGACGACGGAAAACAGGTCGTGCTTCGAATGCGCCAGGAATTCCTTCGCCTTGGGGCCCGATAGCCGGTCGGTCAACTGATCGAGCGGCAACGGCGCGTTGTACATGAGAGAGACCAGCAGCGGCCGCATCTCGACCACGTAGCGATGATAGAGATCGCGGAACGTGTCGGCGTCCCGTTTGGAAAACTTGGCCAGCGACGCGCAGGTCTTGTCCAGGTCCTGGTGGATGACCACGCAACTGCCGTCTCGGAACGCGCCCGCCTGCTGCACCGGCGGCTCTATATAAGAATACCCGTAGCGGTGCAGTTCCAGATCGCGCATCAGCGGCGCATGGCCGAAGCCCATGAAGAAATTGGCGTGAAGATTGAATTTGTGTCCAGGCAGGGTGGGCTCTTCGGTAGAGGTGCCGCCGCCAATCTGCGGTGTGGCCTCCAACACGGCGATCTTCTGTCCGGCCCGGGTTAGATACGCCGCCGTGGTCAGGCCGTTGTGCCCGCCGCCGATGATGATGCCGTCGAAGTCAGT
>CAZSXT010000088.1:0-4211 GCA_964611435.1 uncultured Rhodospirillaceae bacterium | reverse complement strand
CGCGGTGTTCAGCTTGATCGCCACCCTGCTGACCGCGCCGGCGGAGGCGCAGGATACGGGCCGGATCAATGGGCTCAAAGAACAGGCGGCCGCGCTGCAGAAGCAGCGTGCTGATTTGGCCGGCGAGGTGTTTGATCAGTTCCCTCAATACGCCAATTTATCTAATCCGAAACCCAGTACCGTTGCCGATGCGCAGAAGGTCATGACGGAAGGGGAGGTTCTGGTTTCGATCTACGCCACCACGGATGGTGTGCATGTCATTGCCGTGCCGAGGTCCGGCGCCGCCAAGTATCACAAGACCCCCTTGCCCCTTGCAAAGTTGCAAAGTGATGTCGCGAAGCTGCGGCGCGCCCTAGACCCGGCGGCGGAAAGCTTGAGCGATATCCCGCCCTTCGATGTCGTACTAGCCCAAGATCTCTATTCAAAACTGCTGGGCCCCGTAGCGGATGTCTTGAAACCGGCGAAGAACATCCTTGTGGTCGCCAATCAACCCTTGTCCCAGTTGCCGTTTGGCGTATTGGTGACCAGACCGGCCACCGCGGTACAGGATGGCGCACCGCCCTTTGACGGCTACCAAAAAGTGCCCTGGCTGACCCGTACCCATGCAGTCACGGTATTGCCGTCGGTGGCCGCCTTGGTGTCTCTCCGGGCGACCGAAAAAGGCAGCGCCGACCGCGCCGCTTTTGCTGGGTTCGGCGATCCGCTGTTCAGCGCGGCGCAAGCGGACGCCAAGACGGCGGACGCCGGCGCTGTCGTAAGTGTGCGCGGCCGGCCCATCAAGCTGCGTTCCGCCGCCCAATTCCGGGGAACGCCCAATGCGGAACTTGGACTTCTCCCCCGGCTGCCGGATACGGGGGATGAGATCAATTCCATCGCCAATGTGGTGAAGGCGGATGCGGACCGGGATATTTATCTGACGGAACGCGCGACAGAGGAAAATGTGCGCAAGGCCGAACTGGGGGCCTACAAGGTTGTCGCCTTTGCCACCCACGGTCTGGTGCCCGGTGATCTCAACGGATTGCATCAGCCGGCTCTGGCATTGACTTCGCCCGCCATCGACAAGACCGAGGGCGACGGGCTGTTGACCATGGGCGAGGTTCTGGGACTTCGGTTGAATGCGGACTGGGTCGTGTTATCGGCGTGCAACACCGGCGCCGGCGACGGGGCGGGGGCGGAAGCCTTCTCTGGCCTTGGCCGGGCGTTCTTTTATGCCGGCACGCGGGCAGTGTTGTTATCGAACTGGCCGGTGGAGACCACTAGCGCACGGCTGCTGACCACAGACCTGTTCCGGCGTCAGGCGGCCGATGCCAATCTGGGCAGGGCGGCGGCATTGCAGCAGTCGATGGCGGCGTTGATCGACAGCGAGGGTTTCAAGGATCCGGGCAGCGGTCAGGTGCTGTTTTCCTACGCCCACCCGATTTTCTGGGCGCCCTTCACCATCGTCGGCGACGGCGGGGCGTAGGGGCGGTTCATGGTCAGACTGCGCGCAGCACGTTGACCCGATTGGGCCGCTGGAAGTGATAGCCATCGGCCTGCTTGTTGCCGAACCGCTCAAAACGCTCCCGCAGTTCCGCATCAAGCTGATCAAATAGGGCAGACCGCTTGGGGTTCACCGAGGTTGAGTTCTCCCGGTAATCCTCGTACGCCGGATAGACCCGGACGGTGGCGTATTCGGTTTCCTCCACCTCTTCGAAGCCCTGGCCGATGGCGGCTTTGAGCGCGTCATAGGCCTTGGCCCTAACCTCGGTTTCGTCGTTGAAAATTTTATTCACCTCGAACATGGGTCCGGCGGCAATGGGCTCGCAGATGAAACAAACCCCGCCCGGCTTCAGGACCCGGCGGGCTTCGATCATAGCGTTGGCCATCTGTTCGACTGGCACATGGTGAAGGCTGTTAAAGAACACCACCGCATCTATGCTGCCGTCTTCGGCCGGCAAGTCTTCCGCGACGCCTTCCAAATAGGTTTCGTCGCCGACAACGTCTTCGGCGCGGGCGCGACTGAGCTGTTTCTCACCCGGATCAATGCCGATCACATGGCCGCCAAGGCGGGCCATCGTGCGGGCGAAATGCCCATTGCCGCAGCCCACGTCGAGAATCTTCAGCCCTTTGGCGTTGATATGCCGGGAGAACGCCTCTTCGTGGGAGTTCATCACCGGTAGTTCTTCGTAGAGTACATTCATGACCGCGCCGTCCAAGGTTAAATCTGGAAACGACTATCTAGAAAATCAGTCCGTCCGGTGCAATCGGCAAATCACGGGGTTACGCCTGGACCGCATAGACTTTGACACTTTGGCTTTTGCCGCGGATCGGCAGGTCGCCCTTGGCTTCATAAACGAAATCGTCCCCGGCCGCCGATTTGGTTTCCCCGGAAACCAAGACACGCGTGCCAAACTCCTTGTTCAGGGATTCCAGCCGGGCTGCAATGTTCACTGCATCTCCGTGGACGGTGTAGTTCAATCGCTCATCCGCACCCACGGCGCCGGCGACCACCCGGCCCGTGTTGATGCCGATTCGAGTCACCAGTTCGATGTCGCCCGTGAAAATGTGGCCCTCCAGCGCCTCTTCGATTTCCAAGGCCGCGCGGATGGCGTCTTTGGCGTGATTAGGATTCTCCACCGGCACGTTAAACGTCACCAGCAGCGCGTCGCCCTGAAACTGATTCACGACGCCCCCGTGCCGGTTGATGAAGCCGACGATCAGAGAGAAATACTCGTTCAGCAGGGCGACCACGTCCTCGGGGCTCAACCTTTCGCACACCGTGGTGAACCCCTGGATATCTGTGTAGAGGATCGTGGCCAGCCGGTTCTGTGGCTTTGCTTCGCCCTTATTTTCCAGGATCGCTTTGGCGACTTGCTGCGGAACATATTTGCCGAATGTCTCTTTGACGAACTCCCGGTCGCGCAAGTCTTCCAACATGCCGTTGAAGCCGGCGGTCAGGCGGCCGATCTCATCATCGGACAAGATCGGCGATTTGACGTCCAACTTGCCTTCACCCACCCGGCGCATGCCCTCCATCAACGATTCAACGGGTTTGGACAGGTTCTTTTGAATGAAATAGAACGAGGCGCCGATCAGAATTGCGATGAGCACAAAGTCGAACAGAAACCCTTGGGTGGTCGAGATGCCCTGTTGCGCCCGCACCGGCTCGAAAACGAAGGCTTCCAGAAACGACAGGATGACCGGCAGAACGCCGATAGAGATGAAGGCCATGACAAACTTCATCCGGAGCCCGGACCCTTTTGGCTGAATCAGTTCGCCGTGTTGTTCAAAAATATGCAGCCGGAGGGTCGCCGTGAAATCGTCAATCAGGAAGTAGATAAAAATGCCGATGAAGGTGCTGAACAAAATGATCATCGAGAAATAAAACGGCCGCATCACGTCGGGATCGCATCCCACACACAGCGCGCCGATCCCAAAGAACACGGTGCTGGTTAGTGTAATGACAAGGAACATGGCCCACAAAGCCGAATAATAGGGCAGCCGGTGAATCCGGTTTCGGGCCGCCAAGAGGGAGCTGCGGCCTGTCAGATACGCCTGTATTGGCGCGAAAATGACCGCGGCCCCGATCAAGTTGATAATGACATAGGTGATGAATTTGGAGGCCAGCGCAAACGGCAACGCCTCCACCTTGCCGGAGATGGAAATGAAACTGCCAAAGGCGGCCAAGTGCAGTGCCGCCACACCCAGCATATGAAACTGATAAATTCGTCGCACGACAGTCCCCTCCAAATCAGCGGGAGAGAGACTATCGGGTGAGAAAGGGGGAGGCCAATCTATTTTCGGCGGACGTATTTGTCCTTGCGCCACGCCGCCAGTTGAGCCCGGCGCTTGGCGGCGAAATCACTTTTCTTCGGCAGCAATTCGTCCCGTTGGCGTTTCAGCCGCAACGCCCGTTTCAGTGCGGCGTTATGCTCCAAGAGGTTCGCAGAGGAGCGTTGTTCACGCCAATCGGCCAATTGCTGGCGCGCCTTGACGCTGCGCTTGGTGCCACGTTCCGCCGCCAGCCGGGCTTTGAACCGGGAGTTCAACAGCTCCATCTGCGCCACCCGGCGAGTCGGATCCCGATAGGCGATCTGTGGCGATGGATGGGTCGGCAGGTCCTTGGCGTCTTTGCCGCTGACGCCCTCCCAAAGCCGGGTCACCTTTTCCATATAGGGGATATTGAGTTCCGGGTTCATGGAATGATAATTGGCTGCCGCCTGGGTCCAGGA
>CAZSXT010000087.1:3015-4352 GCA_964611435.1 uncultured Rhodospirillaceae bacterium | reverse complement strand
TTTCATTTTTTTTGGCGTCCAACTCTCACAGAATACAATAGCCATGCTCGCCATTCTCGGGGTTTTGCTACTCTTCGCGCGCTCTTCGCTGGCAGACGTGACAATTTCCTCGGACAGTGGAACGTGTTCGTGCGTCATTGCAGATGTGACGCTAAATTGCGACGGGTTGGGGTTAACCGACGCCAACGTTATCGATGCGTTCGGAGCTGACGATCTCAAAACGTTCTGTCCAAACTTGGTCTCGATCGTTTTCTCCGATAACCACCTCGAGACATGGAACACCGATTTGACCTCCAACCACCCTTTTCTCGAGTCCATTGATCTATCTGGCAACAGTCTGACTACAATCCCGAGCGGTGCATTTACAGGCGACGATGCGTTGCGACTAGTATATTTGGCGGATAATTCCATTACATACGAAGGCATCGACGCCTCTGCGTTTGCGACCGTAAACGATACCGTCATCGACTTGGAATTGCAGGGCAACAGCCTGCATGGAATTCTTAGCACGGACCCAAAGTTTCACAATATCCTCGTCGTCGACCTTACGCCGCATGTCCCGACCGGAACACCGACAACATCCCCGACTGGCTCGCCGACGGGTACGCCAACAAGCAGCCCAACCGGTAATCCGACAAGCAGCCCAACCGGTGCACCGACGGGTACGCCAACAAGCAGCCCAACCGGTAATCCGACAAGCAGCCCGACCGGAACGCCAACGGGCACCCCGACAAGCAGCCCAACCGGCACCCCGACAAGCAGCCCAACACTGGCGTTTATCTCGTTTGGAGGATCATGCACGTGCACATCTGCGACACAGCATCTTGATTGCAAGTCCGGGACACAGGGTGTCATCGACACAACAATCTCCGACCTGGACTTTAGCATTTGCAGCTCACTCGAAACACTCGACCTGTCCCATAACTCAATTGTCGATATTTCCAACCTTCGAACGGAGGAGTTTGGGACGCAATTCGTAACAATTGACCTGAGTGGAAACTTGCTCACGAACGTCCCAAGGAATGTTTTTGAACACAACGAACATCTCACGAAAATTGATCTCGCGGGCAACTTGATTGAAACTATAAACGAATTTGCATTTGCAAGCACTGGTGCGACCGGGATTCTCCTTGACCTGCGCGACAACTACTTGGCGTCTCCTCTTGATGTCGACACCGCGGATGTATACCTAGACATTATAGCTAATAGTGGGACGGTGAGTCTTAATGGCCAAAACACACACGCCCCAACCGCATCCCCGACTGGCTCTCCGACGGGCTCTCCGACAAGCTCTCCAACAGGATCTCCGACAAGCTCTCCAACAGGATCTCCGACTG
>CAZSXT010000087.1:0-2915 GCA_964611435.1 uncultured Rhodospirillaceae bacterium | reverse complement strand
CCGACAAGCTCTCCAACAGGATCTCCGACAAGCTCTCCAACAGGATCTCCGACTGGCTCTCCAACAGGATCTCCGACTGGCTCTCCAACAGGATCTCCGACAAGCTCTCCAACAGGATCTCCGACAAGCTCTCCAACAGGATCTCCGACTGATTCGCTAACCGCATCGCCCACAACAGCCGCGCCAACCGCATCACCTACAACAGACGCGCCAACCGCATCGCCCACAACAGCCGCGCCAACAGCCTCTCCAACAGGACCGCCAACAGCCTCCCCGACGCCTTTTCCGACGCGGGCCCCGACGCCTCCTCCGACGCACTACCACGACGTGAATGTTCCCGACGGTCCTTCGAACAAACAGGCTCCTCCCCGCGCAGAGGGCGTCGGTCGCGCAAACACCACGGAGATGCTGTCGGTGAATTACACTTCGCCGTCGGAAACCTGCGAGGACATCAAGCGCCGCCCGGCGACCACCCACAACCTGGCCATGAGATTCAAGACGGGGGTGGACCCGTTTCTCGAGGAGGTTCTTGACTCGAACGACATTTACATCGTCTGCGACAACGACGCGCCCATGACTGTGACAATCCGCGCGCGCAATGTATCGAACACGCCGACTCTGGAGCAACTGCAGTCGTTTGACGTGGCCACATCAAGCGTAAACCTAACGACCGCCGTTTCGGCAGGCAGTGTGAATGACAGCAACGTCGCGCCGCACAAATTCTGGTATCCGCGCGAGTGCGTGGGGTACACCAATAGCAAGTACACTTTGTTTGTATACGATGGGGTGAGCAAGGCGCTGGCCGAAGCATGGCAGGTTCTGCCGGTCAAGCTGGCGTCGCACCGCAAGACTGTGTTTGCCGAGTCAGTGGTCCGGAATTTTCTCAAGGTCCTGTATGACAACGGGATCCGCTGCCCGACGCTCGGCAACGTCGCCATGCGCGCAGGAAGCATGCAGTTCTACGTTAAGCAAGAGGCCACCGGGTCGCAAAACACATCGGACATCACGACGGACGCGGACTATGCGCTGGAGGTAAACCAAACATCGTACACCCTTACAAGCGTGACCTTTGTAAATACAATCCCGAGCCAGGATGCACAGTCCAGCTCCCACAGCAGCAGTGACGTCTGGACAATTGTAGGCGCGACACTTGGCGGCATCGTAGCTCTGATAGCCCTTGCTATAATGTCATACTACGCCATGACTATGCGTGCACAGCAAACCAGCAAGACGGTGAAAAATGAGTAGATACAATACAACCGAACACTCGATAAATATATACAAAACAAAATAAATGCAATTTAAATTTTACTGTTTTTGCTTTTTCTTTGGACTCGTTTTCGTATCATGTAGGTAGTATACCAGGGCAACTCCAACCACAATGCAAAACACGACCGCAACAATAATGCCAATCATGGCGCCCGTTTCGCCGTGGCCGGTTGTCTTTGGTTGTGTTGGCGGCGTGTAGTATCGAGATGTGCATCCCGCCGACTTGTAGACCAAGTCGTTGTTCAGGCTGGAGACGGTACACTCGACGTTGTTTTCCCGGGACATTAAATGCGGCTGGCACCCCGAGCCAGTGAGATACGAATTGCATTTTAACACGGCATCAAAGTCGTGAAAATCGACAATGCGGTCGTCGATGACACCGGATTCACCCGTAAACAGATACTCGACTGAGCTACTCTTGATTCCAAACGAATCCTCATTGGCATTCATCGTAAACGTGCTCATGTACACCGTTATATTGTCACCCCCAGTCACATTTTGCGATAGCACGTAACCCAGCTCTTCTGTTTTTGTTACTTTGGTTCCATTTGTCAGCAGCATTGTCACATTTACCCGCGAATCAGACGTGTTCAACGATTCAGGAACAATAATGCTAAATGTATATTGCTGCTTGTTTGCATTTATCGGATAGATTGATTGTATAACACCATTCCCGACATATTCAATTTTGTAGCCTCTTGTAGCTGAAAGGATAGACGCCGCGCAAAGCAGAAGCACAAGCATCTGTATTTGTCTAGCATATAATTTCATTGTGATTTACCAAAAAAAATATTTTGTGAATTATGGGGCTATGATTTAGACGCGGCGGTTTTGTAATTCGTTCATTGCCTCTTTCAGAATATCCACCATTTGCATCGGCAGTGAACCATCCGATGAATTGATGTTTGTCCATTGCAAAAACATCTTTTTATCATCCCACGGAACTTTGTGACACATCAATGTTGTTATCACATCGCACACCTGGAAGAGAGGCCCAGTATCGACGGAATCTCCACCCACAATCCCACATTCACTCAGCACAATAATAGACACTGGCCCTTTCTTGGGTGTCCGATTAATTTCGCCAATGGTCATCTCAGAGCAACCAAAAAACCCAACCTCGCTGTATCTGTGACCATCGTCAGTGCGCATGCTGTATACGTTATTGATAATGTTTTCGCCTTGTATGCGCGGGCAATTAGTCACATTGACAACGGAAACGAGACTCAGGATATCTTCGTCAATTGTCTCCAGATCCTCGCATCCGCGAACATCGAGCCTAATAATCCCGTCGAAGTACTTGGCCAGAGGCTTGTCATTGTTATATTGATGTATAAACGTATCCAGGCTCAAACGTCTTCCTTTGTAGCCGTCCACAACATGGCAAAAAGTCTGCCGCGGCTCCATCCCAATTGCGCCCAAGATTGCATCAACCTTTTCTGGACTGGGCATTTCTCCTTCGCCGAGCCCCAAGTTTCTCAAAAGACGCTCAATATCCTCCATATTCTCTGTTGTGTTGTGTGTTGTGTTGTGTGTTGTTAGCGTCTGTCTTTGTTTTTACTGTATGGTTTTCATCTTATATACTACAACATTTAATTTTTTTGGCATGTGAAAGTGACCACAAAACCACAAAAAAAACAAAAATT
>CAZSXT010000086.1:0-4410 GCA_964611435.1 uncultured Rhodospirillaceae bacterium | reverse complement strand
TATTTAACTTTATCTAACATCTGTATATTCTCCTATTCGGCAGATGGAGTGAAATCGTCGATCGACTTTTCGATCTTCGAGTACATCTGGTAGGTGAGGCTAGCGAGTTCACGCTTGACGTTACGTGGAAGCTCCAGGCGAGCGATCAGCTCATCGATGTTATCGAGGTGAGCATCGATGTTTTCGAGAGCGCGAACGTTTGGGTGGATACGCTTGAACATGTTGTTTCTCCGTTAATCAGCTTATATGTGTAATATAATCATCCTGACGAAAAAGTACATAGCCATTCGCAATTATTTTAAATCTTTTATGGGGGTGTTACATTTGGGTAACAGCTACTTCAATACGTATTCCAAGGCATTCTGTGCCTCTGACTCCATGTCACGTTTCTCATAGAGGTTGGTATTGACTGCATCAAACTCACGGCAGAGCTCAGCGATCTCATCCGAAGTGATATTGTATCCTGCTTCCACTGCGTTACCTGCGATGGCAACCATGATGGCATACATCTTACGGAATCGACCTGAGCCATCAATGTGGGCCATGGCTGTGAACTCATCTGCCAGAGTCTTAGGCCAGAACTTGCAGTCCTTGTATCCTGTCCACGTGACTGTATTGTCCAGTTGATTGCGGCGGTAGTTGATCACCTCTTTCTGTAGAGCCTTAGGCAAGGTATCCAGGAACTTCTTCTTGCGTGTGCCCTCGATATATGGATACCGCTGCATCAGATCAAATGGATTGATGTGCTTTCCTTCATTCTTAAAGATGAAGTTGTGGGCGTTGGGATACTTGGCTGGTACGTAGTACATACGAGACAGGTCTTTGGTCTGTGCGTCTGCGGTATCAGATACCAATGCATTGATGGCATGCCAGAATGCTTTGATCTTATCTGATGGAACCACTTCCGTCAAAGGAAAAACCACCCTGAATTTAGGGTGGTATTCTGTAGACGAAGCTGTGGAATAGCAGACATAGTGATAGGGTTTGAGATGTTCTAAGACATCATCCATGCTGCCATCATACTCATCAATATCAACGCAACACCAACGACCCCAACCCAAAACATTATCGTTAGCACGAGTCGAATCGGATCGGAAGATAGCAGGGCTAATAAGAGGAGAAGAATTACTTCCACCTTTTTCACCTTTCTGTGTAGCGAGAGTGAAGAGCAGCGTTTGCAGCCGCTCCCACTTCTCAAAGTCCATCCGTTTGGATGTCTTGTTGTCATAGATATTTCTGAACAGAGTGAGCGAGTACATTATTCCATCACCGGCCAACCGCCTGCGGTAAACGTACGTCCATCAGTCAGAGTACGGATACCAGTTTCTTTATCAGTCTTCTTGATGATCTTCTGGCCGGACAGTGACCAGTTACCATCAGGCTCTACGACCTTCATCATACCATTAAGACCACCGTAAAGACGACTGGTATAGCGCTTGATGATAGGATGGAAGTTGGACTGTACGATAGTACGAGTCTTTTCCTCAGACATCTGTGAGTAAGCCATATCGATAGGACCTTTCATGACAGGACCTTCAGCATGAAGATTACTGACTTTCTTGCCTTTAGGACCATAGGCGCCATGATCTTCGACCTTGATACCTTGGTTACGCATACGTTGTACAGCATACTCGTATCCACCTTTAGACGCATAGCCTTTATCAATGGTACTACCATCTGAGTCTACGTACTCAACGTAGAACTTAGGCGGCTTGTCTGTCTTAGGTGCTCTGGTCTTCTTTACTGCCATAGCCTTCTTGATTGCTGTCTTTGTTGGAACTCTACGAGCCATGATTTTCTCCTGTTAATAACCCTATCATACTACCATAGTTTAATGTACATGTACACAACTATTAGTTAAGGCCTTAGGTAAAGAAGTCTTCCAGGGTCACCCGATGTTCAGGAGACCAGCCGACTGCATCCAGGATAATCTTGAGTGGTTCGATAAACGTCTTCTCAAATTGTTTCTCGTAGTCAACGTATTTATGCAAATGAAACTCTTTGGGTAGCGCCATTGGATACGAGATAACATTTTCCCGTATAGGATTGGGAAGCTTGAGGTAGGTGAACTTGATCTTCTCACCGTTCTTGATCGTCTCGTATTTCTTCTGAAGGCCCGAGGACTCAAGCAGATTGTTGTACATGATGGACCCACGCACGTGGATGGGTGTGCCTTTTTTATAGACGGTCTCACGATCCTTCCATGCAGATATCTTACTGACACCACGAGGGAAGGATACGTCTTCGGGTGGCATCTCAAAGAACTTCTCTTTGAAGTCAGAGATGTATTCCTGCACATCAGACTCAGAGCCGGCCATGATAATCTTGAATGCCTCTTTGAATGCATCACGTACAACCATAGGAGTAGAAGACTTGATGGCCTCAATGCCCATGATCTTCATCTTAGGTTCTGCGTATCGGATGCCTTCATTGTCCAGTACGTTCAGGATGTAACGTTTCTTGGCAGTCCATACACCACGGTCTGCAATAACCTCACGGTCCATATCCATACGGTTTTCACGACACCCCATATACTCATACAGGTTTTGGTATGCCTTAGCCAGTGCTGGCTGGAACATATCCTCACCAGCCTTTGACAGGAAGTTAATGGGATTCTTTGGCTGAAACTTATCAACCAGGTCTTTCATATTGACATAGAGCGAGTCTGTGTCCATGGCGATGACATAGTCTTTGTTGGTTTCCATCACCTTGTTCATGGCTTCATTCATGGCACGTTCTGCCCATTTAATACAGAGCTGCCCGTTATAAGTGATGGCTTCGGCCACACGCTGGTCAAAGTAGTTGAACCACCGGTTGCCGAGTGCACCATACAAAGAGTTAAGCAGAATCTTAATGGCCATCTGCTGGTTTTCCAGATGCTCGATCTCTTTCTGTACATCATAGGAGTCAGAGTCTTGCTGACGCTGTTTGGCCTCAATCATCTGAGACTTAATCACCTTACGCTCTGCATAGTAGTCTTTTACGATGTTTGGTAGGAACCCAACCTTGTCAGTATTGAATATAATACCGTTGGCAGAGACACTCTGGTTCTCGCCCAGGTCCACGCTGGTGCCATCTAGTAACTTTTCTACAGATACATCTGAGTTAAAGGAATCTGCAATAGTTTCAGGCGACATATTCCACTGAATAATAATATTCGGGTACAGTGAAGCAAGGTCAAAAGAAACCACCCAGTCATACATTCCAGGCTTGGGTTCTTTTACATAAGCGCCAGGGTATGGTGTCTTGGTCTTGTCTTTCTTGAGAGGTGGTACGATCTTTTTTGAAATCAAGTCACGATAGATGATTGATTCCCAGATGCCTACAGTTCCAAAGGTGTCAGAGAAGTTACAGCCGGCTTTATATGCCATAGTCATGGCTAGAGTAATCAGCCCGAGTTTGTCTTCTAGTTTATCTACTAGTTCTACATCTTTAATGTTATAGTCGATAAACTTCTGGAAGTCGTGCTTGTACAAGAGGTGCAGCGCGCCGTGCTCATCATATGACAACTTTTTTTCACCTAATACTACATGGGCGATGTGATCTAGCTTATAGGATTCCTGTGCGCCATAGGTATAACCAAACTTTTGAAACAGATCGAAGTAATCCATTTGCTGAATACCAGTCAGCTCATAAGCAACTTGCTCACGGTTATTCTTCATAACCTTACGTTCACGAATATGGTTCCAAGGCGACATGGACTTGGCGCGGTCTTCACCCAGAACTTTGGTGATACGATTCACCATGTACGGAATATCAAACAGATTGGTATTCCAACCTGTGACTACATCAGGGCAATTAGAAGGATTAGTCCAGTGAGCAAGGAAAGAAAGAAGTAGTTCGTGTTCATCATTGCATTTGTAGTAAACGACATTATTTTTCTGTGGGTGGTAATCACCCATACCCCAAACATAATACAGCTCATCAATATTATTTTTGATAGTGATTGCAGTGACAGGAAAATCGGCAGCATCTGGTTCAGGGAATCCATCGTCGGAAGCCACCTCAATGTCGATTGTGGTCGTGTTGATAGTTTCACGGTCAAATTTAATCGTGCCAGGATATACGTCATGTATGTACTGAGTAACATGGTTTGTATTGCCCACCACCTCAAAATGATCAACTCCTTTATATCGTTCGACAAAGTCTCTGGCTTCGCGACTTGAGTTGAAGGTGATTGGTGCGACTGGTTCTCCACTGAGAGACCTCCATTCGGTAGGGTTCTTGGTAGGTGCAAAATATGTTGGCTTGTACTTGACCCGGTCTTGTACACGCCGGCCATTAGAGTAGCCGCGTACCAGGATGGCGTTACCAAGCCGGTTGACTGATGTATAAAATTTCATTCATAGCCCTTTCTAATCAGGGTACCATTATATACTGTTTGATATGAGTTGTAAACAGAAAAAGGGG
>CAZSXT010000085.1:0-4903 GCA_964611435.1 uncultured Rhodospirillaceae bacterium | reverse complement strand
CCGCCCCTGGGCACCATTTTTATGTCCGGGCCTCCGCTCAATGCCCCTTGCTCCGGCGCTCCTACATTGAGACACTAAACGCTCTGGAATTTAAAACCCACCCACGTCTTCCGCGGCGTTTCGCCGTCGCACCGGACCCGCGGACCAGGAGTTTACATCATGCGCGTCACTATGCTCGGCACCAGCGCCGCCGCCCCCGATCCTGACCGAGGCGGATCGGGTATCGTCCTGACCGTCCGCGGACGGCACTATTTGTTCGATTGCGGGGTCAATGTGACCCGCTCCATGATCAAATCGCATATCAACCCGACGGAAGTGAATCACGTCTTCCTGTCGCACCTCCATTACGATCACATCATCGACTTCCCGTATTTCCTGCTGACCTCGTGGATCTGTGACCGGGAGAAGCCGCCCATTGTAGTCGGTCCGGAAGGCACCCAGAACTTTATAGACCACCTGTTCGAGGATGGCGCGTTCGCCAAGGATATCGAGGCGCGCCGACAATATCCGCGCCGCCAGAACACGGAAATCCTGGTGCCGGACGTGCGCGAGTGCCAGCCAGGCCTCGTCTTCGAGGACGATTTGGTCAAGGTGACCGCCTGCTATGTGGAGCATATCCCGCTGGAAATCTCCCCCTGCTTTGGCCTGCGCATGGATACGATCGATGGGGAGTCTGTGTCGTTCAGCGGTGATACCGCGCCCTGCGACCGTTTCATAGAATTATCCAAGGACGTGGACCTGATGATTCACGAATGCACCTTCCCGGAAAGCGCCATCGAATTCCGCAAGAAGGCCAATGTGGGCACGTGGTCGCATACGTATCCGAAGGCCTTGGGTGAGATTGCTCAGAAAGCCAATGCCAAACGTCTAGTCGCGACCCATTTCGGCAGCTACGACACCTGCAATCCGGTGGTCCGGGATATCATGGGCGTTCATATGCCGAAAGAAATGATGGGCCCGGCGCTGCTGGATGAGGTCGCCGCCGACATCAAGGCCACCTACACCGGCGAGCTGCGTCTCGCCCACGACAATATGCGGATCGATATTTAGGGTTTATAGGGGATTAGGCCTTCGCCGCACGGCGCTTGGCCATTTTCTCCGCGAGGTTTTCAGATACGCCTGGACGGCTCCAGGGGCATTGGCCAATGCAGGCGCCGCAACCGTTATACTCAGCAAAAAACGGGATGCATTTGTCGAAGTTCACGTACCAGCGGCTCTCGCCTCGGAGCAGCTGTTTCTCCGGATAGATGGCGTCGACCGGGCAGGCCTTCATGCAGACTTGGCAGCTTATGCAGAAGTCATCAACGCCCAGATCATCAGGTTGATCCGCAACCAATTCCAGATCGGTCATCACGCAGGCCAACCGGAAGGATGAGCCATATTTCCGGTTAATCAGCGAACCGTGCTTGCCCAACTCGCCCAACCCCGCCTGCACCGCCGCCGGGATCATCAACATTGGCCCAGCAATGGGCCCGCCATGGGGGTGGGCATCGACGCCCCGTTCCTTGATCCAATTCGCCAGTTTGAACGCCGCGCGGGTGCCCCGGCCATATTGGTTCTGCACTTCGGTTTGGGACTTCACGCTAGGGGCGGTCTTTAAATTGTCGTAGTCCATGGCGACACCCAAAACGATTACCCAGTTCCAGGGCGCCTCGTATCCCTCGAACACCCACTTTGGATCGATCCGGGTAATGCCGACCAGATCGGCTTCCAACCCCAGGGACGCCGTTTTGATCTCTTCTGACCATTGCGCCGGTGTCCAATCGGGCGCTTCGCCGGTCACCTCTGTTTGGTTCTCAGCCACAAATTTCAGATTGAGGGCTCGGTGCTCCCGCGCGCCGGGCGAACTGCCATGAGCGAAAAACCAATCCTGAAGATCGGCATGGGCGATTTTACTCGTATCCTGATGCCATAGGATCGGCCGCGGCGGCCGCCAATCGGCTTCGCCCAGACCGTTGATGTCATTGCCGGACGTTTCCGGCATCGTCGCCATGATCTCGGGATTCGGTGTGAAGTCGAAGGTTTTCATGTCCAGCCTGCCTCTCACCGGCATCTTTTCACTGCGACCCTGGACAGGTCAACCTTTGGGACCAAAATCCTACCGTTGTAACGCCGTCCAAACCTTGTTCGGGGTCAACGGCATGTCGAGGTGCGTCACGCCCAGCGGCGCAAGGGCGTTCATCGCGGCGTTCATCAGGCACGGCATGGCGCCGATGGTGCCGGCCTCGCCCGCGCCCTTCACCCCTAGCGGATTGGTCTCCGTCGGCACCGAATTGGCCTCGACATGGACCATGGGTAGATCATCGCCCCGCGGCATGGCGTAATCCATGAAGGAGCCCGACTGCATCTGCCCATTGGCCGGATCGTAAGCCACGTCCTCGAACAGGATTTGCCCGAGACCTTGCGCCACGCCCCCCTGGATTTGCCCATCCAACAGCAGCGGATTGATCACCACACCCACATCGTCGACCACCGTGTATTTCACCACCTCGATCTTACCGGTTTCCGGATCGATCTCGATCTCGGCGATATGGCTGCCGTTGGGATAGTTGGCGACCTCCGCCTTGTATTCCGTGGCGGCGGCGAGGCCCGGCTCGAAACCGGGCGGGCATTGCGCCGGATCGTAGGCCACGGCGGCCAGTTCCTTCAGGCCGACAGACCGGTCCGTGCCGGAGATGGTGAACCGGCCATCGGCAAATTCCAGATCAGCCTCCGCCGCCTCCAGTATATGCGACGCCAGGGTCTTGGCTTTGTCGATGATCAGCCCCGCCGCCTGATAGGCCGCAGAGCCGCCCAAAGCGGAGACACGGGAGCCGCCGGTACCGAAGCCGTTCTGCACCTCGCCCGTGTCCCCTTCAATCACATGGATATCGTCCGGCGTCAGGCCCAGATACTCGCAGGCGATCTGGGCATAGAGCGTGTGGTGCCCCTGGCCGTGATTGGTGGTGCCGGCATAGATGGTCAGCTTGCCGTCCGCATCGAATTTCATCTCGTTGAACTCGAACCCCGCCGGCGCGGCGCGCTCGATCGTGTAGCTGATGCCGAGCCCGCGCAGTTTGCCGGCGGCCTCGCTCTCTTGTTTGCGCGCGGCAAAGCCGTCCACATCAGCCGCCTCAACGGCCATCAAAAATGTCTCTTCGAACCGGCCGGAATCATAGTTGAAATACAAGGGCGTCTGATAGGGAATGGCGTCGGCCGGGACCATATTGCGGCGGCGCAGTTCCACCGGATCAATCCCCAACTCCCGCGCCGCCGCATCCACCGTCGTCTCGATCACGAAAGACACTTCGGGCCGCCCCGCCCCCCGATAGGCCGCCGTCGGGCAGGTATGGGTAAAGACGCCGGTAATGTTCACATCCGCCGCCGGAGTGGTGTAGACCCCGGCTAGTCCGCCCAGATGGATGGTCGGCGGCCCGGCCGCCAGCATGGAGAGATACGCCCCCAGGTTCGCCGTCGTATCGACGCGCAGGCCCAAGAACTTGCCGTCCTTGTCCAGCGCCAAGGACGCCTCGGTCACATTATCCCGGCCATGATGATCGGTCAGGATCGCCTCGCCCCGGTCCTCCACCCATTTGACCGGCCGGCCCAATTGCTTGGACGCCCAGACGGCCAACACATATTCCGGATAGAACGAGTTCTTCATCCCGAACGCGCCGCCCACATCGTTGGTGATGACCCGGTATTTCTCCACGTCCTCGCCGAAAATCGCGGCGGCCAGCACGCGCCGCATACCGAAGGCGCTCTGTGCGCTCAGATAGATCGTATTGAAATCGGCGTCCGCATCATAAGACGCCAGGATGCCACGCGGCTCCATGGAATTGGCCGCCACTCGGTTGATGATCAATTTCTGTGTCACCACATGATCGGCGGCGGCAAAGGCCGCATCGGTCGCCGTCTTGTCGCCGGCATGGTGGGTAAACGCGATATTGTCAGCCCGCTCCGGCCAAACTGTGGCATCCGCACCGGCGGCCGTCGCCGTCCCCACCACGGCGGGCAGGGGCTCATAGTCCACATCGATCAAATCAGCCGCTTCCCGCGCGGCGTCCAGACTATCGGCCACGACAAAGGCTACGCCATCGCCGACAAACCGGACCGCGTCGGCCGCCAGGGCCAACTGTACCGGCTTGAAGATGCAGTCCGGGTCCCAGTCCACCGTCGGCGGATCCATATAGGGCATGGCGCCCAGCCCGGCAGCCTCGTAGTCCGCGCCGGTCAGCACCAGGTGCACGCCGGGCGCGGCCCGGGCCGCCGACACGTTGATCCCCTTGATCGCGGCATGGGCGTGGGGGGAGCGCAGCACGAACCCGAGCAGCGTGCCGTCCAATTTGATGTCGTCCACATATTGCCCCCGCCCGGTCAGAAAGCGCGGGTCCTCCGTCCGCCGGACGGGCTGGCTCATGCCGAATTCACCCATGAGATGGTTCCTCTACTTCATCATCAAAACAATTTTGCCCCGGACATGACCGGTCTCGATCATTTGGTGCGCCTTTGCCACGTCCAGCCAAGGCACGGTCTGAATCTCCGGTAACGTGATCGCGCCCTGGGCATAGAGATCGAGAATACGGAGCTGATGGGCCCGGTCCCGGTCAACTTTGGGCCGGAAGACGGTCACGTCGTCCCGGGGCGGTTCGGCATCCTCCAGAAGCGGCCCGATATAGGCAATCCGCCCGCCGGGTTTCAGCACGCTGAAGGAACGCTGGTGCACCTCCAAACCGATCAGATCAAACACCGCGTCGAGATCGGACAGAACCTCCGTGAAGTCCTGTTCGTTGTAGTCGATCACCTCGTCCGCACCCAAACTGCGCACATAGTCGTGGTTGGCCGCACTCGCTGTGGTGATCACATGCGCGCCGATATGTTTCGCCAGCTGGACGGCGAAGCTGCCGACCCCGCCCGCCCCGGC
>CAZSXT010000084.1:0-4969 GCA_964611435.1 uncultured Rhodospirillaceae bacterium | reverse complement strand
TGCAGTTCCGATTGATAGTCGGAATATGGTGCAGGATTGGAGAGTCGAGAGGACGTTAGAGTCGCAGTGAAACAGAGGTAATATTCAACGTCAGAACCCGTACGTTGGAAACTACTCCACGGTCACGCTCTTCGCCAGATTGCGGGGCTGGTCCACGTCCGTACCTTTCAGCACCGCCGTGTGATAAGCCAACAATTGTACCGGGATGGCATAGAGGATCGGCGCGACGAACGGATCGACGGTCGGCAACACAATCGTATGGGCCGCCAGCTCACCCAGTTTTTCCGCACCGTTGGCGTCGGTCATGAATATCACCCGGCCGCCCCGGGCGATCACTTCCTGCATGTTGGAGGCGGTTTTCTCCAGCAACGCATCGGACGGCGCGATGACGATTACCGGCAGGCCGTCATCAATGAGTGCGATGGGCCCGTGCTTCATCTCGCCGGCGGCATAACCTTCGGCGTGGATATAGCTGATCTCCTTGAGCTTCAGCGCGCCCTCGAGAGCAATGGGATAACTGGTGCCTCTCCCTAGGAACAGCGCATCCCGGTGGGCGGCCACCACATCCGCCAGTTCGCGGATCTGCTGATCCGTGTTCAACACTTCCGCCGCGCGGGCCGGCACCTCGATCAGCGATTGGGCGAGCGCCGCTTCTCTGTCGGCATCAATCGCGCCGCGCACCCGCGCCAGCACGATGGCCAGGCTCGCCAGCACCGTAAGTTGGGTGGTGAACGCCTTGGTCGACGCCACGCCGATTTCCGGGCCGGCATAGGTCGGCAGGACCGCATCGGATTCCCGGGCGATAGTGCTCTCGGGCACGTTGACGACAGAGAGGATTTTCTGTCCCTGCTCCCGGCAATAGCGGAGCGCCGCCAGCGTGTCCGCCGTTTCGCCCGATTGGGAGACAAAGATGGCCAGGCCGCCCTCCGGCATGACCATGCCCCGGTAGCGGAACTCTGAGGCGATATCCACTTCCACCGGCACCCGGGCGACCTGTTCAAACCAGTATTTGGCGGTGAGCGCCGCATAGTAAGCCGTGCCGCAGGCGGATAGGGTAATCTTTGGCACGCTCGCCAAATCCACGGGCAAATTAGGAAGCGTGATCGTATGTTCGGCCTGATTAACGAAGGAATTGAGCGTGTCGCCGATCACCTGGGGCTGCTCGAAGATTTCCTTGAGCATGAAATGGGCGTGACCATCTTTGCCAGTCAGTTCGCCGGAGACTTTGGACTCCCGGATCGGACGTTCCACCAACTTGCCGGCGGCGTCGTGAATGACCACCCCGGCGCCGGTCATCACTGCCCAGTCGCCTTCCTCCAAATAGGTGATCCGTCCGGTAAGCGGGGCCAGCGCCAACGCGTCCGAGCCCAGATACATTTCCCCATCCCCGTAGCCGATGGCCAGCGGGCTGCCTTGCCGGGCGGCAATCAGCAGATCGGGTTCGCCCGCGAATACGATGCCGAGCGCAAACGCCCCGGTCAGGCGGGAGAGCGTCTTTTCGACGGCGGCGGCCGGTGCGTCGCCTGCGTCCAGATATTTGGTGATCAGATGGGCGACGACTTCGGTATCCGTTTGCGACGCCAGCACATGCCCGGCGGCCTCCAACTCGTCCCGGAGCTCCTGGAAATTCTCGATAATGCCGTTATGCACCACGGCGCAGCGATGGGTCGCGTGGGGATGGGCGTTGATTTCGTTGGGCACGCCATGGGTCGCCCATCTTGTGTGCCCGATCCCGGTCGTGCCGGACAGGGGTTCTTCGTCCAGCCGCGCCGCCAGATTGACCAGCTTGCCCTCCGCCCGGCGGCGATCAATGTGCCCATTCACCAGGGTGGCGATGCCGGCGGAGTCGTATCCCCGGTATTCGAGCCGCTTCAACGCATCCAGCAAAACGCCCGCGACGTCAGATTGTCCGATGATCCCGACGATGCCGCACATGGGCTAGTCGCGGCCCTTCCGGTCTCGAAAATTCTTCGCCCAACCGGATATGGATTTTTGGTCGGACCGGGTCACCGCCAAAGCATCTGTCTCCACATCCTTGGTGATCACGCTGCCGGCGCCGGTGATCGCGCCGTCTCCCACTTTGACCGGGGCGACCAGCGCCGTGTTGGAGCCGATAAACGCCCCCGCCCCGATCTCGGTCAGAGACTTGGTATAGCCGTCATAGTTACAAGTAATGGTTCCTGCACCGATATTCGCTTTCGCCCCCACGGTCGCGTCGCCGATATAGCTGAGATGGTTGGCCTTGGCCCCGGCGGCGATGGTGGCGTTCTTGATCTCGACAAAATTGCCGATATGCGCGTCCTCGCCGATTGCCGCGCCGGGCCGCAGCCGGGCAAATGGGCCGATGATCGCCCCCGCCGACACGTTGGCGCCTTCCAGATGAGAAAACGCCCTGATCTCAACATTGTCGGCGACGGTGACACCGGGGCCGAACACCACGTTGGGACCGATGGTGACATCCCGGCCCAATGTCGTGTCCCAGGAAAAATAGACCGTGGCCGGATCGATCAGGGTCGCCCCCCCGGCCAGGGCCGCCCGGCGCAACCGGTTCTGCATCAGGTCTTCGGCGTCCGCCAGTTCGGCGCGGGAATTGATGCCGAGGAACTCTTCCTCGTCCCCTTCCACCACCACACACCGGCCGCCATTGGCGCGGGCCAGCGCAATGATATCGGTCAGATAATATTCCCCCTTGGCGTTGTCGTTGGTGAGCCCATCGAGCAGGCCGCCCAGCTTCGCCCCATCGATGGCCATCACGCCCGAATTGCAAAGATCGACCAGAAGCTGGTCTTCGCTCGCGTCCCGCGCCTCAACAATTTCGTTCAATTCGCCCGCCTCGTCCGTGATCAGCCGGCCGTACGCGCCGGGATCCAACGGCCGGAAGCCCAACACCGCCACATCCGCCTGGGCTGTGGTTCGCGCCTCCCGTAACGCAATCAGCGTCTCAGCCTCAATCAACGGCGTATCGCCGTAAAGCACCATCACCGTGCCGTCAAAGCCGTCCAGCGCATCACGGGCGGCCATGACCGCGTGTCCTGTGCCCAACCGTTCCGTTTGTACAGTCACATCGGGGGCCAATTCATGGGCTGACACCAGCGCCGCAAGGGCGTCCATGTCCGGGCCGGCGACCACAACCGTCTTTTCCGGGACCAGCGCCGCCGCCGTCTCCAGCACATGCAATACCATGGGCCGGCCGGCGACGGGGTGCATTACCTTGGGCAGGGCGGACTCCATACGGGTCCCCATGCCGGCGGCGAGAATTATGGCGGCGGTGTTGGACATGGTCATACAGGGTCGTGGTCAGTTGGTAAAATCGGGATACGGGGAATTGCTACACCTAAGTGCCACAGGCCGACTCAGGGGCCAAGTCAAAGTTTATTACGGAATTTTGCAGCTTCATTGAGCGAAGTGAAACCAGCCGGTGATGATGTATTTGATCTGCGAGCCGCTGGGGCAGCCGCGATGCATGTGGGTCCATTCCGCCGGCCAAATCAGTGTCTTGCCGGTGACCGGCGGCACTTTCAGCCCGTAATAGGGAAACTCTGTCTCTCCCGCGTCGGTAACGTCATTAAGATAGGTCATCCAGACCAAAATCCGATGGAGCTTGGTCAAGTCCGTCCGCTCGGAATGAAGCATGGAGAAGTGCCCGCCGACCTCGTATTTTTGGACATTAAACGCGCCGATATGGATGCGATCCAGGAACGTGTTCAGAAAGTCCCACTGGGTGCAATAATCCCGGTAGCAGTCCTGCAGTTGGTCAAAATAGGTCGAAAAAACCTCATAGCCGGGATTTTTCAGATCGTTCGGCTCTACCCGAAGGTCCGTACTGTGCTTCACCGTCTCATCAACTCTGCCGCCAGAGACGCGGCCCTGTTTCTGAAGCTTGGGATTGCCCTCGAAAAAATCGATCAGGCCGGTGCAAATCTCCGGATCAATACCGGTCCAACAGCCGATGAAGCTGGGGTGGTCGACCGTTTCGATACTCTGCCGTTTGTCCTGCATCATGTCAGCTCTACTATCCGACGAGCGAAAATCGCTCGTCCCCCTTATTTCGAAACTCGATAAAGCCGGTCGCTGCGCCGATTTCCTTGAGCCCGTTGATATAGTCCCCACATTCGATCAGGACGAGGCCCAATTGGTTTTTCGCCTCGGCGAACTTGGGCGAGAGAGACTTCGCTTTCTTGAAGGCGCGGATCGCTTGCTCGGACTCTCCAGCCACTCGCAGCATCAAACCCAAATTCATTTGCGCTTCAAAGAAATTGGGACGCAGGCGCGCCGCCTCGCCATAGGCGTCAGCGGCTTCCCGAGCCCGGCGCTGGGCGCGATAACACTCACCCTTAAAGAAATGAACTTCGGGAACACGCTTATCGAGCCGGATCGCCTGATCCAGATGTTCAAGCGCCTCGTCCAGATGCCCATCCCGCATCAAAACCGTGGCCAGATTGATACGCGGCTCCAGGAAATCCGGATCCAATTCAACGGCCCGTCTAAATGCCTTGAGCGCATCCGGCATCCGGCCGGCATTTAAAAACAGTTGCCCGAACAAGTGATGGGCGTCGGCAAAATCCGGATCAACGTCCAAAGCCTGTTGCAGCGCCTGCTGCGCCCCCTGCACATCACCCTGGGCGAACCGGCAGCGAGCCAACACACTCAGCGTCGGCGGGTGCCGGGGTTGATCCGCCATGATCTGACGCACCGTCGCCTCCGCCGCTGCGGAATTGCCCCGATCAAGCTGGCGGACAGCGGAGGTCAGCAGATTGGCGATATGTTGTTCAGAACTGGCGGGCATGGTCCGAAGAATATATCCTGGCTGTTCGAAGCTGTCACAGTCAACGTTCTAGCAGACCCATTGCCCGCCCACACCTTGTTTTGCCGCCACCAACGGATGCCGCCGCCTTGCTCTTGATCCGGAATGACCACAAAGTCGCTCAATTGATGGAGCAGGCGAAACAATGCCAAGAGATCACGCTCC
>CAZSXT010000083.1:0-5268 GCA_964611435.1 uncultured Rhodospirillaceae bacterium | reverse complement strand
ACGTCATCATGATCGGTGCAGATCAGCACCGCGTCGCAGGCCTCAATCGTATCCGCCGTCCAGCTCACCGATCGCCGCCCGGCCAGCGCCGTGTGTTCCCGGGTTGGGGGAATCTCCGGCACATAGGGGTCGTGATAATCGATCTTGGCGCCCCGCTCTTCCAGCAATTCAATCAGCACAAGAGCCGGGCTTTCGCGGGTGTCGTTGACGTTCTTTTTATAGGCCAGACCGGCCAGCAATATCCGGGCGTCCTTCAAGGATTTGCCGGACCCTGACCGAAGCGCCTCCTCCAGCTTATCGACGACTTTGCCGGGCATGGCCGTGTTGATCTCGCCGGCAAGCTCAATGAACCGGGTTTCCTCGCCGACCTGCTTGGCCCGCCAGGACAAGTAAAATGGGTCAATGGGAATACAGTGACCGCCAAGGCCGGGACCGGGGTAAAACGGCATGTAGCCGAACGGTTTGGTCTTGGCCGCCTCAATTACCTCCCAGATATCGACACCCATTTTGGCATAGACGGTCTTGAGTTCATTGACCAAAGCAATATTGACCGAACGGAAAATATTCTCGGTCAGCTTGACAGCCTCGGCCACATCCATGGACGACACCGGTACGGTCTGAACAACAATTTCGTCGTACATGGCGCAGGCGAGTTCCAGCGCCGCATCGCCATCCCCGCCCACAACCTTGGGAATGCCCGCCGTCGCATAGTCCGGATTGCCGGGGTCTTCCCGTTCCGGCGAATAGGCGAGATAAAAATCAATCCCTGATCTAAGCCCGCCGGATTCCAGGATGGGCTTTAAAACCGTTTCGCAGGAACCGGGGTAAGTCGTGGATTCCAGCACGACAAGTTGGTCTTTGCGCAGATGGGGCGCAATAGACCGGGCCGTCGATTCCACATAGCTGAGATCGGGGTCGCGGTCGTCACTCAGCGGGGTTGGCACACAGATGATGATCGCGTCCACCTCCGCCAGACGCGCAAAATCAGCGGTCGGCGTAAACTTTCCGGAACTAATGAGTTTCGTCGTGGCATCGGCCGGCAGATGGCGAATGTACGATTCGCCCCCCATCAGCTTGTCCACCTTTGTTTCGTCTATATCGAAACCGAACGCATGGAACCCTTGCCCGGCGAAGGTGAGCGCCAGGGGCAAGCCAACGTACCCCATGCCGATCACACCGATCCGGGCGTTTCGGGACGTGAACTTTTCGATCAGTTGAGCGTCTGCTGTCATGGGCATGGCAGGTTGCTGGCCGGTTTGCCGGCCGGATTAAGGGAACCAGGAGATAAGCCTTAAAATTGATCGGGGATCAACCCGGATGTGAGCTTCTGCACCAGGAGTGGGAGTCTATATCTGCGTCAGCTCCCATCCGGCTTCGGCCGCACCGCCGGCCAGTACCCCTTCAAGCACGATCTGCTGGGTGCGCCTGGGCCGTCGCGCCCCATCAACATAAATACTATCTTCCAGCTTCAACTCGGCGGCGACGGTGGAAAACTTCCAGCCCGGCCCCCGGCGTGGCTTCAACAGGACGGCGGTGCCTTTTTGAATCAACGTCGCCTGAACATTGGGATGCAAATGAAACCGGCAGGCAAACGTTCTACCGGACGCGACGGAAACCCGGTCTTCGCCGGCGATCCTGGTACCGTCTTCTTCGATCGTCAGGATGCGCCGGTGTTTCATCGCCAGTGACTTGGTGGCGACCTCCACCATGCCTTCAATGATCTTCCGGCCTTCGTGTTCCCGCCGGCTGGAAGACACCGGCCCCGGCGCCTGGAAATAACCGCCGGCCGGATTGATCTCCGCTGAGTTCAAGTCGTCAACGGCCAATGTTGAATGTGCCGACGTTCCCCGAAGCGCGGTGCGCCAGTCGTCGTTAAGTTTCTCGCCGCTGCCGCAGTTGACGATCAGGCGTTCCTTGCCGCAGCTCATCTCGAAGGAGAGCGCCCCGGCATGACCGAAGGAGTTTGACCCGGCGGGCGGCGGTGCGCCCGCATCCATCAAAACAGTTGTCCTACCTGCCGCCACTCGATGGAACCCGCTATGCGGCGCCGCAGAGAGCGCCTTTCCCCGGACACCGGCCAGGGATAAAAGGGCGTCGATGTCCTCGGACTCGCCACCGTCCCCACCGTTAAATAGCGCGAGACCGCCGTCATTGTGCCGCAATGCGCGCAGCATCGGCGCCATCACGGCAATCTTGTCATCCAGCCAACCCGGCGCATCAATATGAGCGGCGCGAAGAGTTTCACGGATGGTGACCAAATCCCACATGACTCGGAACTGCTGGGACGGGTTGCGGGACAGATGCCCCCCGTCAGGCAGGATCTGCCGATTGAGTTCGTTTTCCAGATACTCCAATCCGGCGCCCAAGTACCCATCTGAATCGGGCAAGCAGATGCCGGCGTGAATAAGACCTTGGATCGCCGACAAATGCTTTGCATCGGTGAGTTTCTTCAATCCGGTCCGGGACAGATGCCGGCTCTGTCGGGCGATGGCGGTCAAAACCTTTTGCGTAAATTCAGGATCATCTCCACCGGCATAAAATCCGAAATGAGTGAGCCAGGCCGTCAGCCGCGCGCCCAGCAAATCGGGCCGCCAGGCGGCGTCATGCCAGCGGGAATAGAGATCTATCCAGGCAGAGATGTGCCGGCGCGCCTCTTGCCGCGCAGCCAGGGTGCCGACCCGCCGTAAACCACTGAGCCAGGAAAAGCCGTGCAGGTAGTCGGTTTGATCTTCACTAAGACCGCTCAGTCCTTTGTCGAAACCGGCGAAAGCGAACCGCCGACCGTTGTGCAGGATCGCGCCAGCCAGCAAGGTCTGACCGGCGGCGGCATTGCCGGGCAGAAGTTCTGGCGGCGTGCCCAATAGGCGCGCCGGCGTTTTACCGGTGAGGCTAAACGCGTAAAGCGGATTGCTGAAGGCAACCCGTCTCAGCTCCTCCAGAAAACCATTCGGGTTCTCCAGAAATTGACTGGCGGAGAGCAATTTCTTCGCTCCTATATCGTCATGTTCGGGAAGGTAATTTTTAAGTCCGCAATTGCGAACAAAAGGTTAATTGCCCGGTTAATCCAGCTTTCGGATCAGCCGCGCGGCAAAAAATCCGTCCATTCCCCCAGCCCCCGCCAGATGACACGGCAGCGTGCGGAGGTCTCCGGCCGCGGTGATGCACTCGGACAGACCGCCGATTTCTTCTGCCGATATGGGGGACCGTTCGAAGGATGACCCCGTTGACAGGAAATGCTCAATCGCAGCGGGCCCCTCCTCGGGCTGCAGGGAACAGGTGGCATAGACCAGAACGCCCCCCGGCTTCACCAGCTTTTCCGCCGCCTGGAGTAGATTGCCCTGAACCCCGGCGACCCCGGCCACATCCTTGGGTGACTTCAGCCAAGCGATATCCGGATGCCGGCGAAGTGTTCCCGTGGACGTGCACGGTGCATCAATCAGCACGGCGTCAAAGGGCTCGACGGGTTCCCACGCTGCGGCGTCCGCCTCGACACAATCGGCGGTCAGGTTCAGCCGGGCCAGGTTTCTCTCCAAAACGCCGAGGCGGGGCTTGGACCGGTCAACGGCGACGACGTGTGCCCCGGCGGCGGCCAGTTGCGCGGTCTTGCCGCCCGGCGCGGCGCAGAGGTCGGCGACCCGCTTCCCCTTCACGTCCCCCAACAGACGCACCGGCAAGGCGGCGGCGGCATCCTGTACCCACCAGTCGCCTGTCTCAAAACCTGGAAGCCCGGTCACCGCACCTGCATCCGACAGCCGGATCGAACCGCCGGCGACACTCTCACCCCCCAGCTTTTCGGCCCAGGCGGCCGGATCAGTTTTCACCGTAATGTCCAGCGGCGGTAGGATCAGATGCGCCTCGGCAATTTGGCGGCAGGTGCTTTCGCCGTAAGCCGACGACCAACTCTCCCACAGCCAATCAGGCGTATTGAGCCGGGCGGCGTCTTGGGCCGCAGCCAGCCCCTTCCCTTCCCGGCCGAGCCGGCGGAGAATGGCGTTGATCAATTTCTTGTACGGCCCTTGGCCGGCGGCCTGCGCCAGATCGACGCTGGTGTCCACGGCGGCATGGTGGGGGGTGTCGAGAAAGCAAATCTGCGCCGCACCCATCCGTAGGATGTTTCGGGCCGAGGCAGCCTTTTTGGGCAGCGGGCGCTCCAAACACACATCTATCAGCGCATCGAGCTGGCCCAAACGCCGCAACACGGTCGCCGTCAGCCGGTACGCTAGATTACGGTCCCGCTGTTCAAGCTTCGACACACGGGGATGACCATCAAAGCTAAGCTCGAAGGATTTTTTGCGGATCAGGATTTCGTCAAGAACATCCAGGGCAAGGCGGCGTGGCATGCCTTCCCTTACCAGCGCCGGAACGGGCGCGCAATCGCCGAAAGTTTCAGGTGCTTAACCCCAAGGTCTGGCGCGCCGGAGCTCTGGTTTCACCCCGGCCATCTCCCGCAGGCGCCGCACCCGGTTGGCCGTATTGGGGTGGGTTGAAAAAAGATTGTCCGTCTTCCGCGTATGCAGCGGGTTGATGATGAACATGTGCGCCGTCGCTGGATTGTCCTCGGCTTTCATATTGTCGATGCGGCGGGACAGGCCTTCCAGTTTCTCCAACGCCGAGGCGAGCCATAGGGGGTGGCCGCAAATTTCCGCACCCATTTTGTCGGCCTGATATTCCCGCGTTCGGGAAATCGCCATTTGCACCAGCATCGCCGCCAGAGGCGCCAAAATCATTACCAACAAGGCGCCCAATCCGCCGAGCGGGCTATTCCGCCCGCCCCGG
Organism: uncultured Rhodospirillaceae bacterium; assembly: GCA_964611435.1. Classification (GTDB taxonomy): domain Bacteria; phylum Pseudomonadota; class Alphaproteobacteria; order Rhodospirillales; family UBA2165; genus JAYPHU01. The sequence continues at coordinate 492 of CAZSXT010000083.1, read as the reverse complement.
CCAAAAAACATGGCAAAGGTCGCCAGCATAGAGAGCGCGCCGGCCAAAGTGGCGGTGATGGTCATGATCAACGTGTCCCGGTTTTTCACATGGGCCAGTTCATGCGCCATCACGCCGGCGATTTCCTCGTGGGTCATATTATTAAGGAGACCCGTGGTCGCCGCCACCGCCGCGTTTTCCGGATTGCGGCCCGTGGCGAAGGCGTTGGGCTGGGGATTGTCGATGATAAAAACCTTGGGCATGGGCAACTCGGCCCGCTCGGCGAGCTGGCGGACCAGGCCCACGTAAGACGGATGGCTGTGTTCATCGACCTGGCGCGCACCGTACATGGACAGCACCATCTTGTCGGAATTCCAATAGGCGAACGCGTTGCCGGCCAAGGCAAAGACGAAAGCAATCACCAAGCCCTGTTCCGCGCCCAGCAAATAGCCCGCGCCGAGAACCAGCGCGGTTAATCCCGCCAAAAGAATGCCCGTTCGGAGATAGTTCATG
>CAZSXT010000082.1:0-5418 GCA_964611435.1 uncultured Rhodospirillaceae bacterium | reverse complement strand
GTCATAAAATCACAATCAGAGGGTCATAACTTTCACACTTTTTCCTGTTCTTTCGTCAGATAAAATATATATTTTTTGACCAAAACCACCCAATAAAATCACCATCAAAGACCCATAACTTTCACACATTTGCAATCCCTTCCGCCAAATTGTATATATTGAAATTTCAACAAAAAATAGAAAAAATAAATTTTTGTCACAGCTGCCAGACCGGTCTAGTAGCTGCGTCAGCAACTTTTTGTCAATATCATTTTCCGCGACAACAAAAATTTTTTTGCCGGGGACCCCCCCCCCTGAAAAAAAGTGACCGTTACAAAATCCAAAAAAGTCGAAATTTTTCCCGCCAAAAATTTTCGAGTTTTGTGGTTTTTGTGGTTTGGCAATTTTTCGCATGCACAGAAAAAAATTGAAAAAAAAGTTACAATTTTTTTGAAAAAAATTTTCATTTTGATTGATATGTTTATGCGTGCGACATGTTCATTTCCTTGAGAATCTCCGCTGTTGCCGCCACGTGGCCAGGCAACAGCACCTTACGCTTGTTTCCGCGGACGACGAGGGCTAGCTTGCTAAGACGGATGCCACGACGATCTCGCTCGACCATCATGGCATCGATTGCCGACTTGCTCTTCCGCATGTCGTTTGGCACAAAGGAAAGCGAGTTGTCAAACTTTTGCGTGGCATCCAGCATGGACGATCGGGTTGACATCTCGCCAATCTTGTAGCACCGAGCATCGCGGATGCGCTTTATGGCGTTGTCGCGTTCATGGGTGCGGCGCGGTTTCTTGACGCTGTCGCCCGTTCCCTTGGCGGCCATCACGGTGGCCATGGAGGACTTGCGGATTTTGCCTTTACCCTTTGCGGACACGGAACCTGATTTCTTAGTGCGAGGCATCTAAATGAAAAGAACAGGGTATATTTCAGCTGTTTGTTGTTTTTATAAAATGATGAGATAAATATGAATGCGACAATACGCAGAAAACCCACAGCAAACAAAAATGTTCTCTATTCGTTTTTTTCGGTTTTTGTCTTTGCGTTTTTCCTCTTTAACATTTCCGCGTTGCTTCTGTTTGAAATATTTATGTTGTAGTGCTCCTGTTCGTTGATGACTGGTGCCTGGGCCAAGAAGGATGAGTCCGGTTCGCACGCTTCTTCCTTTGATGGGGGTAGAATAGTACGGCGCAAAGACTCTATAAATGATTTTTGCGGTGGATTCTCGTTGTCGGTGTCGTCCGTGTCATATGAACCGCCCCGACAGTCGTCTTCATCTTCTTCTTCATCTGATTCAGACGATGACGTTTGCGAATCAGACGAAGACGACGAGACAGTACCCGTGTGTATTTCCACGTTTTCATCAACAAGGTTTGGCATATCGGCGGTGCGGTGGTCCCAGAGCCCCGTGCAAACCAACGAGCTGTTGGGTAAAAAGACTGATTTGGTCAGTGCCAGGCTCTCTCGCACGAAATCGCATTCGTATGTCTTGAGCCAAGTTATTAGGGCCAAGACGTCCAAGTCACAATTGGGCTGGTCTAATATTTGCCCTCGTATATTTACACATTCGGGCGTGTAAAAGCAGTCCACACAAAACACAAAGTGGGCAACGGTGTGTATGGCACGGTAGTTGAGTATGCAGGTTGAAATGAAGATCCTCTGGCAGTCTGATTTATGGTCTATGAAGTGAATGCCTCCCTCGTCGTCCGAGTCGTTTTCTTCGAACATTTGATATGTGTCCTTCTTGGACACGAACGAATTTTCAAAGCACCCCGTGTAATTTTGCAATTTTGTCATAACATCGGAGATCCATAGTTTGCAGTCCAGCATCTCCATACAATCTTTGCGAGGAGGAGGATTGTGTGGCGTTGACGTTGCTTTTGATGCGAATTTCCAACCCTCTAGCGTGAGCCTTGGGTCCAAAAGCCACGAACAAGCCGGGTTGTTTTTGTTGAAAACCGCATAGGAAGTAATGAACGGTTCTAGGGTTTGCTTGAATTCTGTAATGTGTTTTCGCATCTGAAAAAAAACAAAGATTAAAATGTACATTGTTTTAATTGTTTCGCATTATCAATGAGCGGCTTGGAGATGAGTTTAATGTGTGTGTGCTCAATGCTGTCGTCCAATCCGTTTATTTCCCGCGAAAGAGAAAAAATTCTCGTGAGGCACTCTTTCCTGTACGAATAAATATCTAAATTGGTGCATGTCGACTTGAGAAAAATTTTATCTTTTATCCGCATAAAAGCCGAAGACAAAATTGTCCATCGTAAAATTTCACCGACGTCGGTGGTCACGTCCATCTCATAAAGCTGCATGGCTATGCTACTTAGACTCTCGATGTCTAATATGCACTTTGAGTCGTGTTTTAACGACTCGCCGTTTATATTCAACTTGTCCGACAGTAGGAGTATATCATTGTATTTTCTCTCCTGGAACATTCCATGGCAGCAAATGTCAGCTTTACGGTTGTAGCTATCCAACATAATCATTGTTATATGAATGCATTCCTTTTGTCTATCTCTCTCTGATTTTGCCTCGTGCGTGTAAACTATATTGAATGTTTCCTTATCCACCGGAAACACGTTTTCGTCAATCTGGCCGGGGGTCACACAAAAGACAGACGGGTGGCCGCGTGCGATAAGATCACACAATAAAAAATACGGTCGGAACCGAAGGGGCTCGGTATAGTCGCAGATGCTAGCAACAACTATTATGACATGCTGCGATTCTTCGGCCTCGAGGATATTGAGATTCGCCGCTGTTTCAAAATATACATTTACATCGTTGTTGAGCAGAACAGGGATGAGAACAACGCGTCGCATCTCGGTTTGTGGCTCGTGTGCTAGAAAGATGTTTTTTCCGCGCGGACTTTGCTTGGTGCCCGCATGGTAACTGGATTTGTGGCGCTCATCTCCACTGTCGGCTTCCTCGTCGGACGATCCCATGCCAGATGTCATGTCGTCGTCACGGTGTGACCACCCAACCGGGCTTTTTATTTCGCGGGTGAGATCTGCCACGTCGCTGTCGTCTTCGGACGGATAAACCCGCGAAATAAACGGCATGCAGTTGCGTCTTGCAAGAGAGTTGAAAATGGACAGATTGACAATTTTGTTCGTGGCCGCCGTTATCAGTTCTTGCTTGCGCTCTTTGGGTGGCTCCAATTTTTCCAGCCTGCCGATCACCTCTTGCAGCATATTCTCCAAGTGGGCTATGCGTTCGTTTTGATCAATCGTCACATTAATTGGTTCCATCTACGTTTTTTTTTCAAAATACACACAGATGGATAAAAACATCATTTCTGTGCAACGCAAAAAAAGTCTGGCGCTGATGAAGATCTACTACATGATGTTCGTGAAGCCCAAGGGAGTCACGGAAGCCACGGTGCTGATCCAGAGCGGAATACAGTCTGGCCTGTTTTCACAGGACGATGTGCGCGGGGCGTTTGCAAACCCGCCGTTTATTTTTTCCGGCCACAGTGCATCTTTCAACGACAGCTGGGACCTCACCAATATGTGGACAAATTGGGGGGCCCTGACGTGCTTTGTGTGTCGTGTGCCCACAATTGACCTGGGCGCCGAGTGGTGCGGCGCATGCGGGTATTTCTATTGCCCGACCCACAAAAATTGTGCTGGCCACTCGACCCGCTGCAACAAGCCGAGTTTTTCCGACAAACTAAATAATACACTCTCAATCTCGGCTCTGATCAACCCGCGCATTGATGAGTTTTGTGGGTGTTCTGTTGCTGGCTGCGAAAAGGTAATCACGTTTACACAAACACGTACCCGGTCTTGTGGGGATATATGTATGTTATTATTTGAAACTAGATTTTCATAAAGACCAGCAACATGGTGAAAAAACACACTGAGGAGTTTTGCCATGGCTGCCACGAATACATCGATGAAGGCATGAGCATTCTACAGCACGAGCGCGATTGTCCCAGCATGCGGTGGTCATGCCCGAACAGTCCTTGCGTCTTTACGTGCAATGTCACAAACAAGGACATCATCACCCAGCACCAGGCTTCGTGTGGCCTGTCTGGACCGCCACCGCCAGTGCTGTTTCACGATAGCTTTGTTGTTCTGGGCGAAATGAAGATAACATTTGCAGCAGAGGAGTTTTTCAGCACAATGGCCAAAATAGAAGACATTAAGAAGATAAATCTCGGCGATCATATTGTGTAAGTTGGAACATGTACATATTGAGCTGGCTATCGAAGGCACTGACGCCCGTCTTGTTTTCATGTACATTTAGGTTTGGAACACAGCGTGAAATCGGAAAAGGTATGTTGATGTTTTGTTTGTCTTTAGGCCATCTACTAACAGTAGAATGATGTTATTATGCACAATAGATGACGGGCTGCACTACGCCCTGTTTGGAAAGCACCTGTTGCTGCGAATAAAGGCGACGCTGGTCAAGGATAACTATCTTTACCTGGAAAACATTGCCGTGGAGTTTTGTGACAAAGCAACCGTCGTCGTCTTCAACACTGAAGTCGGGCGATACCGGTGCACCAAGGAGATGCTGATCCACCCAACGACCAAGCCGTGGCATATAGCGCAGGTCCCGGCAGCGGTGCCTCTTGGTGGCATTTTGATGCCCAATAAAAACTATGCCGTGGGATTCCGCCCAGCGAGCACGGAGGATTTTGGCGTCACGCCCGAGGCAAAGGAGCTGCTTGTGCGTTTGAAGTCCCGGGCAGAGGGCGTGCCCCTGTGTCTGTGTCTTGCGATGAAATGGGATTTGCTGCGCTCAGAGAAGATCCAGGCGTTTCTGAAAACCGACACAGGGCGTGTTTTGGAGGATTTGTGGAGTAAAACAGATTCACAGGATGCGTTTCTGAGCATCTACCAATCGTCGTTCTGTGTGATAGCATGCAAGGACGGGCGCGTGTTTGAGTACGACGCGAGTACGAAGACTGTTCTATGCCGTGTGTGCAACATGATTGATGGCAGCAAGGGAGTGTATGTCTCGGCGGCGGAGTTTTCAGCGCGAGAACTTGACACCCCGGGACACAAGAGAGTTGGTGACTGTAGCTTTGATGTTTTTTTCCCAGCAACCCCGGGGTCTGTTTCTACTTTGAAGAGTGTGACGGCGCTGTTTAAATGAAAAAGTATTCTAGTATATTTTCAATATCATCCGCCAATGTGTTCGATGTGTCCAGTATTCTAGACGCCAGCGTGCGGATCTGATTAGAACACATTTCATCGTTTGTCTCTGTTAAAATGTCCTCCGCGTATGACGATATCGACAGCAGTTCGCTCTGGACATGGATCCAACATAGGTCAGCGCGTCCCGCGGCACCATCGGAACGTTCGTCTATACTACCCCCGAGAAGCGCGCTTGTAGCACTGGGTTTGGCCTCGGATGCGTCCCCGGCCGATTGCTCTTCGCGTTTGCGTTTGCGGGTGTCGCCAGTCGATTGCTCCACGG
>CAZSXT010000081.1:0-5450 GCA_964611435.1 uncultured Rhodospirillaceae bacterium | reverse complement strand
GGGTCAGCAAGATCCGTGATCTTGTTCGACCCAGCATCCAAGTCGCCACCAAGAGCGGCAGAAGTCAGAGTCTTGTTCGTCAGCGTCTGCGTAGTGTCAGTTCCAACAACGCTCGACGACGCTCCGATGTCGTGAACATCGGATCCCGCAGCCTGATGGCTGCGCTGATCCGTGAAGTCCAGAGCAATGACACCATGCTCCACCGCCGTGCCAGCCGAGTGCGTCCGCGCCGACGTTCCATCAACACCTCGCGTCACCGAGAAGGCGGAGCCGACTTGTCCGGTCACCGTCACAATCTCTTCGTTCGCTGAGTCCTTCTCAAGGATCAGCGTGTACGGGTAACTCGACGGGAAGCCACTAGACGAGGCGACATTGATCTGAGCGTCACTCACCCCAATAGTCGACGACAGTGTCGTCGTAACAGCCGTCGAGCTGTAATACCGAGCAGGAGTTCCCATGCGTTACCTCGCGTATTGAATGATCGACAAGTAGTTGTCCTGCTGCTTCGCCTTCTCCTCATTCAGGCGAACCGTGAACAACTGGTACAAGTAGCGAGACACCGAAGTGGACTCGCCGGAAGGAACAGGCGCATCAACCAGATCAGCCGCCGGAGTACGAGCAATCACCTTGCCCGGATCCACCGTCGAGATCAGCCGCCACATAGCGCCAAGCCGGATCACATCCTCCGAACTGGCCGGTAGGCCAGACACCGTCGAGAACTCATCCGTTGCGGCAGACAACGCCGTCGGGTACTTCGCGTACTGCACGCGAACCGTCCGACCCGGCGTCGGATACTCGTTCAGCACAATCGCTGAACGCATCGACGAGTCACCAGAGACACGGAAGTTCCGGTCAATCCGGTAACGCTTAATCAAAGGCCAAATCTCAGTCGAGTCCGGCGCGTCAAACGTGACGCCCGTGACATCCTGAAAGTCAGACGGCAACGCGTAGGCATACACCGAGCCGTCGAAAGTGAATTCGTGAGAAGCCAACGCCCTAAGGTCGATCCCCTTGATCGTCTCGTTGATTGCACGCTTAATCTGGTCACGAGGGAAGAGCGGGTTGTTCCGCACCAGCGTGTTCACGCTGTGCGCTGCAGCAGTCGTGCCACGGAACCCACGACCACCCGGAAGAACAGTCGCCGTGCCAGCCTGCGAGTTAACGCTCTTCAGGTAAACCAGTTCGTCACCGACCTCAACCAAGCCCTTCGACAACGCTGACGTGTCATCAACAGTCAGCGTCGTGTCCGCATCGGTGGCTGCCTGCAGCAGCACCGTGATCGACTCCTGTCCGCGAACATACGAAGACACCTCAGAGAGAGTGTCTTCGATCATTTGGTTGAAGTTGCTCACGCCTGTACCGCCTTACCGAGGCTGTCACTAGCGCGGACAGCAGAGTTGATGTCTTTCAACTTCGTTGACCTCGGCTGGATCCCGTCCTTACGGGCACTGCGGTACGCGTCCAGTTCCTTGTCGTTCGCGTGAGACACCGCACGAATGTGCATGTCTTGATACGACAACGTCGACGCTTTGCAACCAAAGCAATCCTCGACGTACTCCGGGTGCTTCAGCACACGATGTAACGGCATCACAACTCCGAGATGTATTCCGCGAACCCAGCAGCCGTCAGTTCGGTCGCCAGCTCGTCAGTGATTTCAATGTCAAAACCCCCACGCAGCACAACGTCACACTGCGCGAGGAAGTCACCCTGTGGCGTCATAACTGTCAGCCACTGGCCGTCCTTCTTGACGACCGTCTTCGCGTCGTACCACGACGTCCACCACAAGGGGTCTGGCCTGCCACGCTTGACCTCAAGCGTCGGGCCTCGCCACAACTTAGCCATGCTTCGCAGCCCACGCGTTCGCCACGGCGGACGGATACTTCTTGAACTTCTTCTTCGCCGCAGCAATCTGCTTCGGCGTCAACTTCTTGCTGCGCTTTTTCGGGTTCGGCTTATTCCAGAACTTCTTCTTGGACTTCACTTCTTGTGTTCGACCTTCTGCTTCGGGATGTTGCCGTTCTTGGCGTTATTCCCCGGAACCATCGCGTCGTTCACGTCTTTGCAACCACAAGAGGCGCACATTCTTTTCTCCTTCGATGCGGGAGGGAGCCGCTTGTGGCGACTCCCCCCCAACACGATCTAGAGGGTTAACTAGATGCTGGACTCGCAAGTGATGACGTAGCGAGCCTCGGGCCGATAGACGTTCCAGCCGAGCAATCCCTTGTAGCCCACGCTCCTGAAGCGCATCAGCTTGTCGGTGATTGGTGAGATGACCGTCTTCGGTTCGTAAGAGACAGCCTCAAGCAGAGCCTGCTTGCCCATCACGATGACCTTGTGGTCACCAGAAACGGTCTCGACGCGAGGCGATTCGATGAACTTCACGCCCTCGTACACGCCGACCTCACCGTTCCAGATGTTGCCCACACCGGCTTCGGTGTAGGTGTGCGGCTCACGCCACACGTTCGCACCGGACGCAGCGGCCTCCGAACGGAGGTCGAAGGAGGTGTCCGGGTGCAACATGCCGACGTAGAACGCACCGTCACGCGGTTGAACCGAAGCGGCGCGGAGGCGAGCGACAGACTTGCGAATGTCAGCAGCCTTCAACTGTGCATCGGAACCAGTAACAGTTCCACCGACGGTCTTGTCCTCACCGTTGACCGTGGTCTCATCGTCAGCGGTCGTGCCAGCGAAACGACCAGTCGCCAGACCAACGAGGGTCTGGTACACCAGTGCGTCGAACGAATCCCGCATGTTGTAACTGAGCATGTCAGCCACTGCAGGGTCGATCGCGGACAACGACTCAAGAGCGAGACGCTCAGTCGTGGTGACGGCATTGCCGTACTCGTTAACAGTCACCTGAACCTTGTTGGTGTTGTTGAGTGCAACAGCACTAACGTCCGAAGTCTCGGTCAGCGGGGAGCTGATCCGAGAAAGGTCGTTGTGCAGTTGGAACACAACAGTCGCACCGGGGTTGGTGACATCAACAGGCCGAACATCCGCGAACTTGCGGAACATCGGCTCAGAGCGCAGATTGAACTGCACATACTTGTCATACGCTGTCTGAATAAGGTTAGTCAGCGTACTAGTTGACGTGTCAGCCATTGTTGGCTAACCCTTTCTGTGAGATGTTGTTAGGACTGTCAGCCCTTGAGGATCGCCGCCAACTCCTCTGGAGTTGACGCGTTCTGGATCTTCTGTTCCAGACTTTGACCCACAGTCGGGTCAATGCCGCCTTCCTCTACCGCTGACATCAACGCGGCGGCTTCATCGACAGTCGACGCTTCTTCCGTCGACTGCTCCTGTTCTGCTGGTTGAGCGCCGAAGACCTCTCCGTACTCCTTCAACCATGCGGCTAGGTCGTCTTCGTCCTCGACATCGTCGGGAACAAATGAAGCGATCTTGGCGTTGTAGCCCATCTCGGTGAGAGACTCACCGATCTGCTCCGTGCGAGTTTGAGTCATGTATTCCTCAAGCATCTCGTCACGCTCTTTCAGAGCAGAAGACATTTCCTTCAACTGCTTCCGCAGTTGCTTCACCAAATCGCCACCCTCGTCATAGTCGAGGTCGTCGTACTCAGCCATTTCATCTCCCTGTTGTTCCTTGTTGGATGCACTCACCCGCACACGCGCATGGGGGTACGCATGTGGCTGTGGCGACTATCGGTCTCATTTACTCTCACCGGGGCCGACCGATCCGGTTGAGGGTGGACGTGTCCAGAATCGAACTGGAGTTAAGGAACCAACGCGGGAGTTGTCACCCCGAATTACGGTTCCTTCTAACCTGTCACGCCCGGACGTTTACACGTCGGTTCGATCACGCAGGGACGACTTACCCAACGCGCTCTGCTTACTGAACTGCGCTCGCTCTTTCGACGCGAACCTGCGGCGCTTGCGACCTGCACCCGCACCGCCAGCAAGACTCAAGTCCTCACGGACGATGTCCTTGAAGTCCATCGCCTCGCTGTACAACTTGCCCAAACGCTCAACAGCCGGGGAATCCTCTGCTGCCTTATCGAAGGCAGCCTCGGTTTCCTGCTTCGACTTACCAGCGCCGTAAATCTCACCGGACAATTCCTCACCCGGCATCAAACCTTGCCTGCGACCCATGCCAGCGATGCTGGCCGTGCCGTACATGCGCTGCAGCTCGGTGCGAGAGTTCAAACCGTAAGCGCCAGTGGATCGCGCCGCTCGACCTTCCAGCACCGGCATCGCCTTCGCTGGATCCAGCAGGTACGCGACCATGTCCGACGTGCCCATGTCGTAGAAGTCACGCAACGCGCCAACTACTGACTCGTCAGCGAAGTTCAACGCGTCATACGCGGTGTCCACTCGCGACTTGAACTCCGATGCGCTGATGCTGTTCGCGATCAAGTTCGTGAAGTCATCCGGCGAATCGTAGAAACCCTCCGGCATGTCACGATCCGCGAGGATCGTGCGGTAAGTGTTCTCCGCCTCGATGTACTCAGCAGGCGTCAGCATGCGGTCACCCGGTCGGCCTTGCCCGTCAGCCAGACGCTGACGAATAATCTCGTTCGCCTTGAACCGCTGCTTGTAAGGCTCGCTCGTGTACACGGCGTTCAAGATCTCCGCCTCCGTTGGCTTCACGTTCGTCGAGTACAAGCCATTGATGATGCCGACGAGTGACGCCGAGAAAGCCTCGTCCATGCCGAGGTTCTGGAACATCGCCTCGACAGCGTCACCGGCTGTGCGCTCACGCACACGGCTCCGCTCAGTGCGTGAGCCGTCGGAGTAGATGTTGTAGGTGACGTTAAAGCCACGCTCGTACACCGTCTCGACGCCGACCAGCGTGGGAGGCGGTGCGGCAGGGCGAGCATTGTTCGCCTCCGCGAACCCCGGAACCTCATAATCACCGGGCGTGTAGGTCGGTGTTCCGCCTCCCGCCGGGAACGTAACACTCGGCGCTTGACCGTAATGAGTAAATCCGGGGTTGGTTGTTGATCCACCAGCGGACATCCGGTTGAGATTATCCTGAAGTTGCTGGATGGCAGCGACATCTATCTTGCTAAGGTCAATAGCATTGAAATCAACCATCCGCTACCCCAAGAACCCGAAGTCTTTGGCAATCATCTGCGCTATGTCCGTGTACTCTTCCTTCGCCTTGAACGTGCGCTGCCAGCGAGGATCCTTACGCGCCTGAAGGCGCGTGTCATACAAACTCATCGGCGTCCAATTCCCATCCGCGCCCTTGTTGTTCAGTACCGACTGAACAAGGTCGTCATCCAGTTCAATAAACGGCAACTCCAACTCGTTCGCCAACGCGGTCAAGTACGGGTCGGCTGCCTGCCGAACCGTCTGACCACGGTTGATCGCATCGGCCAAGCCGGGGAACCGAGAGATGGCCTGCTCCTGCATGTACTGCTGAACGTCCGTCTCATCCATGTCGCCACGCATGACCGACTCAAGAGTGGTGCGGAACCACGACTGGTAGCC
>CAZSXT010000080.1:0-5685 GCA_964611435.1 uncultured Rhodospirillaceae bacterium | reverse complement strand
GAAATTTCCTTTACACCGCCGGAGATGGCGTCCCGATTTGAACCGGGTGATTTGCTTCGCATAGATTTCGACGGCGCAGAATTCGAGATTACAGAAAAGCAACCCGATCATTGCCGAGCCGTAGCGGTTCGCGCCGGTCTAGTCGGCAGCAACAAGGCGGCAGACGTCAACCGGGACCTGCCGTTTGAACCACTGACACCCAAAGATCTGGGCGCCATTGAGATCGGTCTAAAGAACGGCATCAAGAATTTTGCGCTGTCTTTTGCCAACCGGCCGGAAGATGTGATCAAGATGCGCACCGTCTGCGGACCGGACGCTCACATCATTTGCAAGATTGAAAGTCGGGAGGGTGTGCAAAATCTCGACGCCATCCTCGATATAACGGATGCCATTCTTATTGACCGGGGTGATCTCTCTCGGCAAATCGAGCTGCATAAGATTCCCGCCTTCCAGCGGCGCATCATCGCCACCGCCAATGAACGCAGAAAACCGGTATATGTAGCGACCAACCTATTGGAATCCATGACCAACAAAGCGGCCCCAACACGGGCCGAGGTCAACGACGTGGTCAGCACCTTGATGATGGGCGCGGACGGACTGGTCCTGGCCGCCGAAACGGCCATCGGGCAACACCCGGTGGAAGCAGTGCAAATGATTCGCCTGTTGATTGATGAAGTGGGCCGATGGGACCCCGATGCATCCCTCAATGACCTGCTGAAATCATAAAATGTCCAAATCGGACCGTTTTCTTTTATGGCTGCAAGGCCCGACTTCGTCGGGCAAATCCACGATTGCCCAGGCCTATGTTGACCGACTTCGGGCCGCGGGCCTACCGGTCATCCATTATGACGGGGACGAGGTGCGGGATTTCTTTGGCCGCGACTTCGGTTTCCATGACGCTAACCGGCTAAAAGTTGTTTCCACACTGGTGCATCTCGCCGGAAAAGCCTCAGAGGCAGGCATGAATGTGATCGTCTCGGCGCTGACGGCCAATGAGGACGCCCGCGAGCTGGTTCGCACGGATCTGCCCCAGGCCACACACGGTTATGTGAAATGCAACATTGAGACATGCGCGGCACGGGACCCCAAGGGGCTCTATGCCCGCGCCAAAGCGGGTGAGATCGACACCTTGATCGGCTGGTCGACCCCCTACACGCCACCACGTTGCCCTGATATCGTACTGGACACAGACACCCAAAGCGTTGAATCTCTTTTGGATCAACTTGATCGAGAACTTCTTGGAAGGCTGACTGTTTGATGGACGACACACCGGAAAAGGCCGCAGACGACTCCACAGGGGATACCCAAATAAATACCCCGGTGGCCAAAGTGGATGACAACGGGGACAGTGCTCGAAACACGAAAAAGACAGAAGCAACAGAAGCGCCGCGCCCGGACCCGACCCGCTTTGGCGATTGGGAGAAGAACGGCCGCTGCATCGACTTTTAGCGCGGATTTCTTCGCTCCCGCCTGCCAAAGCGCCCATCGAAGTAAAAAAAGCCGACTCATTTCGGTGGCCGCATGGTGGCGGATGACGTACACGAAAGCCTGTCTTTGCCACGAGAGATGCCGGAGCCGTCATGTCCAACGTCCCCACCAACACAATTTACACCCCCGATTCCGATGCGCCCCAGGCCGGCGACACCATCGAATGCCGCATCATCGGCGCCATCGAGACGCCTTATAAGACCATGAAGGATTGCCCGTCCCGGCATAATGACAAGGAATACCTACCCTGCACGATCCGCCTCGCGCCGGACTACGCGCCGGGACTCATCGGGCTAAAGGAAGGCGGCCGGGCGTTTGTGCTCTATTGGTTCCACCTGGCGCGCCGCGATATGGTGCAGCTGCCGGCCCGGGAAGGTGTCCGGGACAAGCCGGTGGGCGTGTTTTCGCTGCGCACCCCGCCCCGGCCCAACCCGATCGCAGCCGCTGACGTGGATATCCTAGCCGTCCGGGAAAACGAGATCGACGTGGTCGGCCTCGATTGCCTGGACGGTACGGCGTTGCTGGATATCAAGAATTCCCGGAACTAACGCACCCGGCTAGCCGGATCCGAGGTCCGGCGCCTGCAATCCGGTATTTCTGCGCAACATCGGCTCCGAGAGCCATGCCCGAAATGACAGGCTTAGGCTTCGAGCCTCGGGGAGGCCGATCTCGTCGGGCGTCGGCTGCCGGCCCGGCGAAAGCGGCGCCTGGCTGTAGCTGCCGAACAGTCGGTCCCAGAAGCTGAGGATAGCCGCATAGTTGGCGTCGCCGTAGCGCCGGTCCACCAAATGGTGAGACAAATGATATCGGGGCGTAACAATGACCCGGCTCGCCATCCGTTCCATCGGTTCGGGCAAGATGATATTGCTGTGATGAAATTGCGCCCCCAGACTGGTCGCCGCCTCTAACGCAAACCAAGCCAGAACCGACGGTCCCCAGATCAACACCCAGCCGGCCTTGACCAGACCGGATATGATCAGCTCGCCGGGATGAAACCGGAGCGCGGTGGTCACATCCATTTCGTTGTCGGTGTGATGGGCCTTGTGAAAGCGCCAGAGAAACGGGATCCGATGATTGGCCCGGTGCCAAAAGTAATCGAATAGGTCCAGGACAATGACCGAGATGATGATTTCCGGCCAGCCGTGGAGACCCAGCCACCGGCCAAGGCCCCAGCCCTGATCCGCCACGTAGGCGGCCCAGAACAGGAACGGCGCATAAACAACAACACGGACCAAAGCGGTGTTCAGGGCGGCGATGGCCGCATGAAAGGCCAAGCGCTTGATCCTACCGTCCAAACTGCGCCGGGCAGGCAGGAAAGATTCAACAATGAAAAAGAAAAAAAGGCCGCCCAGGAAAATCCACAGCCGGCCCGTATCCAAATCCAAATCCATGGGACTATGCTTACCCCAGGACGCCGGCACAATCTATGACGTTGAAACGCCTTTGCAGAAACCCGAGAGGCGGTTAGGCTTTCGACAGGGATCAATCAAATTTAACGGAAAGGCTCAACATCATGTCAGGATTTACAGGAGGATGTTTTTGCGGCGCGGTTCGATATGAAGTCAGCGGAGACCCGGTGATGGTCCGGAACTGCCATTGCGACGACTGCCGCAAGGTCACCGGCGCGTCATTCGCCACCAATGTCTTCGTCAAACTGGAGGATTTAGTCCTTTTGCAGGGCGAGTTGACGACCTTCGATCACGTGGCCGATAGCGGCAACGCCCGCGCCCAGGAATTCTGCGCCAAGTGCGGGACATCGGTGTTTAGCCTTGGCGCCCGGACCCCTGGCATGAAAGCCATCCGGATCGGCACCATCGACGACGCGAGCGGCCTGACGCCCATGGGTAATGTCTATACAGCGCGGGCGCTGTCGTTCACAAAAATCGACGACACGCTCCAAAATTCGGAAGAGATGCCAGGATAGCGAAACTACCACGGCCTGTATCAACGGCTGTTTCCGCATAATCGTCGGAAACGAACAAATGGCCCCTGTTGACCTTGGATAGAAATTTGGAGAGGAGAACGAATTGGATACGCACGATACGGAACGTTTCACCGGCAATGCCTACGACAATCGCACTCAGCCTCATGATCCAGTTCTGACTGAAGTCGGCCGGGGCACGCCCATGGGGGAACTGCTGCGCCGGTATTGGCATCCTGTCGGATTGGTGGAGCACGCAACGCAAACCCCGCGTAAAGTCCAGGCCTTGGGCGAGGATTTGATCCTGTTCCGGGATTTGCAGGGCCGACCGGGTTTGGTTCAGGCGGCGTGCTGCCACCGGGGCACCACCCTCTACTACGGCAAAGTTGACGAAGACGGGTTGCGTTGCTGCTACCACGGCTGGGCATTTGATGTGGAGGGCCGCTGCACCAGCCAGCCGTGCGAACCCCAGGGTGGCCGGGGCAAACACAAGGTCCGCCAGCCCTGGTATCCGGTGAAGGAACAGTACGGTCTGATCTTCGCCTATATGGGCCCGCCCGACCGGATGCCGGTGCTGCCGCGCTATGACTGTCTGGAAGTCATGGACGAGGGAGAGTTCCTGGAGACCAATGATACCAGCGTCGGCAGCGGCGGCCCGGTGATCGTCGATTGCAATTGGCTACAGCATTACGAGAACGTGGTCGATCCCTTTCACGTGCCAATCCTGCATGGCTCCTTCAGCGGTGCACAGTTTATCGAACAGATGGGCGCCATGCCGGATGTGACGTTTGAACCCCATGAGATGGGGGTGAAGGTGACCTCCCTCCGCCCGACCGAAGACGGCCGCACCCATCGCCGGGTGACCATGGCTGTGCTGCCCACGTTGCGGGTTGTACCTAACCCTCGCGTGGCGCAGTTCGCCCGGGTCGAAACCATCGGTTGGGTGCTGCCGATGGACGACACCCATTTCCGGATTTACACCGCCGGCCGCGTCAAGGAGAAAGGCTATATTTTCAACCAGCGATCCCGCCTGAACGGTAAACTGTGGGAAGACCTGACCGAGGAAGAGCACCAAAAATTCCCCGGGGACTACGAAGCCCATGCCGGTCAGGGAAAAATCGCCTCTCACGCCATGGAGAATTTAGGCGTGTCGGATACCGGCATCGTCATGCTCCGGCGGTTTTTAAAGAAACAGGTGGAAACGGTCGCAAATGGCGGCGACCCTGCCGGCGTCAGCTTCGACGAGAACGCCCCGCCCATCGAATTCGAAGCCGGAAATCATGTAATTGATGAACCCTACGAGCGGACGTCTTGAGCGACCGAGGGCGTTGTTCGAATTAAACGAGTTGAAATGCGGGCGAGACGGTTAATCATCAAATGGCGGCACAAACTCAGCCGCCACCCACCCGCGCCATAAAGCCGGTGAACACATCGGTGATTTCCGCCTCGTAAGGGGCCCAGTCCTCGAACGGGATCAGTGGGATGTCCTGGTCTTCGATCGGCAATTGATGCCATTCGCTGTTGGGGATCAATTCTTGCGCAATACGGGCCGAGCGGGACGAATGCACCTTGTCGTTGCCGGGGATGATCAGCGTCGGCACATCAAACGACCGCAGGTCGTCTTCCGTGACCCCCATCACCGGCAGATGGATGCCTTGCTCGAAGATTTCCCGCCAATGGCTCATGACAGCGATGAACTGTTCCGCCGGTAGATTTTTCAGATACTCGCCGTTCCGGGGGTTGGCCTGAATGCGCTCCTGATATTGCTCGGTCGCGCAGACGGCCGCCATACCGCCTTCTTGGGCCGCGCGGATGAACTGGCCGTAGTAATTGTCCGGCAAACGACCGGCGGCGAACTCCCCGCCGGTCACCCGGCACAATAACAGCCCCGCGACGGTCTCGGGATGACGCAGGTAATAGCGCATGGTCATCCGCGCGCCAGACGAGGTCCCGCCGACAAATAGCCGCTCGATCTCGAGACTGCGGAGCAACTCCCTCAGGTCATCGATCCAGATATCTTCCTCGCTGTCCTCGCCTTCGATCAAGACGTCGGACGCGCCGGTATTACGCCGGTCGTGCAACAGCACCCGGTGGCCCCGCGCCGCAATTTTACCGGCCAACGGAATAAACTCGTCATGGCCGCGCCTGCCGCCGGTGATCAACGTGACCCACGGACCCTGATCGCCGATGATTTGGTAGTTCAGTTCAACTCCTCGGGTGGTGATTCTGGGCATTAGTGTCCTTTCACATGGCTCGCCGTCAGTCATTTGCCGTCT
>CAZSXT010000079.1:0-6114 GCA_964611435.1 uncultured Rhodospirillaceae bacterium | reverse complement strand
CCCAGATCGTCTGCCACTAAATAGCCGACTACAAAGATAATCGCCCCAATGGCTATAATTATCTACGGCTTTTCATCGAAAAGATCGGCGATTTTGATACAAAGCACCAGACCGACCATCAACAAGATGAGGCCGCCGATTACGAGAACGATCTAGCCCAACCAGTTAGGGTCACCGGCGTAGCATAGAAATTCAACTTTGCAGAATCCGTTTATAAAGCCATCGATCATTTGCGTTCACTCGCGTTAGTCGACGCTATACAGCGGACAATTCTCTGGCTTTTGGAAGCAGAGCGTAGCAAGCTTGAGAGCTAGCTCACGCTCTGTGGTGTTGAGCTTGGCTCGGAGTTCATCGCGATACTGCTGTGTAATGGAGTTACCATCTGTAGCGGAGAGGTTGTACATGACGTAAGCCATGACGAGGTCCTGCAAGACGCCCACGCCGTTGGAGTACATCCAGCCGAGATTACGCTGCGCGGCGGAATTACCCCGCTTGGCGGCTAGGCGATACCACCTAATGGCTTCCTTATAGTCTTTGGCAACACCTTGTTCATATTGGTACATCTGGCCGAGCCAGAACTGCGCCGAGGCATGGCCCTGCTCGGCGAGTGGCTTAAAGTGCTTCAACGCCGTAGCGAAGTCGTATTTAAACCATGCCTTCTCGCCAGCGGCGTAGTTAGGCTCAAAGTTCTGCGCGGTGGCGGGCGGCATTACCGCCAAAGCGAGGATTAGCAGAGTTATCGCGGATACGTATCGCATGGCCTCATCATAAGCCGATGGCTCCTACCTGAGCAATCCACTGCGGATTCCTTTTAGCGAAAGTAAATGGACCCACAAAACCCCGCCGGCCTCAGTGGGGGAGGATCAGGTCATGGTCCCTGTTCCGATCGCGTTGGCGTCATCCGGCAAAGGTACGCCAGGGACAGGGAGCGTTTCCAGCCCAACCGTGCTATGGTCGTTCACATGTTCGAGAAACTGGCCAATAAAGCCGCGGGCCTGGGCGAGCCGGTGGCGGAACACACGATCCCCGCTGCCGGGGTGAGCCTGCGCGTCGCCCTGCATGAACCCAACCCGGACCCGATCATCACCCTGGCCTTTGAGGCGGCCGGTCAATCCAAGCGTTACAAGCTGGGCAAGACGGCCGCCGGTGAGTTAATCGACGCCTTGACCCAGATGGAGCAGGGGTGATGTTCGGCTTTCTCGGCGCCATCGCGGACGCTGTCGGCGGGACCAAGGTTGTCAGCCGGTCCATCCAGCTGGAAGACAAGGTGAAGCTGCACGTCCATTTGAAAGAGCGGAAGGGCCGGCGCTATCTGCATTTCCGGTTTTCCGATGGGGACAATCACATTCTGGAAGCGGAGAACGGCCGGGAGCTGCTGCGCGCCCTCAAGTCCTATCACGCGCGGATGTAGTAGCGATCTCTAGAACTTATACGTAAAACTTGCCCCCGGTCCGTGGAGGATTTTGAAGTCCTCCAGAAGGCCGTCGAGGGTTAGGAAACTTGCCCGATAATTTATCTGGCCGGAAAAATTGCCGCCACCGAACACCTCGTACCCGACCCTTAGATCCAGCATCGCGAGGAGGTCATCATCGTCGGGAAAGGCGGTGCCTCTCCGGTTGCCTACTTCGCGGAACCAATAGCCGAGGCCCAGTTTGATATTGGTGTACAGCCGGTCATTGGTGGTCGAGCTCATCGGAGAGGATATCTCCGCGCCGACATGACCGATGAAATAGTCTGTGGTGGTTTCAAGTTTGTTGGTGCCGGTGGCGCCGAAGGTCAGGCCGGTGTTGGCGAAGTTTGCCTTCGAGGACTCGCGCAGCCAGCGTCCGCCATAGGATAGATCAAGCGGCGTGCCTTCCAGTTTGTTTTTGATATCGAGTTCCATATCAAGATACGTGGTTTCGATATCGCCGGCGCCGGTCGACCCGCTGGAAGAGGTGCCGGTGAAATCGCCGTCGCCGGTGGCGTACATCAGGCTGGCGACATAATCCTCGGTCGGGCCTTTGTAACCGAGGGCGGCGCCGAAGGCGATGTGCCCGATCGTGGCGGCGGTGATGTGGGCTGCCGTGGTGGCGTCCCGTTTGCTGGGGTTGCTCCACCAGTATTCGAGCTTGGGAATCAGGCGCAATCCCTCGTCCGATTGAACGGGTGGCGGGATCAGGGGTTGCTGCTGTTGCATCGGTTGCGTTTGCCGGGGGGGCTGCATTTGCTGAGCGACGGCGCGGGGCGGCACCGTGGTGTAATAGGGTTGCCCGGTGGCGCGTCCCGGCATCGCGTGCTGGCGGATCGGCTCGATGGTGGGCCGCCGCCGCTGCAACTGCGCGACATCCTCACCCGGCCCCGTGAGCAAGGCAAGGGATGCGCCCAGTGTTTCGGTTTTCTGCTGCGCGATCTCGATGATTTCCGGCTTGGTCGCGCTCAGATCAAAAACGAGGCGTTGGCGGATGGATTTCTTGGCCGCGCCCCGGTCCAATTTGAACTGCCGGGCGAGGGACACCGGCTCGTGCGTGGTCAGGATCAATTGCGTGACGCCATCGGAGTCCCGCCCATATTGGTAGCCGGAGACCAATCCTTTGGCGTGTTTGCGCCGGAAACTGCCGGCTTTCCAGATCGCGTCAGGTAGCGTGATGACAAGCGAGCGCCCGTCTTCGGAAACAGAGACCGTGTGGCCGGTGCGCCGGTCGAGATCGAGAACCACCCGGGTGTTGCCCTCGTGCTGTCCGACCCGAAGGTCAACGACATCCGCCGGATTGGCGTACGCCGCCGCCGCCAGCGTATAGGTTAAGACGCCGGTCAACAGGACCGTTCCAATGGATAGACTTTTCACCCCACCACTCCGTTTGTCGAGTTGGCTTCCCTTAGGGAACCAGTCTTAGCGGTGAAGTATTAAAGGAACCTTTACTATATATAGTAGGATCAGGCGGATTTACCCTGCCAGATATGGGCTCGCCATCGGAATGCAATGAGGATGGTGAGGGCAATGCCGATCCCGTTATACAGATCGACAAAAGAGACCCAGCCCAGGCTTTCGATAAGGAATCCTGCGCCCAATAGTCCAAGCGGCAAGCCATAGATACACAAGACCCGGATTCCCATGACCCGTCCCCGGATCATCGGGTCGGTAACGCTCAACAGCGCCGCCGTCATCGAGGCCATGGCGATGCTGTGGCCGACGCCGGTAAAAAACAGAACAATCATGCCCGCGGTGACGGTGTCGAACCGAGCGAAGATAATCACCATCACATGCCAACTGATGAGGCCGAGAACGCAGAGCCTGGCGGCGTAGCGGCGGCCGCTGAACCAGGACAGGATGAAGGATCCCGCCACCGCCCCCATGGAAAACGCGGCGACCAGATTTCCGAGGACGGTGATATCCGCGCTCATCACTTCCTTGGCGACAAACGGTAATAGTCCATGAGTGACGGGAAAGGCGGTCAGGTTGACCAGGAACGCCAGCCACATGATGGCCAGGATGGCGGGCGCTTTCCAAGTATAGACCAATCCCTCCTTGATCTCGGCAAATTGGGACGGTTTGGCGTCGGCGCTCCCGCTGGTTTCCGCGTGATCCCGCCTGGGGTGCGCCCGGGTCACGCCCAGAGTGATCAGCGCGCTGATCACATAAACGGCGACGACGAAGGTATAAGCAACGTGCATACCCAAGGCGGCGAACAGACCGGCGCCGGTCAGCGCACCGAACACCCGCGCCCCATCCATGGCGATCCTGGACAAACTGGAGGCGCTCATGAGCAAATCCGATGGCATGGAATCGCCAATTAGCGCATTGCGGTTGAGAATATCGGACGGCTGTATCAGGCCGGAGAAAAAGGCAACGGCGAAAGCGAGATAGGGATTGAGATGCCCAGTCCAGGCGGAGATCAAAATGATGCCGGCCAAAATCGCCAAACAGGCCCGCATGGTATAGAGAACCCGCCGCCGGCTTAATCTGTCGCCGATAAGACCGGTCCAGGGCGCCAGCAGGGTGCCGATAAACCGCAGCGATCCGTACACCGTCAGCAGGATGACTGAGCCTGTTTCCTCGAAAATGTACCAACCCAGGATGATGGCTTCCATTTCGAAGCCCAGTGACACGAACAGATCGCTCGGAAACTGATAGCGAAAGCTTTTCACGCGAAACGTCGCGAAGGGTGTCACTCTCTGTTCGCCGGCCAAATGGATGAGTCCTGTCAGGAAGATGCCACGGAAGCGAACATCTTACGGCGGGAAACCGCCCGCGCAATCCAATTCGATAGCGGGGGAGAGTTAGTCAGCGACCCGTTCCCGGCTGACGCCGCGTGTGTCCATCTCGAAGTCCAGACCTTCCACGGGCGGCCGCGCATAGTGCCAGGTCAGGCCCAAGGGCGCGGCCTTGCGCGCTTCAAAGGCGGGCTCCAACAGCGGATGGATATCGTAAACGGAGTAAACCTGTGTGGCCGTCGTTTCTGCCCAGGACATCCCCAAAGCCGCCATGCGGTTCTCCATCGTGTCCAGCACATAGGCCGACTTTTCCGCCATGGCGTCCGGGGATGTATCGCCAAGACGAATGATGCGTTCCTGATAGCTGCCCTTGCCCTCGGGCGCCTCTCCCGAACCGGCGATGACAAAACTTGGCCCCGCATTTTCGGCCGGCGCCGTATAAGAGAACGCATGGAAGCCGGGCTCGGCCGGTTTGTGGATTTCCGGGCACACGTTGGACCGGGCGACGGGATTCTCCTCGTCCTTAAAGATGCCCCATTTTTCCAGCGTGCCCACATAAACCCGGTTGAAATCGATGAATCCCTGTTCGGTAAACGGCGCGGGGGAACGCAGCTCGCAGGCGCAGAACGCGGTTAGCGGCCGGCCGGCGGCCTGGAGATGCCTCTCTATATAAGTGAACCCTTCCGCGATGGGGACAGGGTTGCGGAACCGCACCCGCTCGATGGCGAAACCGGGCAGCGCCGCGACGCCGGCGGAATACTGAAACGGTCCGCGCACATACTTATAATTACCCGGCTGAAAGTCGGCGGTTTCCAGTTGCGCCATCATTGAATTCCTTCCGGACGGGCGGCGATCAGATTGACCCCGGCGATGGTCATCACGGTGACGCCGTCTTGGTTGATTACCTCCACCAGGCTCTTGACGATGCCGCGGTCGGGCTTTGATTTTGACCGCCGCGCCTCGGTGATGGTGACAAAGATTTCCAGCTGGTCATCGGGCCGCACCGGGACCAGCCATTTCAGATTATCTATGCCCGGCGATGATAGGCTGGAGGCGTCCGAGAGATAATGCGCCACGAACTGCTTCATCATCAGCCCGCAGGTCTGCCAGCCGCTGGCGATGATCCCGCCGAACGGCCCGGTCGCCGCCCAGGCCGGGTCGGTGTGGATTTTTTGCGGATCGTATGATTTGGCGAACGTGAGCATCTCGTCCTGGCTTGCCGAGACGACGCCAAGGTTATGGCGCTCCCCTTCGATATAGTCCTCGAAGTAGCGGACTTTATTCGGGTCGGTAAACGGTAAATCGGTCATGGGATTGGTTTAGCCGAAACGCAGGGTCCTGGGTCCGGTCTCTTTATTCTCATACAATTGCGTTCGGGAGAAAGGTTACGGCTGCGAGAAAACAAGCGCAAGGACATGCTGGCGCATCCTAGGCCGACAGGGCCGGGGCGAACTGACCCTACAGCTCCTTTGCCGCGGCCAGGACCTCGTCCATATGGCCTTTGACCTTGACCTTGCGCCACTCGGCCCGCAGCGTGCCGGTCTTGTCGATCAGGAAGGTCGCCCGGTCGATGCCCATATATTCCCGGCCGTAGAGTTTCTTCTGCACCCACGTGCCGTAGGCCTCGCAGGCTTTGCCGTCTTCGTCGGAGACCAACGTGAAGTTGAGATCATGCTTGGCTTTGAACTTGTCGTGCTTGGCGACCGTATCCTTGGAGACGCCGACGACCGTCGCTTCGATCTTGGAAAAGTCGGGGTTCAAATCACGGAACCCACAAGCCTCGGTGGTTCAGCCGGGGGTGTCGTCCTTGGGATAAAAATAGAGCACCACGGTCTTACCCCGGAGATCAGACAGCTTCAGCGTGCCGCCGCCGCCGATCCTCATTGCCGCCCTTATGGGCGCCATGGCGGTGCTGACCAA
>CAZSXT010000078.1:0-6194 GCA_964611435.1 uncultured Rhodospirillaceae bacterium | reverse complement strand
GCCCTACGCCAAGGGTGGTAAGATCGGCCTGTTCGGCGGCGCCGGCGTGGGCAAGACCGTGATCATTATGGAGCTGATCAACAACATCGCGAAGGGCCACGGCGGGTATTCCGTGTTTGCCGGTGTTGGTGAACGGACCCGCGAAGGCAACGACCTGTATCACGAAATGATGGAATCCGGCGTTATCGTGCCGGACGGCCCCGGCTCTAAGGCCGCGCTGGTTTATGGTCAGATGAACGAACCGCCCGGCGCTCGTGCGCGGGTCGCGCTCTCCGGTCTGACGGTCGCCGAATATTTCCGCGATCAGGAAGGCCAGGACGTGCTGTTCTTCGTTGATAACATTTTCCGCTTTACCCAAGCCGGTTCCGAAGTGTCCGCCCTGTTGGGCCGCATTCCGTCCGCGGTGGGGTATCAGCCGACCCTGGCGACCGACATGGGCGCCATGCAGGAGCGGATCACCTCCACCAACAAGGGGTCGATCACCTCTGTGCAGGCCATTTACGTGCCGGCGGACGACTTGACCGACCCGGCGCCGGCGACATCCTTCGCCCACTTGGACGCCACCACCGTGCTGAGCCGTTCCATCGCCGAGCTGGGCATTTACCCGGCGGTGGATCCGCTGGACTCCACGTCCCGGGTGCTTGATCCGGCGATTGTCGGTGAAGAACACTATACCGTCGCCCGTGAGGTGCAGCGTATTCTGCAGACCTACAAAAACCTGCAGGACATCATCGCCATCCTGGGCATGGACGAACTGTCGGAAGAGGATAAGCTGACCGTGGCCCGCGCCCGGAAGATCCAGCGTTTCCTCAGCCAGCCGTTCCACGTGGCCGAGGTGTTCACCGGCACGCCGGGCGTGTTCGTGAACCTGGAAGACACGATCAAAGGCTTCAAAGGCATCTGCGCCGGGGAATACGATCACCTGCCGGAAGCGGCCTTCTATATGGTCGGCACCATCGAAGAGGCTGTCGAAAAGGCCGCGAAGATGGCGGCGGAAGCGGCGTAAGGCGCGCGATAGGGACGAGAGACGATGGCCGATAAAGTCACCTTTGAACTGGTTTCGCCGGGCCGCCTGCTCGCCTCGGAAGAGGTGGACATGGTGGTTGTGCCCGGCGAGGAAGGTGATTTCGGTGTGATGCCGGGCCACACGCCGGTGCTGAGCACGGTGCGCGCGGGCGTCGTCGAAATCCACAATGACGGGCAGGTGACCAAACGCTTGTTCGTCGAAGGCGGTTTCGCCGAAGCAACCGCCGAACGTTGCACGGTCCTGGCGGAAGAAGCGACGCCGCTTGACGAAATCACGGCGGAGGCGGCCAATGACCGGTTGGCCAAGGCGCAGGAAGCGTTCAACGGCGCCGACGATGAAAGCCGTGCCGCCGCCGAGAAGGAACTCCGCACGGCCGAGGTGCTGGCCCAAGCTCTCGGGCGTTAATTAGTAAACGTCATCCACTACTATAGTACGTCATGCGCGGACGTCGCCGAAGGCGACTGATCCGCGTACCTCTTTCCCCATTTTCTTTTATGCGTCGCCCCCGGCTTGCCTGCGCGAAGCCAGAGCTTCGCTACGGCGAAGGCAGGCCCGCGAAGCGGTTGTCGGGGGTCTATCGATTGGCGGTTCATGGATACCCGAGACTTGGCCGCAATTTACTTTGCGCCCAACTCGGGCATGACGCTTCTTTTTTAGAAAAAAAAAGAAGCTAGCTCAGTGCCGCGCTGGCCCGCTGAATGCGCTGGCAGGCGTCTTCCAGCAAATCCGTGCCGGTGGCATATGATATCCGGAAAAACGGCGTGAGGCCGAACGCTTCGCCGAACACCACGGCGACACCTTCTGATTCCAGAAGATATGTTGCGACCTCGCCATCCGTATTTAACACGTCTCCGTCCGGCGTCTTTTTGCCAATCATGCCTTCGCACTTGGGATAGACATAGAACGCGCCCTCGGGGGTCAGGCAGTCGATGCCGGTCGCTTGATTGAGCATGGAAACCACCATGTCCCGGCGTTCCTTAAAGACCGCATTGCGTTCTTCCAGGAAATCCAGCGGTCCGTTCAGCGCCGCGATAGAGGCGGCTTGCGAGATCGAACTGGTGTGGGACGTGCTTTGCGACTGCACTTTGTTCATGGCGCCGATCAGCTCTTTCGGTCCCGCGGCATAGCCGACCCGCCAGCCGGTCATGCTAAACGCCTTGGACAGACCATTGAGCGTTAGGGTGCGGTCGTAAATGCCGGGTTCCACCTGGGCCGGCGTGGTAAACTCGAACCCGTCATAGACAATGTGTTCGTAGATATCGTCGGTCATCACCCAAACATGAGGATGGCGCAGCAGGACGTCCGTCAGGGCCTTGAGTTCGTCGTGCGTATAGGCCGCGCCGGTTGGATTGGACGGCGAGTTCAGCATCAGCCATTTGGTCTTGGGTGTGATTGCCGCTTCCAATTCGTCGGGCTGCATTTTGAACCGGTTTTCCGCAGAGCACGGCACAATGATCGGCGTGCCCTCGGCCAGCAGAACGATATCGGGATAAGACACCCAATAGGGCGCCGGGATGATTACCTCGTCCCCCGGATTGAGGGACGCCATCATGGCGTTGTAGATGTTCTGCTTTCCGCCGCAGGCCACCTGGACCTGATCTGGCGTGTATTTGAGACCGTTTTCCCGCTCGAACTTGTCACAAATCGCGGTGCGCAGCTCGATGGAGCCGGGCACATCGGTGTACTTGGTGTAGCCGTCCTTCATCGCCTTGGCGGCTGCCTCTTTCACATGTTCGGGCGTGTCGAAGTCAGGCTCCCCCGCGCCGAGGCCGATCACGTTCTCGCCGGCGGCTTTGAGCTCACGGGCGCGGGCGGTGACCGCCATCGTGGGAGAGGGCGCAATACGATCCAAACGGGATGCGACAATAGACATAGCAGAGGACCTTCAAATGCAAGTGAAACCGGGGCTGGTGTAGTCCCGTTGCCCGGCGATATCAAGAGGGTTTCCGGCGTCTGACCCTATTCCTGCCGGGCCGCCAAATACCAATCCAGAATTTCCGCGCCGGTCATAAAGACCACACCGGGCCGGTTCGACAGTTCCTCGAAGATCTTGCGGAAATATTTAATCCGGTGTGGCACCCCGTGGATATAAGGGTGGACGGCGACCGATATGACCCGGACGTTGTCCTCGCCCTCGTCATAGATGGCGTCCACATAATCCATTGTCCGATCATAGAGTACAGTCGAAACGTGCGCCTGTGACAGCATGATTGGGATATCGTTGAGCTCCGTCGTGTAGGGGATGGAGTAGAGCTTGCCGTTCTCCACATTGATCTCGCAAGGCTGGTCATCCAGAATCCAGTCGGCCGTATACTCGAACCCGGCTTCCACCAGGAATTCAGGCGTTTCTTCGGTCTGGGTGAGGCCCGGGCCCATCCAGCCACGGGGCTTATAGCCGCAGAAAGCCTGCAGATGTTCGCTGGTTTTCATGATCGCTTCGCGCTCGTCATCCAGCAGGAACATGGCTTTTTGGATGTAGGAGTGCCCCATGAATTCCCAGCCGGCGTCCAGCGCCGCCTCGGAGACGCGGGGGTAGCGGTCCACAACTGTCGCGTTCATGGAGACCGTCGGCGTCACGCCGAACTCCTTTAACACGTCCATCATTCGCCAGATGCCGATACGCATGCCGTACTCGTACCAGCACCAGTTGGGGATATCGGGCGTGTGATTGCCTTCGCCGGGGGGCGTCAGGATGCGCCGGGGCAGGGGCTCGGTCGGCACCCATTCCTCCAGGTTGACCACCGGCCAGACGATGACTTTGCCGCCGTCCGGGAGTTTGAGGGACGGGCGGTCTACAATGGCGGAATAGGGGATGCGGTCATAAATATCCATTTGGGTCCTCGTCTGGGTTGGCCGTTATTCGGCGTGGATGCAACTGGGCACCGGGCAGGTGAACTTGGTGTTTTTGGGCTTCACGGGGTGGTCTTCGTTATCCTTTGGATTAAAGTCGTGGTAGAGGCGGCATTCCTTGTCATAGGCCGATCGGGTCGAGCGGAAGAACTTGAATTTAAAGCCCTCGTACTGGCCGATATAGGTCTTGAGGATAGCGCCCAAATCCCCGTCGCCGTGGCCCACCCGGCGAATGAAAAACCGTCCGTCCTTCAATGGGCCGAGCGCAAAGGCGGAGGCAGAGCTCCAATCCTCGGCCTGGGCAATATACTGTTCGATATGGGCCTCGTCCAAAGGGTAGGGCCCAAGTAACCCCGATGACGGCATGCGGTTCCTCTAGCGATACTGACCGGAGTCTGGCGGCTCGCACGGGCACTTGCAAGTGTTGGCGTCCCGGCGTTGGCGGAGTACTCTCTCATCCCATTAAGCCGCAAGCGGGAGCCGGAAGATGAGCGATAAAGTCGTCAAATCAGACTCAGAGTGGATGGAGCAACTGACGCCGGAGGAATTTTACGTGACCCGGCAGAAGGGCACGGAACGCGCCTTTACCGGCGAGTTCTATAATTCCAAGACGCCGGGGACCTATACCTGTAAATGTTGCGGCCAGGCGCTATTTTCCTCCGATCACAAGTTCGATTCCGGCACCGGCTGGCCCAGCTATTGGCAGCCGTTGGCCGACGAGGCGGTGATCACCGAGGAAGATCATGCGTTCGGGATGGTCAGGACCGAGGTCATGTGCGCCAAATGCGACGCCCATCTGGGTCATGTGTTCCCGGACGGGCCGCAGCCGACGGGGCTTCGTTATTGCATCAATTCCGCCAGCCTGAACCACCAGGACAAAGACTAGGTCCGGCCGGACGGCCGCCCCAGGACGCGCTCACGTGACCTTCGGCCTGTCGCCCAACATGCTCGCCATCGTATTGATGGTGATCTCTGTCGGGATGCTGGCGGCGCTGGATTCTATCGTTAAATTTGCCGCCGTTGAGGGCATGCATCCGATCGAGATCGTGTTCTTCCGCAATCTGTTCGGGCTGGTGGCGCTGGCCCCGTTGTTCATGCGCCATGGTCTTGGGCAATTACGCACCAAACGGCTCGGCTTCCATCTGGCGCGAAGCGGCATTCACGGGCTGTCCATGATGGCCTGGTTTTGGGCGATCACCCTGATTCCTTTGGCTGACGCGACGGCGCTGTCGTTTGTCATTCCCATCTATGCGTCCGTTGGCGCGATTCTATTCCTCGGCGAGCCGTCGCAGTTTATTCGCTGGTTTGCCATTGCCTTAGGCTTCGCCGGCATGCTGATTATCCTCCGTCCCGGATTTGCCGAGGTGGGCTTGGGATCGTGGCTGGTGGTGTTCTCGGCCATCGCCGTGGCCATCTCCAAGCTCATGGTAAAATCTTTATCCCGGACGGATTCGCCGGCAACCATCGTATTTTTCATGAGCTTCACGGTCACCGGCATGACCTTCATCCCGGCGCTGTTTTTCTGGACCTGGCCGTCGGCGGAGGTGTGGATAGCCTTGGTCATGCTGGGGTTTGCCGGTACGGCGGCGCACGTGATTCAGACCAACGCATACAAGATCGGCGATGTGACCGCGGTCGAGCCTATGGCCTATTTCCGTCTGATCTGGGCGGCGCTGTTCGGGTTTGTATTGTTCGGTGAGGTGCCGGAGATTTGGACCTGGATCGGTACGGCGGTGATTGTCACCGGCGCCATCCTGCTGGCCCGCTCAGAGGCCAGGGTGGGACGGGCGTTAAAGACGGCTCAAGGCGAGGCCCAGTAGACGATTCTAAGCTGAATGGATTTGTCGGCGGCGCCTACATCGAACGCGGCTTCGTCGAACCGCGGCGGCCCGCCGATGCCGGCCTTGGCGTTGTTGGAAAAGCCAAAACCTTCCAGGGGAAAGCCGATGAACGTGTTCATGTCCTTGTCGCCGTTTTCGTCGTGATGCACGGCGATGGCGTAGCGGCCCGGCCTTAACCCCGGAAATTTGGCGACGGCCCGGCCGGCCTTGATCGGCACGTCCGCATCGCCGGTGTCCTTGCCTTCGGGGAAGTCATCCGGGTTGTCATAGATCGCCAGGCGCAACAGGCCCTCGTCATTGCGAAGCCCGTCCACGGTCACCGTCAGTTCGGCGGCCATTTTCTCTGCAGATTGGCCTTTCATGGCGTAGAGAGACACCACCAGGGCGACAAACAGCGTGAACAACCATTTCAACATGGCCCCACTGTCGCCGCCCGATGGTTAAGAAAGGGGTAAAAAAAGGGGGTATGAAGCGTC
>CAZSXT010000077.1:0-6254 GCA_964611435.1 uncultured Rhodospirillaceae bacterium | reverse complement strand
GTCATACTCCAGAATATCATGAGAACGTATGGCCGATGATGATGACGAATCCGCACCCGGCCGATTCAGTAGATTGTGCAGCCGTAGAACCAATTCCTCCGGATCGAAGGGCTTGGTCAAATAGTCATCCGCGCCTAGTTCCAACGCTGTCAGTCGGTCCTCCCGGCCTTTGCGCGCCGTGATCACGACAATCGGTACATTGGACCGCGCCCGCACCTGACGAGTCAGGGTCAGACCGTCTTCGTCGGGCAGGCCCAAGTCCAACAGAATAAGATCAATCGCCTCACTGTTCATGGTCGCCAGCATTTCTTTGCCGGTGCTGGCATAGCTGACTTTGAAGTTCTCAGCCCGCAGATAGGCGGCCAGCAGAGATTGTACCAACTCGTCATCTTCAACGATCAGCAGGTGTTTTTGCATGTCCGAGATTCCTCCACAGGACGGCAGTGTAACAGCTATTCACATGAAGGAAAACATTTGTCATATCGATTTGCAGTTTTGATACACCGCGTTCGCCTTCTCGTTGCATGAATAGTGTTTACTACGGGCTTAGTTTTTGACGCCGCTGACGCGCGAAACTGCCGGAAGAGGCGTCTACATTGAGTTCATGGCCGATTCTTATCCTTGGGTAAGATGTTGGCCAACAGTTTGGGGCTCGATGGGGTGTGGCTGATTTTCAGCCAAAGGACCTCGCATTCCTTCCTTTGATACCTCATCGACTAAACTAAATGGGACCGGTCGACGGTCCCATTTTTTTGTTTGATTTCCCGGTATTTGTGCCCATCTAAGGAAGAATTCGGATCGAGCGCGCCCCTGGGGGAATTGACCCTGGCGCGAATAGACTTAGGATAGCCCCATTCAAGTTGAGGAAAGAGTATATGTCAGGTGAACTACAAAATATCCTTTTGGTGTAGGATGAAGCGGATATCCAGGCGGTCGCCAAGGTGGCCTTGGAATCTATTGGGGGGTTTTCCGTCGAAGTGGCCAATTCGGGCCTCGAAGCTTTGGAAGTCCTGAAAAACCATACCCCGGACTTGATGCTGCTGGATGTTATGATGCCCGGCATGGACGGCCCCACGACCTTTGGGGAAGTCCGTAAAATTGATCATCTCAAGGACGTGCCGATCATCTTCATGACCGCCAAGGTGATGGAGAGCGACAAGGAACAGTATAAATCTCTTGGCGCGGCGGGCGTTATCGCCAAGCCGTTCGATCCGATGACTTTGGCCGATCAAATCCGCAGTCTTTGGGCGGAACAAGGTTAAAACGAGCGAGGTGAAGATCATGAGTGACGCCGCCCTTCCAGACGAACTTCAAGCAAAACTCGCCAAGCTCCGAGAGGCCTTCGCCGACAGTCTGAACGAACGGCTCGGTGTATTGGATGCCGCCATCGCCGAGATCACGGCCAACCCGCCTGCAGATCAGCAGCTTTCCTCTTTACAGGATTTACGCAACGCGGCTCACAAACTGGCCGGTACATCGGGCACCTTCGGTTATCCGGACCTGGGCAACGCCGCGTTCCAACTGGAAGAAATTTGCGACGGGTTGCTGGCTGCAGCGGTGGAGATCGGCGTCGATGACCAAGCTAAACTTAGCGGCATGGTAGCCAAGTGCCACGAATCGGCGCAAGTTTGATCTGGGCCAATCAGAGGGACGTTCGCCCTCTTCACGCCCGGACTTTCTCTGAATAAAGTGCTGGCAGCCGTTCGTTTGATCCTGGTAAACAGGCCCGCTTAAAACACGTTTGCGCCTACGGAAGACACTATGAGCGACTCTGGAAAACTCGAAATTGCCATCGTGGATGACGATCCCGAGATGATCGACATGATGACTACATTGCTCACCGCCGAAGGGCATACGGTACGCTCCTCTGTTGCCGGCATTCCGGCCCTGTCGGAAATCGCGGCCGACAAACCCGACTGCGTGCTGACCGATCTTATGATGTCGGCTCTGGACGGGATGGAGCTCTGCCGCGAAATCCGCAAACGGAAGTCGTTAAACAAAACCGTGATCATCATGGTCTCGGCGCGCGATCGCGACGCCTGGCGGGAGAGAGCCCTGGCCGCTGGTGCGAATGACTTCATTTCGAAGCCGATTGATCCGGCTTCTTTCGCCGGTCAGGTTGAAGCCATCGTCGCCGGGGTGAACGAAGCGGGCTCTGCCGTTGCGGACGGCGGCTCAGGCGTACCGCCGGTTTCTCTCTAGAATTTTATCAAATAGCGGGCGGAGGCCCGCTTTAGAGTTTATGGGCAGGGCCGTTTAGCGGTATCGCCCCGCTTCCGGCGGAGAATATGTCGGACGGCTGGTTGCCCGCGCGCCGGCCATGGGTTCGGCCGGTCGTTCGAAGATGGTCTGCGCCGTCACCAGGCGTATCTGGATGGCTTCGATCCGGTCCGGCCGCGGTGGCGCGGGTAGAATTTCAGTTGCATCTGCCGGGAAATATCTAAAAATGAAGAAATGGTATTAAAAAACACGTAGTGGTGTTATGGATGATGTCACGACAATCATGTCCCGGTCCGGCGCGTCCGGAGAGATGGTCGCCGACTTTCGGGCCATCGCGGATGTGACCGCACCCGATGGCGCACCTAAATACCCGCCTGTGCCGGTGATCAGGTGGCTGGCCAGGGTGATGGCCGGCATGGGCGGCGGTCCCAATAAGGACATGCCGGTGTTTGAACTTTGTCATCTGGTGCAGGCGCTTAACGCGGCCGATGACGGGACTCCCCCCGCCGACCGTCGGATGAGCTTTTTCTTCGGGATTGAGACGGCCCGGCCGTTGCTCTACCGCGCCTGGTTCCGCGAACGTGTGGCGGGTTTGCCGAATGACCGGGTTGAGTTGGGCGCCGAAGATTTGGCGATCACTTATCCGGATGGCTCATTCACGGTTCGTTTCGGGCGGATGCCGTACCTCTCGGCGCTCTATGAATTTCTATCCGGGATGAATGGCTTTGCGCACTTTGATTTGATCAATCAGGTATTCGATGAAATGGGCGATGCGTCTGTCAGCTTTCGCCACGTTCAGGATGTAAGCAATCGAATCGCTACGGAGCTCCGGCGCTATCGCCGAAACAGTTTGCCGCGGGTGCAGTACGACGAAAAGTTCGACAAGGTGTTTGCCTTTCTCGCGGCGGACGGGGCGGCATCCCGGTTGCGGATCACCGATCGGAATATTCTAGACTTTTGGCAGATACATTCTGAATCCATGGAATACCGGCGGTACAAGACGGTGTTCGATCTTTTTGTCGCCATGGTGCAATCCTTGGATGAGGCCGACCAAAGCGCCGGCGTCGCCCATGCTGCGTCGCTCGGGCCGGGCCGTGAGCACCAGGAGGTCGAGGCGTCCGCCGACGGAGCTGATATATGGGAAAATCGAAACGATTGGACCTCGCCTCTGGCCGTACTTGATGCGATCGGTGGTGACATCAACTTTCTCAAAAAGCGGCGGGAGCGTGCGCCCATTGAGGCGCTGATGTCCTATGGTCCCATCGCGCAGCGGCTACCCCACGCTTTTTTGCGTTTGGATGCATTTGGACCGGTGCAAACGACGATCACCACTGACCTGCAGGTCAAACGGGGCGCCGAATCGGTTGCCGCACGGCTGACATGTAAAGATGTCGAGCCCTATCTTGAAAAGAAGGAGCGATTGAACGAGATTTTGGAGCACGTTCGCCAGCTTCAAAAAGCCAGTTTGCACGCCATCTATTTCGGAGAGGCCGCTGAAGATGAAACTGTGGTGACGCTTTTTCCGGAAGAAAGTCATGATGTGGACGCGTTGACATTAGCGCGGGAAGACGCCGCTAAGGCCTTTCGGACCCTCACCCGAAAGGGGTTTGACGAGGCATTGTTGCTGGATCCAAATCACGTCCAAGCTTTTCGTGACGCGGCCGGCGCATTGCTGCGGATCGACGCTCAACTCGACCACTTTCTGGTCACGATGTCCCGGCTGGACGGGTCTGCGGAGAATCTTGCCAGCCGGTTTGACGAAGACCGGGAAACTTTTAGTCATCAGTTTCAAACACTTTACGGAGAGACGACATGATCGATTTTCCGATGCCGAATGACGAGCAACGGCAACAGACCAAAGACCGCTTCGCCGCCGCCGCCCGTTTGCGAGAATTGGAAAGCGCCTCGGAAGAGAGCAGACCCGTTGAGGCAATTGCGCCGTCCCGGCTTTATGTTTACGCCACTGGTCCGGCTGTGGCTGATCCAGAGCTGGACGCGCGTCTCCGTGAGGACCATAACCTCCGCCGGGTCTATCGGCGGATGATTGAAAGCTCGGCTGTGTACCACTTGCCGGAGGCCATGGCGGCAAGTACCGGTGCGCCCCCGGAACGGCACGGCCGAAACTGCCGTATCCGGTTAGAGCCGGCTCGCGCGGAAGAGACTCAGGTCTATGTCATTGTCGAAATTGACGCCGGGGCGGAGGTTCAGCCGGAAACACTCACAATATGCGACCGGGATGAAAATTGTTTCCGCTTCGCCCTCACGGGTTTTAAAAACGGAGTTTGCCAATTGATCGCCGAGCGGGATTCGGATTTGCTAAACTTGTTAATAGACCCAACCACGGAAGCCTATTTGCAGTGACGAAATATGCCGTCTATGCGGCCACGACCGGTGGGGCGGTTCAGATCGAAAGACTGACGCCGGAACGCTCGCCTCAGTCCCTGGTTTGCCTGGGCGGGACGGCGGCGACCCTGCCCATGAGCGGGGAGTATGATGATTTTGTCCGGCGGGGCAGCGGTGTCATCGAGCGAGAGTTCGGTCCCTTCGAGGACCAATCCTTCAGGGCGGACGTATCGGGCCAGATTGGTTCCGGCCAAAGTTGGCAGCTGGCTTTTTTCCTGGCCCATGCCGTGGCGGCGTCGCCCGGCGACAAACTGTGCGCGAATGTGGAAGACGCGGATCATATCATTTGGGCGACCGGACGGGTCGATTACGACCTCAATATCTTGCCTGTCGATCACGTTGCCGAGAAACTGGCGGCGGATGATTCTTTTTTCCAGAAATTCCGGGCGGCCGGCAAAGACCTCACCTGTCTAATGCCCTTGGGAAGTGACGGTGGCACACAGGTTGGCGCCATCGCGGCTGCGTGCGAGGCGGTGGGTATTTCTTTCCGAAAGCCTTCCCCGGCTACAACCGGCGTAAACGGCAAGATCGTCGCAACCGCCATGTTGGGTCTTATGATCCTGGGTGGAATTCTCATCGTCTCCGCCAGCACGACCGGCCCGATAGCCGAATGGCGTGATCGCTCCCTGGCCGCCATGGGGCTGGAACAGACAAAGGTCGTGCCGGAACGGGTGGACGTTCAGGTCCTGAAGGATCAACAGGCAATCAGCGGCCAGGACGGCCGATTGGATGTTCGCGTCAGTATATTAGATCCGCCAACAGATGGCAGCTGCGCGCAGGTCGCGTTTGCCGGCCGGCGGCCAGTTGTTGAGCCGCTGAGTCCGGATGCGATGGGACGTTTGCCGGATCGTCCCCTGGTGGACGTCTGTGGTTTGCGATTCACCGTCGATGTCGGGGTGTTAAGCCGTTATGTGGCCATGCGGTTGAATGTCGAGTCCGGCCTTTTCCTGGAGGGCTCTCCGATTCCAGCCGCCTTGTCGGGGGCGTTGGCGGTAAGCGGACGGCAGTCCTGGAGCATCACATTACCTCGCCGGATGCCGGAGGGCTTCGATTACCGGCTTACGGTTGTTTCCGGATCCGCGCCGGTTGCTGGTGAAGGGCGATCCGATGACGTAAAGACAGTCGTTCTTCGCCAGAGGATCATACCGTGAGGCGTGGTCTCGCTATGGCTATCCTGGCTGCCGGTATATCCATGATGCAGTCGGCCTTGGCCCAACATCAGGTGAATCCGACAGAGACTAAATTGTTCGACGGGCTTGCCCGGGAACTTTTGTCCGACATCGCGCGGATGGTCGAATCACCCCCGGCGCGCACCCAGACCGAAGCCGCGATCAATTATTTCAAAAAGCCCTACGCTTATGCGGCCGGCCCGAAACTGCGCCTGGCTATCTGGCCGTTCCGGGAAGATCGGCTGCCGTTGCCCAAGGAAATTGCCGATCAGTTTAACGTCGCGCTTCTGGCGAGTTTGATCGACCGATCTGCGGGCCGGTACGAATTTGTGGCCAGAGAGGCCCTACGGAACGTTATCCGTGATTTGCAGGATACGGGTGGATTGGATGCCGGCGGCTCGGACCCTATCGCCCTGTTGATGGAAAACGCCCGCCGAGTGGACATTCTGATCCAAGGTAGGC
>CAZSXT010000076.1:0-6402 GCA_964611435.1 uncultured Rhodospirillaceae bacterium | reverse complement strand
GTAGCGATCAAAATCCGTACAGCGTCGGCAGTAACCACGACAGCACCGCCCAGACGAGCAGCGTCAGCGTTACGCCGATGCGGACGAAATCCATAAACGTATACCCGCCGGCGTTCATCACCAGAAGATTGGTCTTATAGGCCATGGGCGTGGCGTAGCTCATATTCGCGCCGAACAGCACGGCCAGCACGAATGCTTCCGGCGGCAGGCCAAGTTGCTGCGCCATGCCAATGGCGATGGGCGTGCCGATCACCGCCGCCGCGTTGTTGGAGACGATGTTGGTCAGCACCGCCATGGCGCCCATAAGGGCGGCAATGAGGATCGGCGGCGGCGCACCGGCGCCCACTGTCAGGATCAGCTGTGCGAGGTAGTCCGCACCGCCGGTTTTCAGCATCGCCGTCCCCAGCGCCAAGCTGGCGACCACGATCATGATTACCGGGATGCTGAGCGCCTGGGCGACATCGCGCCACCTTAGACAGCCTGTAATGAGCATGATGAGAATACCGCAGAGCGCGCTGGCGGCGATCGGCATGACGCCCAGGGCTGCCGCCAGAATGATCGCCGCCATGGTGGCGAGCGCTAAGGTGGCCTTGTCGGTCTTGGGCAGGTCCGTGGTGGCGTCCAGGACCAGCAATTCGCCACCTAGTTTCAGCTCGTGAATAAGTTCGCTCGGGCCCTGGACCAGCAGCACATCACCGACGCCAAGGCGAACATCGCCGATGTCGTTTCTTTGAGTTTGCGCTTGCAGGCCGGCGCGGTGCAGCGCGAGGGTGATGAGCTGATACCGGTCGGCAAACCGGGTCTGTGCGAGGGAGCGCCCGTCCAACGGGGAGCCTTGAGTAACGACGATCTCGGCAATCTGCTGATCGCCGGAGGCAAGCGGGTGGTCTTCATCGACCGGATCCTCGCCCGTATACAGCCGGACGCCGAGCACGCTCTCGTACTCTTTCAGATTGTCGGGCGTGTCCCGGACACTGAGGCGGTCGCCTGCACGCAACACGGCGTCGGGCAATGGCTGCAGAACGGCGCCGTTTTCCCGAGTGATGTCGAGGACCTTCAACCCGCCGCCCGCCAGTTCCAGCACCTCGCGCAACGTCGCCCCGTCAGAAGCGCCGCCCTCCTCCACATTCAGATGGGCCATGAAGACGCGGGGGGAGGTGTCTCCCATCGGCGGAGCGCGGTCCGGTAAGAGGCGCGGCGCGATGAGCCACAAATAGAGGATGGCGATCCCGCCGGCGATGGCGGCCGGTATCAGGAAGTCGAACATGCCAAACCGCCGCATCCCCAGATCAGCGGCGACGGAGACCACCAACAGGTTGGTGGAGGTGCCGATGGTGGTGCTCATCCCGCCGACCAGGGTGGCCATGCCCATCGGCATCAGCATGCCCGACGCTGGCCTGCCGGTGCGGAGTCCGATGCCGATGAGGATCGGCAGTAGCAGAACCACGATGGGGACATTGTTGACAAATGCGCTGAGCACCGCGCCGACAACGAGGGTGAGCAGCAGCGACAGAGACGGGCTGACGGACCAGAGCTTGGCCAGGGTGCGGCCGACGGGTTCCAGTGCGCCGGTGCGGACCAAACCTTGTCCGGCGACCATCAGGGCGCACACCGCGATCAGGGCCTCGTGTCCGAAACCGCTAAAGAAATCCAGGGCCTCCAGGTGCGTCCCCTTGGCGTCCGAGTAGGGAAAAATCTCAAAGCCGGCGACTAGGAGCGCCAGGACGGCGAGGCTGGACGTTTCCAGGGGGATATTCTCCCGAGTGAACAGCACCAGCGCCACCGCCACCAGGATCAAAACGGCTATGGCATGGGGGTCGGGGAGGGGCGGCATCATTGGGTCTGGTTCCGTGAAATTCGATTATCTGCGGGCGGCGGTGAGATTAGGGACATGCATTCATCGCCTCCCACGCACGACGCATCATGCAGGCGGGGCGTGGTGAAGGCAATGTCCCAAAACTAGTCATGCGCGGACATACGCGGGTTCAACCCGCGTAGTAATCCGCATACCCATTTTATTTCTCTATTTGCGTCGCCCCCGAGTTGGGACCAACGGTAGTTGGGGCCAAGTCTCGGGGGTCCATGGGCAGGGTCACATGGTTCCCCGACAGTCGCTTCGCGAGTCGGGGATGACGCGGGTAAAGGGGTGGTGGGAAGGACCTACCCCCAAACCTCCGCGGCGATCTCGACG
Organism: uncultured Rhodospirillaceae bacterium; assembly: GCA_964611435.1. Lineage (GTDB taxonomy): Bacteria > Pseudomonadota > Alphaproteobacteria > Rhodospirillales > UBA2165 > JAYPHU01. Next base: position 4,211 of record CAZSXT010000076.1, on the reverse strand, counting down.
ACCTGGGCGAGTTTGGCTTTTTCGTCATCGACGGTGAGGGTGTTGCCGCCAATGGTGCTGGCGAAACCGCATTGGGGGCTGAGGGCCAGGCGGTCCAAGGGCACGATGTCGGCCGCCTCGTTAATTCGCCGGATCACATCTTCCTTGGGCTCCAGGTCCGGCCTCTTGGTGGTCATGAGGCCCAAGACCGCGACCTTGTCGCCGGTCAGATAGCGTAAGGGCGCGAAGCCGCCGGCCCGCGGGCTGTCATACTCCAAAAAGAACCCATCCACATTGATATCGCCGAAGGCGACCTCGGCCACCGGGTCATAGCCGCCGTCCGCCACCCAGGAGCTTTCGTGGTTGCCCCGGCACATGTGAATACAGACCGCCATGTCGTCTGGCGCGTCGCGGACACATTGATTAATGAGTTGGGCGTAGCGAGGCAGGAGTTGATCCGGGTCTTCGCCGATGCTTTCGGCCTGAGCGCGGATTTTCGGATCGCACAGGAACGGCAGGTTGGTTTCATCTATCTGTAAATAGCGGCAACCCGCGTCGTAAAGCGCCTGAATTTCATCCCGGTAAACCTGGGCCAGGTCTTCGTAAAAATCTTCAATATCCGGGTAGACGGTCTCGTCGACGCCCGCCCGGCCGCCTCGAAAATGCGCAATGGTCGGCGACGGGATACACTGCTTACCGGTGAGGCCATTACCGGTCTCCACCAGGATGGCGTTCAGGCCCGCATAGTCGTGAGACGCCAAGGGCTGCGAGCGTGTCAGTTTCGCCGTGGTGAACAGCTTCGGCGGCGCGAACTCTATTTCCCCGCCTTCGTTCTGGAACCGTTGGGGCAATCCACCCCGCACCTCGATCCCATCGATCTTGGTGAAGAAATCCATGAACCAGTGGGCCCGGTGGAAATCGCCATCGGTCGCGACCTTCAATCCGGCGTCCCGCTGCAACGCAACCGCGTCCTGGACAAACCCGTCCTCGATGGCGCGAAGCTCATCGGAGTCGATCTCGCCGGCGGCGAGTTTTTCTCGGGCGGCATGAATTTCCGGCGGACGCAGCAGGCTGCCGACCACGTCCGCCTTGAAGGGAGGTTTACTCACCAGAATGCCAGGCTAGTCGTTGCTCGGCATGGGCTTGATGGTGAAGGTGAGCTCCGGCGGATAGCCCGCATCGGTGAACAGGTTGCCCACCGGGCACATGTCCTCGGAGATTTTCATCAGCCGCTCGACCTTCTCCTTGGGTTCGTTGGTCTCAATCTCCACATGCAGTTCAGCCGCACAGAAGCGCATCACCTTGCCGCTGCCGCCGTCCATGGGGGGTATGCGGTCCGTGGTGGTGTTGCATTCAATATTGATGGCGCCGTGCTTGAGACGCATCGCGGCGGCGGCCTTATGGATTTGCACGGTCTGGCAGGCCGCCAGGGACGCGGTGAAGTAAAACAACGGCGCGGCTGCCGTACCGGTCCCGCCCCGTTCCGCCGGTTCGTCGGTGTAGAATTCGTGGTCGCCCTCGGGGACGGAGATTTTGCAGACTATCCCGTTTTCACTTTCCGACGTAATAGTGCGCACCTTGGCGCCTTCAGGGTCTTTCAATTTCACAACAGCCATCTGGATATCCTCTCTGATTAGAATTGGGTTGGCGCGATCTTGCGCACAAAATCCTGGTTGTTCAACCGGACACTATTCCGCCGCCGCGGATTGTGATTGGCGTTCCCGACCGCGGAAATGAGGCATCACTTCCTTGGCGAACATCTCCATGTTCTTTTTGGTCAGCTCGTGGGGCAGGGTGCCGAACTGCAGGATGGTGCAGAGCTGGCCCAACCCGATCTGGTCCTGGAATTCCTCCAGCTTGGCGCGGACGGTCTCCGGGCTGCCGTAGACAAACATGCCCATATCGGCCATCCGCTCCATTTCCTTGCCGCCGCCCAGCATTTGACGCTTGGCAATAGCGATGGACTTCATGGAACTGATAGAGGTGTAACCCGGCGGCAGGAGAAGCTCGTTCGGGATGCGCAGAAACTTGTTAAAGAACGCCTCGATATGGGGCTTGGCCTCCTTGGCGGCGATCTCGTCGGTTTCGGCTACGTAGATCGGCAGCGCCACACCCAACTGCCGGTCTTCGGCTTCGTATCCGTAGTCCTCCTCGCAGACCCGGCGGTACATGCCCATGAAGGTCTTCACCGCCTCGAAAGGTGAATACACATTCAGATAGGTGTACTTGCGGTCCGGATGGGCCGCCCAGCGGATGGTTTCCTCGGACCCCTGGGAGGGGATCCAAACCTCTGGATGGGGCTGACTATAAGGCCGAGGCCAAAGGTTCACATAGGTTAGGTGATAGTGTTTGCCCTCGAAGGTGAAGGGCCCAGTCTCGGTCCAGGCGCGGATCACCAGATCATGGGCCTCGTGGAACCGTTCCAGCGAAAACGCCGGGTTGATGCCCATGGCGTGGTATTCGACGCCTAAGCCCCGGACGAAGCCGGCGACGAATCGCCCGCCCGTGATGTTGTCCAGCATGGAGAATTCTTCGGCGATCATCAGCGGATTGTTGACCAGGGGCAGGGCGCGGCCCAACACGCAGACCTTGGCCCGCTTGGTCTGCCGGGCCAGCGCGCCGGCGATCACGCCCGGCACCGGCATCATGCCATAAGCCGTTTGGTGGTGTTCATTGACGCAGACCCCGTCGTAGCCGAGCTCATCCGCGTAGACCAGTTCGTCGATATAGCGGTTGTAAAGCTTGTGGCCCTCCTCCGGGTCGTAGTAGCTGTTGGGTAGGATCAGGTTGGCCGAGGCGTATTCCTTGTCGTAGTCCATGTCCAAGGGGCCGTAGGGCATCAGGTTGAAGAAATAAAAATCCATCAGGCTGCTCCTTCCAGGAAGCCGGTCATTCGCCGCAGGAAGGCGTCGCGCTCTTCCATCATCGGCGCGTGGCCGCAGTTCTTGTAGACCTCCAGCTCCGAGCCGGGGATCAGATCGTGATAGGCATGGGCGTAAGGTTCCGGGAAGATGCCGTCGCTATCGCCCCAAAGAACAAGTGTCGGAATGGTAATCCGGTGCAGCCACTTGGGCAGGTCCGGATTATGGAATCGGGGCATCCAACAAAGCCGCGCCGCCATCTGACGGTTGCGCAGCATGGTTTCGATCTCGTCCTCGGTGGGCTCAAAGGCGAGCATCTGGTCCCGGAATTCCTTGCGGGCATAGACTTCCTCGATGGTTTTTTCCGGCGACCAGGCAAACAGATCGCCCATATCGACGCCGTTCACTCGAATGCCGGCGGACGAAACAAGTGTTAAGCTTTTGAGTCTGTGGCTGTCGCGGACAGCAATCTCGGCGGCGATCCAGCCGCCCATGGAGTGCCCGGCCAGATGCAGGTGGCCGATGCCCAATTCCTCGATAACCCCCAGATAAAAGTACGCCATATCAGAAATATTATCGGCCCAATCGGGCGGCGCCGTTTCGCCGAAACCCGGATGGTCGGGCAGGATGACGTCATAATTCTTCGCGAGCTCTTCCATCACGGGCAGCCAGGAGACGCTGCCGTTGGCCCCGTGGAGCAGCAACAGCGGCGTACCGCTGCCCGCGCGGCGGACGACCAAGTCCACGTCGCGTACTTTAAGTTTGTCTTTCTTGATCTCAGCCAATGGTCAGCTCCCCGGAATTCTACTGTTTTACAAAGAGTATGGGGTTTGGCCGGGCATCTCAAGCATAGGCCCCAAGAGGAGCCACCCCCTTGTTTTTCCTTAGGACATCCCCACATCGTATGATGACGAATACCTGGCGTACGGAATAAGTTCGGTTCGCGGATGTTCTAAACCGGAAAACCACAATCGACCAAAAATGCGGGCGAGACACATGAATAGCGTTTCCACGAAGTCCTTTGAACGTCTGTTAAACGACGATCTCAATCTCCAGACCTTCCACAACACTGTCCCGGCAGGGATTCTCGTGATCAGCTTTGATGACGGGCGGGTCGTGTTTTCCAACCGGTATTTTGCAGAATCTCTAGGCGTCGGTGGGGATCAACTACTGGGCGCCAATTGGGAATCCTTCTTCTATGACAAGTCGGAACGGGAACGGCTGATGGTCGAGTTCGTCGAGGACGACGAAGTCAAGGATTTCGAACTTCGCCTTCAATCCCAAAATGGCGACGTAGTCTGGGGGCTGGCCTCTATGTCTATCATCTCCATTGAAGAGGAAGACCTACTGCTGTTCGCCTTTACCGACGTC
>CAZSXT010000075.1:0-6686 GCA_964611435.1 uncultured Rhodospirillaceae bacterium | reverse complement strand
CGATTGCTCTTCGCGTTTGCGTTTGCGGGTGTCGCCAGTCGATTGCTCCACGGCATCACAGACTGGTTTGGCGGCACTGTGCTTGCGTTTACGGGCCTGTTCGGCGAGATGGAGGATTTTCTCGATGTTTTTACTGGTCATCTAGCATTTAATTTTTGTTTGTTTTCAATGGTTGTTTCAAATCCATCTTTTTTGAAAAAAACGCAGGTTTTGGGTTCTGCCGCGGAGGGGGTGGGTAGTGGTCTCCTCTGTATCCACAAATACTGCATCTAGCACGGCCTGTGACAACGAGCACAAGGTCCTGTGTGCTGCAAAATTTCTTTTCGCAAGAAGGGCAGTCTTCAAAGTTGAAGAACATGTCGCTGTAACTAGAATGATTTTTTTCCATTCCATTTCTATTTTTTTTGTAAACAAAAAAAGTGTATAAATATTTCCATATTTCATGTTGTTAGTATTTCCGAAATAAATTGTGTCATTAATGGTCCAAGTAGAGGGTGTCAATGGATGAAGACAGGCACGGCCCGCGGTTGTCTTCCGTGCTGTCTTGTATGTCTGGGCTTTTATCATTGTGAAACAAAACACTCTCGCGGTAGCCGTCGATATCCCGTTGGATCGCTTCCGTGCTGTCTTGTATGTCTGGGCTTTTATCATTGTGAAACAAAACACTCTCGCGGTAGCCGTCGATATCCCGTTGGATCAGATATTCCTTCCAGAGCTGTGAGTCGCGATTTGCCCGGGCCGCGTCACACATGGCCAGTATTCTGCTTTTGGGGGTGGACCGTCTTTGCTTGCGAGGGGCTGGGCGCCGGTGCAAAACTAAATTGAACGACCCATGAGTATCGATTTCGTCATTGTAATGCGCGCGCTCAAACGGGTCCAACAGAATAGTCTTGGCTGCATTCAGAGCAGCCGTTACTTTCGTACAAGTCTTCCGGTCGTATTTGTTAAAAAAGGCGCGATCCGGATGCCATTTTAGAAACGCCCGCTTCAGTTTCTTCTGGATAGCGCAGACGGGTGCGTGCTGGCTGCAACCAATCAACCGATAGTAGTTGGGGAGTTTATGGCGCCTATCCCCGTCGCTGAGGCCAATGCGCGGATCAGGGTTGTTGATTATCGACATCTGTAAAGTTAAATGAATACAGATCAACTACCAATGAAATAAGCGAGGTGAATAGTTTTGTGTGGTAAACTAAATATAGATCAAAAACCGCAATGGATAATCTTGCTTGTGTTGTTACAGTTTTACAGAACAGACATGGCATCTATGACGCGTATTTTTGGAAGTAAAAAGTCGTCGGGCGTCAAAGACGAGGCTGCGCTGTGTCTTACGGTGCAAAGGCACGAAGCAGACATTGCCACAAAGCGGCGGGAAGAGGAGGGCTGGCGAAGAAAGGCGATAGAATTCCACGGATATGGCGATCAGGCAAAAGCACGCGAGTGCATGATCAAGAGTCTCAGATCCAAAAAAGACGCGGATACACACGAGCGAGAAATAGAACGTCTTCGGATGATTCACGAGCGCATAACAACGGTCAAGAGAAGGAAGGACATCGTTGATAGCCTTTCTGATGCCAAGACACTGCTGGATAAGCATACAATTGACGATAGGAAGACGCGTGATCTTCTGGATAAAATCGACGATGTTCTTGATGATGACGACGATGGTGCTGGGGGTGGATTGGCCGAGGAGATGTTTTTTCAGACAAAGCGCGAAGAAGCAGAAAACGAATATCTGGACAGCCTCATAACTGATGCGGTTGACGAATCGGTTGACGCCCAAAATATGGCACTCATAGCTAAACTGCCGAGCACCACGCAATCTGGACCCCAGGCTAAATCTACAAAACAGAAAGAGCGCAAACGAAGGGTAAATATTTAAATTAAAATACGCCGTCTAAAACATATTCTTTTATATTCATTATTTTACTTGTAGATCTCTGCGATTGCATCTGGCATTTTCGCCCTGGAATCGCGGATCAGCGCCGGTGCAAACACGCGCGACATTTCCCTGAGAACGTGGCATATCAACGAGGTGCGGTCCTTTAGACCTGTGATATTAAACCTGCCATTTTTCCAAAATTCAACTGTGGCGAGTTTTTCGTGTGTCCCGTCTGGCAAATCCCGGGAAAACCTCACCGTTCCGCCAGAAAACGTAGGATATAAGATAACACGCGGGTTTTGCGCGAGAATATTGAAATCCAAGTGGTAGAGGACGTTGCCCGTGCACACGAGATTGTTTTTTTCAATGTGGAACAGCCGAACAGCATCGACGACACCCGTCTTGTTCTCGTACATTTTGTTGAGTGTGTATATCAGGTTTATCACACTGATATGCCCGTAGGTTGAACTGTATTTCCCGCCCGAATTTACCATGTAATCTTTGGGATTGAGCATGACCGTGTGATACATGTTCAGCTTGCTAATTTTAAACCGTGACCCAACATCAGAGGTCACGTTTGGTTGGATCATCTCAAGTATTCTATTCAGATGGCCTGGCTTGGTGCTGAGGGTGACCGTTTGAACCGTGTTCTCGACCCGAATGTGCTCCACGACCATCTCCTCGCCATTTTGCTCCATTTCGTTTAGTAAATCACGGGGGAAAATATCACGCGCAAGTGTGACAAACATGCCCAGTCTTTTTGTCATATAAAAATAAGATTACACAGTGAAACAACAACAACAACAACAACAACAAATACACACACACATGATTTATGAATAGTTCAAACAGATGCTCTTTGTTTTGATCCTAATGTTCGCGGCCGCGGCTGCAAGCCCAGAGGTAAATGTGTGCAGCAACAGAAGCATGTGCATTGATGCGAGCAGGGTATATATAAACAACATGCCGCAGCCTCTAATGGAAATGCTGGACACTCTGTGTGATCTGGCCAATCTCAAGTTGCCATCGGAAATACGGCCAGGACGCCACCTGCTCGATCCCACCGACACGACACGAACAACCGAATCGTGTGTTGAAGTATCGGTGTTTGCCGAAAATGACGGGCTGCATCTTTCCGCGCCGGGGGGAGTGTTTGCAAACAATATTGCTTTCGTCGATTATCTCCTTGCCTTGTCGCAAAACCTAAAAACCGACAGCATGGACAGCTGGGACGACATTGTTGGTACGTCCCCGCAAAACAGCATTGGGCCGCGGATTGGAGATCCGGTATCCATTCACATCCACAGCACGGGCGCGCTTGTGGCGAACACATCCCAAGGCGAGCCCGTGGATATTATAGCCACCATAAATCGGATATACACGCGCCTCGACAGCATGTATTGCCCGCCACTGTCCGGTGGCCCGTCGTGCAATGCCTCCCTTTCTTCCGAGCCCAGAACATGCACGGAAGCCATGATGATGGGATACAACCCCATATCCGGGTATGTTTTTCTCGCGAGAAACAGATCTGTTATCTGTCGATCATTTACAAGAGATGAACTCCCGGAAGATATAGACAGCGACGTGGCCTTTGCTTGGGTTGACAATCTCGGTGGATTTAGCCCAGAAAGTTCAATCTCCGTGCATTCAAGCGCGTACGACGAACACGGGCTGGTGGCGTCGTTCGACACTGGGGATTTGTGCGGCCTGCAAATCGGACTCGCGGAACTAGTGGACACGGGTGCGAATTGCTCTATTGCACAGGTGCTCACGTCCGAGCCGCTGTCGGGCCTGGATATGCCGTATTTCTTGGGTTCGACACCTGCCGCGACTTTGCGCTCAAAGGGCGAGTATAATTTTGTAAACTGGATGGGCTCCAACGGCGAATACAAGAACCTACGAGTAGAGTTTAGACTTTATCCGGGATACAGTACCCCAGGTGCACAAGAACAGCTCATCTTTTACTCTGGCGGTGTGTTCGTCCTTGCTTTTAAACCCGGCGAGTATTTCCGGATGTACCTGTGCGAATCAATATCCGACCCCAATTTCGATAATAACGATGTTTACTACTTTACGGAAGAAGAGGTGGAGACTCAGCGCGCACTGGATATTTCCTTTGAAATTGTAAGTCCCATTGATGACGTCTCCGACTTTTTTTTTCTGCTGGAGGACATAAGCGTGTATGTAAACGGAGTCTTGGCGTTTATCCTGCCCAATGCACTCATTTCCAGGTCGTGGGCATACAGTCCTGCGTTTTATCGCACGCCGGTTCCAGATTCAGAGCCATCGCCCGACCATATGTTTATAGATTGCATCAACCGGGAGCCGTTTAATTCAGAACTTGTCGAGGGAAATATAGATTATGGCGTTGGGCTGCGGATGCATATTTTGCCATTTTAATTTTTTTTTAAAAAAAACAAAATCATTTTAGAAGCAATGTCAGTTGGTATTTTCTTCTTTGTGTTTAGCTTTCTTCCGGCTATATATATTAGCTCAAAAGCTGTTTACGGAAAAAATCAAAAAGTCGCTCCAGTGTCTGAGAGAATTGCGTTTCTGGTCGAGCCGTGGATCTATGTTGCGGCCCTGGCCATGCGCATGGACAACGGGTAAGTATTCAAATATATAGCACACCAGAGAAAACCCTTTAAACATTTTTGTTATTCGTTATCAAGATACACGAGCGGGTTTTACACCACCATCTTGCTTATGGTTGTGTATACGTACATCATAGGCACACACCGGACCCTGACAAAAACATGCAGGCTGGCGATATGTGTGTCGAGCCTAATATTTTTGATATTTGTCATTTGCGAAAAGAGATATGACGAGATTTTTGCTCTTGTGTATGCTAGCACTTTCAGCATCTACCTCTTTTTCCGCAACGCCAAAAACAACGCCACACGTAAGGATTGAGCCCCCTTTGCAAATCACTCAGAGGCGGAAAATACCCGGGGGTGTGAATATAGGAGCGAGATTTATTGAAATAGATGACGACAAAATTCCTTATTTCTTTAACATCACTGGCCAGAGAGTCCAGTCGTTACACAATGATATATCTATTGTTCACATATCTGACAACGATTTTGCACTCATAAAACGGAGTGGCAGCAACAACAAAATACAATGGATCAAGGTGATACAAGATGGCGTTGTTAGTCGTATAGACTTGAGGCGGGGGAAAAATGAGCAAGAAAACGTGGCAAAGACAGACCCGCGTCGCCATCCACACGCTGACACTGACGGAGAAAAGCGGTCGTGTGGGGTTGGTATTTCGTATACACGCCGCTTTCGGCTAAACTACAACTCGGATGCCGAGACACGGAGTGTAATAAACTCCGTGATGCTGGTGGTCAACCATCTTCTGCGGGACCTTATCAGCGATTACGGATTTATGTTTAATGAAACCGACATCTCGGAGTGGCCCCTGGACTCGCAGCCGCCTGACATTGAAGAATTGCTGGACCAGATGCAAATCTACGGCCCGAAAGAAACATGCACCAATCTACTTTTCGACAGTGACGGATACGACGAATACGCGGGTGTGGCCTATATCGGAAGAGCATGCGCCCCGCCGTACAACAAGATGGTGGCCGCCAGTTCGAACTATGCGACACTGCTGATTGTTGTTGCGCATGAGTATGGCCACCAGTGCGGGATTCTGCACCAAAACACGCCGACAATTATGAATGCAGTCGCGAGTTGGTCCCACGACTACATTTTCAACTCGCGGGTGCGCTCCAGCATGACCGCCTTTTCAGAGGAGGTGGCCGATTCGTGCTACGTCAGAGACGAGCCAAACGACAAGCCCGAGATCCCCAGGACCGCCGACACAGGAGGGGGTCTCAGTGACGTGGAAGTTGGCCTTATTGCCGGGGGTGGTGTAATATTTGTGGGTAGCTGTGCTGTGGCGTTTTTATACATCTCTCACGCACAAAAAAACAAAAATAAAAATAAAAAGTAAAACTAACCAACGGCTACATTTGCGAGTATCGTCATTATTCAACTTCGTGTACGTTGTTCCCTCGTCTGCGCTTTGCATTGCGCGGAACAGTGTCCATTTCCTCCAATCTAGACCTCAGGGTAGCATTTTCATCGATAATCTTATCCAGAACCCTCCATCGCTTCTTGTCTTCCTCTCGGCGCCTCTGCTCTTCCTCAATCTGCTTTTGTTCCCACGAGTGCATTCTCTGAAGAATATCCTGCTTAAACGTGGAATCGTCCGAGTCTTTTTTAAGTTTCATCGTTTTGTGCTTCAAATCCTCCACGTCTTTGCCGAGGTCGTGTAACGTAGAGTATAAACACTCGAGACTGGTGTGCTTGCAGTTTTTAAGCAGCACCGCGCCCATGGCGTCAATGGTTTCTCGAATCAGCGAAATCTGCGCCATTGCATCCATGTAATGCACCGTGGCACTGTTCATACTTTTTTCCAGAACCACGATGCGCCGTTTGAGGTGCTCGACCTTATCGTCATTGGTCCCGCGGTTCTTGTTTTTCAGCTCGTCTATTTCGCGGGTGAGTTGTTCGAGCAGCTTGTTATTTATACGCGCGGTGTCAGCGGCCTCTTGGATGGTTCGGACGGAGGCCTCGAGAGAACCGACCTTCTCCAAAAATGTTTGGTATTCGTCCCGTGTGCAGCGACCAGGCTTGCGTGCGTTTTGCATGTCGCCGTAGGAGAAACTCTATGCAATTGTGCAAAAAAAGTGTATTTTTATTGTGTTCGGTGCGATGGACAAATCGTGGGAGAAACTAATCCTAGTCCAGAAAATGTTTTTTTTGAAATTACATGCAAACAAACGTGTATTTTTGA
>CAZSXT010000074.1:0-6918 GCA_964611435.1 uncultured Rhodospirillaceae bacterium | reverse complement strand
GCCAGCCGGCAGCTGAGCTCCATTGCGGGCGGGTGATTCCGGCCTTAGAACCTAAGGCATGAGCAGTTCCGACATGACCAGCCGGCGAGGCCAGATCGCCTGGGCCTTCTATGATTGGGCGAACTCGGCTTTCCCCACCGTCATTGTCACCTTTATCTTCGCCACCTATTTCACCAAGGGCATCGCCGAGAACGAGATCACCGGCACCTCCCAATGGGGATACGCCATGAGCCTCTCGGCGCTCGCCGTGGCGGCGGTAACCCCGGTGCTTGGCGCTATCGCCGACAAGACGGGGCGGCGCAAACCTTGGCTGATGGCCTTTACGTTGCTGGCGGTGGTCTGCAGCGCCCTCTTGTGGTTCGCCCAACCCGATGTGAGCTTCGTTCTTTGGGCCTTAGTTTTCGCCGGTCTCGGCAACTTCGCCTTCGAGGCCGGTATGGTGTTCTACAACGCCATGCTGCCGGATATCTGCAAACCGGCAAGGTTCGGCCGCTTGTCAGGCTGGGCCTGGGGTCTCGGATATGCCGGCGGACTCTCCTGCCTGGTGATATCGTTGATCGGCTTTTCCCAGGCGGAAACACCCTGGTTCGGTCTCGCCAAGGAGAATTCCGAACATATTCGCGGGATCGCCGTCCTGGTGGCGGTGTGGTTCCTGATCTTCTCCCTGCCGCTCTTCATGTTTACGCCTGACCGTCCGGCCACGGGAGTGCGGTTTGGCGAAGCTGTCCGGGATGGCTGGTCCACATTGATTGGCACATTTCGCAATCTCCGCCGACACGTCCAGACCGCCCGCTACCTCGTCGCCCGGATGATTTATACGGATGGCCTCAACACCATTTTCGCATTTGGCGGCATCTACGCCGCCGGCAGCTTCGGTTTTTCCTTCGAGCAGATCATCATTTTCGGCATCGCCATCAATGTCACCGCCGGGTTGGGCGCTGTGGGGTTCGCCTGGGTGGACGACAAGATTGGCGCAAAGGCGACAATCCTTTGGGCGGTTGCCGGGTTGACCGTGTTTGGCACAGCCTTGCTGATCATCGACTCACAAGCGCTGTTTTGGGTGTTTGGGCTCGGCCTGGGCATTTTCGTCGGTCCGGCGCAGGCGGCCAGCCGCTCTATGATGGCGCACATGGCGCCGGCGGAGCTACGCACCGAGATGTTCGGCCTTTACGCCCTGTCCGGCAAGGCGACAGCCTTTTTGGGGCCCCTCGTCCTGGCCCTTTTCACCGATCTGTTCCAAAGCCAGCGGGCTGGCATGGCGACCATTATCGTATTTTTCCTGGTGGGCGGTGCGCTCATGATTGGCGTTCGCGCGCCCAAGGTTTCAGAGGAAGGTTGAAACCCCTCTCAATCGCTTATATGGATGGCCCATGACATTTCCCGATCAAAAATTCTCCGATGCCGGCGCCTATTCAAAGGCCTATTTCGAGGCCTATGCCAAGGCCGCTGCCAGCGTCGATGGGGACAAACTCACCAAGGCCATAGAAATTCTCACCACGACCTACGAGACCGGCGGGACTCTCTATGTCTGCGGCAATGGCGGCTCGGCCTCCATCTCCAATCACTTGGCCTGTGACCACGGCAAATTGCTGGCGACCGATACGGAATTATTGCCCCACGTGCATTCTCTCGCCGCCAATGTCGAGGTGATCACCGCGATCGCCAATGACATTTCCTATGACGAAGTGTTCGTGCACCAGTTGCGCCTTTCCGCCGGACCAGGCGACGTGGTGATGACGGTCAGTTCGTCAGGAAACTCCGAGAATGTGGTCCGGGCCGCCCAGTGGGGCCGGGATCAGGGCCTGGAGGTGATTTCACTCACAGGATTCGACGGCGGCCGCACGGCGGAGATCGCCTCGGTCAACCTGCATGTGGACGGCGACAATTACGGCGTGATCGAGGACGTGCACCAATCGCTTATGCACCTGATGGGCCAGTACATGCGCCAGGCGCGCATGGACGAAGCGACCATCAAAGATCGGAAGTTCTAATTTTTCTTTAGTGCCGGAAGTGGCGCATGCCGGTGAAGACCATGGCGAGGCCTTTTTCGTCGGCTGCGGCAATCACTTCGTCATCGCGAATAGAGCCCCCGGGCTGAATGACCGCCGTTGCACCCGCTTCCGCGGCCGCCAGTAAACCGTCTGCAAACGGGAAGAACGCATCCGAGGCGACCACCGAGCCTTCCGCCCAGCTTGTGGCATCACCCGCCTTCTCCGCCGCGTCTGCGGCCTTCCAGGCGGCAATGCGGGACGAGTTTACCCGGCTCATCTGACCCGCGCCGACGCCCACGGTCATACCATTCTTGGCGTAGATGATGGCGTTGGATTTCACATGCTTGCCCACGGTGAAGGCGAACAGCAGGTCCTGCAGCTCCTGCGCCGAGGGTTCCCGTTTGGTCACCACCTTTAAATCGCCGTCCGTGATCGCCGCATCGCGTCCCTGAAACAAGTATCCCCCGGCCAGCGTCCGCACGGTCATGCCGCCAGAAGCCGGGTCCGGCAGTCCGCCGGTTTCCAACACCCGGAGGTTTTTCTTGGCGGCGAAGATATCCTTGGCCGCCGCATCGATCTCCGGCGCGATAACCACCTCAGCAAACAGGTCCGCGACCTCCTTGGCCGTTTCCGCGTCCAGGGTCCGGTTAAAAGCGATGATTCCCCCGAACGCGCTTTCCGTGTCGCAGGAGAGCGCCCGCAGGTACGCTTCTTTGAGACTGTCCGCCACCGCGACGCCGCAGGGGTTAGCGTGCTTGATGATGGCGCAGGCGGTGTCCTTGAACTCCGCCACCAGCTCAAACGCGGCGTCCGTGTCGTTCAAATTGTTGAAGCTGAGCTCCTTGCCCTGGAGCTGGTTCGCCGTCGCGATGCCGGGGCGGTTCTCGCTGTTGGCGTAAAACGCCGCAGATTGATGCGGGTTTTCTCCGTAGCGCAGTTCCTGACGCAGCTCACCGGCCATGACGATGCGTTCCGGGAACGGCTCGTCCAGGACATCGGCGAACCAGGAGCCGATCGCCGCATCATAGGCGCCGGTCCGCCGGTAGGCTTTGGCGGCCATCTTCTTGCGGAAGTCGAGGGACGTCGCGCCGTCATTGGCCGCCATTTCCGCCAACAGCGTTTCATAATCTTCGGGCTCAACAATCACGGTGACCGAGGCGTGGTTCTTGGACGCCGCCCGGATCATCGCGGGTCCCCCGATATCGATATTTTCGATACAGGTATCGTAATCCGCGCCAGAAGCGACCGTCTGCTCAAACGGATAGAGATTCACCACAATCAGATCGATGGGCGATATATCCTGCGCGGCCATCTGGTCTTCATCGCCTTTGTTCCCGCGCCGGGCCAGCAAACCGCCATGCACTTTCGGGTGCAGGGTTTTGACCCGTCCGTCCATGATTTCCGGAAATCCGGTGTGGTCGGAAACGTCTTTTACCGCCACGCCGGCATCCCGCAAGGCGGCCGCCGATCCGCCGGTGGAGAGAATCTCCACACCGCGTTTCTCCAGCGCCTGACCCAATTCCACCAGCCCCGACTTGTCGGAAACAGAAATGATGGCGCGGCGAATGGGGTCTGACATGGGGTCCTCCGGGGGAAATTTGGACATAAAAAAAGCCGCAGCCCGTATAGCAAACGGGGCGGCTCGGAACTACCCGGAAATTCGGGTTTCTTGAAAGGGTGTTATTCGGCTACTTCAGCCGGGGTTACGCCGCCGGCAGCAGGCGCATATTCCGGAATCAACGCCCGCAACAACGGGATTATTTCCGCCGAATCGCCCGATTTACCCGAATCGCGTAATGTGTCCAGTTGCGACTTCAAGGATTCAAGGTCCGTGGACCGCGGTGCAGCGACCAATACGCCGTCCCGGACCGTGGGCTGCGGCGCTTCGGCGCCGTGAAGCACTTCTTCGAACAGTTTTTCGCCGGGCCGGGTGCCCGTGATGGTGATCTCGACATCCTTGTCCGGTTGTAGCCCCGCCAACCGGATCATCTGGCGGGCGAGGTCCATGATCTTTACAGGCTCGCCCATATCCAGGACATAGATCTTACCGCCTTGCCGGCGTTCTTCGCTGCCCAAGGCAGAAGCCTGCAGCACCAGTTCCACGGCCTCACGGATGGTCATGAAATAACGGGTCATGTCCGGATGGGTTACCGTCAGCGGCCCGCCTTCCCGCAGCTGATTACGGAATAGTTCCACCACAGAGCCGGTGGAGCCCAACACATTGCCGAACCGGACCGTAACAAAGCTGGTGTCCGTATCGGACTCATTCTGCAGATCAAGCGCCTGGCAATATTGCTCGGCAAGCCGCTTGCTCACCCCCATGACGCTGGTCGGATTGACCGCCTTGTCCGTGGAAATCTGTACAAAGGTTCTCACCCCGTTCGCGCGGGCCGCTTCGGCCACATTGATGGTGCCGAACACATTGGTTTCGATCCCTTCCCTCACATTCGCTTCAACCAGCGGCACATGCTTCAGGGCAGCCGCATGGAATACCAGGTCCGGCGAATCTCCCCTCATGATTTCATCTATTCGGCCCACGTCACGAACATCGGCAATGAGCGCCTGGCGTGACTGATTTGGATGACGCTTACCCAGCTCCAGATCAATCCTGAACAGACCATATTCAGAGTTCTCCACCAGTGTCATGTGACTCGGGCCGAGGTCGGATATCTGACGCACCAACTCGCTGCCGATACTGCCACCCGCGCCGGTGATCAGCACTCGCCGGCCTTTGATCAGCCGCTCCATGGCCGCCGTATCCAGCTTTGCCTGAGGACGGCCAAGCAGGTCTTCCACATCGATCGGCTTAAGGTTCGGGTGGATATCAGCGCCGCTCTGAAAATCCGACAATGACGGCAGCCGCGCCACGTTGAGGCCTAGTTTTTCACCCACGGTAAGAATGAAATCGATTTGTTCCGCCGTCAGCCGCTCCGCCGACAAAACCAAGCGCTGCGGATTATCGTTCTTCTTATTCAACGCCGCGACAATCTCCGGCAACTGATTGATCGTGCCCATCACCTCGACACCATGAATATACCGGCCCACCCGGCTCGGTGAATTGGCGACCAGGCCCACGACACGGTAGTTCGAGTCCGAGCGGAAAACATCCCGGATAAACAGTTCCGCACTGTCCCCGGCGCCGACGAGGAGGATCGGCACGCGCAAGTGGGCGTCCCGCTCCTTCTTCTGATCCAGGCGGCGGTCCTTGAACATGCGATAAAGGAATCGAGGCCCGCCCAACAGCGCAATCAGCACAAACCAATTGATGAACGGCAAGGACCGGGGCAAATCCTCCAGCCGGGTGAACGTGAACATGATGACAAGAAAAATCAGCACCACCAGGCTGGCCGCCTTGGTAATGTTCAGCAGAT
This sequence comes from uncultured Rhodospirillaceae bacterium, assembly GCA_964611435.1. Classification (GTDB taxonomy): domain Bacteria; phylum Pseudomonadota; class Alphaproteobacteria; order Rhodospirillales; family UBA2165; genus JAYPHU01. The sequence continues at coordinate 1,556 of CAZSXT010000074.1, read as the reverse complement.
CATTGAGAGAGGCGTAGCGCCAAATTCCCCGGTACAAGCGCATAAAGCGAAACACCATCGCCGCCACCAGGGTAAACACCAACGTCCCCAAGTAGAGCTCTTCCTGCGGGTAGAAGACAATATCCGAGCCCAGACGCAAAAAAAGCGACACCGCAAACGCTACGGCCGCCATCAGGACATCGTGCGCGAAGGCAATATTGGGTCGGTTAAACATGGTCATGCGGTTGGCGTATTCTCCGGCCGCCAGCGGATATGTAGTGGGTCTAAGGCGTGCCTAGGGTCAACATACCATATCCTGAATCCTGCAACAGCCCTTGGAAACGATTGCCGCGGGTTAGTCTTCATTTTGATACCAATCTGCGGTCGCTTGGAGGCCGTCGGCCACCGTATACGGTGGCTTCCAGGCAAACGTCTCCCGGAATTTTCCGCTATCCACTTGAAGCGAACCGGTCAGCCGGTCGATTGCAGCCGACTTGCCCAGGCAGGTGGCGGCGATTCGCAGCAGTCCGACAGGAAAGCCAAACACTTTTGACGGCTTGCCCAAGGCGTCGCCAATCCCCCGCGCCAGCGCCGGGGTGGACAGGTCGTCCCCGTCACTCATGAGATAGGTCCCTGACACGGGGCCGGGGTGGTCCAGAACGGCCTCGATAGCCGACACCAAATTACCCACATACAAGAGACTTCGCCGGTTATTGATACCTCCGAGGGGCAAGGGCCGTGAATTAGCGCAGGCCCGCAGTAGCGACAGGAAGTTTCCTTTTACCGCCGGGCCATACACCAACGGCGCCCGCAATGTGACAATCTCCATATCGGATGTCTTAACCAACTCGTTCAGTCCCTGCTCCGCCTCCCATTTGGAGACGCCATAGTCGTCCTCCGGCGCTGGCGCATCGGCTTCGGAAAACGGCGTGTCCGCCGTCGCTTCGCCGTTCACCTTGATACTGCTGAGAAAGACAAACCGTTTGACCCCGGCCTCCGCCGCGGCGTTCGCCAGCGCCAGGGTCGCGTCTCTGTTGGACTGGCGAAACGCCGCCAAGGGATCGGCTGCATCATCTTTCATCACGTGTACCCGCGCCGCCAGATGAACAACGGCATCCGCGCCGGTCACCGCATGGGTCCAGTCTGCGTTCGCCTGATCGGCCGGCACATAGTATAGGGGGATGTTTTCCGGCCCGGCGCGCAGGCTTTTGTTCCGGCTGGCGCCCGACAAGATGTGTCCTGCCTTGCGCAGACGCCGGCAAAGCGCCTGACCGACAAATCCGGTAGCCCCGGTGATGAGAATCTTGCTCATGGCCGGACAACCGTATCGAACACGGCCATCATCTCCTTCGCCTGGGCTTCCCTAGAATGAAGGGGCGCCGCCTCCAGGGAGGCCTCGGCATAGGTTTTTGTCTTCTCACGGTCATTCTTGAAATCGGCGACGGCGTCCGCCATCGCCGCCGGATCGCCGGCTTGGACCCACACCCCGGCCTGCCGCTTGGCCAACAGCCGGCTCGCCTCGCCGTCGGGAGAGACCAACAGGATGGGCAGCCCCATGCCCATGGCTTCGAAAATCT
>CAZSXT010000073.1:0-7376 GCA_964611435.1 uncultured Rhodospirillaceae bacterium | reverse complement strand
TCCTCCATTATGAAAACAACTTAGTCTGTCCCAGGGGCGCTGACGTCAGACACTGCCGCCGGAACCCGCGTTGACGATCATCGTGATCTCACGTTCCGGGAATTCGGCGAGCGCGCTCGCGACCGGAATGGTTGCTAATACGCCGACAGCAGCGGCCAGTGTCTTGAATCGCATGTTTACCTCCAGGTTGCTTATTTGATTAATCGAGCTTCTTCGTATCGTGAAAACCGGGCACAGTATGATGCCGATTATCAATTCGTGCCACAATTTTTACACCTGGATCGATCTTAAGATTTACCCATTCCATTCTGCCGGGTAATGTCACTTCCCTGAACGAAAAATGAAGATCGGGGAAACCATGCGAGCCATCTCTCTCGTAGAAGCAAATACAATCATCGAGGGCGCGTTTGAAAAGGCGGCGGAGCTGAAGCTGAAGCCGTTGTGTGTTGTTGTGCTGGACGCCGGCGGGCGGGTCAAAGCCGTGCAAAAACAGGACGGGGCGTCCCTCCTCCGGTTTGAAATTTCTCATGGCAAGGCCTTCGCGTCCCTCGGCATGGGGCGGTCGTCCAAGTTGGTGCTGCAGAAATACAGGGACAAGCCGATCTTCATGGAGAACCTGTTCGACATGTCGGATCATCCGCTGTTCCTGGAAGGTGGCGGCCAGCTGATCCTGGACGAATTCGGGGAGGTTGTCGGCGCTGTCGGCATTACCGGCGACGTTAATGAAACCGATGACGAATGTGCCGTCGCCGGCATTAAAAAGGCCGGGTTCCATGTAGATCCAAATCAATATCAAGGGGATGGGTAACCCCCCTCGAAACATAAAACTTTAGCAAGGGAGCAGTAGCGTGAGTTCCAACGAAAAAATCGATCGGCCGCTGAATCTGGGTAACCGGGAAATGCGGTTCGGCAGTGACGCCGTCGCCGAGACCGTTCACGGGCTTGGCTATAAATATATTTCCTTGGTGCCAGGCGCGAGCTTCCGGGGCTTTCACGACAGTATCGTCAACTATTTGGGTAATGACGATCCGCAGATGGTGGTCTGTCTGCACGAGGAACATGCGGTGGCGATTGCCGAGGGGTATGCCGCGGTGACCGACGAGCCGATGGCGGTAGCGCTGCACTCCAATGTCGGGCTCATGCATGCAACTATGGCAATTTTCAATGCCTGGTGTAACAAAATTCCCATGCTGATCTTCGGCGCGAATGGGCCCATCGATGCGTCCCGCCGCCGGCCTTGGATCGAGTGGATTCACACCACCAAGGATCAGGCCTCGATGATCCGCAATTACATAAAATGGGATGATGAGCCCCAGTCCCCGGCAGCCGCTGTCGAAGCCGTGCTGCGCGCCAATCAAATTACCCGCACCCCGCCCTATGGCCCAACGTACGTGTGCCTGGACGGCCACATGCAGGAAGGCGAGCTGACGGAAGAGGTTCTGATCCCGCCGGTGGACCGTTTTGAGGAGCCGGCGACGCCCGGAGCGAGCGAAGAGACAGTGCGGCAGATATTGGATGCCATCAAAGCGGCGAAGTTCCCGATCCTGATGATCGGCCGGGTCTCCCGTGACGAGGAAGATTGGAACAAACGCGTGGCCCTCGCCGAAAAGCTGGGTGTCGTGGTGATGACCAGCATGCATACGCCGGCCGCCTTCCCGACCGAACATCCCAATCACGTCATACCGGCAAGCAGCGAAATGCCCAAGGAGACGGAAGCCAACCTGATCAAGAAGGCCGATCTGTTGGTGGCGCTGGATTGGGTCGACCTGGCCGGCTATTTGCACATCTGTTCCGGCGAGTCCCAGACTCAAAAGCCCATTGATGCGAAGATCATTACGTGCTCGCTGGACACCTATGCGTCCAACGGCTGGGTGATGGCCTATCATGCGTTGCCGGCGACAGACCTCTCGGTTCTCGCCCGTCCGGATGATCTGATTGATCAGTTGCTGACCATGGCCGAAGCCGAAGGCAGGTCGGGCGAGCTGCCTGCGGAGGCGCCGGAACATTGGACCGTCTCCCCTGCCCCGTTCGATGTGTCCGCACCGGACCAGCCCATGAGCCGCCGCGAAATGGCGGAGGTTATTGCGGAGTTCTCCAAAGACAAGGATGTCACTTTGACCAAGGTGCCCATAGGCTGGTCAGGCGCTGCGTGTCACTTTGATCATCCGCTGGATTATTTGGGCAAAGACGGCGGGGGAGCTGTCGGGGCGGGACCGGGAACCGCCGTGGGCGCAGCCCTGGCGCTGAAAGACAGCGACCGGCTGGTCCTAGGCGTACTAGGCGACGGCGACTATTTAATGGGCGTGAATGCACTTTGGACCGCGTCCCGGATGCGTCTGCCGATGATGTTGGTAGTGGCCAACAACCGCTCCTACTTCAATGACGAACTGCATCAGGAGCGGGTCGCGATCACCCGCGGCCGGCCCGTCGAAAACCGCTGGATCGGCCAACGGCTGGATGACCCCCGCCCCGATGTTGTCGGTTTTGCGAAGGCCCAAGGCTTCGAAGGCGAAGGCCCGATCACCGACACGGGCGAGTTGATGGAGGCTTTGAAGCGCGGCGAAGAAGTGGTCCGCAATGGCGGCCGCTACGTCATCGACGTCTATTCCATCGGGTATTAGCGAGACACTAGGCTTCCGGTATGCCGGCCGTGCGAAGGCCGTTCAAAAACCTGACTCGATCATCCTCTTTCACATAAGGATAGATCCGTTCGGCGTCGGCCATCGTATATGTCGGCACTTGTGTCAGTACGTTATCGATGATCGCTTTGGCCTCATCGGGCCGGTTCGCTGCGACATAGGCGGCGGCGAGATGTAGACTGGCCGGATTAAAGCCAGGCTGACGTTCGACGACTCGAGTCAAACTCTGGATAGACTCATCATATTGCCGGACTAGATAATGGTACTGGCCTTGCGTGAATTCTGCATTGGGATGACCGACAGGATCGATTTCCTGCGCACGCTTGAGAAGTTTTAGAGTTTTCTCTTGATCTCCCCAGAATGCGCAGGAAGCAGCATAGGTGACATAGACTTCTGAACTATTCGGATTAATAGAGAGCGCAAGTTCAAATTGTTCGAATGATCGCTCAACGTTCCGGTTAAAATTTAGAACAAACGCCAGCATCATAATACTGAGAACTGATTGGTCATCTATGGCCACAGCCCGTTCCGCCATTTCCAGCGCACGGGAAAGGTCGTCATCGTGTCCTGGCCACGACTGTATCCACCAACTCAGGATACAACGCGCCAGATAGGCATAGGCTTCCGCCAGATTAGGATCAGCTGCAATCGCCTGACTCAGCAAATCCTCTGAAAGCGACAAGTTATTGGGCGTGTATTTGTAGTAGGCCGCGCGTCCGCGGAGATAGAGATCGTAGGCTTCGGCGTCACTCGTTTGCCGTTGCGAGCTTCTTTGCCCCTCGTCGGGCGTCAGTTTTAGTTTAAGTGCAGAGACAATCTCCTCGCGTATGCGATCCTGGAAGTCAAAAATCTCGGCCATCTCGCCGTCATACCGTTCGGCCCAGACGTACCCGCCATCTGCTGCGTCGACCAGTTGGACATTGATGCGTAGACGATCCCCCATCTTGCGCACACTGCCTTCCAACACGTGCGCGACTTTGAGCTTTGAAGCGATATCCTTGATTTCCAGCATCTGGTCGCGGAAGGAAAAAGATGAGTTTCTGGCTGCGACAAACAGGCCTTCGACCTTCGATAGGTCAGTAATCAAATCCTCGGCCATTCCGTCCGAGAAATACGCCTGCTCCGGATCACCTGAGAGATTGTCAAAAGGCAACACAGCAATGGAGTTTTTGTTCTTGGTAATAGGGTCAGGCTGATCGCGTTTTTCCGTCCCGGAAGTTAGTCCAATCGCGAAGACTCGGACCGGATAGGTAACGTGTTTGACCTCGTGCTCTCCTAAATCCCGAAACGGTTTCTCGATACGATTGCGCACCAGGGCGTGCGCCTCTCCGGAAATGCAAATGCCGCCGGGTTCCGCCAACCCCTCCAATCGGGCCGCGACATTGACCCCTTCACCATGGATGTCCTCGCCGTCGTCTATGATATCGCCGAGGTTAATCCCGATACGAAACTCGAGCACACTGGACGCGAGGCCTTTTTGAACCGCGATCGCGCAATTCACCGCATCCTGCGCCGTAGGAAACTCCGCCAGGAAGCCGTCGCCGGTATGCTTGACGATGCGGCCCCGAAACCGCGCAATACCGGGATCAATGACATCACCCCGCGCAGCATGCCAGGCGGCGATGGTGCCGTCCGTATCCGCCTCCATTAAACGCGTGTAACCTGCAATATCCGCTGCCAATACAGCGGCCAGCCGTCGTTGAACCCTCCGGTCCGCCATACTTTGCCTACCTGCGGTTTAGTTGCCGGGTATTCTAGTTCAAGAATGCGGCCCGGCAATCAGGGATTGTCGTAAAGGAAAATGCGCCTCGCGGCTCTCAGACCGAACCCCGTCGGAAGAAATCACCCGCCCGGTTTCAGCCACATCCGGTCGTCAGTTGTGCCAGGGAAAACTATTGGCAGGCGCCAGGACGCCGCCCGCCTGACCAAGGCTTTCGGCAATTCGAAGGCCCTCATTCCATTTGGCCATGCGTTCCGAGCGGGCGAATGAGCCAACTTTCAGCTGCTTCACGCCCCAGCCGACAGCTAGGTGGACGATGGTAACATCTTCGGTCTCCCCGGATCGGGCAGAGACAATGCACTCCCATCCCACATTGTGGGCCGCGGCAAGGGCCGCCTTGCTCTCGCTTAGGGTCCCCGCTTGGTTTGGTTTAATTAGAGCAGTATTGCAGGCGCCGATGCCTGACGCGGCCTCAATACGTTCCGCAGCGGTGCATATGAAGTCGTCAGCGATCACCTCGACATTGTCGCCAACAGCCTTTGTGAAGGCCGCCATGGCGTCGGGGTCGTCTTCGCCCAGCGGATCCTCAATCGCCACGATCGGGTAACGTTCCAACCATCCCAGGAGCATTTCCGATAGCCCATCTGAATCCACGGTTTTGCCGTCGGCCGAGAGTTTGTACGCGCCATTTTCGCCGAAATCGGTCGCCGCGATGTCGAGGGAGATGGCGATGTCCTGACCGGGAACGAACCCTGCCCCTTCGATTGCGCGAACGAGGAAATCCAATGCCTGTTCATTCGAGTTAAACGCGGGCCAATACCCGCCCTCATCCGCAACGCCTTGAAACAACCTTTGATCACGCATGATTTTTCCGGCGGCCAGATAGACTTCGGCGGTCCATTCGAGCGCCTGTTCGTAGGTGGAAGCCCCTATGGCGATTGCCATGAAGTCCTGTACATCGACCCGGCGGCCGGCATGGGCGCCGCCGCCGAATATCTGAATTTCTGGAAGCGGTAGGAAAAAGTCGCTGCGATCCTCACCTAGGTACCGCCACAGAGGCTGCCCCGCCTGGGCCGCCGCCGCGTGGGCGATGGCCATCGAGGTGGCTATTATGGCATTGCCGCCCAACCGGCTTTTGTTGGGGGTGCCGTCCAAATCGATCAAGGCCTGATCGGCGGTTTCCTGATCTTTTGCATCCAGGTTGGTGAGCGCGTCTGAGATTTCGCCGTTGACCGCCGCCACACCCTGCGTGACGTCGAAGCCTCCGAACGCGTTACCGCCATCGCGTTTGTCGACGGCTTCGGCGCTTCCCGTTGATGCGCCCGCTGGGGCCATGGCCCGTCCAATCGCGCCGCCCACCAGGTGAACCTCGGCCTCGATGGTCGGCCGGCCGCGCGAATCCCATAGGCGGCGTCCGATGACCTTGGCAATCTCTGAACTCATGTCGAAATTTCCTCGCGCCAGGCTGTTGCAATGTCCGAAAGCGCCATTGACGGTGAAAAGAGAAAGCCGCGCGCGCACCGCCGCACCTTGGCTTTGTCCTCTACTTTGGAGACATACTCAATGGGAGACTTGCCGTCGATGCGCGCGAGGAAGAGCCCCGGAAGCAGAGAGGCCGTTCTCGCCTCCAGGTCTGCAGGGGCCTCCCAATCGACGAAGTCCATATAGCTTAATGCCATGGCGTTGAAACAATCGATAAAGGCCATTTTTGCCGAGGGAGTCCAAAGGCATTTCAGGAGGAAATGATTAAGGCAGAACGCCAGATCAAATGCCGGATCACCGATGCACGCGCATTCGGCATCCAGAAATATAGGGCCGTTCGGACCGATCAGCATATTCTTCGGACTGACGTCCCCATGGATCATCGTGAGCTGTGTTTGATTGGTGCGTCGGCTCAGAAAAAACAGCTGCTCCCGCAAATCGGCATGCTTGATGGCCGTGGCCTCAAGGTAGGGCTCAAGACGGATGGCATGAAAAATGTCGTTGGGTGGAAAGCTGTTTTGTAGCGTTTTGTCCTTGGCAGCACCGGAATGAATTTTGCCTAGAATCTCGCCAGCCATTCGCGCGTCCTTGACCTTGGCGCGCCCTTCTTTCAGCTCGGGTTTCCAGAGTTTGTGCGATCGTGGATCGAGATACTCCATGGCGAATAACATGGAACTCTCGTCATGGGCCAATACCCGTGGCGCTGATCCCGGTACGTATTGATTTGCCCGCCGGTACCACTCGACCTCGTAACGGTTTCGTTCCACTGGTGCGAACCAATTTGCCTTCACCTTCAATTTCGCCAGGGCCCGTTTTACGCAGTACACCCGGCCGTCGGCTTCTACTTTCCAAATATCCGAAGAGATACCGCCGGTCAGGGCCTCAAATCTCGCCCCCTTGGCGTCGTTTAGCAGACCGTGCGCGCGCAGACTTTCAATGATCTCCGCTTCGGGGCGCCGATTTTCAGAGGGAGACATGGCTCTCCATTTCCAGCGGTGGTTTGGTGGCGTTTCTCCCTTATTGGATGGGGGTCATTTCGTTCGCGTTAGCCGGCGGATCAGGCTGGACGTGTCCCAGCGGCCGCCGCCCATGCGCTGGATTTCCCGGTAGAACTGGTTGACCAGGGCGGTCACCGGCAGGTTGGAGCCGTTGGACGCTCCCTCTTCCAGCGCGATGCCCAAATCCTTGCACATCCAATCGACGGCAAAGCCAAAGTTAAATTTGTTGTCGACCATGGTGTTGCCGCGGTTCTCCATCTGCCACGAACCGGCGGCGCCCTTGGAAATCACATCGACCACCTGCTTGCCGTCGAGACCGGCGCGCACGGCGAAGTTCAGCGCCTCGGACAGGCCTTGCACCAATCCGGCGATGGCGATTTGGTTGGCGGCCTTGGTAAGTTGGCCGGATCCGGCCGGGCCAAGCAAAGTGACCGCACGAGCATAGACATCCATGACCTTCTGCGCCCGGTTGAAGATGCTTTTCTTGCCGCCGACCATGACCGTGAGGACGCCGTTTTCCGCCCCGGCCTGACCACC
>CAZSXT010000072.1:1836-7446 GCA_964611435.1 uncultured Rhodospirillaceae bacterium | reverse complement strand
ACCTTGAGCGCCTCCGCTAACGCCACTGTGCCCTCGGGGCCAATGCTGTTGAACTCGAGAATCAGGTTGGTCAGGCTCGTGTTAACCTTGAGCGCCTCAGCCAGCGCAATCGCGCCATCATCGTCAATCTTGTTGTAGCTGAGACCCAGGTAGGTCAGGCTCGTGTTGACCTTGAGCGCCCCGGCAAGCGCGGTTGCGCCCTCGGAGCCAATGTTGTTCGCAGAGAGATTCAGGCTGGTCAGGCTCGTGATGACCTTGAGCGCCTCGGCCAGCGCGGCTGCGCCCTCGGGGCCAATGCTGTTGATAACGAGAGTCGGGCTGGTCAGGCTCGTGTTGACCTTGAGCGCCTCGGCCAGCGCGGCTGCGCCCTCGGGGCCAATGCTGTTGATAACGAGAGTCGGGCTGGTCAGGCTCGTGTTGACCTTGAGCGCCTCGGCCAGCGCAGCCGCACCCTCAGGGCCAATCTTGTTGCTCCATAGATCCAGGGTGGTCAGGCTCGTGTTGACCTTGAGCGCCTCGGCCAGTGCAATAGTGCCCTTGGGGCCAATGTCGTTGGAATAGAGATCCAGGGTGGTCAGGCTCGTGTTCACCTTGAGCGCCTCGGCCAGCCCAGCCGCACCCTCGGGGCCAATGCAGTCGCCATTGAGATCCAGGCTGGCCACAACTATCCCGTTTTTCAAGTTTTCGCACAGCACTGACCAACCCACACACCAGACAACATCTAGCGCTATTTCCACAGACGATGGACTAGTCGGTCGTATCAATGCACAGAGTCGTTTGTACGACTGCAAATATGTTTCAGGGTTCAAACGAAACGCGACAAACCCGCGCTGGCTCCACCGGGCTAAAGTAAGCGCATGTTAGTCCGTAACATCTTAGACGGGTATAGATCGAACCGACAGCCCGGGAAACCAGTGCTTGCGGATCCCATGGCGGCCATACAGCAGCGCGTTGTACAAAAACGGACTGGCGTGCATCAGCCGCAAAACACAGACAAAAGACAGGAAGTTTTGACACAGGTGAAGCCACATCTCGAGTGGCATCAGTTCGTTCGTATCGCTCATCTATATGTGTAAATAACAACATGTTCGAGAAAGCTTTAAACATATAAAATTACGTTGGATGAAAACAGAATGTCCAATGCGGAAGAACCATCAGGAATATTGTTGCCACAGAGATCCAGGCTGGTCAGGCTCGTGTTGACCTTGAGCGCCTCGGCCAGCGCAATAGCACCCGCGTCGCCAATCTCGTTGCAGTGAAGATCCAGGCTGGTCAGTCTCGTGTTGATCTTGAGCGCCTCAGCCAGTGCAGTCACACCCTCGGTGCCAATCTCGTTCCATCGGAGACCCAGGCGGGTCAGGCTCGTGTTGACCTTGAGCGCCTCAGCCAGCGCAATAGCACCCTCGGGGCCAATCTCGTTCCACTCGAGACTCAGGGTGGTCAGACTCGCGTTGACCTGGAGCGCCTTAGCTAGCGCAATAGCGCCCTCGGGGCCAATGTTGTTCTGGTTGAGATTCAGGTTGGTCAAGCTTGCGTTGACCTGGAGCGCCTCGGCCAGCGAGCCTGCGCCCTTGGAATCAATATTGTTCCAGCCGAGATCCAGGCTGGTCAGGCTCGTGTTCACCTTGAGCGCCTTGGCCAGCGCCGCCGCGCCCTCGTTGCCAACCCAGTTGTTAAAGAGATTCAGGCTGGTCAGGCTCGTGTTGACCTTGAGCACCTCGGCCAAGGCGGCTGCACCCTCAGTGTCAATGTTGTTGCGGATGATATCCAGGCTGGTCAGGAACATACCCGTGTTAAGATTCTCACACAACACAGTCCAGTCCAGCATCCTACGAGTGTTCAGGGATATTTGGAGAGTCGGTTTACTCTTCGGATTAAATAGCCCACAAAGTCTCTGATAGGACATGAGATATGTTTCCTCACTCAAAACAAAACAAACAAACCCAAGTTGACCCCACCGGCCCAAATCACACGAGGTCTTCTCCGTAATATCTTCGACCCGGATATTGCGAACTGGAACGTCTGGAAACCAGTGTTTGCGGATACCGTGCCGGCCGTAAAGCAGTGCATGGCGCAAAAATGGACTCGCGTGCATCAGGCGTAAGACACAGATAAAGGGAAGAAGGTGTTGGCAGATGTCGAACCACAGCTCGAGAGGCGCGATATCGTCGGTATCGCTCATCTAATGTTAAGTAATAATATATTTTACATATGTTCAACAATTTTCAAAATGTCCTCTTACAAAATCCCCGTTTTGTGAATCGGGAAACTGTTTACAAAAGTCCCTCATACACCCGCATATCGACGTACATTTCGCCGGTCGAAATTTCCCCTCGTAGCCATCTGAGCAAAATTGACGGAGGTCTTTTAACGACGCGGTATTCAAAAAAGTGATCAGCTCTCCCTTTTCCTTGTCCGTTAGTGGTGTGTTTTCGTCGCAAATGTTGGGAAACATTGCCATTTCCTTAAAATCTAAATAAAAACAATTTACGTTTAATTTCGTTACATCACAGTATAGTTAGTAATCACTTGGATCATCATCAGAACTTAGGCTGGAGTCGTCGTCGGAAAGGTCGACGTTGCTGTCGTTTTCCAATGCGCCAATCATATCATTCAACGCATCTACGTATCCGCTGTCATAGAGACTGGCCGAGAACCCCCCCTCGTTCTTTGCTTGAGTGAGAGCCTCGATCAATTTCTTCAAAACTTCATTCTGGGGTGAAGCTGGCGATGCCTTTGAAAGGTGGGCCTTGATCTTGTCGGCAAACTCATCTCCGTGTATGTCTGTCCCTTCCTGGATCGTCTTATGCAACTCATTCCAGGTGGCAGAGTCAATGACATAGTGCGTGGGTGCAGTGACGGCTTCGTTGCTCATCTGTGTATGTGTGTGTATGCGAGGTTCGTTTTCATTACCAATCCTCATGCCCTGTCCACTCCCCTAACCCCGTTCTCACTCCCCAGCTCCTTTTTCACTACCTCCTTGGCCCTTTTTCGCAGCTCTTGGAGCCGTGTGGTAGGTAATTGTCGAAAAACGGGTTCCCCATGGACTTGCTTCATTTCCTCAAATACTTTTTTTGTGACATTACCCAATTTTTTCGATTTGTCGTCAATCTTCTCATATTCACGATCGTAGGTGTCGTCGTCGATTTCAAAATGTTGCCACTTTCGCGTAAGGGCGTTTGCTTGATCCAGAAGTTCCTGCTGTAGGATATTCCACTTCGGATCCTCGATATAGGCATCCCTCTGCAAGTTTTCAGCAACAGCACGCTCGATCTCTATTCGTTTTGAAAGAAACACGCGCTCCATCTCTTCTTGGGTCTCGCGCTTGCGCTTGCGGTTGCGTGTTTGAGTCTTGTTCATCTGTGTATGTGTGTGTGTGTATGTGAGGTTCGTTTTCATTACTAATCCTCTGTCCTGTCTCCGTCCTCCCCTTAATCCGTTCTAACTTCCCCAGCTTCATATTCACTCCCACGATCTCCACCCACGCACAATCTTCCCTCTCATTCCACGTAGTTGTCGCCAATCTCTTGAAAAGAACTTGTCACTAAATGTAAATGTTAGGTCTGCATTGTAGGCACAGCCATCGAGAGTCGCTGGCATGTCGCGAACCAGTTCCACAAATGACTTGATGTCAGCGTTAGATGGGTTCTCGATGGCCTCGTTTCCATACACGGTGAATGTCGTGTGCCCAGTAGTGAGTATACGCTTCAGCGCAGCCGCCTGGGCACAGGTTAGGTCCGCAGTAGCAATGTAGAAGGCAGCAATACGAACTTGTGGTGTGGTTGCTCGATGGACCGACACGGTGGCGGGCATGGGGCTGGAAGAGGCCATAGTTGTTGTAGTATTGGATTTCTTGATCTTATCTTTCATCGTCTTCCTCATCATTTTGCGGAGCATTGACACTGGCTTTACTTTTTTTACAGACTCTCCCGCATCATGCAGTAAATCCCGCTTCAGTCCAGCTAGCTTTTTGTTGCTTTTGATAGAGGTAGCAGTAGTGGCCATATCGCGTCTGTGTCGTCTTGATAAGAATATAACAATATTTTAATCATCATATCCGGAAATCTTCAGTAATATAGCCGCATCGACAATAATGGTTTCTTTTGTTTTAATGTGTTTGTACTCTTACACTCTCCCGAGCTCACGGTCCACTTCTTCTTGGGCCTGTTGATCAAGCTTTTCTCGCTGTTTCGCGGTTATTTTTCTCCTAACGTCACGATCAACAGCACAACGACCATGAGAGTTGGTTAGGCCCATTCTGTAATATACAAGTTCATTTGCACGGGCATAGAGTTCTCCCATGGCGTTATTATACTTTTCCGTAAGGCGGTCCATCTCTTCCTTGATCTTCTTATCTTCTGCATCAGAGAGAGGGTCACCTTGAAGTGCCTTGCGCTGTTTTCTTTCTACATCAGCCAACAACTCCTCCCTGCGTTGCTTTAAGTATTCTTTTTTCGCTGGCGTGTTGGCCAAGATCTTGGACTTTACCGGTGGCATATCTGTATGTGATAGAAAAGGTGTTAAATTGATTGCCACTTGCTCATCTGCATTAAAATAAACGTATTTTTCTTTTCATTAATCATCATATCCGGAAATCTTCAGCAATATAGCAGCATCGAGAATCAGGGCTTCTGAAAGGGGCAACATTTGACCATGACGCGCCTTTAAAACCTTGATCACATTCTTGCAGCTCTGTTTGGAGTCCTGCGCAACTTCCCCGACAATCTCAATGAACAACATAACGGCACTTGGGTCCTTGTTCTTTTCGGTGATAAAGTGGTCTGCTTTTTCCAAGAGCGCATCGAATGAATATCTTTCACTCATAATGGAGGCGTCTTCGTATAAATCTTAATTGTTTAAATAAAAAAAGTCAGTTCACCTTCATTCATTTATCCATCAACCATCGCCCAATTATAGCGTCTCATCTGTGTTTGGAGAAAGGAATCTTTATTAAAGGGTGCCAAAATCAAACCCATCGACAAACAAAACACTAAAACAAAATAAAAACAATGTCGTTTCCATTTCTCCATTGCTCCTCGACAACCGCAATCTTTTTCCAAAAAGGGTCTTGATCGCGCAGAAGGCTGGCGCATAGAGCATGCTTTGGATACTTGTGTCCTCCGCACAAAGTGTCCTTCTTGATGAGGCAAGATCCACCAGGGGTTTTGTTCAGCTCATTTACAATATAAGGAGGAGCCGAGTGTGTCGCTTGCCACTTGGTGCACTCGCCGCCGTCAACAACGAATACCGAGCGTGGATAGCATCCATTGACGGCGGCGTTCTCCTCCTCTGTTCGTTTGTCGTCGCAGTCAGGGCAAAAATCGTCATAATCTCCCTTGCACTCTTGGCAGATGTTGTTGTTGTTGCATCCAGCACATGCCGTGATATTGTCTTGCCCGTCGCAGTGAAGGCACGTGTCTTCGCCTGGTTGAAACATCTAATTAAAAAATATTTAATAAGACACAATAAAAGGGATTCTATTTAAACCCCACGCGCGTTATTCGTCGTCGGTCTCCAGATCCTCTGTTGATACTAAAATCGGATCCACTCGCCCGTTCGAAGTGACGTGCGGCAAAAGAGGATTGTGTGAATCCAAGCCGGACTCCAGAT
>CAZSXT010000072.1:0-1736 GCA_964611435.1 uncultured Rhodospirillaceae bacterium | reverse complement strand
ATCTCGTCGCGGAGCACTTGAAGATGTTCCTCGTACTGGTCATTCATGTTTTGAACGCGGTCCAGAATAAAAGGCGCAATGTGAAGCAATGTCGCCTTGATGGAATAGGCGCGGCATTTCTCTCGATGGAGGCTCATGCGTTCAAAGGCGCCCTTCTCGTCGCAAAAGCACATGCTCTTGAGTTCCGGAAAGGTGTTCAGGAATGCCATAATACGAGGGCTTCGGTCAAAGCAGGGCACCTCCCGGCAGACGGAGCGCACATGAGCCTGCATCGTCTTTCGCGCGTGGCTCTCAGAGCAATACTTGCAGTTGATTATGGCCTCTGGGCAAACCTCTTCGTGCTCCTCGAGAGACAAAGTCGTGTCGCCGCACTTGGAACAAGTCTCGCGGAAAAACTTCCAAATAAACATGATGAATTGCTGATCCACATAATGTGACGTGCCTTCGGAGATAATGTCGCAGTTCTTCATCGTGGGACAGACAATACCCCCGTCCGGTCGACGCAGGCGCTCAATGTGCTTCCGTCGAACGTAGCAGCCACACACCAGACGCTCCAGCTCCCCCAGTTGTTCGCGGGTGTAGTAGCTCTGGTCGATGGGGTCAAACAGCATGTTCAAAAAAGGCTGCATGCCGTCGGTGATGTCCGCGAGGCGTTGTTCGGCTTCAATGCGTTGTCTTTTCTCTTTGAGGGCCACTTCCTCCGTCTCGATACGGTGGCGTTTCCGCTCGGTTGCTTTGGTGCGCGGGAGTCGCTTTGCGTTGCTTGTGGGCGTGCAGGTGCTGGTGCTGGACGTGCTGGACATGCCGGTGGGGTGCCCTGGCTTCAAGCCCGTGTTTGGTGTAGTAGGTGGGTAGTAAGAGCAAGGAAACTTCGTATGCATATTAGCAGCATGTTAATAAAGGACCGGAGGCATGGGGGTTGTTGTGTGCTACTAGGGCGGGCGTGTGTCATATTGGACATGCCGGTGGGGTTCCCTGGCTTCAAGCCCGTGTTTGGTGTAGTAGGTGGGTAGTAAGAGCCGGGAAACTTTGTGTGCATATTAGCAGTATTATAATAAAGGTGTGTGTGCAAGGAGTGTGTTTTAGCTCGTGAGTTTAGTAGCCGTGTTTTGAGTTGTAAGTGGAACCACCGCCGCAAAAATGCGCGGCAATCCCAAATTTTTTTTTGGGGCGGAGCAGGTGGGCAATTTTGAAAATTTTGGTGGAGGCAGTGTGCAATCTTGAGAAACCGTTTTTGGACACACCCAAGATTGCACACTGCCTCCACCGGAATGTTTGAAATTGCCCACCACGGGGGGCCGTTTTTGGGCACACCTGGGCCTTTTGGGGGGCGGAGCAGGTGGGCAATTTTGAAAATTCCGGTGGAGGCAGTGTGCAAAGTTAAGAGGCCGTTTTTGGACACACCCAAGATTGCACACTGCCTCCACCGGAATTTTCAAAATTGCCCATCTGCTCCGCCCCCAAAAAACACCCGCGATCCGGAAAAAATCACATCCAAATTAATCTTCTCTAACACAAGTAACACGGCAACACAACAAACCCAATCGGTCTAACAATTAAACCACTAACGAAAGAAGTTATTTATACCATACAAACACCCGTATTTTTAATCTTTTTGGGCCACCACCCCCACGTGCAAGTTTGTTTATTTTTTCCACACCACGCCACACCCACCCAAGCTACTACAGGCGAGGTATAGTCGTGCCTTTACACACACACACCTGTATTACCCCACT
>CAZSXT010000071.1:0-7794 GCA_964611435.1 uncultured Rhodospirillaceae bacterium | reverse complement strand
ACTACAGGCGAGGTATAGTCGTGCCTTTACACACACACACCTGTATTACCCCACTACCTACCTTTGCAGGATATACACAGAGACGATGCCCTCGTGCGCGAAGAAACTCCCTAGCCAGAGGTATGCAGGCGTGCGCCTTATCGGCGGCAGGACTCGCTACATCCGTATGGACGACTGGCGATTGGCAGCGTTTTTAGACGCGGCCTGCAACCAAGAAGACGACCTAATCAACCTGGGGGTGTCCCACCTCTTGGGCGCGAACGAGGGGCGCCGGTACTACCGGTCCGGCGACAAGATCTCGAGGCGGAACATGCGTGTGTTCATTGATGCGCTCTACAGAGCAAGCACGGAGAGGCCACATATGGCGGAACGCGACCTGCGCCCGCACCGCAACGTGGTTTTTATGGGCGCAGACGGGGGCGAGCTAGACGCCACCGGCAAGATTGGGTGGTTTGAGAAGGAGCGGCAGACGGACGGGTGACGCTGTGGGTGCCGGCTGGGGTGGTCCAGACACCAACGGCGCGATTGGAGTGGGGCTTATAGGTGATGTCTATTGATTTATAAAAAAACACAGATGAATCTGGGCATGCCGCGACCGCCGAGCAAGAGACTCCGCACATACCCTGGCTACTACGACCGGCTTGGGACGTTCGACGGAATCAACGAGCGCTGCGACGAGCTTATTTACGAGGGCCACGGACCGGCGAATGTGATGGCATTCCTATTCATTGTGGCAAGCGTGCTGGCCAACACCACTGACAACTGTGTGTCTGTGCAAGAGCACATTATGAACCGCCACGGACGGCCCCCGCAACTGACAAGAGAACTGCTTAGAGAGGGCCTTGCTCTTGCAGTGAACGAGGGTATATCCCACGCAGAGTGTGAAGCCACATTTGATATACTTGGGTTTAGCCTGCTTTAGAGGTGCCATTAAAGTTATTTTTTATACTACAGATCTAACCCGAGTATGGCCATCTACGAGGTTGTCGTCGTCGACTTTAGCAACAAGGCTTGCAAGCGCTACTTGATTTGCGACAAGGAAGGCATCGAGGACATGCTGACTGAAATGATCAAAGACGGGATCCTGGTCGATCTCGACGACGATCCAAGCGATTGGCCCATCATGATCGAAGACAAGCTCTGTGAAATCAACACCAGCGTTGCAGACGAGATCCTGCTGCACAACAAGAGCATCGTAACTGTAAAACCCGACGCCCTGAAGAAGCTGTTTACCGACGAGATGGAGAAGGGCATACCGCGGTTTTTGACCAGCATGTCGGATCCTTCCGACATTGAAGACATGCTGCTCAACATCGAGGCGTGCAGTCGAAGCGGAGTGTGGACGCTTATAAAGAATAAAATTGTGTGTTCGGTTGACGATGATGACGACGACGAGGAGGGCTCGGACACGCAGCTCACGAAAAGGGCGATTGAGCTTCTGGGTGCCGGGGACGACGACGACGATGGCGATGACGATGACGATGACGACGAGGCGGGCTCGGGCACCAAGAGCGCGAAACGGGCAATTGAGCTTCTGGGTGCCGGGGACGACGATGACGATGGCGATGACGATGACGACGAGGCGGGCTCGGGCACCAAGCGCGCGAAACGGGCAATTGAGCTTCTGGGTGCCGGGGACGACGATGACGAAGATGACCCGATTCCGATATCCGAGCAAATCGCCAAGCGCATAAAGCTAATGGTAGAGGAGGCTGTGAACAAGGCCATGGAACACTAGTGTTTCTTTTGTATGATGGAGTATTGGGTGTGTGTAGCGGGCAACAAGGCTGTGGAACACTAGTGTTTCCTTTTGTGTGATGGGGTATTGAACGTGTATTTTTATACAGATGCCGGCAAAACCGACCATCTGCAAGCCAATTGCCGTCAAGCCGCTTTCCTCTTCGTGCAAAGTCCACAAGGCACATCGGCCCTGCCCGCAGCTGCCAAGGTCTCTTAGCGATGGCGCACTGGACGAAACCCCACTTGAGACGCGGCCACCTCGCTTTCTTCCGCTAGGCGACTCGGACGCTACTTTTGCCGATCTTGCTGGCCACATCGAGGCGTTTCTGGCCAAGGGAGTCGAGTGCGATGCCATTTCGGCGTTTCTGACTCTACTCGAGTTTACGCGCCCGCACTTTAAGCAGCACTGCCGCGTCGCGCGCAAGTGGTTGTCTATGCTTTTCGACGACATCCAGCCGCTGAGCCCAACTGCACTCAACCGGGGGTTCCGCTGCTGCGTGGACGCCGGCACGTGCAATTCCCGGACTGTCAACCTCGTCGGTCGGCTCCACAAGGGACTCGAGGAGCACCGTGCCGCACAAGCACTCGTTCTGTTGGGAAAAACACACTGATTAGTATCTATTAAATATATTTAGATGCCCGACAAGCGCCAACGCGAAGACAACGACGACCAGGAGACGAACAAAAAGACCAAATCTGACTGTCCTGAATGTGGCGAAGACGGCGTTGCAACACCGTGCAAGAGATGCAACGCCGCCACTCTTGCGTGCGAAGACTGCCAGGGCGATGACGACGTCGAAGTCTCACAGATCTGCAATGAATGCGAGAACGAGCTGTACAAGAATGATGCGATGGAAGAACACGACCTTTATGACGAGCGCTTTGCCTGTATCGCGCGTGTAAGCGATTTAGGAGTTGATATAACCGAGTATGGGCTTCTGAAGAGCGCAGACAAGAGCATCTCTGATCCTTATCTCGACAGAAGCGTCAATGCAGCGTATATTACTTCCCAAAAATATGAGGAGATGAACCCGGTTGTCGCGTCGCTGATCAAGGGAGACGACTGGATACCACTGCGCCACAACATTCAACTAGTTTTGCCCGACTGCCTCATGGTCGTGCAAGATATGACTAATGATTAGTCAACGAGAGAGAGAGGGGTCATGACGGGTGTTTTTTGTTTGGAAAACCACAGATATGACTAATGATTAGTCAACGAGAGAGAGAGGGGGTCGTGACGGGTGTTTTTTATTTGAAAACCACAGATGAGCTCGAATGCGGTAAACGCTGCCCCACAGGAGAAGACCAAGCCAAGCAAGAAGCGCAAAAGCACGAAGGACGGGGCCAATCCGCCCACTGCCGCCGAGCCAAGCAAGAAGCGCAAAAGCACGAAGGACGGGGCCAATCCGCCCACTGCCGCCGAGCCAAGCAAGAAGCGCAACATTTCAAACGGCGAGAGCACTGAGAACATTTTGAACAGCCTTTACGATGAATTTGAAAGCATGCTCGATGACGGAATGGGCACCAAGGAACCAAATGAAGATACGTACGACCGTGGGTATGAGGCAGGATACACGGATGCACTCTGCAGTGTTTTAAATAAATTGGGCGGGAAATTAGTGCGAAAACATTAGGACGGCGCGAGTACAACTTGAACTGTGATTTGATATTTGTGATATTTGCGATTTTTATATTAACAACATAGATGACGGGGCCGATGCAAAAGAGCCAGACGCTTATTTGCGGGATACAAACCGCCCACAAGAATGATAGGAATGGTGCCTTTCGCCTGCGTGCCATGTGTATGGAGTTTAGCACTGCAGATATGTCGGCCGTGTTTATACGGCATGTGATGGATTATATATCGGTGGACATTGATGCCTTCTATGAGCTGAACACGGGGGTGGAGAACACGCTGTTCAAGGTGTTTTTTTTGTGTGGAAAGCCCCCGCATACAGTGGCAGAGATGAAGAGGGCGTTTGAAACATACTACTCGGCAATGGGTCCATGCAGCATAGCGTGTGCGGAGGAGATGTTTGTGGCTTTGGGGTATACTAATTAAAATTTATTACAGATGGACCCCGGGGGTGTCACAGCGATAATGGCGGAGCTTGCATCCATTAGCCACATTGTCGCAAACCACACACGGACCAGCCGCGGGCCAGGCTCGAGCGCAAGAAGCAAGGACAGGCGGCGCATTGTGCCGCGGACCACATGCAGCTCGCGGAAGACTGGAAACACTGGCGCGGACCGGCCCCAGGCTGCGTTTGTGGCTGCTAACTCTGGCGCGGACCGGCGGCATTCGAACCGGCCCCAGGCTGCATTTGTGGCTGCTAGCTCTGGCGCGGACCGGCGGCATTCGAAAAGGCCCCAGGCTGCGTTTGTGGCTGCCAGCTCTGGCGCGGACCGAGAGTGGAACGTGTCTCAGCCCGATGCGACTGATACGCCATTCGACGCCCAGGCTCGAA
Organism: uncultured Rhodospirillaceae bacterium; assembly: GCA_964611435.1. GTDB lineage: Bacteria > Pseudomonadota > Alphaproteobacteria > Rhodospirillales > UBA2165 > JAYPHU01. The sequence continues at coordinate 3,586 of CAZSXT010000071.1, read as the reverse complement.
TCGAGTCAATGGAATCAAAGCTGACGTTGCTTCAGAATAATATCCGGCCGCTACAAGAGAACGCAACGAGAGTCGGCAAAACGGTAAGCACCACACAGAGGCATGTATCTGAAATGCAGTGTGTGCTGAACGGAGCTCTGGAGGCCCAGGATGAGACAGACAGGGCCGTGACTGGCTTGCTTTCAAGGATACAGCCACTGCAGACGAAGATGAATAGAATACAATCCGGAATGGGCGAATTGGAGTTTGCTCAAGACGGGGTGAACAGCGGCATGGGAGATCTGCAGCAACGGACAACCGAGTACTTGGATGCACTTGTGTCCGCGCAGAAGAGAATTTGCACATTGGAGCAGACGATTGAGGATCTGCAAAATGCCCAGGACGAGATTTTTAACAAGATTGAGGAGACGGAGCCGCAACTTGGCATTTTATTTGCCAGAGTGGAGAAACTGGAGCGCGGCGGGGGAAAGGCAACGAGAACACGCGAGGCAGTAAGATCCAATCCAATGCGGTCTTGCCGTACAAAGTACTAATTGAATTGATACACACAAACACAGATGGACTCCGAATCGAATGTACGCTTGCACCTTGGCATTCTCGATGACGTGCTTGGCATTCTTGCTGCCACCAAGGGCAGAGGGTGGACACCGAAAACGCTGGATATATTTTTTCAGACTGTCGGGGCTATTATCGACGATAACATGGATCCGCTGGCTGACAAGGAGAAACTAAAGAGACAAGCCGATAATATGAAAACGATAGCAACTGGTATAATGGCGTCTCTGCAAAAGGTGATTACACACTGGGAGGAGGGTCATGTGATTTGTGTTCTGAAGGCAATCGGAAGCAGCTACAATATAAACTACAGGACCCAGTGAACAATTTTGTTTCGCCGGAGATAATAAACAATTTTGTATTAAATTAAAAAAACAACAGACATGTCAAAGCGCCGACGTTTTCCCGTTTATACCGCACAGCGCCATCTCCGGCTACATTGAGTGATACGGTATCTATCTGATAGGAGTGGCAAGATTATGTAAAATCAATTTGCAAACACAGAAACACGAAATGTCCGTGCGCACCTCGACATCGCCCCAGACTGAGCTGGCCGAGCAGCTACAGGTATACCCTCAACACAATTATGCTCTGCTGCGAATACTTACTTCCGCCAATACAGGAGATAATCAGCACCCCGTCGCCATCTGTGGAGGACTGCTCCAATCTTGTCTCCCAGGTAAAGTTTACCATTGTTATACCCACGGAGCACATCGGCACAACCAAAACATATATTGTTTGTAACAGGTGGAGAAGAGATTTTCCGTGGTTAGCCCGTCGCTCTCAGAGGGCGACCGCAAGGGCATGCAGAGCATACTCAGCGACTGCAAAGAAAAGGTCTCGGCCATGACTGGGCGCCGCCACCATGGAAAATCTGTCGAGGCCATGGCCGAGCTGCGACGACGGGAGGGCGGCTCCGAGTTTGAGTTTCACGGAAGCTCGAGCTCTAGTTCCAGCGAAAGCGAGAGCGACTCGGACTCGGACTCGGAGTCGCGCGTTGAATACAGCGCCAGGCACCTGGACACTCGCGCTCGCACACGGGGATCATCCTCTTTCCGCCGCCGAGCCGCGCGGGCTGTGGCATCGTATGTGGACGACGAGGCAGAAGAGGCAGACGACGACGAAGAGGAGGTGGACTCTGAGGACGACACCGAAGAATCAGACGAGGACGTGCCACTGAACAACCTGTTTGCGTTTAAGCCCAAGCTGTACTCGGACCAAGATGCCAAATCCTGCGGACGGTGGGTTGACCTCAATCTGATGACATCGCAGATGAAGGCGCTGCTGACGTGCCTGGACCCGGACGGGCGCTTCCACTACAATGCCAGCCAGGACGATTTCCTGCAAACCGTGGTCACGGGGTTCCCCGGATCTGGGAAAACCCACGCGATGCTGTGTGCAATGAACGAGCGCGTCAAGAGACGGCGCTCCAAACGCGGGGTTTACATTTCCCCGACGGAAGAGATGGCCGAGCAATCATATCGCCTGTGCGAGAGCCTCCAGATCAACGCGCGCATCTACTACTCAGAGGAGCACCAGTTCCCTTGCGCGAGCGAATATAGCATCCTGATAACCACGGCTGATTATGTTAAACACCAGTTCATTAACACGCACGGCCAGTCGTTCCAGGATCATCTCTTCTCGGATGGCGCGTTCGACATGATGGTCATGGACGACCTGGATGTAAGTTTGCTCTGTTCTCCTTTTTATCCGACGGCACCCTCTTATTATATTGTTTTTATCCCCACAGGTCTTGAACGAAGTTAACAACAGTCTTGATATGAACTATGGAGCGACGCTCCAGAAAGCATACAAAGGCACTCCTTTGCTTCAGGCTTTGTCGCACATTTCCGGCAACACACGAATCGTCATCACCAGCTGCCCTCTCTACAACGGCACGATTGCCAAGCACGAGGGCGACCACCCCACGCTCACCGGCCACCACTCGCACCTGAACAAGATTTTGTTTACTGCGACGGTCGGGCAAATGAAGGAACGCCCGGACGGCCGTTATCCGTTTTTGGACGTGGTTGCGACCGAGTATGAGACACAAGTGACAGACACAAGCAACTGCGACGAGCAGGAGGCGGCGCACAGGGCGATACCGCGGCCGGCAATTGTCGATGTGCGGAGCATGTACGAGCCCGAGCACCGCGAAGTAGACACCGCGTTTACCAATTTCAGGGGCGCCATCGAGGGCGACGACAAAACACACGGCGCGATCGTGCCCGGGTTTGCCTCTGTCGCGATGGAGTGCCTGGGGGCCACCGAGGTCAAGGAGATTGAGAAAATTCTGGACGCAAAGTGGACCCGGCCCATAATCTTTGTCCAGGACGCCGAGCAGGGGGTGTTTCTGCGCACCGAGCTCAAGAAGAGTCACGCCTGTGTGCAGCTCTTGTCTCCCAAGTCGCGCTGCCAGATGCGCAACAACTTTGGCGCTCTGCGGAACTACTTTGTGAATCCTCACTGTATCCTCATCGTGACAATGAACTCGCGCTACATCTCGGCGCAGGAGTTTAACATGTCCGACCTCGTCATCATTGGCCCGGGATACAGCGACGACGTCCGCGAGACATGCATCGCCCGAGCGGTAAGTTGTTTTGTAAAAGAGGGGTTGGTGTGCCATGGCATTGGCTAATCCCGTTTATATAAATATAGGTCCGCATCGGCAGCCGCTTTAAACAAGTCGAGGTGGTCACCATGCAGCGCAAGAGCTCGATCCACAGTCACATTGAAACCCCGCTGTCGCCCTCCTTTATGGCCGCGGTGCGCAAATACACGGCCGAATCGACAGTTCCAGTCGAGGTCGCCGGCACCAACGTCTCCGAGAACGACATTGCAATTATGGCCAAGGCTATTGTGCAAACTCAAATGACACACAAGGAGATCCTGCGCAACCACTACAACGACAAGATGATCCAGAATATGGCCAAGAGAATGGGCGGCAATGGCGACGAGAGTGCCGATGATGACGATACGAGCAAGAAGCGCAAGCCGGGCGCAGAGGATGACGAGGCCGAGTCGGACACGG
>CAZSXT010000070.1:0-7799 GCA_964611435.1 uncultured Rhodospirillaceae bacterium | reverse complement strand
CTCTGGTAATTGCTGAGCAGATGGGTGTGCGTACACAGACTCAGTACAAGCAGGAGTACCTTGCTGACCTGATGACTGCTGACACTCTGTACGGTGAAGACTGCTACCGTCCAGAGAACGGCGTTGTTATCTGGGTTGCGGCGTAAAACTGACGGCCCTCTTTCGGGAGGGCCATTTTATTGGAGGCGAAATGAGCCTATACAAGCCAAACAACTTTAGTTACAGGGACACGCTCCCTGCTAGTCACCCTGAAAAAGTCATAAAGGGCGAGACTTTTGATGTTGAGTTTGAGGCCATTGAGAGAGCCTTAAACAGTGTTGAGCATATTTTAGACCCAGATGGCGAGGGCCTTGATGCAATCGTAGAGGAAGCGCCTTTAGATGGTGCGGTTTATGCAAGGCAAAATGGTGGATGGACGGCAATTCAGCTAGACGGTGTGCCTGTAACACAGGAAGACATTGATCGCTGGAATGAGGCGCATGGCTGGGGAGATCACTCCAAGGCCAATTACCTAGACAACAAGTCCGTGATATTCGGCGGGACTTATTAGGAGTAAGAAACATGGCAAATATTATTAAGCTGAAGTACGGATCTGGGCAACCAGCTAACGGCTCACTCAAAGTTGCTGAGGTTGCCTTAGACCTTACCCATAAGATCATTTACACCTCAACCAATGGCTCAGACATTGTTGAAATGGCCGGTGGCACGGTTAATTGGGACAACATTGTTGACGTTCCTGATTCCATTCAGATCATCATTGACGGCAATATCCCTGAGTATGTAGATCTTGAAACTCTTGCCAATCAGGTAAAGGCAAATGCTGATGCTATTGACGCTCTTGAGTCGTGGCAAAAGACTGTTGACACAGACCTTGCAAAAATAAAGGCAGACATTCTCAAAAATGCTGGAGAAATCGCTGACAATGCCGAGCAGATTGGCAAGAACGTCATCAATATTTCTGCAAATGCAGACGAGATTGCAGACCTTGGTGGTCGTGTTGGGCAAAACGAATCTGACATTGCAGACCTTCAAGATGCGCTTAATGGTGATTTAACGGGCCTTGTCCTTGCAGGAAGTTATTCGGCGGCCACTAACTTAATTACCGGGGTTAGATCAGAGGCCGCAAGTGCCGGCTTTAAAGAGGACACTGCGCTAAACCAGTATCTTGGTGCTGATTATGCCGGTTACTACTTTATTGTTGATGCGCCTGGAACGCTTGCAAACACAGGAAGTCCTGCCAGGGCTGATGGCGAGGAGGCGCTAGTTGGCGACTGGCTTGTAGCTGACGCAACTCACTGGTTGCTTTTCCACTTTGCTACTGAAACCACTGTGTGGGGAACCATCAATGGCGACATTGGCAATCAGGATGATCTGCAGGCGCAATTTCTAACAAAGATGGATGTTGACGCTGAAATTGATGGCGGAACTTACGCTTAAGGGATAAGTCATGGCGAACACAATAATCCTCAAAAAGGGGGCTGGCGTTCCATCCCCCGACGATCTTCAAGAAGCAGAACTGGCCCTTGATGTTGTTGATGGCCGTCTGTTCTCTAAGCTACAGGACGGAGAGGTACACGAGCTTACTGACCAGCTAGGTGAAGGGGTTGGTGTTCAGCCGGGAACCGAGGCGGGTCAGACGCTTAGATGGAATAACTCGGACTGGGAGGCCACTGGCACCCTCTTGGTCAACAAAAACAGCACCTGCTTTATGGGCGGGAATTTGACCATCGAGGTTGCAGGCGGGTCTAACACAGCCCTGAAGCTGGGGAACAGAAACACCGACGCAGAAACGCACCTAAAGCCCAACGGCGCGATATTCCGCACCGATGAGTCTGCAGGCGGCATACTGGTCAGGAAAAACGTGTCCCCGATTGACGAGACTGGGAATCTTGCTGACGGTGCCGCCAGTCTTGGCACAACCAATTACACGTTCCTGAACGGTTACTTCTCTGGAGTCCTGCAGTCCACTGGTGAGATCAGGGCGCAAGACCCAGCAACCACGCACCCCGTCAGGCTTGTACAGCAGGGCGCTCTTGGTAAGTTAGTAAACGGCGCCAACGGGGATATGGAAGTTGGCGCTGAAAACACCGGCTCTGTCCATCTGGTTGCTGGCGATGGCTCCCGCAAGGTGACGGTTGATAAGGACGGCCGCACAGGTATTGGCGGCACCCCCGGCAGTATGATGGTCGAGTACTTTGAGGCACTTGAGCGTACCGGCCAGCTTGAGGAGGGTGCAGACCTTGTTGAGAACATGGACGCCCGTGCCGTTAACCCAACTACCGCGATTCTTCAGGTAAACGGCACCTCCTATTTTAAGGATGAGATGGCCACCGTTTCCGGTCTGACCACGGCAATGGGCTTAAACAGTGAGTCCGTAATGAAGGGTGGCAAGTGGTATCGCACCGCTGACGCTATGGTGGGTCTTAGCCTTGAGTCCGCTAAGATCCGCCCGACAGACAACACTGGCACGGGCGCCCACGACAAGGTAAATCTGGGGACAGCCGACACGCGATTTAAGGCCGCGTACTTTGCAAACAGTGTCCGCATCGGCGCCACCAACTCAGACGACGTGCAGATTAATGGCGTCACTGGCTTCATGTTCAAGAACGGCATGTGCGGTTTAAGAATGGTAGCCAGTGGCCTTGTCCCTGTCACGGGGGATGGCACAACGGGCGACCTCGCGCACAACGCCTACGACATAGGCTCAGCCTCTAGAAGCTGGAGGGATGGATACTTTGGCGGCACTGTCTATGCGACCAAGTTTGTTGGTGACGGCTCTGGGTTGACCAACCTCCCCGGCGGCTCTGGTGGGGGTGGTTCATACATCGCTGGTGACGGTATTGACATCAACAATACTACCGGCGAGATAAAGATGGACGGGTCATACCCCGGCACCTTTACCGCGGAGTTTTTTGAGGGTGACGGCTCTAGGCTTACAAACATCAACGCCGAAGATTCGAGAATCAGCAACGATCAAATTCAGAACTGGGATGCCGCCTATAACTGGGGCAATCACGCTGACGCTGGGTATGCCAAGGGCAACCTTGCCGACTATGTTGATTTAAGCACCAACCAGAACGTTGCCGGCCAAAAGAACTTCACTCAGGAGTTGAAGGCTAGGCGCTTCAAGATCGGCGACACCAATACCATCTATGCGGCCAGCCAATGTGGACTGCACTTTAGCACCAACCAAAACGGCACCCCGATGGTTCTCGGGACAACGGGCGATGGCGCTATAACGACTGGCGATGGCCTAAATTTAGGCCGGTCCACAACGCGATTTAACAAGGCCTACCTAAGGGACGTGGACGCTGAGACTGGCGTTTACAGCGGGAGCCTGTCATCTAATACCCTGACAACCAACAAGGCAAGCACTGGCGCGTTTTTTACTGCCAACATAGGCGCCGAAAGCTCTACTTTCAGCCACACCAACGATAGCCTCTATATCCAGCCAAAAGACAAAAAGATCTCCGTTCAAGGGACCGTAGACGCTCAGGGTTTCACGATCAACGGTCAGCCTATTTCTGGCGGCGGACCCACCTATACGGCAGGGAACGGTATATCCATTAACAACGATCAGATAGCCATGAAGGGGTCATACACCGGCAACTTCTCTGTCGATGGCACGATTACTGGCACTGACTGTATCGCTACCTCTGATGAGCGCCTGAAAAAGAACGTGGAGCCTGTAAAAGCTGGAGTTATCACCCAGCTTCAGGGCGTGGACTTTGAGTGGAATGAGACAGATAGAAAGTCATCTGGGTTTATCGCTCAGGAGGTAGAGAAGGTTCCCGGCTTGGAGCATCTTGTCCATCAGATTGACAAGGATGGACACAAGGGCGTGTCGTACATAGGCATGATCCCCTATCTGCTTGCTGAGATCCAACAGCTTAGGGCCGAGGTTGAGGAGCTTAAAAAGTGAACTCTATACCCAGCCCTTGGGAGGATAGGAAGCTACCGCCGAGCGGCACAATCATGCTCAGCCAGATAAAGACCGAGTTCAATAAGGGAGACAACCTGACCGACTATCTTGGAGCGGTAAGCGGAGTTCCCTCTTCACCCCCCATCAAGCTAACTGACTTCTATGGCAAGGAGGCGGGTGAGCCTGTAGTGAACTGGGGTACAAATTTTGACGGCCCGATTGATGAGGAGTTTTCGAACAGCGTTGCCATTTATTGGAAGATCAGGAAATACAGCAATTTCATTCCGGGTTCACCGCAGTACGGCGGCTATTTCAGTGCCACAGGGCAGGGCAAGTTCCCCTGTTTTTGGGCGCCAAGTCAGGCGGATGGCCTCAAGATGCTTCAGGACTTTCAAAAGCGCACCTACTTTGGCCTCTGTGGTGACGGCGTTGGCCTCAACACTGGCGTTGGGTGGGACTGGATAGACATGATCGCTGACGGCGGCAGGACAGAGGTTTTGGTTTACCCAAGCAAACACTCATACGCTGACCCTAAATCGGCTCGGTTTTGTGACGCTATTGATGTTGGCTCTGGTGCAAGCGCGTCGTGGTATTCGTAAGGAGATAAGGCAATGAACAGGCTTATAGCAATAGGTAGCGCATTTTTTCTTACAGCTTGCACAAGCATTGAGGAAAGAAGCGCCCACATGCAGGGGCAAATTGAAATAGTGAGGGTCCAGAAAGATGCTGAAGCAATGCAAAAGGCGGCTGAAGCAAATGCTAAGGCTAAGCTATATGAGGCTTTGGCGGCTGTTGCCGTGGCGAATCCGGACCAGGCTAGTGCTGTTACTGTTGCGCTCGCGGTTCAAGGCGTTAGTACGCAAACAGAGAGTGGTAATTCACCTATAGTGCCGCTCCAGCCTATTCGTAACGAGGGGCTTGAATACGCAAAGGTATTTGCCGCTCCTGCTATGAATGTTCTATCAGGTGTGGGCATAGCCGCAATCAACGCCAATGTAGCTAGGACTCAATCAGACAACGCGGCGAGGGTGCAGATAAATGACGCAATACAGGATAGTAACATCGTCGAGGCGGTTGCGAGCTTGGGCCAAACTGCGGCTAATGCAGGTGGACTTGTGGTTAGCGGTGACTATTTACAGGTTACGGATGAAGGCACTCTTACGCAGGATTTCTCGACTACGGCGACGAGCAACCAAATCACTGACAGCTACAACCCAGTAACTTCAACAACAACCAACAATGATTACTCAACTGTCACTTATGAAGGGCAGGAGTTTTCATTGCCTAATCTGCTGGCTTATCTACAAGGTACAGGTCTGGCTTACAACCTCACTATTGGGGATACCGTCTATACCGTAGATGGGGATGGTGACCCTCAGACTATTGACTGTGGAGTGCCTGACTTCTCGCCAACCCCGCCAGTATGTAACGGAGGCTAAGATGTCGGATTACTCTCACCTTCCTCAATGGCTTCAAGACAAGATTCAGTTTCAACAGAATCTAACAAACTGGGGCCAATATTCTGACGGGACTCTTGATGAGCTTAAGGGTCTTCTTGGAGGGGATCAGTTCTTTTATGCGCGACTGCCCGGCATAGCTAACGATCTTGCTAACGGTAACACCACTTATTTTCAGCAGGAGTTTGGCCTTAATGGAGACAGAGCAAATAAGGCAAGTGAGATAGCTAATCGATATAACGCTTTGCTGAACAATGGTTATTCAAACGCTCAGATTATGGGTGCGCTGTACGAAATGGACGGTAGTTCATGGGCTGACTGGGATAATCAAGATCACACTAATACCACGATGAACGGCGGCACTGATGGTGGAGGCCAAGAAAGTGGGGGGTGGAATGGCGACAATGTTGGTCAATCTGGCTCTGCATGGGGGCCGCAGGGCATGACTAACACTGAGGGGCTTAGGACCAGCAGATACGGCAACAGTCCTCATGGCCTGTTTTCTCCTGAGAATGAGCAGATGCGAAAGGTTGTGGGTCAGCACCTGAAGGATAAGCTCTTTGGATAATGCGCTTGCTAATCCGTTGATGGCAGAGGCAAGCCCTTTGGATAACACTGCGGCTAATGATCTAGCTACAGAACGTCCTGCTCGCCTGTCGCCTGATGCTACATATGAGGAACTGATGGCATGGTTGCCGGGATCGGCACTGGAAAACCAGCTTAAGTCAAAATACGAGGCTAAAGGCTGGGACTGGGAGAACCGTCACGCAGGCCCGTGGGATCTATACGACACTGACGAGAACGGGCGCTTCATTAACGATGACGGCGAAGAGCTATTTCTCTACACCGGCGCTGACTACGCTAGCGAACACCGGAATAGAGCGGGCCTTAATGCTGATGCTGAGTGGCGTACGCTGTCTGAAATTCGCGCAGTATACGATGGCGATCGTTATCTGCAGGCTACATTTGGTGATTTCGATACATACGAGGCTTACCTCCGTGAGCGGTCAGACCACGCCATTGCTAACGGCGAGTGGACTTACGAAAACAGAGTCCTTGGGATTCTTGAGGAGGCCAGTGGTCTAGGGCGAGGTCCAAATAGAGATATTATTGATCGAATTGTTAACGAGGAGAGAGATCGGCGACTCGCTGAATCGACGGCTTTCAAGAACAGCCTGTATGAGAAGTACGGCATTCAGACCACGATATATGAAGATGACGGTGACGAGCTAGTATGGAATGGCACGGGCTACTCCCTCGTGCGAAAGAATAAAGAGAACGATAAGTGGGGTAACAAGCTGGCATGGGCGGCTGGCGGTGCCATGCTGACCGCGGCTCTTGGCCCTGCCTTGACCGGAGCTTTAGGTAGCACTGCAGGCTCTGCGGCGGCTAGCGCAATATCTAACTCTGCTATGCAATTGATGCAGACTGGGGATTTAAGTCTTCAAGAGGCAATTATGGCTGGCGCTACAGCGGCCCTTGGTGATGTCGTTGCTGGTCAGCTAGAGGGGGTTTTAGGGTCTGCAACTGAGACTGTTTGGGATGACGATCTCATAGCGCGAGTTTCTAATCGCTTGGTTGAAAATGGCACCTTTGACACCTTTCAAGAAGCATATCAGTACGTCATGGAGAATGGCGCAAACGCTAGTGGCAGTCTCCTTTCAGACACCATTGGGGACTTAGTAAACATTGGCGCTGACGTAATACTAGGCGATGACGATGATGGTGGCACAGAGCCTGTCTGGAATGACCATGGCGGAACTGATGGCAGTGATGGCGTAATTATCAACATCCCCAACTATGAGCCTCCCCCTTCCAATAATGAGGATGGCGGTGGCGGTGGTGGCGGTGGCGAAACTGGCGGCACAGATACTGGCGGCGGCAACACGGATGGAAGCGGCAATAGCGGAACTGATGGCGGCGGCGAGACTGGTGGCGAGCAGTCTGGCGGTCAGTATGAGGTTATCAAGCGGTTGCCAGATGGCCGTGTGCTTGTCCGAGATAATGTGGATGGCGACTGGTGGGTCTTAGAGGGAGACTATCAGGAAGGCGATTACATCTCAGAAGAGGATATGTCTGGGGCTGTTGGTGCTGGCGGTGAGTTTGGAGGGTCTGGCTCTAACACTGACGGCGGAACAGGGGGATCTGAGACTGAAACCGGAACTCCCACTATTCCGAATATAGGCGGCGGGACAGATACCGGCGGCGGCACTGGTGACGGGACGGATACTGGTGACAACACTGGAGGCACTGACGGCACCGGATCTGGCGGGACAGATACAAGCGGCGGTGATACCGGCGGTAACGCGGGTGACAATTCTGGTGGTGGTGAGACTGGCACAGAGACAGGCGGTACTGACGGAGGTGGCGATACCGGCACTGGCGATAACACCGGAGACAACACTGGCGATAACACTGGC
>CAZSXT010000069.1:0-7958 GCA_964611435.1 uncultured Rhodospirillaceae bacterium | reverse complement strand
AGTTCAACAGCATTGGCCCCGAGGGCACAGTGGCGTTAGCGGAGGCGCTCAAGGTTAACACGAGCCTGACCAACCTGATTCTCGAGTTCAACAGCATTGGCCCCGAGGGCACAGTGGCGTTAGCGGAGGCGCTCAAGGTCAACACGAGCCTGACTGTCACTGAATAAAACATATTTACACATATAGATGAGCGATGCCGACAATCTCATGCCTCTCGAGCTGTGGATTCACACATGCCGCTACTACCTGTCTTTTTTTTGGGTTCTTCGGCTGATGCACGCGAGCCCATACTTATTCAATGCGCTTCTGTATGGCCGGCACGGGATACGGAAGCACTGGTATCCAAATCTGCACCGGCGTTTCATCTTTATGAGACACGTCACGCCCGTTCTTGGTTGTCGCCTGGCACACTGGAGCATGCTAAACTTTATCGCATTCAACGTGTTTGCATCCGACTACGATCGATACTGCGGGGACCTGGTAAACTTATTTAGCCCGGTCGCGCCATCCAAATTGTACATCCGTGTATATTTGGACAAAACACCAGCATCAATCGTAAAGGCAGAAGCGCCACTCACCGAGATTAGAAAGGAGTATAGTATTTGTGATTACACCTTTGTCTCTCGTTTAACGCAAATTGTAGCAACCAATTCCAACCTCCGTGTCTTGATCCTTGTTGGAAACTGCATCAACAAGAAGATGACATGCATGCTGGTGAAGGGCCTTGAACGCAACACAAGCCTTGTCGAGCTAAACATAAGCTCCAACGAGATCTGCGATTATGGTGCCACGAGTATCTTTGAGGCACTTCGCCACAACATTGCGCTGGAAGATGTTAATGTGAATTACAACAACATCACCGATTCCGGAGCAGTTGGTATATTTAGCGCCGTCTCACACATGCGCCTAAAAAATCTAAGTATAGCTGGCAACAAGATACACAACGAGGGTATGCGTGCCCTGGCGGAGATGCTCGCACACAACATAACTCTAATAAATGTTGATGCAAGCTGGAACTCTGTTGAAATTAAGCTGTTTGACGATCTGGGTAACGCACTAAAAACAAACACGCGCCTTTCCAGATTAAATGTTAGCTGGTGCTGCTCGTCTCTGGATGATCGACCGGCTGATGTTACCTCTTTGTGCGAAGCCTTGCGTGTCAACAAATCGCTGACCGAGCTGCTCAGCTCCGGAAACTATATAAACGGCGACAGTGCACAAATGCTTGCTGACGCTCTCAAGGTTAACACCGGTATCAACAAGCTTGATCTTTCGGACAATTTCATCCGCACGCCCGGTTCGACGGCTCTGGCAGCCGCTCTAAAAGTAAACACGGCGTTAGTGGAACTTAATCTTCGCGACAACTATATCGGACCAACTGGCTCAAATGCACTGACAACTGCACTAAAAATAAATACACATCTTCAATTAGTTGACCTGCGAATGTGTAATTTAGTACCAGATATCGACGAGGTTGTACTCGATGTACACCGAGCGAACCCACGGATCGACTGTCTTGTGTGAATATAACTCATGATTATTTTAAATATTACAGACGTTGCTTGGATCTCGGCGATAACGCGACACGAACGGTCGGTGTGCTTCAAAGACCTGCCATGGACCCTAACAACAAGACACCAGAGGAGTATGTGAAATCATTTGTAAAGTGGTGTGAGTTCCACGGACAGACGCAACAATTACTGGAGAGCAGATTACACGCAATTGGGTTGCTCGTCGACAAATACGAAGCAACAAACGAACTGATTTGTATTATATTGTGGAATGAGTATAATTCTACTAGAAACAAACTACAGGAACTTTTGAGACACAAGCCATGCATTCCACATGATAAATTCATATTGTTTCAACTTGAACTTTAATATTAAACACCAGCACAGATCATTTTCAGGCTCGATGGAAACACTGCCTTCGGAGCTGCTTTTGCTCATATGCTATTCTGGTCTGACCATAAGAGATGTTTATATGTTGATGCGCACATCAAAAGCGCTCTTCTACCGTCTGTCGCTGTGTCCCCCGTTTGCACGGCGACTCAAACCAAGCCGATACATGCCATTTTCCGTTCCATTTCGCTACTGGTATCTTCTCTGCCACAATCAAGCACCGAGGGACAATTGCGCGCTAATCTACCGCCGTATCGCATCGCTGAGCCTACACGGACTCGCGCTAATGGAGATATGTGAACTAGGCGAAATGTTTTCCGCCAATGTCATACCACAAGGCAGCAGCATAATTATAAAGACTCTGGACGTGTATCCAAACCATACACAACGTTTACAAAGCGCGCCAGACATCTACTATCGGGCACCAAAGGATGTGAACATCAATAGTGATATTAGGGAGACTATTCGAAAATTGGAAACCGAACTTGGAAAGTCAATCACGATATTGACGGATTAAACATGTTATACACATAGACAATGACAACCGACTGGCCCGTTGTAAAGCCCGACGTCTCGGGACGTGCACCGCTATACAAACATCAGCTGCAGGAGGACCAGAACGCCGTGACCCTGCAGACTTTTTTTGGAGTTGTTGTGTCTCGCCTGCGCTCAAACAGCAAATCACATATTGTGCAAAGAAAAGCACTGGAGTTTTGCGATCTCATCGAAGGGACTCTTCTGCGTCTCTATCCATGCTACAAGCTGACGAAAGAGAAAATCCTGAAATCCAAAAGCACGTATTCTCTGATTAAAAACCTGGCCAGCTTGGATTTTATGCCCGACAACATTAAGATGTACAAAAGCAACCCACGAACCGTGCGGTTTTGCGAGTGGCGAGCATATGTGCGCTGTGAAGCCGCCGCCCCCCAAAAGAGACAATAACAGGGTGTAGTTAGAAAACCGTTTAAAATGAATTTTTTTTCACACAGATGCCGCCAATCAAGCGCAAGACTCGTGATCGCTCGCGTATTTACAACATCAATGGTATTGTTGGTTTTTCCATTCGCAACAGGAAGATCTACTATCTGACCTCATGGGAGGGCTATCCAGGCGAACAGACACTCGAGCCCGAAGAGCATTTCTTGGGAACCGAGGCAAAACGCACTCTGAACGCGTTCAAGCGGTCTGCCCGCTTTATTCTGAAACGCGCCCTGGAAAACAATAACATTTCGATTGACATATAATGTGAATAAAATATATTAGATGGCCAATGTGGACCCACTTGTGCTTCAGTCCAACTATGTTAAAACAAACAATCCTGACGCCAAAACGAAGCTCGCCCGAAAACGAGTGGAATGTTTTGCGCACATCATGGCGCGTCAATGGCAAGAGCAGGATGAGCGGAGACAGCGCAAAGCCCACGCAAACGAACCTCTGCTGAATTATAACATTGTGTCAATTCGCGCTCAAATAGAAGAAACATGGGTGATTTTACGAAGATTGAACGCCGATTTGGACAAGCTGGAGTCTGTCAAGCGCGACAGAATGTCAACCGGAGACTTCGAGTACAACGGGAACAAAGCGGCGATTGATATGGATCTCACTCCGTCGGAAACACAAGACGGGATTGAACTGGCACGGTTGTTTTACAATGAGTGCCACAACATTTAAACAGTTAAATGCAAAATATTCTATTGGCGGAATATAAATATGACGATTGAAACAAAAAACCACTGATGTTTGTAATGTTATTATTTATTTCAATGTATCCATTACATAGTAAAAATACCCCAGAACACTAGCGACTAACATGCTAAACGAGATGGTCAGGGCCGATTGTCCAATCACCAAGACATTGTCTCTTGCCGCCAGAAGTACATAAGACGCAATAATGTTTGTTATGGCACCAAATCCGATCAGCCAGGGTAACAACGGGAGACGTCTCTTGAGGTCTTTATTTGATAAATGAGTTCGAATAAGAGCACCATTGGACCCATCTTTGTTTTGCGGATCAATGGAATTCGATAGGATATTCCTGATGTCCGACGATAGTGACTGTTGATTTGGATGCGACAAAACCTCAAACCATATAGCAACGATAGATAGCACGGAACAGATGTACCCCATCACAACATAAACTGTAAACGAAGGACTAAAGTCCCCAAAAGCTCCAAATCCATACATACACGAGCAAACAATCATAAATGATATCAAGGCGACTACAGAGATACCGTCAGTGATGCGAGTAGCATCGCCACTAGCAATCGGCCGCACAGTTCCCATATCTTGGCTCTGTTTGTCAGTGTCAAATGCAATGTGTCACCCAGCATGTAAATTACAGTCGCCCATGTCAAAATGCACGTCATTGATGTACACGATGAAGATAAGCGTACCCTAGGAAATAGTGTTTTCCACACATCCTCTTCCGGTGTGCTCTCCCAGGTATTATAAACATGGCTCATTTCTATTTATTTGGTGTAAATTTTTTATTTGTGTTTTTTTTCGTTCCGAGGCTTACTTTTCCAATTTATATATACCAACAAACACAGCACCAGCACTATACAAACAAGAAAAAATCCCAGCCACAGTCCGTCGCTCTTGTCGAAATTTTTTTGTTCGTCGCCAAACGTATCCAGACCCACGATAACGGGCGCCCCTATCGCCAATGCCGTGTCCTTTGTGCACTCTATGCTTAGTGTCAAGGTATTTTGAACGACAATCGAAAGAAGATGATCAATAAGGACGGGACCCGTGGTCGCTGGTATTCCCGTATAGGGCCTGGTTTGATATTTGATCTCTAGCAAGCGAACCCCGGCCGGGATATATAGCAAAAGTCTCCGCACAATACTAGTCTCTACCAATCTGCCAAACATGTTAAAATTCACATCTACCGGCCCCGACGGGCACCTCCTGTGCAGGAACGTGCCCGCGGCCATCGTCACCGTCGAGTCGCCCTCCTTATAAAAATACCGCACGCATTGTGGCGGGCTCTCTTGTACCTGTAGAGAATGTATTTTGTGTTTTGTACATCATCTGGAAATATACACGGGCAGACAACCTACCTGCACAAAGGCGATGCACGCCGAGTCTTGCGAGCAGGTGTTATTGCACTCGGCGCTGGTGTAGCCGTCTGTCCTCTTGGTAGAGTAGACCAGACTGTCGCTGCTCGACCAATACAAGTTGGTATAGTACACCAAATTCAAATGTGGAGTGATGCTCGAGCACAGGCTCTCGTTACATGGAAGCGCGAGCCAGTCGCCCTGTTCAGCCTGGTCCACAAAAAAATCTAGAGCGGAAGCAGAAGCAAGGCCGGCAACAATAAGAAATAGCCTCATTCTAAATGGTGTTTAATTAAAAAAAATCGAAATGATTTGGATTCGTGACAACCCATTCCCGCGCATCATTATTATCACTTCCGATTTGTTGTAAACTTGCTACAGGCAAGACGGCCAACCCATCCTGCAATGGTACAGGCGAGTTGGCCAACCCATTCTGCCGATCGTCATCACTGTGACCACCATCTGTATCCTCGTCGATGCCACCACTGTCGGATTCTTCCGAACTTTCATTTGTACCCTCGGCAATGTATTCAACGGCATCTGTATCCTCGTCGCTGCCACCACTGTCGGATTCTTCCGAACTTTCATTTGTACCGTCGTCACTGTCTTCTACAATCTCGTCGACGTCTTCTACAAAATCTATACTGTTCATTGCAGTTATTATGGAGGAGCAATACAGCCGCAAGTTTGAATAGTCTTCTGCATGTAGTGCGTTTGGCAAGCCTTTTATTAATTTGAGATATGTTGTGATTGCGCTGGCCGACAAGGAACCCCCCATTCTGGTGGCATGCACGGGGTCATTTTTAACATGGCGCCCATCTTTATTAAAGTACTTGTTAAACAACTCGGCCTGGCTCTTGCCGACTTTTTTTACGTCCTCGGGGCTGGTGATTGCAAACGAAGGGACAAAGAGCTTGACTCCGCGCACGCCGGTGGCTTTCCTTCCCTTCTCCTTTGGCACATCTACCGGCATAGCCAGATGCACAGACGCCGGCAAATGTGTTTTGCCTCTGTTGCCAGATCCCTTTGGCCCGGCGAACACGATCATATCCAGACCGAGGATCGCCACGGCGTCGACAATCGCATCCATCATATTTCTGGTTCGACTTCGCATGTCCACTGACATTTTGTCCTGGTTTTTGTGCTGCATAAAATGCAGCATGTTCTTGACCTTAAAAAACCCCGGCGTGTAATGGGTGTACTCAATCTCGTCCGTCTCGTCGTTTACGCGCGACGTTCTGCGTTCCTTGGTGTTGCCGGTCGTGTATACATTTCCAGCCAAAACGGGCTGAAAGCTGTCCGACCGATGGACCTTGCGCGCTTTGTGCTCCTGTAACTGCTGGGGCGACTCAACGTCCAGAGATTTAAAGCGCTGCGTTGTCGTTGTAAATTTTGTGGATGGTATGGCCACACCCAGATCTTTCGCTACTTTGTAGATGCACTCCATCTTCATGTCCCCCTGCATGTTTGTCGCCTTTTCGAACAATTCGCCTGCTTTGCTACTGTTATCGTCACCAAAAGGATATTGTATTTTTTCACACAGATAGTTTATGAACTGATCTCCTCGCTTGTGCAGTGTATCTGCTATAGATTTAAACCGCGCAATGTTGCTTTCTGAACTGTCGTTGCGCCACATAATGCGGGTCTTGTCCATCATATAGATTTTGTTTGCCTCGAAAACCTTTGGAGTATCGCCTTTTTCCTGTATGATTTCTTTCGGCATATCTAGAAACTCTTTAAGATGTTCATGCCGGCCTGGGTCCACGTGTATGTTATAAAGCCACGAGTGGCTGCCAGACTTCTGTTTGGAGCTTCTAAAGGCAACTACTAGCGGACACGCAATTAGTTGCGCGTAAAACGACAACGAAAGTATAAAATATAACGGCGTATTTCTTTCATTTGTCTTTGAGTGGAATTTCATCGTTTTGTTCAGCGCCGTGTCCATGAAACAGTTGCTATAGTGCAGAAGTATAGTCTCGAACTTTTCGCAGTCAGATTTACTTACATCTCCCAGGTAGGAAAGAGACGTTTCAAAGTCTATAAGATGATCGTGGATTCCACCATCATCACCCTTGGGGCTCTTAAACAGTCCATTCTTGTACAGCGCGCGCTTGTTGATGTCCATCTGTAAAAAAACACACTCACAATAATTTCACACCGTGTTTTTGTCTCCACGTCTCAGAGCTAAACACACTGGCCTTCGCCGACCCGCGCTGGATCAACACTACATGTCCTTCTGGATAGTAGTCCAGATTCATCAGCTTCTTATACCCAATAATCTGCGAAAATAACTGCAGCTGGTGTTCGTTATAAGATGTAGTCATCGTTTCTATCCCAAAACACACCATATTTTTTACATCATCTTCGTATACATTTTCCTTCTTTTCGTTTTGTTTCATACCAAAATATTTGTTTATCCCGCCTTTAAACGGGGTTTGCGTAGTCTTCACTTCTATAATATGAGCCTTGTTGTTCCTATTCTTACACACAACATCAATGTCCGCTCTTATATTCCACTTTTCCCAATGCACAGTAACCTGACAATCAACGGGCGTCAGATTTAATCTATTTTCTATCGCGTCTATAACTGCTCTCGCCTCTCTGATCATCTCGCTGCTTCCTTTGGTAATCTTCTTGCGGACATAATCATTGATCAGCGTGTCGACCTTTCGACCAAAAGCCATGCCCCGCTGTGACTTTTTAATTCGTGAATTGCGCCTCATCGCCGACGAATAACTGCGGTGTGATGGCCGCGCGCCTTTCTTTTTATAATTCACATATCGCCCGGATTCGTTTTTTATCTTTTGTGTGACACCAATCGTTTTCTTGCTCTGTGGCTTGCGCGCCATTCTTGTTTCAAACTCTGATTATAAATTTGATTGTTAATTTTTGTTGGTTTGGAAGAAATAAAGTTTTTTTTTGGCAAGTGAAAAACCACAAAAACAAAAAAAAACAAAAATTTTTGGCGGGAAAAATTTCGACTTTTTTGGATTTTGTA
>CAZSXT010000068.1:0-8094 GCA_964611435.1 uncultured Rhodospirillaceae bacterium | reverse complement strand
ACACCGGAGACAACACTGGCGATAACACTGGCGATACCGGCACTGGCGATAACACCGGAGACAACACTGGCGATAACACTGGCGATACCGGCACTGGCGATAACACTGGCGGCGGCACTACTGACGGAACAGGAACAAATGAAGGTGAAGGCTCCGGCGATGGATCTGGTACTGGCACTGGTACTGGCACAGGGAATGGTGACGGCGACGGAGACGGTGACGGAGATGGTGATGGTGACGGAAGCGGCTTAGGCAACGGGATGCTTGCTGGTTTAGGCGGCACTGGTGACAGGACTCGGCCTACATGGGGTCCGTTGTTGCAGGGCCATCAGTTCAAGAAGTTTAATTACAAGCCTCCGCCTGAGCCGACTATAGGCGCAAGACTGTTTGATGAACTGTTTAGGAAATAGGCAGACATGACATATTTAGAATTGGTAAATGGCGTACTGGCAAGGCTGAGAGAGACCTTGGCTCCTACTGTAATGGTTAATGAAGACCCGGTAGTAAACGTGGTCAAGAGCCTTGTGAATGATGCCAAGCGTCATGTTGAGATGGCCTACTCATGGAACGCCACACGAGAGTTCTGGGAGATTGAAACCGTCCAGGGTCAGCCAAGCTACATATTGGACAACACGAGCGGCGGATGCAGGATTTCTAAAGTTTCAATTGATGGCACTCATATCCATCAATGGGATCTTAAGACCCTAATGCACGGAAGACAGCAGGAAGGCCACCCTTATCGTTATGCTTTTGACGGCTCTGATGATGAAGGAAATATCTCCTTACGATTAGATCCATTCCCAAACAAGGAATATGCCCTTCAGGTATTGGGCCACAGGGTGCTGCCTGATCTGTCTCAGGATCACGAGCCTTTATCTATACCAAGCCAACCGGTCCTTTATTACGCCCTAGCATTGGCGGCTAGGGAAAGGGGCGAGGTTGGAGGCCAGACTGCACAGGAATTGTTTGGCATGGCTCAGCAATATATTTCTGACGCTATTGCCTTAGACGCCAATCTTTCACCCACTGAGCATACTTGGGCGGTTGTGTAATGGCTCAACAAGTAACGCAAAGCACTATCCCAAGCCCCGGTCTGGAGGGGCTTAACACCGAGCTAGGGTCTTCTGTTTCTGATCCTCGATTTGCAATCGTTGCTGACAATGTAGTGATTGACAGGATAGGGCGGATACAAAGCAGGGAGGCGTTTGCCTCATTTGCTAAGCCGTCAATTCTGAAGAGGTCTGGAACTCAAGACATTATGCAGATGGGCGTTTACTACCACGGCCAATACAGTAGGGAGGCGGCAGTTCCTTACCCCATGTGCGTCATTAGAGTTGGCGATGAGCGAGACATTTATCGTTATAACCCTGATACAAACGCCTTAGATCTAGAGTTAACGCCTTATAGCGATGTGCCTGAAATGGATGATGGGGTCTTTGTTAACTTTAAAGATGATCTCTTTTTCTTCTGCAAAGGAAAGCCGGTAATTAGGAAAACAGATCCTCTTGATGAGTGGGAGGACATTACTGCCAACCCAAATTATCAAGGCCCAATTTATTCAGATGGCGATATCACTAACCGTAAGATAGACGGTGATATAGCTTGCTCTGCTTATGGACGGCTTTGGGTTTCAGGCGTTGATGAAAATTACCAGGAGATTCATTACTGCTCTTTGCTAGATGAGCTTAGCTGGTATGACGGAAGGTCGGCTCCAGATGGGAATGATCCTACGTTTAACTTTAATGACGCAGGGATCATCAATGTTCAGGAGTACTGGCCCGTTGAGGTTGATAGGATTGTTGGCATTGCCGCTCACAATGGCTTTCTGTTTGTGTTTGGCAATAACTCTACTCTTGTTTTTGCTAACGCAAATCGTGGTGACCCTGCCTCTTCAGGCGGCATCTATCTTCAGGACGCGATACCAAATGTTGGCTTAGTTGATAAACATGCCATTACGAATACTGGTAATGATGTTGTTTTTGTAGATCGTTCTGGGCTTAGGTCTATGGGCAGGGTTGTGCAGGAAAAGTCAAACCCGATGTCTGAGCCATCTTTTAATGTCCGTAAGATGTTTAGAGACGTAATAGAACGGGAGCTAATGGCTGTTGCAAAGAATGAAGATGCTGGGGTTCAGCTTGAATACCAGCCTGACAAAGCCAACGTCATTGTTTTATTTAAAAGCCAGTCGCTGAGCTATGTGTTCTCGACTAACAGTCCATCTGTTACTGGTGGCTGGAAAGCTACAACATGGTCAGGATGTTTCTTTTACTGCATGAAGTCTGCGGCGGCGGTTGATGACTGTGTAACTTTTCTGGGTGGAAAGCAGGATAGAGGCTTGTTGCGTTACAAGGGTTATTTAGAGGAAGACCCTTATGTGATGCGCTATGAAAGCACGGCCTTAAATCTAACCCAGTCCTCTATGCAGAACGTTATTCCTAAGTCGTTTTATTACATTGTTTACGCAAACAGCATTCCTGCCGTGGGCGTTTCCACTTATGGATATGGTCAGTTCATGGACTTCAGCGAGGAGTTTAACATTCGCGTTAAGGGCGGATCTAAGTGGAATGTAGACAGATACAGCGTGGGGCGTTACGGCCTTGGAGAGGGGCTTTACTTTAGATACAAGGTCAACACTAGAGGTGCTGGTACGCACATGAGAGTTGGATTAGAGATAGAAGTAAACGGTGACTTTTTTGCATTGCATGAAATAGCTGTGAATTATGCTATCGGGAGGATAGCCGCATGAGAATGATGAACCCTGCTTTAGTTGGACAAGGCATGCCGACGCTTATGAAGCCAACTACGTCAACGCCGATGCCGCAAGACCCTAATTTAATGTACGCAACTGCTGGTCCAAAGGTTGCAGATAGCAAGGCTTGGAATGGAGTGGAGCCGGCAGAAACGCCGACCAACAGCTTTGGAGATTTCCTTACGGGTTTTGGCGGGTGGCTTAGCGATCACGCTGGTGGTCTTGCCGGGCTAGGCAGTATTGCTGGCGCTTTAGACAATGCTAGTGACGTGCGTGACATGGGCTATGCCGTTCAACAGCACCTTGAGAACATGGGTCAAGAATTAAATACCGGCTCACAGTTTCAGGGATACGGTGTTACGTCTGGCACAGGCGAAAACGCAATTGACACTACCGTAAGTCCTGACGGCTCTATCAATCTCGGTATTGGTCGCGACATGGGAATGTGGCAAACCGGGAACACGGCGACAGGCAATGGCTTAAAAAATATTTCAAACGCGTTCAATCAGACGGGCGGTCAGACAAACACAGACTGGAATCATCAAGGGCAAGGTCAGCTAATGAACTCTCGTCGTGTTGATCCTAATGCTGGTGTTTATGGCAACAGGGCGGGTCATCTTTGGCAACAGTCTTTGGGGATGTCGCCCGATCAAGGATGGGCTGGTCAGACAGCGCAGGATGCCGCCGCTCGCTCAATGGCTGATCCGTCTCAGAGGCAGTCAGAGATATTTGACCAGCTTATGGCTATTCAGAATCCAGAGCTTGATCGTCAACAGGCGGCACAGCAGGCTCAAGAATATGCAATGGGCCGAGGTGGAATCAGGGGTAGTGCTTATGGCGGTACTGCTGAGGATGCGGCGATGGCTAAAGCCAGGGCTGAAGCCAGTAACCAAGCCGCTTTAAATGCTATGCAACAGGCCGACTCTGAGCGGTCTATGTTTGGTCAAATGGCTAGTCAGTATGGACAGTTGGGTAATCAGAACTATGCCAACATGAGTAACCAGATGACTAACTTGCTTAATGCTTCTGGTCAGCAGGCGCAGATAGGCAATCAGAAGTACAGCAATATGGCTGACAGAGAGAATGCGCTGGCTAATAGCGCCGCTCAGTTTGGTCAGCTAGGTAATGCGGCCAATGCCAATGCGAATGACAGGATGGGGATGATGGGTCAGCTTGGTCAGCTTCAGGCTCAGCTTGGCATGGATCGCCAGAAGCTGTCTTATCTGCCAATGCAAATGCAGATGGAGCTTTTGGGTATGGGTCAAGGCACAGGGGCAATGGCTCAGCAGGGTCAGCTTACTGGTCAGGACTATCTGGCTCAGATGTTGTTGGGTGGCACTAACGCCAACGTCAACGCTCAGAAGGTGTCTAGTGAGTTGATGGGCAACCTGTATGACTCAATCCTAGATAACCTTGGTGGTAGCTCTAATGCCGAGGGCAGTCAGTCAGGTATTGGCGGGATGCTTGGTTCGCTGGGCGGATTGTTTGGAACTCTTTTCGGAGAATAACTAATGGTTGGGCGATCACAAGCAAGTAACTTATCTGGGATGCTGACTAGCATTGGCAACACCATTGGTGAGATGGGTGGGCCGGGGAATCAGTACATTGACACGCTCCGCAGGACAATGGCTCCTAAAGCTGACATGGATGACTCTGCTAGCCTGCTTAGTTATGCAGATTGGGCTAGGCGCAATGGCTATGATGAGGAAGCTAAGCAATACATGGTGCTTGGCTATCGCCAAAAAGAGAAGGAGGTGCAGGAGGCAAAGGACGCGGCTCTTGGTAAGACTATGGCTGAGGCGACTCAGACCAGCTCAGTTGGTCAGAGTCTTGGTGCTGAAGGCGACCTTGGTGGCGCTGATGCCACAATTGCCGTACTAAACAAAAGGCTTTCTGACCCAGAAATTCAGAAGAATCCAAGGGCAGTTGAAGCAATACAAAGAGAGATATCCGCTCTTCAGTCACGGCGTCCCGACTTTGAGGCAAAGAATGTTCAGGCTATTGCTCAGGGGGTAGCCAAGATGGATCAGAACATTGCCGCGCTGAATCCAGGCGATCCAGATTATGCCGTTAAGAAAGCAAACTTTGAGGCGGCAAGGTCACGACTTCTTGACCAGCCAGGAGTCGAGGAGGCTTACGAAGGTAACAAGCTCAAGCTCATGGAGCTGAACAACAAGAAGATGGACGCCATGTGGAAGGCGCAATCTCCTGCAATCATTGCTGAGATGTCAGCGGCAGGCACGAACGTAGACGAACTTGAGGCGATTGAGGATAAGTACCCTCAGTTTGCTCCGCAGATTGTTGGCATTAAGGGTCAGATGCTTGAGCAGGCTGAGAGGCTGGCCGAGGTTAGAGATAAGTCATTCAGGGTTGAGCAATTGCCCAGCCGAATTGAGCGGGACTTGCAGGAGATTGAGGAGTCTACGCTGACAGATGGACAGAAGAAGCGCGCCAGGAATCTTCTGGCTGGGGCATCTAACGCCATTGCTGGTGGGTCAGAGTACAAAGACAGCGCCATCTCCGCATACGAAAAAGCCAGAACCCAGATAGATCAAATGCTTAACAACGAGCTTGCGGCGCAGGCTGGTGTTGAGCGACAGCGCACAGAGAGGGCAGTAGTTGCTCACGAAAAAGCAATGCAAACTCAAGTTAGCCTTGCAGATGCTGTTGAGCTTGCTGAGCTAAGGCATGGCACAAATCCAAGTGAAGATGAGATAGCAGAAGCGCAAATCGAATTGGAGGATCAGCTTAATGATTATCGCTATAGAACTGCGATAGCCGCAGGGATGGAAGCCCCGCAAGAGCTAGATGCTGGTGATAAAAAACTTTTAGATGAGAAGTTAAAGAATGGTGACTACGGTGAAGATCACGATCTTGCTGTTATGAGGGCCACTTATGATTTGGTTTCTCAAGGGTACAGAAAGGAAGACGTTGTGAGCTTCCTGAAGAAAGAGCTACCCAAGCAGTACGCTGATAACGCCGAACAGATATACAATGATATGTGGGCTGACTTAGAAAATCAGGACGCGCAGACTGCCTCTCCCGCAGAGGTTGCGGCTAACCCATATCGGCGGGAGCCAGGTTTCCGGTGGCTGGATAGGGCGGTAGAAACTATTGACGCGCGCTACCAAGGCTTCCTGCAAAGGCGCTCTCAGACAATGGCTACACAGCCACGGCCCGAAGGCCCGTCAATCGTAGATCGACAGCGGGCCAAACTCAGCCCGTCCCTTGGGCCGCTGGGTACTCAAGACTCTAAGCTAAGAGACGCGCGTGAGTCGCAAGTACCCTCGGGAGAATACCCATATCCTGGTCAGCCGTTGCGCCAGCAACCAGTTTCAGAGGATTACATTTATCCAGGCTACAGAAGGCTAGGAAGATAACGTGGGGACATTTTCGTCAAGGAATGGCGGTAGCCGAAGAAGCCCTAAGACCGAAGGCTACAGCGGCATTCGCTCTGGCTTTGTTGACTTGCTTGAATCTGGTCTTGGTGTCGGTGATGAGCTTGATGGTCTTATACGAAAGCTCTCTGGCGATGCGGCAACGGTCAACGAGGGTATAGACCAATCCCGCCGCGACCTTGATTACTTTGAGCGCAACAACCCCACTGCATCCAAGCTGATTACTGGTGCTGGCATTGGGGCGTCCCTCTTAATCCCTGGCGCTACTGCGGTGAAGGTGGCTCAGACAGGCTCACGCATGAGCAGGGCTGTGAAGATGGGTATGGCAACCTCAGCAGAGGGTGCGGCCTATGGCTACGCTTCTGGCAGGGATGAGGAGAGGAAAGATACTGCGGCAATGGGTGCGGCCTTTGGTGGCGCTCTTGGCTTTGGCGTGGGTCGTTACCTGACGAAAGGGGCTGATGAGCTAGAGGCAATCAAGAAGGCCGAAAGCGAGACTGTTGGTGTTGGTCAGGCCATTGGCGGTGATAAAGGCTACAAGGTTAAGGGCGCTGTCACTCGCAAGTCTGGTGTGAAGGATGTTAGCTCAAGTGCGCGTGAGCGTAAGTACGAATCTTATGATGATGTCGAAATAGACAACACGCTAGGCACAAATAAATTTGCAGATACAACCAAGGCTGTCAGTTTAAACGCTCGCAACTGGGGGTATTCGTATGTAGGGGAAAGGCCCACGCGGTTGATTGAGGATGCAGATGTCGCGATGCGAACATCCCGCGCCCACACTGACCGCCTGTACAAAGACAATGAAGCTGTCTACAAGTTGCTGGAAGATAATCGGGGTATCAAGCTCGCTATTGCAAACCTTGGCAAGATTCCGGTTGGCAATGCTCGGGGCTTGCTTGGCCTGACAGAGAAGCGAGCGGTGGAGTGGGATGACGTTTACCGTATGGCCCGCGATGAGGCTGATGTAAACGCTATCGACCTGTACAAAGCAGAGCTGGAAGACGCCATTGAGCTTGGCAATACTCGCTTCTCTGATTGGGGTAAAGGGCCAATCGGTGAAGAGCTTTACGCGCCTCGCGCTACCAAGGGCAATGGTAAGCAGGCTACTGGCTATCAGCGAGAAGACGGCACCGAGGTGGGCAACCTTGACAACCTCAAGCCGCCATCTGAGGCGCTGAGGGAGTTCCGCAATGACATTACTGACGCTATTAGCGCGATGGATAGATTTGAGCAGGCAGGTGTTACGTTTGGAAACAAACTAGATGGCCCGCTTGTTGATGTTAACGGCAATCCGATTGGCGAAGGGTTCTATGAAATAGTCAAGAAAGACAAATCTCAGTCTCGTCTTGGCTATGTAATGGAGAGCATCAAGAAGTCTGTGAAGGATGAGGTGCTTGCCACTGGCGGGACAAGGGCAGAAGCCGCCGCAATCTCTGAGAACATGGACAACCTAATGTCATCGGTGTTCATTAACTCCCGCACTGGTGGTGATGCGGTAGGTGCAATGGTCAGAAAGACCGCTTCAACTGCGCTACTTGCCAACCCTATCAACGCAATACTAAACCTCGCTGAAACTGTCACCGCTCCCATTTATCAGAATGGCGTGAAGGCGTGGGCGCAGACATTGCCAGGTCTGGTTAAGTCTGGGCTGATGCCAAAGCTGGGCCAGAAAGATCAGAAGTGGCTGTCAGCTAATCAGCTTGGTGTGTCAGACGATCAGTTTGCTGGCGAGCTGATGAACGCAGGAGAAAGCCAGCTTAGCAAATGGATCGGCTGGGCATCGCAGGGATTGTACAAGTACACGGGAACCAGTGGCTCACACCGCATGACGCAGGAGGCGCTAGGTAACTCTGCTGTTAAGCGAGGTGTCGCTCTCGCCAAGTCCGGCAACCTCAAAAAGCTACGCAAGCACAAGGGCATGACCGGCCTAACGGATCAGGAGTT
>CAZSXT010000067.1:4408-9415 GCA_964611435.1 uncultured Rhodospirillaceae bacterium | reverse complement strand
TTACAAAATCCAAAAAAGTCGAAATTTTTCCCGCCAAAAATTTTTGTTTTTTTTGTGGTTTGGAAATTTTTCGCATGCAAAAAAAAATTTTTTTCAATTTTTATTTTTTTTACTGTTTTTCGAGTTTAAAAAACTGTAAATACCAATACTCATAAAACAAATTGCACTAAGAAAAAATAGAACAGCGGATCGAAATATTATGCTCACGATGACAAGTAGAACAACCAGAAGAGCTGATGAAAAGAACCAGTTTATATTTGTGTCTGAGCATGTGAGTGTCGATTCGATGCAACTGTTTAGCTCGGCGCATTTTCTGACATTGCGCAGTTTTATATCGGTGCG
Organism: uncultured Rhodospirillaceae bacterium; assembly: GCA_964611435.1. Taxonomy (GTDB): domain Bacteria; phylum Pseudomonadota; class Alphaproteobacteria; order Rhodospirillales; family UBA2165; genus JAYPHU01. The sequence continues at coordinate 9,073 of CAZSXT010000067.1, read as the reverse complement.
CGACCCATTGGTGCACCTCCGTGTGCATTTATCACATATGATTATTTTCGGCTGGGTTTGGGAGAGTGGGTTGTATTTTTCAAAAATCCTCTGTTGGCAGTGTGCGCATATTGGATTCATCTGTTTTATAAAACAAAGATGGGAGATTCATGGAAGAAAATACTAGCCTCCAATATAATTACAAGCTACTCGGCACAAGACATTGCAAACATTATTGTCCAGTATTATCAGCGGTTAGAGCGGATTGGTTATTACAGTCACGACATTCCACTGAATAAGACTGCCAGCGGTGTTGTACTGGGAACCGGGATGCTGGCCGTTGGAGTCGAAGAGTCTGAGCGTTCCTTGCTTCCAGCAAACGTACACACACAAGAATTGGAGGATGTTTTTGTATTGGTGTGTGAGCTGTATTCAAAGACAAACACGACACTGATGATTTCAGGCAGGTTATCGGGGGTGGCATCTAGTCGGGGGTTTATGCGCCGAGCGTTTGGCCGTGACATGTGGCCTTTTCGGCTGGCGTCTGTCTGCTCCTCTATCGGACATACTCGCGTTACTGAATTTGTGGTCCATTCCTATACCAAGATGATGCAAAAACACACGTTTGAAGGTGTCTGCCGTATGCTAGAATCGTGGGCGTGCAAATTGGTGGAGGTGAAAACAAAGGCGCTATTTTCCAAGCTGCTCGAAATTTTGGGCAGAAACATTGCGCATCTAGAAGAGGCTACGGATCCAAGCCCTGGGACGATAAAGATAGTTTGTTTGGAGACGAAAGAAAAATCCAACCACAAGGCCGAAACGCCAAAGTGCGTCAAAGAAGAAGATGTTATATTGATGTTTCTGTGTCTGGCATATGATTGTTGGTGTCTTGCTAAAATAAGCACGGCTGAAATACGCTCCTCGTTTTTGCCAGACAAACCCAGCGTGGTTGGCTCCCTGCTTGAACTGAGGCAAATTTAAAATAAATGTTTTTTTTTATTTCCAGTATAGAAAATGTGCACGGTGGACTGTTTTGTTTCATCCGCGACATGGCTTGCTTCGTTGCCAAATAGGATTGAGGACTGGGTCTATGCAAGGACCAAACTGAGTGTGTTTTTGATTGGAACTGTGATTGGCATCGGCAGCTTGGTTATACCAATGGCCATCATGGTCAGTCATTTTTACCAAAATCTCCTGCCGCCGCTGTATGATGGCGAGTGCAAAAAGACGCTAGTTGTCAATTCCACAGAGTAGGTTTTGTAACACAGAAAACAAACAAACATCGGCAAATAAACACGCAAACCACCAAAAACAGATATTATCGGTGTGTAGATGCACAGAATAATATAATCGGAATAATCGACTCTGGGCCGTTTGCGATGGAAAACATGATTATAACGTCTCTGCTGTTTTTCATATTCTTCACTGTCCAGTTTGTGTGTCTGTACTATTCTTGTTTTTGCATACGCAGCAGTCTGATTTGCAATGTGTTTTTGTCGAATGTCATGATAACCGTTGTGGCGGTGGTGATGTTCTCTGCTGTGATTGTTTTGTGCAAAGGCTCAAGTGACATGCACGTCATCGACACAACGTATCTGAAGACCGCGTCTGTTTATAGTAGTGAATCTGGCGACATGACATACAAGCTGTCTACTATCATGCTGTTTCTAACAATCTATACAATGGTTGCGTCCTTTCCGACTATTCTAAAGGCCAAGGACCGCTATAGGAGCGCCAAAGAACAAGATAAAATGCAACCTGCGTTTAAGTTTGAAAAGATTCCGGATGAAGATGAGCAAGACAGACCCATGCTAAATAACACGGAAGATAGAACGAACATATAAATATTTTTTTTCTTACATACAAAAAAACAGGATGCAAGAAAGTCTATTGCGGTATTACTGTTACAAGAAAGAGACTCAGGGTCCAATTTTTTCTCTTCCGTTGCATATTTGGCAAATCGTGTTAAGCTTTCTCTGCCCGTCTGATCGAGTCCGGGCATCGTGGCTGAATAGACGGATCCGCCATTTCGTCCAGCACATGCCTCTAGACGAAGGAAAGCTGAACTGGCATGGACTACAGAGCGACTGGTCGCGCGCGCGTGTTATATTTTCATTTGGCATGGGTATTATCAACACATACCATCGAAGCCTGTTGGGCAGCAAGCACGACGCCAATTTTTTGAGGGAGCACGCGTGGACATTTTCCGTGTTTGAGAAAAACATTGCCACAAAGCGTTTTGTAACGTGCATCTTTCCCATGTGCGAAGAACCTGTCGCCGACGAACACGTGTGTGTGTGTTTTTGCAGGGACAGTGGACGACAGCAGTTTTGCAGTGGCCACAAGATTATCGGGCTGCGGTGCGACACGTGTGTAAAAAAGCACATGATGCGGGGTTTACGATTGGTGAAATTTGCATAAACATTTTTATATAAACAACCGCAGATTGCACTTGCATATGCGCTTTGCTATTCTCCGGTCCGTAATGTCGCAGAGGATGGACAGAAAGGTATTCGCGGTGGAGACGGACACATGATGGATTTGGGGACTGGGAATGGGGTTTACGAGGTTACTTCTGTCCCTGTCTATGAATAGAAATTATTTTATTTATATTTTATTATTGAGCGTCTTTTTTACAAAAACAAATCTAGATGCTTCTTTTCCTTTTGATCGTATTTGCGCATTTGGCAGTGGGACAGGAAAATTCTGCTGAGCCATCATCTAATCAACCAATGATCATACTTGCGGGTGTATCTTATGGGAGCACTGTATTTGTCAAGTTTAACAAAAATATTGGAATTTTTGGGCACGATGGTTGGTTTATATATTCTCAGAATTGCGAAATGGTTGAGTTAGTGGCCATGTCTCTGAGTTTCGAAGAACGTGATACAATTATAGTGGATTATGATTATGATCTTTGCGGGCCGTCGACTCTGTTTGTCACAATTGAGGGGCAGAGCAATGTGCGCGATGAAGAGGGAAATATGATGCTATTACGAAACGAGTATTTTGATTTTGCCCCAATTGTGGTAGGTATTAATAAATGAATTGGTAATTAAACTTGTTTTCATCCATAGATGTTTATGTTCCTTCTAGTCGCAATTGCTCATTTGGCGGCGGCACAGGAAAACTCGTCTAATCTACGTATTGTATCCTCTTTCAGGGGTGACAATGGAGCTGTGGCGCGGAGACTACAATTGGTGAAATTTTCATAACTAGATCAGACAAGCGATGATGTTATTCCAAAACATTCGAATCTCATAGATGAGTGAAACGCATACGTCTGATGCGCCTTGGCTTCTGGTAACCTCAGATGATGTAAGGTCTCACTTTGAGCGGTATAATGTCATGACTCTGCGTCAGTTCAACAGTCTGCCCCCGGCGGCTGCGCTCGACCCCGCCGTGTTTAGAGTTTACCACGTGCGCCGGGTTTCTATAAGAAGCAAAAGTTACCCGCAGATGGACGTTGGAACGGTGATGATCTGCTGCACTCGACGAAATCCGTTTGTGGGTTATCCGTGTATTATAGACATGCACGGAATGACACGATGTATGAATTTGAGTATAAAAGAATAATCATTTCAGAGTTGTGATGCTAGTGGTTCATAGTCTTCTTTGCCCTCGTATTTTGCAAGTCGGTTAACTTTTTCTTTGCATTGTCAAACACCTTTGTCCCGCCGCCGGGGACGTCACTATAATTGCGCACTCGTTTTGTCAGGCACAGGTATAGCTGCATGGCAAGCACGAGGATAAGAAGAATCGAAAAAATGACAAGCATGGCAATTAGACCCTGGACCAGACTCTCCTTTGCGTGATTGCGCTTGATTATATATGTGATTGGCTGGACGTTGTCGTATTGTATGGAAATGTAGCCTGATATATTCCTCAGGGTGTGTGCGCCCGTCAGAGTGAGCGCCGCGGCAGTGTCTGACACAACTTCATACCCGGCCGTGTCGATGGTCACACTGCCCTTTCCCTGGCTCATCGACACGGCCACGCCCGCTCCCCCCCAGTCAACCGTGATCGGATCCGTGAGTGTCACCGAGTCGATTGAAATTTCATCCATGTTGATGCTGCGCCCATACCCGGGCTCCGTCGGCAGAAACGCAGCCATGGCCTTGGCCCCGATAATTTCTACGCCGGATATCTCCGTGTTTGATGCGTCATATGATTTAAATACAAATGCGCTCAAATCATCAACGGCAATTTCGGCCGCCTTTGTGTTGATGGCTTCCACGCAAGTTGTACTTATGTTCATGTTTATATTCTCCAGCGTGGCGCCGTGTCCAGTGAACAAGAAAAGTGCGCATTTGGGGCTGCCGGGGAGCGTGTTTATGGCAGTTTCCTCGTCACTAATAAAATGCACAGGGTGGTCGCTGTAGGCAGACTTGATGGTAATGTTATTAAACGGCACGGTCACGCACGTGGTTTTCCAGAGGAATGTATCTACGCCGGGCGGGGTGCCGCTCTTAACTTCGAAACACGCCTCGCCGGAACACGATAGATTGAAGGGGGCTATCAAAACTGTCCATCCGTCATTGACAACAGGTGCCTGCTCCGTAAGATATAGCGACAGATATGGCTTTCGGTTTAGTGGATATATCACGCACGTCTTCAAATCCTCGTTGCACGGGCCTCGGTCCCCAAACCATTGAAATGGAATAGTCGCGCGACAGAGAATCGGAA
>CAZSXT010000067.1:322-4308 GCA_964611435.1 uncultured Rhodospirillaceae bacterium | reverse complement strand
AAAAAACAATTCAAACACAGACAATGCTTGATACAAATACAATTATTTTTGTTTGTTTTGCGGGCGCCGTTCTTATTGGGTCTGTGGTGTATTTTTTATATCATGTTATCTGGACTAACAAACTAAAAGTAAAAGAAACACAAAAATACGAAAATCCACCATCAACAACCGATGATAGCGATGACGATGGGATTCTCACAATCAATTGAAAGAATATTATTTTTGTTTTTGTTTATATTTCCACAGATGCCGGAATCACAGACCATTATTTTGTCTGCCCTGGGTATTGTGTTTTTTGTTGTCGGATTTTATATGTTATGGAAGACTCCGATATCAAGACAACAGAAAACCAAACGAAAGGCAAAAACGAAACAGGGCGATTCGAAAATGTAAAAGAATAAAAGATAATAAAAGATACATAAAGATGAGGTTTCTCGAGCGAACTGTTGTTGTTCCACCAAAAACACGCGTCATCAAGCTTAAACCCCGCTCCGCAAAACGGGGTGTGTGCATCGAGCTGGTCACAATCGAGCAAAACAGCGTTACCAGAGGCTGGGTGCCGCTGATGTGCGAAAAGACGGCCGTTGCGGTGGAGTGTTTTCCCGGAGACGAGTCATTTTCAGTTTCAAAGCATGGCCACAAATCGTCCAAATCAATGACCCCCCGCCCGATGAACGAAAAGGGTTTGTTCATACAGCGCCATTTGAAGTGCGAGGCCAACAAGAGAGTGTGCTCGTGGCGCTTCACACCAACCCCCGAGTCCTCTACACCTAACAGCCCGACGACGCCAATTTCCGAGAACCGCATTCTCGGCCGGGGCGAGATTGTGTGTGTGCTCAAGGCCAACAGTACCAAAGGTTGGTGTGTGTACTTTACATGTGTAAAAACATCCGCATATAGTAAACGTCATTTTCTCCTACAGGGATCGTCGAGCCGTTTTCAGTGCTGCCAGATTGCTCGGAGCTGAGCATGGAGGCCATACACACTCGAGGACGCAAGCGCTGGGATGTGTTGCGCCGGGAGAGCCCAGTCGAGTTTGAACAGGGTATCAAAGCCAAGCGGAGCGCAAAAACCAACAGCGCTGTTGCTGGGTCAAGTGCGACAGATGTCTTTGTGCCTGGGTTTCATGAATTGCTTCTGTGTTTTATGGCCACTTTTCCATACGAGGAGGCGAGTGTGTTGCCATATATCAAGACATTGGCTGCACTGGAGGCCGACTTGTTTGTGCGTGGCATATTTGATCCCCTGGAGTATTTAATGGACATGGACGCAGATCACATAAAGCAGACGTATAAAGACGGGCTGCCATTTGAACATTGTGGGTTTCTTCTCAAGAATCGGCTCGTACACTTGAAACAAGGCCTTGTGGCGCTGGATAGCATTTATTATCTTCACGACACGCGCAGCGGCTCGTATTTTTACGTCGCCAGTTTGGATCTAGACTACGGCGAAAACAAAAAGTCTCAGTCTATCGAGGAGCACATAAGAGAGATGCGCGAAATGCAGACTATGCACTTTCGTCTCGCCTGTATCCAGCGATTTAAGGCGAGGTTTATATCATACATGACGTCGCCAAAAGTAGTTTCCTTCTGGAAGGGTTTGCATCTGGACCGGCTCTTGGTGGGGAAACTCTGTTTGTCTGACATTGGTGTTGCGTCTGGCGTGTTGCTTGACTACACCGACATCACTCATCTGAGCATCCCGTCCGCCATCTCCCAGCGATGCATCCCTCTGTGCCACATCTCGTTCAGCCGAAAGCTGGAAAGCCAGGGCTGGCTGACAAACGACAATCGCCGCTACATCTGGGTGAGTTGTAAGATATATTCACATGCGTGCACGAGAGAAAAGACACAATTGGTAAACACGCGCAATTATTTATCATGCAGATTTTGTTTTTGCGTTCGGTGGGCTTTTCGGCCCATGACATTGAGCGCTATTTTGAACACTACGCAGCGCGCGAGCTTGATTGCGTGATCTTGGGCATTGCAAAAATGAAACGGCGGCGCGCCAACGGGCTGCCTCTGACGGCTAGAGAGTCAAAGACGCTGAACGAGGAAAAGAGCATAGTGCGAGATGCGCGGGAGAAGTTTCAAGAGCGTAAGCGGTCCGTTGCGGCAATCCTGCGACTTCGGCGCGAGTGGACATCCAAAACGTGCTATGAGATGATTGAAAACGGGTACTGCTTCTACTCGAGAATGCACGGGGATAAAATAGTTGCATGCACAGCGGCCATGGGGATGGACATTACCCGGGCCAAGGTTTTGAAGGAGCAAATGTGCAGCCCACACGATGTTGCCAGATTGGCCATTGATTTGAAATTAAAAAAGAAGTAGTCGTCTCCGTATTTTATATTATATTTGGTTATTGACTGGTCTGGTATAAATCCACGCAACTGGGAAATCAGCTGTGTAATCTCGTCCATTTTGCGGGACAGTTCCTCGAAATTTGCACAGACACAGGACAAATGACCCAAGTAGTCATATTCTGTTTCGCTTAGTTCATTCGCAGTAACGCTAACGTGCACACAGAACAACGCGGATAGAGCAAGGGCGAGGGTGGCCTTTTGCATCTTGATATGTTGGAAAAGAGTGTGTTCTTTATTTACCCCTACTGGATCTTATGGAAACCGTTATGTTTGCCCTTCGCCGTTGCATTCGGTGGACATGATTTCTGTGTGTATTGACAAAATATAAAATTAGTCTCTTATTGATCTTTTTTCAATCCTACAAGCCCCACGCACTCAAAACTTCTTCTTCTGTCACTGGTGACAGGTCTTCAATGTTATACTCGTTGTATCCGATAAGAACAGAAGGCGGGGACAATACACCATCTCTCAATGTGTATATTACCCCCATTCCAATGTTTTTGTTTACACGGAACAGGAATCCACTATCGTGTTAAATGTGAAGGTAGAATGTTTCATTTCCCTGCTGGATCTTATGGTATCCGTTAAGTTTGTCCTGCGCTATTGCAACCAATCGTTGTCGAAATCCAGAGAATCCGGATGGCTCTTCGTTGATGGTTGAAAGATCTTGAGGGCGCATTTCTTGTCTGTGTGTTTTAAAAAAAGATCAAATTAGGTTATTTGTGCTCAACTTCATTCCAATCAATAATCACACGAGTATTAGTCATGTAATGATCAAGGCCCGAAACCTTGTATCCGTTATCAATCAATTGTGACACCGTCTCGCGTGAAGGGTCGAAATCCAACCCAATTCGAGTTTTTCCTTCAAACACGGCCTCCGTGATAAGCTTGATGATTGTCTTCATCTCGGTCTCCTTCAAAAGCTCTTTAGCCTTCGTTGTCATTTCGCGGGCCTCGTCAGCGGTCAAAAGTTCCGACGACATTGTTCTGTATAAAAATGAAAAAAAGTCAAGTAAATGCCTCTTCATTCCTCCTGTCAGTCATAAATCCCATTGCCTAATTTCCTCGCGATTGTCCAACTGACCGGTTCGGCAGTCGGAATAATTATACATCCTGTAAATCGATCTGGACATAGTTTAAGCTGTCGATGGCCATGCATTTGGTGGGTTCTTTTTCTGATATCCGAACATGCAGTGTTAAGATGCCGCTCAGTAAACTGTCGGAGTTTAACAGTGCTGGCATAGATGCTAGCTCCACTCCAGTTTGCATCAGTTCTAACATGTTTTCAATATACACAGCAATATCAATTATTTTCACGCCGGCGCCATTTATCCTCTCCAGCGTAAACAACCGCGCCACAGACCGTGGATTTGCAATGCTGAGAGTGTCTTGTATGGTAAACAGAAGTCTGGCGCGGGGGTCGGGTAAATCTTCCGCGGGCGCGTCAAGAAGCTCCATCTAAATATAAACAAAATTGATTTAATTTACATACATATACTCTTTCATCCAATTCGCCCCATTGGTTCAAATCAAAAACACCCTCTTGACCCTTACACATACTTATACTCATCCAATTCGCCCCATTGGTTCAAATCAAAAACACCCTCTTGACCCTTACACA
>CAZSXT010000067.1:0-222 GCA_964611435.1 uncultured Rhodospirillaceae bacterium | reverse complement strand
TACTTATACTCATCCAATTCTCCCCATTGGATCAAATCAAAAACATGCCCTCTTTTATTGCAATAATTATCCACAAAATGTTCATAATCTACACTATCTAGTTCACCACCCGCCTCGTCGTGTCTTGTGCGTTTGGATTTTGCGCTTCTTGCTCGTCTTGCCGTCCTCCGTGTCCGACTCGGCCTCGTCATCCTCTGCGCCCGGCTTGCGCTTCTTGCTCGT
>CAZSXT010000066.1:0-9473 GCA_964611435.1 uncultured Rhodospirillaceae bacterium | reverse complement strand
CCGCCAGTGCCGGAAACTCTACAGACGGGTGGTACATGACAAGGGGGCTGGACAACGTAGAGTTTTTAAAAAATAAGCCCTGGCCGGGGGAGCCAGGGCTTACACGAGTTTTAACAGGGTAGTCGTCGTTTAGGCAAAACTTTATACGGCGGCACGGCCCACTTGGATCAGATTTGTTTTAAAATTTTTTCTCTTGACCTAACTATATTTTGAACAACGGCTGGAGCAGCCGTGGCAACCAACTTTTAAACTGCAATGGAGCGTCTGTTACAGCCAAGCATATACAGGCGGCTTCGCGGCCCGCGAGCGGCTGATGCGTGAGCGCTTCGTCCGCATCTTCCAAATCACCGGGCCCGAACGTCCCGGTCTGATCACTAAAGCTGCCGGATAACACGAGCGTCAATTCACGGCCACCATGCCCATGTTCCGGCACGGCGCAACCCGCCGGGATTTTCAGCAGTCTCGCCTGACCACTGTCACCGGTATCAATTAGGCATTGAAAAGCCCCCCCGCCGAGAGTCGACCAAGGGATTCCACGCAACGTGTCACCGACATAATTTCGCAGAGGCGATGGCACTTCCGCTCGGGTCAGGGGCTGGTCTGCGACCAATAAATCATCCGTATCCGAGTGCTGGTCGAGCTTCGAGAGCAGATCGTCAAACACGCTTGCGGGGACATCAGACGCTCCTTCCGTCTGCAGGAGGGCGCCACCCAACTCATCCGCAGTGGCAGCCTCTTCGCGGCAAGACGGACAAAACGCTAAGTGGGTTGCAACGGCCAGACTCCAGCTTTCGCCCAACGAACCGGCGCTATAACTTAGGAGCAAGTCTCCGGAAGGATGATGAGAAATCATTTAAGTGTCCTCAACATGGGTCTTAGTTTTTCGAATGATAAACGGAGCCTGGATTTCACCGTACCCAGCGGCAGATCAAGGCGTTCAGCAATTTCCGAATGGGCCAGGCCTTCCATGAATGACAAGGAGATTACCTCCCGCTGCTCACTTGGTAAGGTTGCCAGGCAATCCTGAACGAGCCGTTGGCGATCCTTCTCTTCGACCGCCTCGTCCGCCGGCTTCTCGGACGCCGGCGACAGCATCGGGTCGTGAGGATCAAGCTCGGGCCGGTTTTCCTTGCGAAACCTATCAATGCGCAAATTCCTGGCGATCGTAAAAATCCATGTGGACGGGGTCGATTTGTCCGGGTCAAACAGGTGACTTTTACGCCAAACCGCGAGCATGGCCTCTTGCACCAGCTCGTCCGCCAGCATGTGCTCTGCGCCTTGCCGCAACATGACTGATTTCATCCTCGGAGCGTACCATGCAAAAAGATTTGCGAACGCGGTCTTGTCCTTCTCGCGGGCAACCAGATCGATCCACGCGGCGTGGACAGCCGCAGAGTTTTCATCCGAAGGTCGGCTCATCCAAACGACCCGGTGTTCTGGTTCCGGCAACTCGCCTGAGCGTGGCGGCTTGGCATCCGGTACCGGGAAAGAGGTGGTCGAGTTTTTAACGGCAGCAACACTGTTCATACAATTGTTACGTGGGAACAAAATATTTGGATCACATATATACTATTTTGATCCGTTTGAAAGAATCCAACGTATCAAAGAGCAACACATTCACAAATGGACCGCCGCACGCCCGGCAAAATATCGATATGAATTACATCTCCCCCAAGGCCAACCGGCCACTAGATATTGCTGTCGTGGGTTCAGGAATCGCCGGTATGTCGGCAGCCTGGCTGCTTGGTAAAACCCATCAAGTCTCGGTATACGAGAAGGAAGGCTGGATCGGTGGCCATTCAAATACCGTGGACGCTCCTACGGGTGATGGGACAACGGCGGTGGACACAGGGTTCATTGTCTACAACGAAGTAAACTATCCGAACCTGGTCGCGCTGTTCGATCATCTGAATGTATCGACCGAACCGACGGATATGTCCTTCGGCGTCTCCTTGGATCATGGCACATTTGAGTATGGCAGCGGCACCCTAAACGCCGTGATCGGCCAACGGCAAAATCTGATCCGCCCGCGGTACTGGAAGATGGTATCTGACATTCGGAAGTTTTTTGCTGATGCCCGAGATTTTGTCGCCTCGGAGAGGGTCGCTCCCGATCTGACCCTGGGAGACTTCATCGATCAAAATGGGTACGGACCTGATTTCGTTGACCGATTTATCCTGCCGATGGGGGCGGCAATTTGGTCAACCAAACCGGCGGAAATGCGTCAGCAGCCTGCGTGCACGTACTTGAAGTTCCTATATTCTCATAATCTCCTACAGTTTAAGGGACAGTTTCCCTGGCGGACGGTGACCGGCGGAAGCCGGCAGTATGTCAAAAAATTGACATCTGCGTTTTCGGATCGGGTTAAACTCAATCATGCCGTCGCAAGTATTAAACGGTCGCCAACCGGTGTTATGGTTACCGATGAACGGGGTTTCACCTTCAAGCACGACGCGGTAGTTATCGCAACTCATGCTGATCAGGCCCTGACCCTGCTGTCGGACGCCGATTTCTCAGAGAGAAAACTTCTTGGTGCATTTCGATATACGGACAATCACGTCGTCCTTCATTCTGACCCTGCTTTGATGCCGAAACGGCGCTCGGTCTGGTCAAGCTGGAACTTTATGGGCGAGACAGGCGAAGGTGTTAGTGTGAGCTATTGGATGAACAAATTGCAGAACCTGGATCAACGAAACCAGTTTTTCGTTTCGGTGAATCCGCTAGAGGAACCGGATCCTATTCTGTGGCACCGTAGCTTCAATTATACCCACCCGTTTTTTGATCTTGCGGCCTGGCGTGCGCAGGAGGATTTGTGGAGTTTACAGGGGCGCAACAATACCTGGTTTTGCGGCAGTTACTTTGGCAGCGGCTTCCATGAAGATGCCCTTCAGTCCGGGCTTGCCGTCGCGGAGGATCTGGGCGGATTATCCCGCCCCTGGTCCGTTGACAACGAGTCCGGGCGCATCTACCGCCGATCAAGAATCCAGGCGAGAGCAGCATGAGTATTGAGAGTTCGGGCCTCTATTGGGGGCGCGTGGTCCACGAAAGGCAACGCCCGAAAAAGCACCGGTTATCATATAGCGTATTCTCGCTTCTGATTAATTTAGATGAGCTTGAGACGTTGAACGACCGATTCCGGCTGCTCAGCTACAATAAAGCGGCCTTCTTCTCTATTTATGACAAAGACCATGGATCAGGCAGCCCAATTCGAAACTGGGTGTCGGCGGAATTGAGAAGAAAGGGGTTGGAAGCCTTCAGCTCGCGGATCACCATGCTTTGTTATCCGCGAATCCTGGGATACGTGTTCAACCCGCTCACGGTTTTCTTTTGCTATGACACCGGGGGACAGATCGGAGCGATTGTCTACGAAGTGCACAATACTTTTAATGAGCGGCGCGCCTACGTTCTACCGGTGCCCCAAAACTCAAAAGAAGTCGTACGTCAGTCCTGCGACAAAGATTTCTATGTCTCCCCGTTCATTCCGATGGACTGTCGCTATCAATTCCGGGTGCAACCCCCATCGGATCATACACGGGTGGTGATCCGGGAGGAGGATTCAGAAGGCCTTTTGTTGGCTGCCGCGTTCTCTGGGCGTCACCGTCAGCTCACCGATCAGAATTTGTTGAGGACCGCAATCAAATATCCGCTTATGACAATCAAGGTGATCGTTGGTATTCACTGGGAAGCTGTTCGGCTGTTACTGAAGGCCGCACCGTATTTTTCTCATTCCAAATCAGCACTGTCCCGTTCTAGATTACAAACAGAACTCTCCAGCACAATTAGGGACTGATCCGATTTCATGGCGGCTACCACTAGACAAGAAATAGGCATCGAAGGACCATCCAAATGGTCGTCGGCCAAAGACATGGTAATGCTTGGCGCAATCCAACGTCTTACCCGTGGGATTGCCCGGGGTCGGATTGTTTTCGAACTATCTGATAGCCGCACAGTAGTTTGCGATTCCGGCAACTTTGGCCCCAATGCGACTATTAGACTGCATGATCGAAAAGCGATCCGGCGGATTGCCGAGAACGGATATCTGGGACTTGCAGAAGGGTATTTGGAACAGGATTGGTCCACGCCGTCTTTGGCCGAGGTGTTTGATTTCGGCGTCGCCAATATGGATCAGCTGGACCGAGATTTGGTCAGCACCTGGGCCGGGCGAATCTTAAACAGCGCCCGGCATTTTTTAAATCGAAACACCAAGCGGGGCAGCCGTCGGAACATTGCCGAACACTATGACCTGGGGAACGAGTTTTTCTCCAAGTGGCTGGATCCGACGATGACCTATTCCGCCGCTGATTTTTCGAGCGCTGATACTACCCCGCTGATTGAGGCGCAGGAGAATAAGTACCGCCGGATTGTTGACCGTCTTGGCGTCAAAGCCGGGGATCATATCTTGGAGATCGGCTGCGGATGGGGGGGATTTGCAGAGTTCGCTGCGAGACAGGCTGGAGCACAGGTCACCGCGGTAACCATTTCCAAGGAGCAACATCATTTTGCCCAATCGCGAATTGAAGAAGGCGGCTTGACCGGTCAAGTGTCGGTCGAGCTCAAAGACTACCGGGACATCACCGGCGCCTATGACCACATCGTGTCTATTGAAATGCTGGAAGCCGTGGGCGAAGCCTTCTGGCCGGACTATTTTGAAACACTCTCCCGTTGCCTTGGGTCCGGCGGTGGCGCCGTGGTGCAAGTCATCACCGTACCTGATGCCAAGTTCGACTATTACCGCCGCAACGTGGATTTTATCCAGAAGTATATATTCCCTGGAGGAATGCTGCCGTGCCCGAGTGTCTTGTCCGACGTGGCGTACTCCGCCGGGCTGGTCATCGAGGACGCCCACATGTTTGGTTCAGATTACGCGCGCACGCTGGACCTTTGGCGCGAGGCTTTTGAAGCAAAATGGCCGTCCATCAAAGCGATGGGATTTGACGATTATTTCAAACGCATGTGGGAGTATTATCTCCACTACACCGCGGCAGGATTCCGGTCCGGGGCCACGGACGTTGGCCAGTTTTTGTTCCGTAAGTTGTAGATCATGACGACACACCGCGCGGAACTGTGGCGGAATGTCCGCTACGGGGGCGCCGCCTTTGCCCTTGGCATGCCCACAATCCCCTTGGTCGTCCACTTGCCAGTCTTGTATGCGGAAAAAGTCGGCTTGGGACTGACCCTGACCGGGACCGTCCTCTTTCTGGCCAAACTGGTCGATGTTGTGACTGATCCCTTGATCGGGCTTGCCTCCGACAAATTCAAGTTCCGCCGCGGCCACCGAAAAGTGACGATTGCGGCCGGCGGTGTTCTTGGAGCGATCGGTATGGTTTTTCTGCTGAATCCATCGACATCAGTAACAGCACTATATTTGGCTATTTGGTCGTCCCTTCTCTATCTAGGCTGGACCATGGTCAACATTCCGTACCTTTCCTGGGGGGCGGACCTTTCTTCGTCTTATGAAGGCCGCACCCGCGTCACTTCCATTCGTGAAATGTTTATGCTCCTGGGTATTTTGTTCGCGGGCGCGCTTCCCGTCGTCTTGATCTCACTCGGGTCCAGCGAAATGGAGTCCTTATCCTGGATCGGCTGGATGGTCATCGCCGCCGGAGCGATTTCCGTCACCCTTCTCCTTGTTTCGGTAGATGAACCAGTTCCACGTTCGTCGCGCGGAGACACGACACTCCGGGACACCGTCAAAGACCTAACAGGCAATTATCCGTTCAAGCTATTGATCGCCGCCTGGTTTGTTAACAGCCTTGCCAATGGCGTCCCGGCCGTACTTTTTCTGTTGTATATGGAACATGTCCTGGGTGCAGACGAGTTGACCAGAGGGGTTCTGACGTTTTCCTATTTTTTTGCAGGTGTAGTCGGCGTCCCCCTCTGGGAACGCCTGAGTCGGCGTCTGAGCAAGCACAACGTTTGGTGCATCGCGATGCTCATAGCGTGTCTGTCATTCAGTGCTGTTCCGTTTCTTGGTGCCGGGCAGATCGGCCTATTTGCGGCCATCGTCGTGATTTCAGGGTTATGCCTCGGCGCGGACTTGGCGTTACCTCCGTCCATTCAAGCCGATGTTGCAGAATACACATATGCGCAAACCGGCAACGACCGCACGGACCTTATGTTCTCGCTTTGGAGTATGTCGACAAAACTTGCACTTGCGATTGCGGTCCTTATTGCATTTTCCCTATTGGATTGGCTCGGAACACCGCCGGAACAGACTGAAAATAAATACGATACATTTGCGTTGTCACTGATCTATGCGGCTTCGCCAATCGTATTAAAGATAGGGTCGATTGTTCTGGTCTGGTTTTATCCGCTTTCCAGATCAGAGCAACAGGCGATCAAGTTGCGGCTATCCCGGCCTGGTGAATGATCGTATCCGAATGACTGAATTTGGTAAGCCGCATGAAAAAATATTTTTTTATTGTCTTCGCTTTTTTTGCCCTAACGGGGTGCACTGAGATGACCATAGATGAGTTTAAAAGTTCGACCCCCCGGTTTGTCCTGGAGAACTATTTTCAGGGAAAAACGCGGGCGTGGGGACTGTTCGAAGATCGTTTCGGAAAGGTTCGGCGCCAGTTTGTCGTCGATATAACCGGCGTTTGGGATGGCCAGACACTGGTGCTTGACGAAGATTTTCTATTTGATGACGGTGAGAAAAGTTTCCGACAATGGCGCATTAAGAAACTTGGCGATAACCAATACGAGGGCCGGGCAGATGATGTGGTTGGCAAAGCCACGGGGGTCTCCGCCGGCAATGCCCTGAATTGGCAATATCTGTTGGACCTCAAATTGGAAGGCGGCTCTACGCTTCGCGTCAAATTCGACGACTGGATGTTTCTTCAATCCGACGGCGTGCTGCTCAACCGCGCGAAGATGAGCAAATTCGGTGTCGAGTTGGGACACGTCATCATTTCGTTCGGGAAGCAGCCGGGTATTTCTTCTATTGCCCCGCAATCCGCCGACGACAAAATCGAAGTAGCGGCCCAATGATCGGGAAGCGCTCATAAAGCTGAGACGCTGCATCCCAAAATTCCCGGTGACTCATCACCTTCCCGTCAGAGCTAAAGGTTAGATGGGTCACCCCTTCCACCTTCCAGTTTTTTTCTCCCAGCTTTCCGATTAGTTCCCACCTGAAGAACCAGAGGCTATTGCCGTCCGTTCCATGGTCCAGGACGGTAAACGCCACGTCGTCCACTTGATCAAAGAGCCGGTAGAATACCGCGCCCATCTCCACAACGCCGACGATGTCGTGGAATGGATCCGAGAAACGAACATCCCGGGTCACGTACTTGCCTAGTTCAGGCAGTTGGTCCGGTGTCAGCCCCTCCAGAAAGGCTCGGTATTGGTCAAAGGCCTCACCATGGTTCATCGGGCCACCATCCTCCGCGTCACAGCGAAATATAGACTGTAGGGCAAACAACGCAGGAATTTTAGGATCAAGGCAAATCTGGTGGGGAACGAGATTTCAAATTTACCAGCACGAATGCCGCTCAAAACCCGGCGGGCCGCGTCCTCAGGTTCCATGAGAAACGGCATCTCAAAATCGTTCATATCTGTCAGCGGCGTTCGAACAAATCCGGGGTGAATCACAGACATTTGAATGCCGTGCTGGTCACACTCCGGTTTCAATGACTCGCACATATTGGTCAAGGCCGCCTTGGAAGCGCCATAGGCGCTTGCCATCGGCAATCCCCGATACGCCGACAAAGATGAGACAATGGCGACAATCCCTGACTTGCGGTCCTGCATCTTTTCCAAAACTGGAGCGAGGCAATTGACTGTGCCGCCAACATTGATATCGAGTTGATCAATAAATTTCTCGGCGGAAAAGTTTTCTAAGCCGAAACGAATGTACGTCCCGGCATTCAAAATGGCCAAATCGATGGGCCCCAACTCGTTCTCGAGTTTATTCACAAGCTCGGCCATCTGGGCTCTATCCGTTATGTCGCCAACGTGCGGGACAATTAAGCCCTGTCCTGACCTTGCTTCGGCGGCCAGGCCGCTCAGGTCGGTTGCGGTTCGGGACGTTGCGGCAACCGTCCAGCCGTCTTGAGCCAGCTGGAGGGCGATGTGGCGGCCCAATCCTTTACCCGCACCGGTCACCCAAGCGATGTTGGACATTCTTACTCAACCTCCCAGCCCGCATTCCCGGCAACGATATTCAATCATCGACCCGTCTTGCGCTTTAAATATCATTTTTACCCAACGGCCGGCGGCATCATACCAGACCATTGTCTCTATTTCCCCGGTGTATGCATATCTGACAGCTTCAATCGTGGCGCCTTGGGCTTGGATGGTCTGAGCACCGGTTGGGTCGATCCGAACCTCGGAGATTTCGCCGGTGAGGGTATTGAGTACGCTTGAATGCGTAAGGACATTCGGATTCCAGTGGTTGGTCGGCAGCAAATTGCCAGGCGCGCGTTTGGACCCGCTTGGCCCTTCGATCTTCAGGCCGTCTCCATCCCGTTGAATTTCGACCCGGCTAATCGCGCCATTGTCGTCCTGATAGGAGGTCAAGGCCTTCAGCCGTCCCCTGTCCCAGGCAGCGTCGGACCGGTAGGAGTATCTGTAAATGGGCAGTCCCAAAAACCTAACCGTCAGATCAAGAGCGGCTTGAACCATCAGAATTCCGTCATTTTTATTTGAGAACGAGACGGTATGATTCCCCACCAGCGTGCCATTTCGCAGCACCTCAAAATGTATCCCTCTGGGATATAGTTTTTCCGGCTGATCATAGTCGTGTCCCAGAACCCGCCCGGGCAACGTTGCCACGGCCAACAACCCCGCGGACAGATAGGCGAGTTTGCGGATCAACGCCTCAATCTTTGTCATACCATGTGTACGAAATGAACGATGCGTCGGATCAGAATTTCTGCTACTGGCTGAGGCTACGCTCTGAAGTGCCGGTTTAGGCGTGTTTCACTCTGTCGAGTTGTTCTCGGTTCGGAACCAGCCCAGCGCTTCCATGACGGGCTGGTCGGTTACCCTCAACAAGATCGCTGTTTCAGCTGGTTCGTGGCTGTAATTGGTCCAAGACGGCACGGCAATCACATCACCGTAAGACCAGCTAAATGACTGGTCACCCACCCGAGTCGTTCCGGAACCTTGGGCAACCACAAAAATATCGTTCGCCGTTGTTTTTGGCGGACTATAGGTTTCCTTTTTCCTTAGCCGTTCCATAAACATAGCCATCGTAGCGATTGATGGCGTATCCAGTTTAACTCTTTGCAGCCCCCCCGAGTCCTCCCCGGATTCAACCTTCTCCAGTGATTCGAGGATGTCCCGCCAGCGAAAATGATAGGGCGACGCGTTGTTGATCGGTAAACTTTGATAGTCCTCGTCTCTGACTTCAAAGAATATGGTCTTGAGCACACCCACCAGAGGATCATCCAACAAATCGATCCAGTACGCTCCGTTGTCGGCGCTTTCGTTCCCCAAGCCGTGCCAAACCCAATCTGGCGTGAGAAGAAGAT
>CAZSXT010000065.1:0-10099 GCA_964611435.1 uncultured Rhodospirillaceae bacterium | reverse complement strand
CATTTCATCTGTGTTGGTGTAAAAATATTTTATAAAATCCAAACGTCCAAATAAATCTCGCGCCTACACTCCGGAATTTTGCTTTGCCGTGGCTTCCATGACGGCCACCTTCCGCTCCTCCAGCTCGAGCCGCTTTAGCTCGAGTTCGTGGGTAAGCTGCGCCTTCTCTCGCTCCAGCAAGTCCCGCTGCTGCTCGACAATGACTGATTCTGAGCTCAACTGCCCGTCCTGGAGATACTTGGGGACTTTGCAGCGAATGACTGCACATCTTATTCTGGCATATTTCAGCCTCCTCCTCATCATGGCAATTTCCGACTCTGACTCGCAATTTGCAAATAGAGTCGGCAGCGTTTCCTTGTGGACAATCCGCACGGCCTCGGTGTCTTCAAAGTCGTCACTTTGGATGTCGCGGCGGCCCATCTCGGTAAGAACAACAGTCTCGTCGTGCAATTCAATCTCGGCATTCTCCTTTTTCGAGTTTGGCCGCACCTTTTTCCGACTTTGCTCCTGCGCATCCTCGTCCCCGCTCTTTATCGTCTCTAAAATGGCCGTCTTTTCGTCTTTGATTTCTCTTTGGTCGTATTCTCGGCGCCGTTTCCGCTCGTTTTCCTCGTTTATCAGCCCATCCCGGACCAGCTTGTTGTAGCGCCTCTGCACGCTCTCTCGCACCGGATGAAAGCACACATGTGAAACTTTTTCCAGCGCCCGGTTGACGGACTCGAAAAACGGCTTCATCGTCTTGATGCGCATTTCCTGTACAAAAGGTAGCTCGGAGCTCGCACCCTGGCGCCCAGTTGCCCACGACGTGGACCAGTCCAGCCCCATGACCTGCATGATTAAATTTCGCTCGAGCGAGTGGACCTGTGGAATATCGCGCGGGATGCCAGGGAGCGGCACGGCCTTCACGTCGGAGCCGTCCATCACACACGAGTTGCTGAATCGGACCTGTAAGTGTAGTATGTACAATGGTTAGCAGACAACTACGACTACTGTCATGCCGCATAAACCACAAACAAAGTAAAACTCACCGACGTGCTGTCGCTTTTCCAAGTAGGATCTGGATCGTTCTCGTACATGATGCGCTTCTCAGAGTCAATGGGATGCCGCTTGTGCTTTGTCTTTTCCTCCAGTTCATCCGTGTATTTCTCCATCATCAGAGTGCGCACTCGGAGCCTATCCATTTCCGTTTTCATGCGTATCATTTCTGTGGTCACACCAGTGTCGGTAAACTGGTCATGTTCGGCAATCTGCGACTTGAGTTCCCGCAGAACGGAATCATTCTCCAAAAACTCGCGCCGTAAAGCAGCAGCACCTCTAGTTTCATTGTTGTCCTCGGCTTGGTTTATTTTGTTGAGTAGGTCTGACTGCTCGCGCTGTTTGATTTTAATGCGCCGTTCAATATCGGTCCTGTTTTTTATAGCTGCAGTATCTTTGCGCCCCATCATCCGCTCGACTCGCTCGGAGAACATGCCGTCTCCCGTCCGCGATGGGTCACTGAACAAATTGAAGCCGGTTGTTTGCTCGTGCAGGTGTGTTTTTGTGTCAGACTTTTTCTCGCTGAACACTTTTACCATGGTCGGTATGCACGATTCCCGACAAGCTATAATATAAGAATCATATACAGTTGCAAATCTATTAAATACAATTGCTGCCTTATAGCCCCGCGACGACAATTTATTGCTTCTGTAGTCTGGATGCTCAACCGTTATACGCATCACCCCCTGCTCGCCAAAGGAAAAATCGCCATACGAGCACGCTGTTCCTGATCTCTCCATCATGATAGCCAGTGGCATGCGCGTGTATAAATCAATAACAACCGGGACAAGAAACAGATAGCCGTCGATTTTCTTCTTGTAGACAACGAAATCAAACATGCCATACAGCAACATTTGATCAATCATGTTCTTGGTGAACTCTGTCCAGTTTTCGCGAATCATATCAAAGAGGACGCCCTTCTCGATAACCACCGAATACGGCAGATCATTTTCAATGAATTCAAGGCCCTCGAGGGTTATATTACGCAGCTGCTGGATACATGTGGCGATAATTGGCGACTGCAAATACGCCAGAGCAGTAAACGTTATGGCATCGTCAATCGTTCTGTGAAGCGACATTGTCTCTATATGTTCAATACAATACACGGTTATTTTTTGGTTCTGTAAAAGCAGTCCTGCTTTTTAAGCTCGCGGTAGAGAACCGCACTTTGCTCGTTTATAAACCGCACCATTATTGGTGTGCTGATATCCACATAATATGAGCGAAATAAAATGCTGTTGCGCTGGTATAAAATTTTTTTTTCGCACTGCAAAATCATAAACGCCGGATAGATAATCTGTGGCTCTTCCTTCAGTGAATACTCGCCTCCAATCTCATATACACTGCATTTCTGCAAACGGCCGTAGTCCGAGTGGTAATCAAAGCTGTCGTTCTGTGATATGGAAACAAGCGGAACACCGGCGCCAATCCATTTACTAACACAAAACAAGACTGCGACCACACTGATTATCGCGACGGCGACTTGCCCTGTCTGAATCTTGGCATCCGCAGCTTGATTAAACATGCGCTGAAAACTCAATTCTTCTTCGTCGTCTTCGTCGTCGGCAATGGTTGAATCAGCGGAGTGTAATTTATCCTCTGCTTGCTCGTCCTCGTTGTTCTTGCCCCCCATTTGCTCCTGTTCTTGCTCTTGCGCTCGCCCGTCCTCGTTGTTCTTGAGCCCCGTTTGCTCTTGCTTTTGCTCGTCCTCGTTGTTCTTGATATATTCTTGCTCTTGCGCTCGCCCGTCCTCGTTGTTCTTGAGCCCCGTTTGCTCTTGCTTTTGCTCGTCCTCGTTGTTCTTGATATATTCTTGCTCCTCTGCTTGCTCGTCCTCGTTGTTCTTGAGCCCCGTTTGCTCTTGCTTTTGCTCCTGTCCGCTATGTTCGGATTCGCGCGCGTCGCCCGTGCGTCCCAGTTCATGTAGCTCGAAGCTGCCTTTGGACATCTAAGCAATTATTTTTTCATTAGTTTAATCTTTTTGTTTTCTTTTTCTTCTTTTCTCTTCTGCGAGTCGATTTTTTTTTGTTTCCGCTCCTGTTCTTTGGCGTTTGACGAAAACACTCTGGCATTGTTTAAATCATCTTCGCTGAGAATGCCCGAGGTGTGCAGCCAGGCAAACTTCTTCATGTCGTCGCACGACGCATCGCACAAAATACACGCCGGCTTCCCGCTCACGACCATGAACGGGAAGACAACCTCGTTGCCGCCATTTATGCGCTTGCGGACAAGCCGCACGGACCAGTCCTTCTTCACGCTCTCGTAGCGTCTACTAAAGCTCCTGCTGGTTTTTCTTAGAATCTCCGCCACGGTTTCGTTCATGCAGCCAGCCTCAGAGTACCTTTGACGTGGTGTACATGGAAATATATATATATATATATATGTTTGTTGTGTAACATGAGACATGAGATGAAACATACCACTGACGATGGCCGTCCAAATAGTCCCCCTGGTACAGCTGCACAAAGCACGTGTGGCGGAGACTCGCCATGAAACCGTTGGGCATCTGCGTCTCAAACTCAATGTGATCAAACTCATCTTTTCCCGTGGGAGAGAGGATCGATTTTGGCTCGTCAGACAGAGATTGGCCACAGAACACTTCATCTCGGGAGACGTCTACAACGCGTAGTGGCGTGTTGAAAGACTGCTGTGTAGAAAGCAGAACCATGCACGACTTCTTTTTTTCCATGGCGCAGTTGTGCATGCGGAGGCATATTTTGCGGTTGTATGATGATGCAACGTACATAAGATTGGCCTTGTTGATGTTTCTCGCCCCCAGCCACCAGAAAACATAATGATCGGCCTGGCTCACAATGAGGATTTTTTCCTCGTCTTTTTCTCTGTCGCTGTAGACTGGCCACTCCCGCGACTCCCCGACCCAGTATATTTTGCCGTGTTGTTTGAGCGCGCTAATAATGCCCTGCTTGTCCCACGACCCCGGGATGGTCGTGTTCCATTCCTTGATGTACAGGTCGCGATAAAAGCAGCGAGACTCGTGGTCGCATCCTGGGACATCAACCACAATCTCTTGGCAGCCCTTGCCCTTGTTGCAACAGGGCCTCTGTGTAGGGCCTTTGCCGGGGCTATTTGCAATCGCCGCCATAGATTTTTTCCAAATTCTTGGTGTGTATGTGGGCACGAGCTTGTTCTTTACAATCCAGCAAATCGGACAGGTTCTGTATATTTGCAGACACGAGTTGCAGGATATATGACACGCACTGTTGTTTTCACAGACGTTGAGACTTGGGCCCGATCGATGGCACGTCTCACAGCGAATTTCAGTAAATAATGAAAGTAGTCCGAATGAGCCCTTTTGAATCTGCAGTTCATCCATACACTAATCTATATTGTTTTTTATGTTTCAATGTGGACACACAACACGGTTTGCTTTACAAGTCCTTTATTTCGTCAATCATATCAAATGTTTTGCGGGTATATCGTAAAATGGCATTATATGCGCGCGCCACAGTGGCCATGTCATTTTTATCGTCGTCGCAGCACTTTAAAATTTCATAATATGTAAAGTCAAACAGATGCTGGTGGGTGTTTATAATTGTAATTAGACGTGCATTTTGTTTTTTCCGGTTTTTGCCACATGCCTGAGAAAACTCGTTTTGGGCTCGTTGCATGTCGTATATTTTATTATAGAGCGAGGAACACCAGCAGAAATACATTTCCTCTGAATGCATAATCTTTATACAATTCAAAATAGTTTGTTGTTTGTAAAAAATAGTCCGCCGACCGTTCCCGCCAAAAAACAAAATATTACGTTTTCGGTGGTCACTCGGTCCAAAAATGGACCAATGCGAAATTTCTCTGTAAATTTCCGATCAAGTGTCCGGGGTATTTTTTTAAAAAACAACAAACACGCATTTAACAATACGACCAAGGAAAATAATAGATATGCCAGAGAATGTGCATTTTTAGCAACGAGAAAATCTCGCGACAATGGATTTTTTCTTTTTATGCGTTACAAAACCCGACGAAGTGATTGTAATGATAATTATTTCACAGACACACAGAATGTTCAACGACGATGAGAATTTTCCTTTCGTGACACCCGCTGAGCCCATTCCGTTTCTGGAAGAATTCTTTTACAACAATATCAAATTTGCGGACAAGAAAAAAGATAATGTGCTGCGTGTCGTGGAATATCTGACAAGTCCAGGTGGCGTTAAAAAGTTCAACATTTATGCAAAATTGCATATTACAAGAAAGGACATGATGCAACTCCTTGAACAAGAATTCCAACCATCGATTGCTATATTGCGCAGAGACTATCAGAGCTGTATTTTTATGTTTACAATTGGAAATTGCCAAGTGAGTATCTTGCCTTACTCGCATTTGCGTGGCTTCACCTGTAATGTGGCTCTTTTATTTGAAGTTGAAAAGGCAGAAGATCAGTTTCAAAATTTCATTCCTGAAATGATCATGCCATATCTAGCGAGTCAGAACCGCAATGCCATCTTTTTTAAATGAACCATTTTTTATTTTCCAAACTTGCTATTAACAAACATTAAACACAGATGCCAGAAAATGTGCATTTTTAGCAATAAACACACATTTAACAGATGGAAGAACTGATCCAATCGGGAAAATCAAATATACGTCGCTGGAAGGAAGCCAACCGCAAAATAGACAATACCACGGATAAAAACATAAACCTGGACACTGAATTCCAATCGTGTGTCCGAATTATGAACAGCGCTTTGTGGTGTGCCGAAAGGCCGGTGCGCTCCGACATGTTTGTGTGTATATACAATATGAAAGACGCAGATCTCGAGCAAGAGCTGGTAAGGAAAATGAACCAAATATTTTCAGACGAGTGCGGAGTCGAGTTTGCACCCATGTCAAAAGTTAAAGCCGCCAGATATAAAAAGGGTGTGACTGCATTTGGCGGGAAGGGGGTTTGTATAAAACTAAAATCCGCATAACGTTTACAAAACTAATCTATATTTTTTTATAAGTATATATTATATTATACTATACAGACACGCTCAATGTCATATACACTGGATGATATTTTAAACCCACGCCCAGCTCAATCTGACGACGAAGGTGGGAGCGAATACGAGTATGATTTCTCGGACAATGTCCATGACATTTCCGCGGGAGATTGTCACCCCGCAAATGCAGACAAGGAGACACCCGGACTCACAATGCCAGAGATTCCGGATCTCGATGATCCCAACAGCGAGCTCTACGCAGCGTTCAGACAACACTGCGCCGAACAGAACATTCCCATGGACGACGAGAGCAGCATATCAGATGTTTCGTCTTCCACGTCGACTCCAATCAGCGACAACTCGCGCCACCGGGACACCGAGTCCAACCCTCCAGTGCGCACATCACGGCAGCCAAAGTTTAAACGGACAAAGACGCCCCGGTTTCCAATCTACAATGCGCGCAGCAACCCCAAGGTGACAAAGCCGCTGATGCGCCGGCTGAAGCTCTGCTACGAGTCACTCTTCAACAAGTGCGAGCAGTATGTCAAGAAATACGACGCCGAAGTGACTCTGACCATCAAGGGCAGTGCGCCCATTTCTGCGAGCTTCAGTGGTCTGCGAAGCTGCACGTTTGTTCCTACTGGAGATGGAGGTTCAACTGTTATTGAGCACAACGTGGAGACAATCTAGCATTAAAACACTTCTGCCTACACAGGGGAGCGGGGACAGGCTAGTCTTTTTTACCAATAAAAACAGCTTTTTGGCCACAATATAAATCAATACACACACTTGTTTCGTCCTCGTCCCCGTCGTTTTCGTCTGGAAGAAGACATATCCTCCCTTTACAGCTATTGTGTAATTTGCGCAAGGCTTTAACAGCTGCCGGAGAAATTTCCTTCCCTGCGGTCCAAGCAACATACGGAGGAGCAGCAGCATTGAATTCCAAAAGAATCTCATCGCCCGGCGCGACACCATCCGTTTGTTCAAGTATAAGGGTGGATTTTTTCCCGGTTATAAATTCCGAAACACCGACACCAATAGAGCCGCTCGTCCCATCGCAAATAACATAATGGCCTTTGCCTCGGACAAACAGAGACAAAATATGCTTGTAGTAGGAGTTGTCTTCATCAACGACGCTTTCTATCTCCAGGTAATGTGCTCGTTTTCTATATTGAATTTCACACAGCCAGTCATCCATCTCCCTTGCCTTACGCTTGACCGCTCTATTTTGTCGTGTTTCTGACGTCTCGATGATGGGAAAGACATTTACAGTGCCATCCGCAAGCATAAAGGGCAGTGTGGGATCCTGCGGTTCCTCGCGGCCACCCGCACAGGTGTCCAGGGCGGGCCAAAACCCGCGCGGCACAAATAGGGTAACCATGTGCGCACACAGGTCAGGAAAGCAGCCAGGAAATGATTCCTCTTTCATACTAACGCTCGCTGCGACTATATTATAACCCTGCAGTATACGGGCCATAGATTGCAGCATCTGGTCGTCCGTGACGATATCCCGTAATTCAATGGCCTGCATCTGCATCTCCAAGGCAAAGTTGTCACAGTCATCGGCCGTAAAACCGGGGCCGCGCGCAAATCCCGACGTGTTTACATTGCGTAGCTCGTCCCCGTTGGCCCACTCGTCGGTCCGGTATTTCGAATTGAGGCACGAAAACCGCACGACCTGTGCCGTTATTTGTGCCTGGTCTTGTTTGTTTAACTCGCCAAAGTCAGACAAGCCGTTCTGGGCCAGCACAAGCCGGGCAACATTGGAGAAGTATATCTGCCCTGTTGCTGTTTTCGACTCTAGAAAACAAAAGCACGAGGCTGGTGCAAACCCTATGCGGGTCAAAAAATGCACGGGGACAAACTTGGGCAAAAGGGCACGGCTTTTGGGGTATTTTCTCAAGATGCCAGTCCACACAGAGTCATCTCTGACTAAAACATTTATTGATTGTACATGTAGGTCGTGGTCCATCGTGTATGGAATCGTCTGCCAGGTGTCCCACCCGGGGTTGTACGCGGCCAAAACACCCTTTCCATTTCCATGAACATTCTGAATGTCAAATGTAAGCGCATACGATGGCACCCAGACCGGCAGCATTTGACCAAAATCAATGCAAATCGTCATCGTATGATTGCTTCGAGGTACAACAACCTGTAATATATCACTGCCGCCGGCAGCGTCTGTCGTTTTTCCCGACGACGACGTCCACGCCCTGATCGGGCATCGTTGAAGCGCGAGGGGTAGTTGGAGTGTGATTATAACTGCATTTTCGGTTTGATTGCATAGCTGTATAATTGTCATCTATCCCACACACACATACAGAATTACAAAAAAATGGATTCGGATGATGATATTGAATACGATGTGTCGGCTGCTATAAATAGTAACGGGGATGTCTTGGTTCCCAGGACCCCGGGGACAACCCCCGACCCGTTCCGGAATGTGTCAATCTCATCTCCAGCGCAACCCACACAAGAGGACGAAATACTATTTACCCCAATCGAAAGGAAATACTCAACAACAAAGACCTATGACCAGGACAGACTATTTACAAAAAAAAAGAAAAAAAAGAAGCGCGCACAAAATGATTTGCCGGAGCCCGAACCTAAAAAAACAAAACAATACAATATTGCCTTACACCATGGTGTTGATTTAATGACCCAGATGGCCAGCCCGTTACACCCACGGGTAATTCTGAGTGGCGATCAACACAACATATGTTTGATTACCAAGGTCCACTGGCCGCCCACTATCCACGGAGAAGAGCGGGCTATGCGCAGAAACACAACAAGAGAAAAAAACGCCATTATAGAATTACAGCTGAACGGTCAAACAACACAGTTTATATGGTATGATATAGATAACAGAGCGGACGTACAAAACATTAAGTATTGGCACAATGCGGAACATATCGACCGTTTTCTTGTCTCCGATCTAGAAAACACGGATGTACTCCGACTGGGTGCCATGCCAAACTATCTCGAGAGCACGGCCTGGCTTATTTGTATATCCAGCGGGAAAATTGCCATGGGATACGTCAACGAGTCCCGAGACGAAGCCAACAATGATAATTTGGTTAATTTGCGTCTGAGCGATGGAATGCTTGTCAACAAGTCATATCAAGTTGACTTGTCGGCGGTAAATGAAAGTGACACGTTTGAGGACGTGACATGGGTCTTTGGGGCCAACACTGGCTACTTGCCTGATATAGTTCGTCCGATAGAACAAGCAAATATGTGTTTTCTGTCACTTACATCAGACCAAGTTGTAAAACTTTATGTCGCCTCCGCCCCTCGCCAGTCTACACATGACATCAAAACAAACATGCCATACCAAACTATAGACAAGGCAACCCATGTTTCGTTTAACAGTGGCATCACTGTATATAATTCAGATAATCCCGTGTTATCCATCAAAGCCTCCGTGTGGGACTTTTTGGGAAAACAAAAGTGCGTGGTAATTATACAGAGAGCAGTTGATGTTCTTGTTGTCGGTATTCACGAGGCATATGGCATACCCCTTCGTACAATCTGCACCGGGCCCATCTATAAAACTCTGTTCTATCAACCACTGCCTCGCACTAGTACGGGCATCGCAATTGACTTGAAAAAGTCAAATGTTGTACTGTATTCTTCAGATCATCCCCCGACAATTATTACACAAGATGCATCAAAAACGTTGGATTACATTCACTGTCCGCTCTTGTACTTTCCGATCCAAGGTTCGCCATATGAACGTTGCTTTGCCTTTCTTATGTTTATGTACGATCACTCCAGTTGCATGCTAAAGATATTTCGAGTATATCTAAAAGAAGACGAGACATCCTGGAATCGCATCCTTCTCAAAACATTTCATTTGATTGGAACACAACAGTCAGCGCAGTATATTCAGCAGATAGAGTGTGATTACCAGGATAACATGATTGGCCGCGTTCTCCTAGTCATCGTATGTCAAAATCAGATATATAGAACATATTTGTCCGTTTTTTAAAATAAAAATTTCATCAATTTTTTTCCAAGTTTTCCAATTTTTTTGCATACACAAAAACCACAAAAAAAAAACCAAAAATTTTTGGCGGGAAAAATTTCGACTTTTTTGGATTTTGTAACGGTCACTT
>CAZSXT010000064.1:0-10460 GCA_964611435.1 uncultured Rhodospirillaceae bacterium | reverse complement strand
ACCGGCCACACGGCGGACTGATTAGCCTGCCTTAGCTTCCTGTAACGCCTGCCAGATTTTCTCCGGCGTCGCCGGCATATCCAGGTGGGTGACACCTTCCGGGGCCAGCGCATCCAGCACCGCATTCATGATGGCCGCCAGACCGCCGACGTTGCCGGCTTCGCCCGCGCCCTTGGCGCCGATGGGGTTGGTCTTGGTCGGCACGGGATTGTTTTCGCAGTCGAACATACACATATCATCAGCGCGCGGCATGCCGTAATCCAGGAATGATCCGGTGAGGAGCTGGCCGGTTTCGTCGTCATAGACGACCTGTTCGGTCAGCACCTGGCCCACAGCTTGACCGATGCCGCCGTGAATTTGGCCTTCCAGGGTGAGGGCGTTGATCACGGTGCCGACATCGTCGGTGACCGTGTAGCGCAGCACATCGCAGTCGCCGGTCTCGGGATCGATTTCTACCTCACAGACATGACACCCGTTGGGAAAGTTCGGAATGTCGGGGGCGAAGGTTGCCGTATCATACAGGCCGGGCTCCAGGTGGTCGGGGATCTCCGGCGTGTTATACGACCGCCGTGCAATGTCCTGGAGGCTCATGGCTTTGTCCGTACCGGCCACGCGGAGGATGCCATCTTCGAACTCGATATCCTGCTCCGCCGCTTCCATGAAATGTGCGGCAAAGCGTTTGGCTTTTTCGATCACTTTATCGGCGGCCATCACCGCCGCCGTGCCGCCGAGCGCCGCCGTGCGGGAGGCATACGTGCCGCCGCCGTCAGGTAGAATATCGGTGTCGCCTTCGAACACGCGAATGTCTTCCTCGTCCAGGCCCAATTTGTCACTGATCAGAATTTTGTACATGGTCTCGTGGCCCTGACCGTGACTAAGGGAACCTGCCTGAACAGTGACCACGCCGGTTGGATCGAAATGGACCACCACGGTTTCGCCCCGCCGTTGGGAGGTCTGTTCGATGATGTTGGACATGCCGATGCCGCGCAACTTGCCGCGGCCTTTGGCTTCGGCGCGCCGGTCCTCGAACGAAGCGTATTCCGCGCGGGTGAGGGAATCTTCGAGGTTCTTCGGGAAGTCGCCGCAGTCCAATGTATAGATCAGGCCTGTTTTGAACGGCATGGCTTCCGGCGGGACGGTGTTGCGGCGGCGGATCTCCGCCCGGTCAATGCCCATTTCCCGCGCCGCCTGATCGATCAGACGCTCGAGGATGTACGACATTTCCGGGCGTCCCGATCCCCGGAAGGGCCCCGTCACAGAGGTGTTGGTGAACACCACCGTGACGTCCACGGCAATGGCCGGCGTCAGATACGTGCCGGCCAGCCCACCCAGATGAAAAGTCGGCGTAATGATGCTGCCCCGGCCGAGATAACCACCGACGGATATTGTGTTCTCCAGGTTGAGCGCGAGAAACATCCCGTTCTTATCCAAAGCAATTGAGGCGTCGGTAACCAGATGGCGGTCATGCTCGTCGGTGGCCAGGCCTTCCGAACGCTCGGCGACCCACTTGACCGGCCGGCCAATCTTCTTCGCCGCCCAAGGACAAAGAATGTATTCGGGTCCGTAGCCGCCCTTGAGGCCGAAACTGCCGCCGACATCGTCTGAGATAATCCGGAAGGCGTTGCCGGGCACGTGAAATACGTTGTTGGCCAGAGCGGTCTTTAAACCGTGGGGTTGTTGAACCCCTGCGTAGAGCACATAGCGGTCTTGCCGGGCGTCATAGTCGCCGATGCAGCTCCGGGTCTCCATCGTGTTGGGGGAAATCCGGTTGATGCGGAGGCGTAACTTGCTCACATGATGGGCGGACTCGAATGCCGATTTCACCCGGTCGAAATCGCCGACCCGGTGGATATAAATTTCGTTGCTGTTGGCGTCCGGCCAGATGCGCGGCGCATCGGGTTCCATTGCCTTGGCCGGATCGGTCACCGAAGGCAGGGGCGTATACGTTACCTCGATCAGTTCGGCCGCGTCCTTGGCCTGGTTCAACGTTTCCGCCACGATAAAGGCGACGGGATCGCCGACCAGCCTTACGCGGTCGGCGCACAAGGCCGGGCGCGGTGTCAGGTGGATGGGGGAGCCGTCGCGGCGCTGATAGCTGATCACCTCGGGAACGTGGGCGCCCAGGCCATCGGCGGCGACGTCCGCGCCGGTGTATACGCCAAGGACGCCCGGCGCGTCCTTGGCCCTGGAGACATCTATGGAATTGATCTCGGCATGGGCATGGGGGGAACGCAGCACATAGGCGTGCGACATTTTCGGCAGATCGTAATCATCGACGTAAAGACCGTTGCCTCGAAGAAGCCTCGGGTCCTCGGTGCGCGGCACCGGCTGACCCATCGCAAACTTACCCATAATTCCTCCCCGTATTCTGCTACTCTTTGGGATACGTTAACTGGAAATATTGCCCCGGCCAAGGCAGGGACCGGGCGTTTTGGTTGACAAAGACGCGCTCCGGACTCCCCAGTGTCTCAGACGATTATCTATGGGGAGACGAAGACAATGGACAAAGTCGAACGCGCCGTTCGCGATCTGGTGGTGGCAAATCGGATTCTGGCTCATAACAAGGTTGTGGACGCCTATGGGCATGTCAGCATTCGCCATCCAGCTGACCCGAACCGGCACTTTCTGGCGCGTTCCTTGAGCCCCGGCATTGTCACCGAGCATGATATCGTCGAGTTTACCCATGACGGTCTGCCCGTGAACGAGGAAAAGCGGCCACTGTATCTGGAACGCTTTATTCATGGCGGGGTCTACATGGCCCGGCCCGATATCAATGCAGTACTTCACGCCCATTCGGATGAGGTGCTGCCGTTTAGCATTTCCAGCGTACCGCTCCGCGCCGTGGTTCACTCCATCGGCGATATCGGGCACAATATCCCCGTCTGGGATATTGCTGATAAGTTTGGCGCCAATACGGATTTGTTGGTCCGCAATCTAGATCAAGGAAAGGACCTGGCGGCCACACTGGCCGGAAACCGGGTGGCGCTGATGCGTTCCCACGGGTTTGTCTCGACAGGGCGGACGCTCAACGATTTGGTGCGCATCTCGGTCTATATCCCCCGCAATGCGCGGGTCCAGATGCAAGCCATCCAGTTGGGCGGCGAGGTTAAGTACCTGCACGAGGGAGAGGTCAACGCCCGGCTTGATTTCGACCCGGAATCACCCGCAGCCCGGCGTGGCTGGGAATTTTGGGCGAGTGAGGCGGGTTGCGGCGAGATGCTTTAATTTTAAACCAACCGAAATTGGATGAGAATAAAGGGGCCGGACCCTAGAAATGACGAATCAACCGTTTGTATTTTCGGATGAAACAGGTCGCCTGAGCGACGAAGAGTATACACGTGCTCTGGCTTGGCTATCAGACATCAGGGGCGTGATTGACGACCGCGCCCGGCGGGCCGAAAGCGATCCCGATTGGGCGCGGTTGGCCTGCCCGGATGGTGGATGGCATCCCAATTATCCGGCTTCCATTGAAATGGATGGCTCCATACAGAATATCCAGACCTCGTATTCGCTATTGGCGGGGGGTGATCGTGATGTCATCCGAAAGCTACGGCTCTATTGCCAGGTATTCACCGGGTATCAACTCGCGACCCTGGAGCGGGCCGGGATCCGGCCTTGGATCGCGGCTAAGTTGCCTGACGATTGGGACAACTCGTTACGATATCTGGCCGGACCGCCGACGGTCGCGATCAATAATCTCTATGAAGTTTCCCGTGCGCTCCCGGCGGAACTGCGGATTGATCCGCCGCGAAAATTTGGTGAGATCGGCTGGGGAATTGACGGTTCTCTAATGAATCACGATGTCTATGGCTATCAGCAAATCGTGTGTCTCATGTATGAGAACGGCTTGATTGATCTTCTAACAGCGCGCCTGGCCCGTCAGGGGTACTTGAAAATAGTGGAAGTCGGCGGCGGTTACGGAGCCCTGGCCCACCACCTGATGGGCATGTTCAACGAGAAGGTTCACTATGCGATTGTAGATATTCCTGAATCACTGGCGTTTTCATCTATCTATTGTTCAACATTGCGTCCGGAGATGCCATCCCGTCTGATCATCGAAGATGCCCCATTCTCTCTGAACAACTCCCCCGGATTAACTTTTATTCCCAACATGTATCACCGGAACATTGAGACCGGGAGCCTGCCTGTGGACCTGTGTATCAACACATTGTCTCTGGCTGAAATGACGCAAGAACAGGTGGAGGACTACTGTGACTCCATCTCCAGGCTTTTGGGCGAAACGGGTCTCTTTTTTGAACAGAACCATCAACGGGGAAAAATTCCGTTAAATGATATTTTCCCGAGATATTTCAAAAACTTACGAAAATGTGAGACCGGGATTATCCCGACCTATCCGACAATTCGCGGTGAGGCCAACTTCTGGGTAAACAGTTTGTGGCGCGATGAATAGTCATTGGCGCCGACAGCCTACCGCAGATAGTCTTTGAAGAAATTGCGGAGCCGGGGCTGTGGCGGGAATTTGGCGGCGAGTTGGTTTTTCTTGACCCGGACGACGGTGGCGACGCCCTCGGCTTCCTTCGTTTCGCCATCCTTGTTGCCTACAAACTTGAAATCGAAATACTGGTTGCCGCGAAGCTCGCCCTCGTCGGAAGCCCGGTTCCTGGGCGTCGAATGGCAGTTTGGTTGGGTCGCGCGCTATGAGTTGCAGTTCTGGATCAATAGCTATGAACGAAAACCGGAAATTCAGGAAGCGGTCATGCAGTTGATTTTTGCCGAGCTGCGCAAACACGGCATGTCGCCCGGCTTCTCGCCGAAAAGCGGCCCAGATGCGGGACCCGGCGCGGACAATATTTTGGCTGAGGAAATTCGCCAGGCCGGCGAATAGGAACGGTTACTTCCCGCCCACTTCCTTCGCCAGCGGGGCGACGTACCGCGGTTCCGTATCCCAGGGAAAGAACACCCAGTGATTCTGCGGCACTTCGTGAACGAACGTGTCCACGAAGGGCATGCCATCTGTTTTGGCGTAGACCGTCGCCACGTGGCAATTGGGGAGCAGCTGGCGCGCGGCCTTCATCGTGGTGCCGGTGTCCACCAAATCGTCGATCATCAGCCAGCCTTCGCCTTGATCGGCGACGGCCTCTGCCGGAATTTTAATGATGTTCACGTCACCCATTTCCTTTTCGTCGTAGGTGGCGATGCAGATCGTATCTACATACCGGATTTCCATTTCTCGGGCGATGATCGTCGCCGGCACCAGTCCACCCCGGGTGATGGCGACAATGCCTTTCCAGGTGCCGATGTCCAAAAGCTTGCGGACCAAAAGTTTGGCGTCGCGGTGGACCTCGAACCAATTGACATGGTGTTCGACATAGTCCTGACGCGCATCGCTCATAAACAGATTTCCCTGTAGCAGCTGGTTGGCCGGGGCGGATTGTACCACTCGTAAGACGCGGAGCAAGGCCAAGGGAGAGTGGGAGGGATGGGCCTCGACATTCCAGGCCAATATGATATTTAGCGGTCAAACAAATTGGATTTGTCTCCATGAAATACATGCACACCATCATTTATGTCTTGCTGATTGTCCTGGTGAACTGGTTGTTCACCGTGGTGCCCCTGGTTGAATTGCCCGGCGGAACCATGTGGCCGCCGGTCGCCCTGGTGGTTGGTTTCGTCTTTGTTGCGCGGGATTTTGCTCAACGGGAGATCGGCCATTGGGTGTTGGCGGCCATGGCTGTCGGTGTGATCATCAGTTATTTCATGGCGTCGCCGCAAGTAGCACTGGCCAGCGCCGTAGCCTTTGCGGTGAGCGAGTTGGCGGACTGGGCGGTCTATACCTTTACCGGACGGCCCTTGTCAGAACGTATTCTCTATTCCAGCGTTCTGGGCACGCCCATCGATAGCGTGGTGTTTCTGTCGATGGTCGGGTTTTTCTCGGTCGCCGGTGCGGCGGCAATGACCGTCAGCAAGCTGCTGGGCGCGTTGATCGTGTGGTGGCTGATCCGCCGGCGTGAAGCGGCCGGCGCCATCGCTTAGAGCACTATTGAGTCAATATTGGTCGAAAGCGCACTTGGTCAAATCTTTGCAGCCCCACCCAGGATAAAGGCGCCATAGACCGATGGCGCAAGCCCCTGCGCTTTTAGAGTATTGCGCGCTTTCAACCAGGCTCGGCCGACATTTCCGGATTTCGCTTCCCGGTGGAAGGTTTCCATAAACAACCGGGTGCCCCGGTCTTCCACCGGCCACAACCTGTTCACCACAACTCGCGCGCCACCCAGATACAGGCTTCTCGCCAGGCCCAGGAAATCGTCGCCCGCGACGGCCTCGCCGGCCCCGGTTTCACATGCCGATAAGACCACGAGTTTTGCCGCCACGGGTTTTTCAAACAGTTCTGACGCCGTCAGCCGGTCCGTCGCCTTCCCGCCTAAAACAATGGCGGAATTCAAGGGGCGGTCCGCATCAAACAATCCATGAGTCGCCAAGTGAAGGATGGAGACGCCATCGCCCACCGATTGACGGAGCGAGGATTTGCCGGCGGCATCACCAATGAGCGGTGATTTCCCGTAGAGAGTGGAGACATTGATGGCTTCCTGTCGAGCTCCGGGGAGTTGCTCAAAGGCGCCGCCGAAATCCGGGTCGCCGAGTACCACCGCAGAGGAACCGGTGGTCGGGACCGTCGATTGATCGCGGAGCAGCCAGCCGCCGGTTGGCAGTACAACCGCCGGGGAACTAATCTCCAACGCGCCCCAAGGCAGGAAATAAAAGGGACCGGTGGGGACGGCATAGATTGTGCCGCCGGGTTTAACAGGGGGCAGGGACAATAGGCCGGTCAGGCGTGTGGCGAGCCGCGACTGCCGGCTTTTATTGGTCGCCTCGACGGTATCGGCGAAATCCCGGATCAGGAGCCGGAACTGCTCCATGGTCGGCCGTAGCTCTGTGACTTTGGCGCCGGTGCGGGTGATGGCCAGATAAGCGGCCTTGGCGCCGCTGCCGGCGGGGATGAAGTAGAGCATCACGTCAGCAGGCCCGAGGGCCGCTTGCACGTTTGCCAAGGTGCGGGTGCTGATCGCCATGGTGCCTGCGAGTTCGGCATCGGCGGCGGAGAGTTGACGGGTCAGCCCCGCCCGGTTGCGCAACAGCTCATTAAGTCTGGATTTGGCGTCTCCCGCTTGTCCCTTGAAGGCGGAGGCCGTGATGCGCAACCGCCGGATATCGGCATCAATCGCTCGAATACGGTTGACCAGCGTGGCCTGGCCTTTCTCAGCCACCTGACGCTCCGCCAGCATATCGACAAACGCACGGGCGCGGCCCCGCTCCATGTCTTGGAACAATTTGGACATGTCGCCCCGGCGGCGATCCAGCATGGCGAGCCGTCGCGTGACGTCCTCCTTGCCGATCCCGAATCGGCGCTTGGCCCTGTCTGTGCTCAACGATCCGATGGCCTGTTCCATGGCCGTTTGCGCCCGGCGGAAGGCCGCCTCGGCCTCGGCTGGTTCGTTTTGGTCAAGTAAAACCTCGCCACGGACCGCTTCGACCCGCCAAACCATATCGTCCAACCCCTGCGCCAGGGCCTTTGTGATCGCGGTGTCTGCGGCCTTCAACGCAGCATCAAAGCGGCCCGCCTTGCTCAGCGCATAGGCTTGCAGGGCGCTAATCAGAATGCTGCCGTTGGCGTAGCCGATTTGGTCATAGAAACCCTGCGCTTGTCGAAACTCCGCCTCGCCGCCGGTGGCATTTTGGGCCGTCGCGATCTTCGCCGCGCCGAGCACCGCCAGATTGGTCGCCCGGCCGTAATACATGTCGCTGAAGACGTTCAGGACTGACCCGTAGATCGGGTGTTGCGCCACCCAAAACACGTCGTCCAGGAGCCACTCCGCCATCGCGCCCCATTTGAGCGCCGCATCAAAGTTGCCCAGCATCAACTCGGAGACCCCAAGGGCGACGTGAGCCCGGATTTGCGCGGTGGTCAAATTCACAAGCGCCGCCAGATTTGACGGTGGCCCCCCAAAGGATGTCGGCATCCGCCAGTGCTTGAGCGCATTGACCACCCGGATTAGATCGACTTGGGCGCCGCGATAGTCACCCAGCCAAACCTTTGTCTCCCCGCGCAAGGCGAGGGAGCTGATGTTGGTGCCGAAGACGGCGGTTTCCAGCCGGCTTGTCCGCGCGATTTCGTCCAGCGCCTCGCCGGACCGGCCCATCATAATCAGCGCCTGGGTCCTGAGATGAGACGCGTGCCAACGGGAGATGGCAGACTGTGAATTGGTAAGCTCTTTATCCAAGGACGTAAGGGCGGTAGCGCCTTCGCCGCTTAGATAGGCGTCATAGGCTGTTTCCAGTTCTTTGGAGACAGGGGAGCCATAGACGGTCTGCGCGCCGGCGCGGGGCATTTGGGCGGCCTCCGCCGAAAGACCGACGCGGGTGGCCGTCCCAGCTGGGACGAGCGGGCGGAGGGATTGTACCAGGGAATCCTCGGTGCCGGCGAACGTGTCTTGAACCGGCAGCTGCCCAACCTGTGGCAACGCAACGGGGCCGGCGCAGGCGGCAAGAATGAGACAGACGAACGGGAGGCCCAAAGCAGAAAGGCTTTGGCGTAGGATCCGGATAGTATGCATAAAGCCTAGAACCGTGTTTCTCTTGGTTGAGGAGTCTGGGCGCGCGTTTTGGCTTGCTGCTACGCGTCGATGACCAGATTGCCTTTTGGAATACTGACGCATGAGAGACACGATCCTGATTCAGGTTTCTCGCCCGGCTCGGAGAGATAGTCGACCTCGCCGTCCAGCACCGCGGTAATACATGTGCCACAATTACCTGCCCGGCAGCCGAAATCCATGGCGACGCCATGCTCCTCGGCCAGATCCAATATACTGCCGACATCGGAATTCCAGGTCACCGTCTTGTCGCTCTTGGCGAATTTCACACTAAGACCTTCCGCTTTCTTCTCGCCGGCTTCGGCATCGGCGTGGTCGTCAGCCTCTTTCTTCTTTTTCACCGTTGCGGGGCCAAAGGCTTCGTAATGAAGGTGATCTTCGGGCACCTGCCATTCGCGTAAATCCTCGAACAGGGAATTCATCATTGGCGGCGGGCCGCAGAAATAAAAATGATAATTATTGGACGGCAGGACCTCCTGGAACAAAGGTACGCCGACCCGGCTCGCGTGGTCGTAATCTACGCCTTCCACGTCATCATCGGTGGGATCGGAATAGCAGATGCGAATGCGAATATTGTCTGCAGAATTGGCGATCTCTCTCAAATGGTCCTTCATGATGTGTTCCTGGCCATTACGTACGCCGTAGAAGAACCAAATTTCAGAACGCCATTCCTTGGCGACGATCTCGTTCAGCATGGACAACACCGGCGTCAACCCAACGCCGCCGCCGATCAGAACGACCGGATGAGGTTTAGTCACATCCAGGAAAAAGTGACCAGACGGCGCTTTGACGTCCAGAATATCGCCTTCATTGATATTGTCGTGGAAGTGGTTGGACGCCAGACCGGGGGGCGCATCCGGATTATCGCGGGGTGGCGGGATTTTTTTGATGGATACCCGATAGCGCTCCTGATCCGGCGCGTCCGACAAAGAATAGCACCGGACCGCGTTTTTCGTCTGGCCGGGGATATCCAGATTAAAGGTCAAAAATTGGCCCGGTTGAAACGGCGGCAGCGATCGGCCGTCATGGGGTTTCAGATAAAACGAGCAGATATCGCCGCCTTCGAAGTTCTTACGCGCGACCTCGAACTTTCTGAATCCCTGCCAGGACAGTTCTTCCTGCGCTTTGATGGCCTGCCGGCGATCCATGATTTCACCGACACGCGTCTGAAAAAATTGGACCTCCGCGTCCGAAGCGACAGCGGCAGCATTTTGGATACGGAAATTACCGAGAATGACAACCAGGAGATAGACAAAACTCGTCAGCAATACGACCAGCGCCACGAGTTGAATAAAGTCTCCCATGCTTTGTACTCCTGCCTAAAACTTAAGCCTCAATTCCACAGCAACGCCGGATATGTCATCCGTATTCTTGCGAATTCCGTACATTGCGTCAGCCCGTAGAATCCACGAGGTGGATATGGGTAACTGATAGCGGATGCCGAAACCATATTGGTCGTCGATGGCCGCCCGCCCGGTTTCATTGGCGTCACCCATGATTTGGACCGTGGAAGCTTCGACCACGATCTGCTGATCCAGATTAAAGAGATATTGAAGGCCTATGGCGCCGCCAAAAGTATCGTGGCCCGTGTCATCCAGTTTTGGAAAGCCGGTCAGGGCGTTGGTTTCGAAGGTGATGCCGGTGTTCTTGAGGATGCCCGAATCATCGGCCAGCGATTGCGGCCGGTCAAAACCCACCCAGAAATTGGCATAGGGAATGAACGTCGACGGCTTACTGGTGATCAGCGAATTCTCCAGAAGGAGGATCCAGCCATCCGCCGTTTGCTGCTGGTTGTTGTGTCTGACATCAGCGCCCTTGGGACACACTGAGGTGTTTTCATAGTGGAGGATT
>CAZSXT010000063.1:6808-10741 GCA_964611435.1 uncultured Rhodospirillaceae bacterium | reverse complement strand
CTAGTCCAGAAAATGTTTTTTTTGAAATTACATGCAAACAAACGTGTATTTTTGATAATGTGCGACGAATACACTGTGAGAATGGCTATTTCTAGTCCAGAAATTGTCTCCTGGAAGTATATGCAAACAAACGTGTATTTTTGATAATGTGCGACGAATACACTGTGAGAATGGCTATTTCTAGTCCAGAAATTGTCTCCTGGAAGTATATGCAAACAAACGTGTATTTTTGATTATGTGCGGTGCATGTCGCTGTCCGATGAGTAATGATTGGACATTGCCCATAAACAAAAATGTATTCGCATGAACCAAAATTGGAAAGATTGCCGCGCACGGATAATTTTGTGACTGTTCGAATGAAACCAACACAAAACTATATACTAAAAAAAGATACCATGGACTACTTCGTCACTGGCTTTATTCTGTCGCCTCTTTTCCCGTCTTTGTATCACAAATTTCGCTTCGTGTTGCGAAAAAACTGTTCCGACACAGAGGATGAGTTTTTTGAGAACACGAGATCGGTGCTTCTGGACTCTTACAAAGACAATATATGCGCGGTCGAATTTACTTCAATCGGCGCAACCACGAGCGACAATATCTTATATGCAGGGCTGGATAGAATCGATGTCTACTCTCACATTATCGATGGCCCTCCAATATGTGAAAATACCCGCGCGTACATCGCCGTCCCGGCCACCCTGACGCACAACAAGACGAGCGGCACATATGAAGCAAAATCAACCGGGTGCTTGTCGCGTGGCGTAATCTGTCATATGAACGGGGCCGCCTTTGTTGTCGACGAAAACTTCCCGGGGCCCAAATTTAACGCCGAGGTTTTGGTCGACGAAGGACACGAGAGTGCGTCGTTTGCATGGCACTGCGAATCAAGCAAGAGGCGCAGATGTGATTCTAGTGACGATGTGTGAAAATTATTTTTTTTTGTATTCAATCTGTATCAATAAAAAAACACAGTCTCATCCTAGTAAATATGTAATTCTTGTTCTGAACAATGACGGGGATTTTATGTAGACTTGAATCGGCGGATGAGCAACACGGTCGACGCAATGCTGCCGTTTGTGACGCATGCGGATCAGTGCACATACCGGGCAATGTTTGAGAAATATCCGAGCGTTCCGATTGGCTCTAATTTTTTCATCGCGCGCGACAACTACCAGGACCGCCGAGGGTGCATTATTTACAAACACGCATACGCGGACTTTATGGGCAGAAGATGCAACAACGACGAGGCAGATATCATGGAATTTTTTTTTCTGTGTGTTGAAAAAATAGAAGATGCCAATCAGGCTGCTTCCCTGCTCCGGTTAAATAGAGACGAGCGCGATGATGTAATACAACACATCATCATGCACGTGATACTGGACATTATAGAAAAACCCCCAAATAGTTACGAGTTGTTTGTTCCAATATGGTTCTAAACAACCGAATATTTTGTTTTTTTTTTGTTTTTGCCCGCACGAGTAAAATGAATCGCGGAATAAACTATTCTGATCTGAATGTTGTCTTTTTGACCGCACGTGCAGATTTTTAAACGAGAAGGCAACCAAGAACACGCCACAAAAAATTGAATGGTTACATTAAAAAATTGTATTTTTTTTACAATTCATTTGATATTTTCCGTCTAACTCGTCTTTACACCCGCCTATTTTATTTTGCTCCTTTGCTCGAGCACGCGCCCGCGTCGCCCATGACACGCCCTACTAAAAACACCTCCTTTCTCCCCAATTTTTTTTTCGTGTCACTCTAATATTATGTTTCATTGTTTCAGAAAAAAAATTACGCTGCGGCATCACGTGGGACCTTTGATACGGCGAATTTTTGTTCTCATGGGGCTTTGGGACTGTTGGTCCCACGAAAAAAAGTCCATTTTACCGAAAAAAGATGAGTCCACACAGCACAACCAAAGAGTCCACATGCTAAAAGAGGTGAGTCCACATGATACGCAACAAAAATTTTGCCTTTTTAGTCAGAGTCCACCTGGCACGAGCCCCTTGGCTGGCACGAAATGGCTGCGCAGAATGCCGCAGGGGTTCTCTGCGTGCCAGCGACTACAGTCCCAAGTGGTCACTTTGATGCTCAGAGAGTGACCACTCCTGATACCACTCTGGACGGGCATTAAGAGCATATTCCCAACTATCTGGGACCAACAGTCCCGGGTTTTGTCTTTTTATGCAATGTTCTTGGTCAACGGCGGCATTCGCATGGGACTGCGGTCCCGGCAATAATAAAACAACCAATCCCTAAAACAAGCGCAGAATCGCATAGAAGATGTTCTAATAAGCCCCAATACGAGAAATCAGAAGTCTCCGTCCCCGATAACACACAAACTCGAAATAATCATCCGCGGCCTTTGTTTCGTCTTTTCGCACAAACACGCTCTTGGACACAATTAA
Source organism: uncultured Rhodospirillaceae bacterium (assembly GCA_964611435.1). Classification (GTDB taxonomy): domain Bacteria; phylum Pseudomonadota; class Alphaproteobacteria; order Rhodospirillales; family UBA2165; genus JAYPHU01. The sequence continues at coordinate 8,330 of CAZSXT010000063.1, read as the reverse complement.
ATTATTTTCTCGTAGACGCGCGATTCTTGAATATATGATGCAATAGGTGCACAACTAACCCCATTCCAAGAAAACATTGCCCAAGTAGCCGATAAGGTTCCAAACGGGGGCCAACCAAGAATTTCGACTTTTTCGTCTTTTCGCACAAACACGCTCTTGGACACAATTAAATTATTTCCGCGTAGACGCGCGATTCTTGGATATATGATGCAATAGGTGCACAACTACCCCCATTCCAAGAAAACATTGCCCAAGTAGCCGATAACACACAAACTCGAAATGATCATCCGCGGCCTTTGTTTCGTCTTTTCGCACAAACACGCCCATGGGCACAATTGAATTATTTCCGCGTAGAAGCTCGATTCTTGGATATATGATGCAATAGGTGCACAACTAACCCCATTCCAAGAAAACATTGCCCAAGTAGCCGATAAGGTTCCAAACGGGGGCCAACCAAGAATTTCGACTTTTTCTGAATTTCGACTTTTTGGGCCGCGAGAGCAAAAATGAAAGTTGGATAAAAAGACAAATCGATTACAGAATGTGGGATCGGGAGTAAACAATCACCATTGGGCGCTTTTCCGCGCGTTTTAGGCCGAATTAGTAGGTTTGGTCAAATTTCGACTTTTCTGTTTTTTGGCCGCACGAGCAAAAATGAAAGTTGGATAAAAAGACAAATCGATTACAGAATGTGGGATCGGGAGTAAACAATCACCATTGGGCGCTTTTCCGCGCGTTTTAGACCAAACCTACTAATTATACGTTTTTTGTTTACACCCTTTCGCTTTGCGTCACGTGTCGGGTAGGATCCGTCCTAGCCACATAAACAATGATTGTAGTTAAAATAAGCCTTAAAATGAACAAATATTATAACTTGACGACAATATTGTTACAAACACTGTAAAGTTGAATTTTATGTCGAGCCAGCAATCGCACCCGCAGCAACTCACCGAATCGGAGAAGGAGACACTGAAAGTCCTTTATGCCATGTATTTGGAGAAGGAAAGCAAGGTGCACCTTGAATACGAAGTGTGGATGAAAAAGTATGGTCTCCGAGTGCTACGCAAGGGCAAGTATCACAACGAAATGAATGCGTTTCTGCTGAAAGCAGAGGCACAAAGTTCGCCGGTGCAAACCGACAACGAGGAAGACGACGAAAACCAAAATGGCACAAGAACCCACCAGAACAAAAAGCGCAAAGTGGACTTTGCACCCGACTCAAGCGACACATTCGACGCGCCTCCACCAACAAACATACCAATTCCCAACCCGACGCAACAAGCGGATCAACGTACCATCTACCACTTCACTTCTCCGCAAACTGCCGACGAGCTTCACAGCATCATGACAGCGGTGGCCCAGCAATACGTGGATCACATCGTCAAGAAAACAACGCGCAGGGTCACAGAGACGATGGCCCAATTGACACAGCAGATGGGACAACAAATGGCAGAACAGCTGATGCGCTCGTGTGTTGACAACGAGAACAAATGACAAAGTCCATATTTTTTATCCCGATCCC
>CAZSXT010000063.1:0-6708 GCA_964611435.1 uncultured Rhodospirillaceae bacterium | reverse complement strand
TCGTGTGTTGACAACGAGAACAAATGACAAAGTCCATATTTTTTATCCCGATCCCCTTTTTAATTGAAACAAATTAACACAAACAGATGCGCAAGGGCGAAAAGGTCACACGCACGTGGCAGGAGCTTCTTTTGGCGGTGCTAAACGAAGTGCCGGAATCAGATTACGACGAGGCCAATGCGTTTGTGTTCAACTTTACGCACCGGGATGATGTGAGCTACTTTCACTGCCCCGAGTGCGTCACGCAATCAACAAACAAGGCGCCGCGCATGTTGTTTATCAACCGCTACAAAGATCACTTTGCAAAGAACCACCCGGGCAAGCCCGTCCCACCCGACATTGCAACACAATACAAGTCTTATCGCGCGTGGGACCGCCAGCGCAACAAGGACGAGTTGTCATATGGCAGCAAGAAACATCTGGTTCAGTTGCCTTCCACATCAACATCAACATCAACATCAACATCAACATCAACGAGCAGCGATTCGTCTTCGGAGGACAAGGTTGCGCGGATGCCGACATACAGCCGCGACCTGTTTGGCGATTACAAGTTGTTCCGGGAGAAGGAAAAGGCATCACAACACACAATTTACTTGGAGCTGTGTTGCCTTTCGCGCTTTGTCCCATTTGCGCTTAAATGTGCCGTTAGCAGCCCGGAATGCGCATTGCATATTGCGCCCGATCCCCAGGTTGTTGTCGCGCGGTTGTTGGATGATTTGCTGATGTGGCCGCTGATGCATACAATGTATCACGACGAGTTGCACAAGAACGGCCTGGGCCCAGCCACGCGCATCAATGCGGTAAAGTATCTGAAGAACGCTTTGCGCTGGCGCGAGTTGGAATGGCAGTCAAAAACGAAGCCCGGACAGCCCATCTTTGCCAATCGCTCGTCCATCTTCCGCAACATTACATCGGCCGATGCGGAAAAGACGCGTAAGCACATGGAGAGCCTGGCCAAGGCCCCGCGCAAGGAGTTTAAACAAACATCAACAACCGCGACGCCAATGGACCTGATTCCGCCCGATGTGCTTCTCGCTACCACAAAGATGTGCATCAACGAGATTGAGGCGCTTGCGTGCAAGTCGCGGCACGGACAGCGCGATCTTGCTGCAATGCGCCGCTGTGTGCTTTTTGTGCTTTACACCTACGAGCTTCCTTTGCGCCCCGGGACTTACCGCGCAATGACGCTTGAGGTTGTGCGGCGGATTTTGGCACACGACACGACCAAGGAGGCGGGCGTAAAGGACGGCAAGGACGTCAACTGGGATGTAACGGACATTTCGCATTCGGGGGACGTTGTGCTCTACTGCTCAAAAGAGTTCAAGACCAATGGTGCGTATGGATCGCAGACGGCGACATTTGGTCCAGAGACGCGCCGTGTGATGCAGCTCTTTGTCGACGCCCTGGTTGGCGCGCGTGACGACTTTTGCCTGTTTGGGAAGGAGATTAGCTCGGACATTAAAAAGGCGCTGGAGGCGTATGGCGGCAGCAGCATTACGAGCACAATGATAAAAAACTTTACGTCCACTTACATGCGCGGGTATGTGGCAACGGCGGCGGATAAGCGCGGCCTGAGCGACAAGGATCACGAGAACCTCGCCCGCGCTGAAACACACTCCATTGCCGTGCACAAGCAGCATTACAATCGCTCGCAGGGGACCGAGGCCGCGCTGGCCGCCAAGGCGCTGTTGCCGACAATTTATGGCGTGGACAAGTCGCCCCAAACCAAAAAGAAGAAGAAGAAGCACAAGGAGGAGGAGTTTGAAGAAGAGAAGGAGACGGTCGCGCCACGGCCTCAAAAGAAGAAGAAGAAGAAGCACAAGGAGGAGGAGTTTGAAGAAGAGAAGGAAACAATCGCGCCACGGCCTCAAAAGAAGAAGAAGAAGCACAAGGAGGAGGAGTTTGAAGAAGAGGAGGAGACGGTCGCGCCACGGCCTCAAAAGAAGAAGAAGAAGCACAAGGAGGAGGAGTTTGAAGAAGAGGAGGAGACGGTCGAGCCACGGCCTCAAAAGAAGAAGAAAAAGAAGCACGAGGAGGAGGAGTTTGAAGAAGAGATGGCGGATCACGAGCCAATGGAAGAGACAAGCGCGGCCATGGACGAGGATGAGCAACTGGCCATTCAGTTGTCGGCGCAGATCAACAACAGACGCAAACGGACCTCGGTGTTTTACAATGAAAATTTGTATTGATAAATGTGTATTTCATCGTTTTAATTATCTTTACTCCACTCGTTAAACGTATCAATAGCAGCGTAGAATTCACTGGCAAACTGAGAATGACTTCGTTTACGGCCAAAAAAGTCGGCATTGCCATCGCAGTTAAAGTGAGCAATCCCCCATGACTTTTGAGGGTTAAATCCCTTGTAGTTTGAACAATAATCATACATCCAGTCCGAAGGTATGATCTGGACACGACTTGGGGCCATGGCTACAAAAGAAGAAAACAACAATTGTTCCCCGCCAGTTCCGCAAAGAGAACCTTTACTGATAGGAGAAATAAACTCGTAAATAAAACTACTTCCGGCCTTCCACCCCTCCTTGCGCATCTTGTTCAAATCCATCAACATCAAACAGCCGCACACACGAGCGTCCGTTCCTTCAAATGTCGTGTTTTTTAGATAATCCACAGAAAGATTGTCCTTCCTCGACGTGTCGTGTATTGGAATGACAGGTCTGGCCGCAAACAATGTCTCCGGGCCAAAGCTATCAAATCGTTTCCACAGCTGATATATCGACGCACCAAAAATGGTGTCCGTGTCTACTTGGATGACTTTGTCGATAAAAGACGGCAATAACTCCGGATAGTAGAACCGCGCATAATTCATTGGACCACCATGATGCACAACTTTTATTCCATCCCTGTTGGCGAGGGCAACGATCTTGTTCGGGTCTACTGGGACGAAATAAGCAACGACATCATAAAAGGGCTTCATTTTTCGAAACAAAGCAGAGAATTCTGTCATTTCCGGCTCCGTCATAAGGAAAACAATAATCAATGGTGTCGTGACTGATGTCAACAATGACGTTACCGAAGCAATGAGTTCCGTGCGTATGTTGGATTCGCGACTCCATGTTCCACTTGAGAATGAAACTTTTGGAATCCACTTGCTTGGGAGCTCGGAATGACCGACTTTCCCTTTCAGTGTTACTGTCGTAACATGTTTGTATTCCTTGTAGGGCGGAGGAACACTCATTTCCGGGCAAATCTTGAACGCAAGGCGCGGAGGCGACGGTCTTTGCAGAAATTTAGAAATGCAAACGACAAAGGCAATGGCAATGGCGATTGCGACGACAACTGGGGTGAAAATCTTCATTGTCTTGATGAGGAACCATTGGGTGGACGTCTTCTTAAATCTCAAAAAATGCGTTTTGTTTAAGTTTGATGATTGGCTTTAATGAAATTTATTACATATACATGCACATCCTCTTTGTGTTTTTTGTTCTCTATTTGATTTTATTATATTTACAAAAAGGTTGTTAATTGTTGATCATCTTAAACTCATCTCCTTCTGATATACTGATTTTAATGACTCCCTTTCTTCATCATACATCCTCCTTCCACGAGACAATCGCCGAGGCACCGTTACTATTGCCGCTTACTGAAAATGACAGTCTATCTCCTTCCGTCATTACAATCTCTCCAACTTCAAATGTCTTTGTAATAAATCCGGCTCCAGTAATACCAGCCGAAAACAATAAAGATCCTTCAGTATGCGTGTTGCCGTCCACTTTAGATATGGATACGGGCGACCCTGATATGGCCGTGAAAAGAAGATTTCCGGTCACATCAGAGTTTCTACGTATAAAAAATGTCGCTTTATTGTTTCCAGTGCCCGAATATGTTTGGATGAGACATTGTGTTGAATTAAAATGGTTAAATGAATGTAAGTTATACTACGTGTAAATTGTGGATGGAAGTGGAAATACCAGCCGGAGCGTGCAGGTTTGGATAGTTAATTGGTGCATGGTAATGATTAATTTTGTAATTATTTCATTTTAATTTACATAAACCCCAACTCTACTTCGGATTACTATTATAGTGAGTGGTATCCAATAATCACGTCAACATCGACGCCAGCAACATTGTCGTTTATTATTCTCATTACAATGTCACCTACACCAGGTGTTACGTTTGTTGCAGTGCCACTTAATGGCGATGCAGTGTTTATGGCGGTATCCCCTGACACTCCTTCGGAAGAAAGGATACGAGTAGTAGACCCACCAGAAACTGTAGCATCAATTCCTACTGGTGAAAAGTTTATATCTCTTTCCAAGAATAAAATTTCTCCTTGTTGCCCTGTGTCTCCGATCCAATCCGCGTGATAAAAAAAACAACGCTCCCATCAGTTGCATCGAGTTCTGTGACAACACCAACGTCAAGAGTTCCATCGGAATCCACTCCGATATCGACACTCAATGATATCCAATCAATGACAATCCCTGTATTTTGTTTATGAGGGAATGTGGTTGTATCGTTCAAATCAACAAGCATAAACCATGACGTTGCGTCGCCGACATTTTGTCTGGTATTCACGGTCATTCCTCTGTTTGACGCCAGCGTATTCGTGAGCAACTCGTTACTCGCTGTAAAAGACTGCGCATTTCCATTGATGCGGCATGTGGCCTCAATGTAGAAATCCATCTGCTGTGTTCCGCCATTTATGTATCTTACGCGAAACCCGTCCAGGGATGGCGTCACGTAAATGACACGGAACCCTTTCGCCACATCCACGGCATGAAAGGTAAAATACAATGAACCCCGGACCGTCTGGTCTCCCTGTATGTCGTCTGAAAATTCGACAATGATTCCATCCACGGCCGACACGTGGCTGGCCCGTATAAAGATTTCAACCGAGTTGAATCCATCGGTATCCGTCCAGCCCGATATGTATTCTGCATCAGCCGCGAGAGGAGTTGGGTCCGAGAACGCACTTCCGTCGGCGGGAAGATTTACATAATCTCCGTCGGGCTGTTTTCCCACGGTAACGGAACGAGTCGCAACGGATACCATGCTTCCAAATAAACCAGAGTTCAATGTCAGCAACTGCGGGTGCACCGCCACGCGCGTAAACTCCGTCTCGAAAAACAGTTGCGTTGTTGTGACTCCGCCACTCGGGGCCAAGGTGTATCGCACGTAGGGGCCAAACGCCGGGGCGGAAAGAAAGTCATATCCCGTCGTAGAAAAATACAACGGGGTAAGGGATCGAATAATGTTTGAATCTATTGCTGGCAGATCGTTATACCAAATAAACTTCATGGCAAAATTTTGATCGCCCTGAATCTTGGTAATGACCTGCGTGTAGGTGTCGAGCATCAAAACGCCAGAGTCATACAACTCGCCCACATTGGAGCCATCGGTGTGATTAGCGTCGGTAGTAGCAAAAACACCGCGCTCAACAATGTTAATCTGGTTCCCAGTAGCTCCTGTGAGGTTGTATTTGATAATCTCTCCGCCGATGCGAATGTAATTGTCGGTTTCCGTAGCGCCAAAGCCCGTTCTATCGGTAAGGGTAACTAATCCTGTAGTCCCCTCGGTAAGATCGCCTCCGATAGCCAAGGTTGTCCCGGCGAGATTGTCAAATGTCCTGTATGCGGAAATGATACGACTCTCACTGTCGTCGATTGACAATTTTCCGTCGGCCGTAACAGAGAGTGTTTCGGCATTTCCGCCGGATGTCTTCCCCCCAACGAGAACCGGCTTTTCGGTTCCCGAGATGGCAGCACCATCGTCAACGCGCCCCTCCACCTCGGACCGCACGTCTCCCTCGGCGGTTACATTGATCGTCCTTGCATTTCCGCCGTTGTTCCCTCCAATGATGACCGGTCTATTATTAAAAAGAGAATTGCCTTCGACAACTCCTCCTTCCACAAACACATTTCCAGTATCTGAGACCTTGATTGTTTGTGCGTTATTCGACGGGTTGGAACCCCCGATAATAACCGGTTTTTCGGCACTTGGATTAGTTGGAAGTTCGCCGCCTACGACATATTTTCCTTCCACTTCTGATGACGTTTCCACCCGTCCGGCGGTTGTGACAGACATCGTCTGCGCGTCGCCGTTGGTGTCCTTACCGCCAACAAGAACGGGCTTCTCCGTCCCCGAAGTCGGGTCCCCATCGCCTAAAAGTCCTTGCACCTCGGGCGGGGCCACTCGCACCTTCCCGTCGGTTGTCATGTTGAGTGTCTTTGCGTCTCCGAGCTCCGTCTTCCCCCCAACGAGAACCGGCTTCTCCGTTCCTGAAATGGCTGCTCCGTCGTCAGTGCGTCCTTCCACTTTGGATAACACGTCGCCGTCGTCTGCAGAATTAATTGGCCGTGCAAGGAATTCAAACCCGTCGTAGTATCTCCCTCCTACGAGAACCGGTTTTATTCCACCAACGTCGTCTCCATCAGCAATAAGTCCTTCTACTTCGTTTGGGGCTACTCGCACTTCTCCGCTAGTCGTTAGATTGAGTGTTTTTGCTTCTCCAAGATCAGTTTTACCACCAACGAGAACCGGCTTCTCCGTCTCTGAAATAGCAGCACCATCCTCTATGCGTCCTTCCACTTCGGATAACACTTCTCCTTCATCTGTAACTGCCATTGTTTGTGCGTTGTATGAACCTTCGGTTCCCGACTTCCCCCCGACGAGGACCGGTTTTTCTCCTACGTCAACATTTCATCTGTGTTGGTGTAAAAATATTTTATAAAATCCAAACGTCCAAATAAA
>CAZSXT010000062.1:0-10846 GCA_964611435.1 uncultured Rhodospirillaceae bacterium | reverse complement strand
GATCACCTGAATTATCATCCGCTGCAGAACGAGGCGACGACGACCATCGCCACGTCTGATCTGTTGCGCTTTGTCGAGGCCTGCGGCCACACGCCCGTCGTGATGGCGCTGTAATGAAGGGACGCTCTGAAATAAACAGGCGCCAGCCCTTGCAACGGGCGGCCCATGCGCCAATTATGGACCTAACAGTGAAAGACTTTTCAGAAGGATAAGATATGACAGGCATACTTGATGCCGACGGCACGATGGCTCCCGGTTCCGGTGACGCCGCTGGCGGCGATCTGATCAAGGATACGGATACCGCCCGTTTCGGCGAGGATGTAATCGAAGCCTCCAAATCGGCGCCGGTGGTTGTCGATTTCTGGGCGGAATGGTGCGGCCCCTGCAAACAGCTGGGCCCGGTCATCGAAAAGCTGGTCCGGGAGTATGGCGGCCAGGTCAAGCTGGTCAAAATCAACGTGGACGAAAACCAGGAACTGGCCCAACAAATGCGGGTCCAGTCCATTCCCATGGTTGTCGCCTTCAAGGACGGCCGGCCCGTGGACGGGTTCGCCGGCGCGCTGCCGGAAAGTCAGCTCAGGCAATTCTTTGACAAGCTGACCGACGGCGCGGGCTCGCCCCTGGATCAGGCGGTGGAACAGGCGGAGGCGCTGTTGGCGTCCGGCGACGCCAAAACGGCGCAGGCGATTTTTTCCCAGATTCTGGCGCAGGACGGCAACAACACCGCGGCGCATGCCGGCATGATCAAATGCCTGCGGGCCGCCGGTGAAGACGAGGCGGCGCAGGAGTATATCTCCATGCTGGAACCGGCGCTGCAGAATGACGAGGCCATTAGAAGCCTGGCCACGGCTATAGAGTTGGCGGCGGAGACCGCCACCACATCCGAGGAAACGGCGGCCTTGAAGGTGCAGTTGGAGGCGTCCCCGGATGATCCGCAATTGCGTTTTGACTATGCCCAGGCGCTCTATGGCGACGGTCAGGCGGAAGAGGCGGTGGATATCCTGGTGGCGCTGGTGAAAACCCACAAAGCCTGGAACGACGAAGCGGCGCGCATGCAGCTTTTGAAAATCTTCGAAGCCCTGGGCCATGCGGACCCGGTCACCGTGGAAGGCCGGCGGAAACTGTCCGCAGTCCTGTTCTCCTGATGGATGATCCGTTCGGCATCGCGTTTGACGAGTTGCCAGCGGAGATTGCCGTGTTTCCGCTGCCGGGCGTTCTGTTGCTGCCGGGCGGGCGGCTGCCGCTCAATATTTTCGAGCCCCGATACCTGAACATGATTTTGGACTGTCTGGGCGAAGGCCGGATGATCGGCATGATCCAGCCCACCGAGGACGCCCGCGATCCCCTGCCGGAGGATATCCCGCTGGAACAGATCGGCTGCGCCGGACGGGTGGTGTCCTTCGCCGAGACGGGGGACGGGCGGCTGATGGTCTCGCTGGACGGCATCTGTCGGTTCGATGTGAGCCGGGAATTGGAGAACCGCAACGGCTACCGGCGGGTGGCGGCGGACTACAGCCGTTTCGCCAAGGACATGGATCAGGACGATGTCACCCTGGACCGGGATAAACTATTCGCCGTCTTGCGCCACTATTTCGAAACCAAGGGTCTGCAGGCGGACCTCCAATCCATGGAACGGGCGGATGACACGCTGTTGATCGCCTCGTTGGGCATGCTGTGTCCGTTCAGCCGCCAGGAAAAACAAGCGTTGTTGGGCGCAGAAAGCTTTTCTCAGATAGCGGAGATCATTATATCCTTGATGGAAATGGCGGCGCGGAGCGATGACCGTTCTCAGGCGAAACATTAGGCCCAAACATTAGGCGGCAGGTATTATGAGCGACCAAAGCGTGGATCCTAAACTGCTGGAAATTCTGGTCTGTCCCTTGACCAAGGGGCCGCTGGAATATGACCGGGAAAAGAACGAGTTGATCAGCAAGTCGGCCAAATTGGCCTACCCCGTACGCGACGGCATTCCGATCATGCTGGTCGACGAGGCGCGCGAAATCGAAGAGTAATCTCTCCGGTTCCTTCCGTTATGCCCGCCAATCTTTCCTTTCCCCACGCACCGACCGATATCAAAGTCAAACGCCAGGAAAAACGCCTGGACGTGATGTTTGACGATGGCAGCGAATTTCAGCTTCCGGCAGAGTTCCTGCGGGTGCACAGCCCGTCAGCCGAAGTCCAGGGACATTCCCCGGCGGAACGCCAGACCGTGGGCGGCAGGCGTCATGTGGGGATTATGAATGTGGAACCGGTGGGCGGCTACGCGATCCGCATCATTTTCGATGACATGCACGATACCGGCATCTATTCCTGGGAGACTCTCTATAAGTTCGGCCTGAACCAAGAGCGAATGTGGGCCGATTACCTGGCCGACCTGGAAAGGGCGGGATTGTCCCGGGACCCTTGAAATCCCCCATAACACTTCCTATTCTATAAAAGTGATCCGGATCACAGATATTCAGGCGGCAAGCCGCTAGTTTTGGGGTCATGATCAAGAACTAGGTGATTTATGGAAGTCGGTCTCTCATCCTCTGTGCGCACAACGCTGTCGTCGGTCCAACGGATCAAGGACCTTCAGGCGCGCACCCAGAACCGGATCGCGACCGGCCGAGAGGATGAAGAACGGAACCGCAATGTCATTGCGGCGTTCGTCGCCAAAAGTCTGTCCAACAAGGCGTCCGACCTGTTGTCGGTAAAAAATAACATTGGCCAAGGCGCCAGCCAGCTTCAAGTGGCGCAAAACGGTCTGGAATCGATCGATCAGACCCTTAATCAACTCAAAGCAGTGGCAATTCAGTTCGAAAACAGCTCCTCGCCGACACAACAGGCGGAATTACAGTCCCAGTTCGACGTTTTATCTCAACAATTGGACAATTTTGCGCGGGATTCGTCCTTCGGCGGGACAAATTTGATCGATTCATCACCGGATACGCTGAATTTGGATCTAAATGCGGATGGGTCGTCGTCGATCCAAATTACTGGCCAGGCGAGCGATTCCGCTACTCTGGCGTTGGATATCAACAATACGGCGACCATCGACGCGGCGGCGGCACAGGTCCGCTCTACGGCGCAAACCATTGGCTCTAACGCCAGCGTGCTGCAAATCCGCGAAGACTTCACCACTGATTTGGTCAATACCCTGAAAGAGGGCGAAGCCAAGCTGGTGCAGACCGATCTCAACGAAGAAGCGGCCAATTCCTTGGCCCTATCGACCCGTAACCAGTTGGCGTCGGCGGCGACCAATCTGGCAATTCAGTCGGAACAGACCATCCTCCAGCTCTTTTAAAGTCCCTCACTCTCCGTTCGCCGGCATCTTGACGCAGGTCGCAAATCTGCCAAATTAGGTGATACAGGCAGCCGGATGCCGACATTGGGTCCGGATCTGCTCTAGACTCGCTCAAGGAAAGAGGAGACCGGCATGACACGCATGCCTATTTTCGACAGTCCATTCCTGGTCGGTTTTGATCAATTCGAACGCGTTCTCGATCGCGTGGCAAAGTCATCCGCCGAAGGTTATCCCCCCTACAATATCGAGCAGATTGCCGAGGATCAGCTTCGCATCTCTCTGGCCGTCGCCGGCTTTTCCATGAATGACCTGGAAGTGACCATCGAGGACAATCAACTCGTGATCCGCGGCCGCCAGACCGATGATGACAGTGATCGGATATTTCTGCATCGGGGCATTGCCGGACGTCAGTTCCAGCGCAGTTTTGTGTTGGCGGATGGCGTGGACGTCACGTCCGCGCGAATGGAGGACGGATTGCTGCATGTTGATTTGCGGCTGCCGCTTCCCGAACCAAAGGTCACAAAAATCGAAATCGCCGGTCCGTCCGGAAAAGACAAGGACGCCCAAACCATCGATCTCTCGCCGGACAAGAACTAACCCGCCGGCAATCGTCTCAACCCGCCATTGCTTAAATAGGAAAGGATGGTGTCATGAGGACAAACAAACCCTCTTCCGACGACTCGGAAAACATTACAGCTCCCAGAGCCGTTACCGTGCAAGACCTGACTTACCTGGGTCTGGGTGAAGTCGCCTATATCCGGCCGGTCACAGATGGGGGACAGGATGGCTTCGGCGTGTTCGCCGCAAACGGAGAGCCGTTGGCCATGTTTGCCAACTTCGATGTCGCGAAGGCGGCCGCCATTCAGCACAATCTAGCGCCGCAGAACACTCACTAAATCAGAACGGGTTAGGCGGCCTGGTTGGCCGTTTGGTCGGTCAGCAAGGCATAAAGGGCCTCCGCACTATCGGAGCCCCGCAGTTTCTCGCACATGGATTTGTCGCGAAGCAACCGAGAGACCTGCGCCAACGCCTTGAGGTGGTCCGCGCCGGCGGACTCCGGCGCAAGCAGCAGGAAAATCAAATCGACCGGGCGTTCATCTATTGAGTCGAATTCCACCGGCCGTTCGAGCCGGGCAAATAGGCCATGCAGCTTGTCCAGATGTTCCAGTTTTCCATGGGGAATAGCAATGCCGTTGCCGACGCCAGTGGTGCCGAGCTTTTCCCGGTCCAGCAAAATTTCAAAAACGTCCCGGTCTTCGAGTTCAGCTAAGTCGGCAATCCGTTTTGAAAGTTCCTGAAGCGCCTGCTTTTTGCTGGTCACTTTCAAATTGGAAACAACGCTCTCCGGCGAAAGGATATCGCTAATTTGCATATTGAGTAACTTATGTAAGTTGTTCTAGTTCGCCTGCACCCGGCATTTAGCTCGGATACGATTATACCTCGCCGTGAGGTAAGTCCCTGGTTGCAGGAATGTGTCCGGCATCTCCATCCGGACCCTCGGCGCCGGGTTATCGTGAATTTTCACGGTTCGGGTCGTTCCCTCGTACGGCGGACGGGACCCTAGTGTGCATCGGGTTTTAAGTCAAGAGGTTTGCAATATATTGATTTTATTTATCTTTTAAAAGCCGACGGCGCGTTTTTTTTCCCGCCGCCGCTGGATCGACGACGGAATTTTAAGCGCCTCCCGATACTTGGCGACGGTTCGCCGGGCGATATCAACCCCACCCTCGTTGAGTATCTCCACGATCTTGTCATCGGATAGGATGGCTGCCGGTTCTTCGGCGTCGATCAGGGTCTTGATCTTGTGTTTCACTGATTCCGCCGACAGGGCGGCGCCGCCGTCGGTTGAACCGATGGCCGATGTAAAGAAGTACTTCAGCTCAAAAATGCCCCGGGGCGTGTGAATGTATTTGTTGGAGGTCACCCGGCTGACCGTGCTTTCGTGCATTTCGATCTCTTCCGCGATGTCCCGCAGTATCAGCGGCTTGAGATGCTCGACGCCGAGGCGGAAGAACGCTTCCTGCTGGCTGACGATTTCGCTCGCTACTTTCAAGATCGTGGTTGCCCGTTGATGCAGTGACTTGACCAACCAATTGGCCGACTGAATTTTGTCGGTGACGTATTGTTTTTCGTCCTTGGTGCGGACGCATTTGCTGATCTCGGCATAGTAGGCCTGGTTCACCAAAACCTTCGGCAGGGTGTCGTTGTTCAGTTCGACCACCCATTTGCCCTCCACGCCGGGGCGCATGATGACATCCGGCACGATTGGCTGCGCCTCGATATGTTCGAATTCTTCGGTTGGATTGTGGTTGAGGGCGCGCAACTCCGCCACCATGTCCTGCATGTCTTCCATATCCACCTGGCAAACCTTACACAGAGCCGGGTAATCATGGTTCTTCAACAGGTCGATATTGTCCAGCAGCGCCGCCATCGCCGGGTCGAGCCGGTCCAGCTCTCTGAGCTGGATCGCCCAGCACTCGGCCAAATTCCGCGCATAGAGGCCGGACGGTTCGAACCGTTGTAGTTTGGTGAGAACGGCGTCAATGGCCTCGTCCGTGCAGTCGAGCGCCACCCGCGCTTCCGCAAGGTCGGTGGGCAGCCGGCCGGTTTCGTCAAGCATGTCGGTCAAGTAGCCGGCGATCATGCGTTCGGCGGGGTCAATGATCTCCAGCTGGATTTGATTGAACAGGTGATCTCTCAGGGAAATGTCCTGGGACAGGTTCTGTTGAAAGTCCGGCGCATCCGGATCGAAGGATCCGCTGCCGCTGCTTGTCCCCCAGTCGGAGAACGCTTCGCCACCGCTGGTTGGACCGGATTCCGTATCCCAGACATTGTCGTATTCTTCCATGTCGAGAGCGCCGGATTTCTCTTCGGTGACATGCTCGGCGCGGCCCAGGTCAATGGCGTCCAGATTGTCCGGTGCAGACGCATTATCGCCGGCGTCAAAATCCTCTTCACCATAGATATCGTTTTGAACCTCGCCGGGTCCGTTGCCATCGGCGGGTTCCAGATCGCTTTCATCCCGGTCCAGCATGGGATTCTCGGCCAGCTCCTCCTCGACGAACTCCTGAAGCTCCACATTGGAGAACTGCAGCAGTTTGATGGCTTGCTGCAATTGCGGCGTCATCACCAGAGACTGGCTGTGCCGGAGTTCTAATCTTGGGGTTATCGCCATCTGAGTTGCTTGCTATCCCGTCGATTTACAGATTGAACCGGTCACCCAAATACACCCGTCTGACATCTTCGTTGCCGACGATATCATCTGCGGACCCTTCCATGAGCACCATCCCGTCGTGAATGATATAGGCGCGCTCAATAATATCGAGCGTGTCGCGCACATTGTGATCGGTGATCAGGACGCCGATGCCCCGATCCTTGAGGTGAGAAATCAGATCGCGAATGTCACTTACCGCGATGGGATCAATCCCCGCCAAAGGTTCATCGAGCAAGACAAAATGCGGCCTGGACGCCAGCGCCCGCGCGATCTCCACTCGGCGGCGTTCACCACCCGATAGGGCAAGAGAGGGGGTCCGGCGCAAATGGGTGATGGAAAATTCACCGAGTAAGGCTTCCAGCAGCGTTTCCCGGCGTTCCTTGGACTCCTCCACCACTTCGAGGACGGCGCGGATATTATTTTCGACGGTCAGGCCGCGGAAGATGGACGCCTCTTGCGGCAGGTAGCCCAGCCCCAATCGTGCGCGACGGTACATGGGTAGATCGGTGATGTCATGGCCGTCGAGAATGATATTGCCATAGTCTGGCGAAATCAGACCCGTGATCAGATAAAAGCACGTGGTTTTGCCGGCGCCGTTGGGCCCCAGTAGGCCAACCACTTCGCCCCGTTGAATTTCCAAGGAGACGCCACGAACCACGGGGCGTTTGTCAAAGCGTTTGCCGAGATTATGCGCCGCCAGACCACGTGTGGACTCGGATATCAACCGGGGTCCGGGATCGGCCGGTTTTTTGGGATTAGCGGTGTTGCCACCAATCCTGGGGATATCGGAATCCTCACTCATCCCAAGACACAATGCTGTCGTTGACGGGATATTGATCTAATCACACTCTTCACCACCGTTAAAGATATACGTCTCCCGGTTAAACCCCGGGAAATCAGCAAACTTCCGCCATCGAGGGCGGATTTAGCCAGGCACGTCCACTATTTTTTTGTCGGGTAAATAATACCGCGAATTCTTTTCTTCTTCCTTAACATCCGGCTGACGCCCGTTCTCAGGTTGATCTCCGCCTCATCGCCGGTGAGGATGTTTTTGTCGCGTGTGATTTTTACATTGCCGATCAGATGGGCCATTTCAGTTGCGACCACGTATTGCGCCCGATCAGCGCGGGCCCGGTCTTGTTGAGTCACGATCACCACGTTGTTGTGCGCCTCGACCTCGGACACTTTGGAGTTGCCGGCTTTATCTTTTTGAAAGCGGGCCGTAATGGTGTTGGCGCGCAAGGTTTGACCGTCATGGGTTGCCGTCGCGTCTCCACGGGCGATGGCGATCAACTTTCGCTCCCAATATTCCATTTGCCGGGTCGCGGTGATGACGTCGTTGCCGCTCCGGTAGGTCACTTTCTTTCCATCGACAACCAGCACGGCTTGTTCAAAATCGTACACGGCCGAGCGTCCCGTGATCGTATCGGTCGCCGAGAATATCTTTACGCCCCCGGCTGCATCCAGCCGGTACAGGTCTGCGCCGCCGCCGGCCTTCTTACGATAGTAGGCGCGCAGGACCTCTGCGGTGACACTGACGCCGTTGCGAACAGCGCGCGCGTTGCCCGAGGCGATTAAAATTTCTTCGCCCTGCTGCCACTCGATGCCGTTGTCGGCAAAAATCTCGATCGGTTTATCCGAGGCGCCGCTCGCCAGGTTAAGGTTTTGCGCCGGTGCGGTGGTTGGGCCGCCAACCGCCAGCAATGCCGAAATAAGAATTACGATGAGAAGCGGTAGCCGGTTCATTCTTTATCCTTCAGAGCCTCGGGATGAAGAACGAGCTTGGATTTTCCGGTGAACAGAATGCGGTTGCCCTTTTCCTCGATGCGGAAACCCTCTGCGGTTAATTGACCAAACGGCCCTTGTCCTTGTATTTCCTTCCCGCCTTCGGCGACGCCGGCATCTAGATCAACCTTGGCGGTCTCGGTTGTAAATTCGAATCCGGAATCGTGGAACAAGTTGACCGCGCCATCCAAGTCCAAAATCTTGTCCTTTTGGTTATAGAGACCGGTGTTTGCCGTCAGCACCAGCCAGCTTCCATCGCGCACACCAATATCCGCCTTGGGCATTTCCAATTCTATCTTGGAGGCGCCGATGGCCAAATTCTTGGCCAGGTCCGCCGTAACCGAAAAAGGCTGGTTCTTTTTATCGGCGCCGACAAACCGGGCATTGACCATACTCGGGTTTTCCTTGGCGCCAACCTGGACTTTTGAAAAGCCGATTGAAAATCGGTTATCGGTAATATTGATCTGCGGCCAAATGACAATCGCCGCCACCAGGCACAGGGCGGCGGCCGGCAACAGGAACTTCATGAATAAAACAAACCGGCTATAGCCGACCGGTCGGCGCGAGCGTGTGCGTGGGGCAGGCGAGTCCAGGTAGTTCCGCGACCGGGGTGCGGCGGTATCATCGCTTCCCGGCGTCTGGGAAATTGTGGCTGTTCCAGGCTCGGCCATGATTTTCTATTCCACGCCGGCCCGCAGGCAATCGTGAATATGAATGATGCCGGCGACTTTTTGGTCTTCGACCACGAACAAATTGGTGATCTTGGCATCGTTCATGATCTGCACGCTTTCGCTCGCAAGCGCGGACGGGCGGATGGTTTTGGGATTCCTGGTCATGACCTGTTCGGCGGTCAGTTCCAAAATGTTGTTCGACATGTGACGGCGTAGATCGCCATCAGTGATGATGCCCAGCAACGTGGTGTCCGAATCGACGATGGCGATGCAACCGAAGCTTTTGGCGGACATGCTGACGATGATGTCGGTCATCGGCATATCACCTGGCGCCACCGGCAAGGCGTCGCCGCTGTGCATTATGTCTGAAACTTTCAACAGCCGCTTGCCCAACTGCCCGCCCGGATGCCGCATCTTGAAGTCATCTGCGGTAAAACCGTTGCGGTCCATCAAGGCCATGGCGATGGTATCGCCGAGCGCCAAGGCCATTGTGGTCGAGGTGGTCGGCGCGAGACCATTGGGACAGGCCTCCTCTGCCGGAGGCAGGACAAGGGTGACATCGGCCTGCTCCGAGACCGAACTCCCGGCGCGGCTGGTAATGGAGATCAGCGGAATGGCAAAACGCCGCGTATAGGCGACCAGATCCGCCAATTCGGGCGTTTCACCGGAATTGGAAATCGCGATGACCGCGTCACTGTGATCGATCATACCCAGATCACCATGGCTGGCCTCTCCGGGGTGAACGAAAAAGGACGGCATGCCTGTCGATGCCAGCGTCGATGAAATTTTCCGCGCAATGTGGCCGCTTTTGCCCATGCCCGTGAGCACAATACGGCCGTCGATTTTGTCCAGAATATTGATGGCGTCGACGAAACTTTCGTCCAATGTCTGCGCCAGTTGTGAGAGGCCCTCGGCCTCCATCTGTAGTACCTGGCGCGCGCGTTCGATATCCGCCTGCTGCTGGGAATCCATCAGCTTCGAATCGGGCTTCGGCTTGGCGCCGGATTTATTCATGTCTGTTCCTGATCAGAATGCCCTGGAATATATATGCTATATGTTCAATTTCCGGGGGATTTCAATGTAACGCAGTATGAATCCGTGCGTGATAAAGGTCAATGAATCCGGGTGGTTCGCTCCCGGCGGCGGACGGCGCTATTTCCACGCGTGGGCGAAGATATCGATGTCTTCCCAGCCGAGCAGATCCAGCTCGGCGCGATGTTTCAAAAAGTCAAAACAAGCTTGTGCCAACTCGGTCCGGGCCTCTCGGGCCAGTCGGCGGTCCAGCACCTCCCGCAGGCGATGCAAGTAGAACACGTCCGACGCGGCATAATGCAATTGTTCTGGCGTCAACTCATCGGCGCCCCAGTCTGATTGCTGCTGTTGTTTGGAAATTTCCACACCCAAGAGCTCTCCGCACAGGTCCTTGAGACCATGTTTATCCGTATAGGTGCGGGTCAATTTGGAGGCGATCTTGGTGCAATAGACGGGCCTACATTCCACGCCCAGATAGTGCCGCATCACAGCGACATCAAACCGGGCGTAGTGAAAAATCTTGGTCACCGCCGGGTCCGCCATCAGCGACTTCAGGTTGGGGGCGGAATAGTCCTTGCCGTCCAACTGGACCAGATGGGCATTGCCGTCGCCTGACGACAACTGCACCACGCAGAGCCGGTCACGGAGCGGGTTCAGACCCAAGGTCTCCGTATCTACGGCCACACTGTCGCCGAAGCTGAGATCGCTCGGGATGTCGCCTTTGTGCAGGGTGATATTACCGTCGGGGTTTTTCACAATGCTGTTCTTCAGCTCGGGTTTTGGGCTTAGGCTTCGGAACGCCTAGCATACCAAAAATGGTGCCCAGGAGAAAGGTCATCTCCCTAGCTAGGCATCAGT
>CAZSXT010000061.1:5166-10880 GCA_964611435.1 uncultured Rhodospirillaceae bacterium | reverse complement strand
TTAGGTTCTAAGGCCGGAATCACCCGCCCGCAATGGAGCTCAGCTGCCGGCTGGCCACCGCCAGCATGGACAGATCAACAACCTCGCCGGCTTCCAACTCACTGAGCATCTGCGAGGTCTGGTCCATCAGCCCTTGGTTCTTCTTCGCCCATGTCTTGAGCACATCGCCCTTGCCTTTGGCGTCGCGGATAATCCGCAGGGTGACGCCCCGCTGATGACCATAGAGTTCCTCGATCATGGCGGCGGCGGCAAGTTTTTGCCAATGGCTATCCGCAGGCAGTTTCTCCGCATTGTAGCGGAGCCAGCCCATACCGAAGGTCTCGCCCACTTGGAAATAGAGGGCCGCTACGGCGTCCAGGCTCATCTTGCTGGCGGAAGCCGCCCGGATAACATCCAGGGCCGATACCAGCAGCCGCAGGTAGGCGATTTTTTTGGCCAACGCAGCCGGTACGCCGGCGCTGATATAGCGGTTGGCGCGGAAGTTCACCCGGTCGGCGACTTCCTTGGGCACGATCTTCTCGATTTTGCCTGAAAGCTGCTGAATACCGGATTGGAACTCCTTGATATTGGCGCCGATATCGATCGGTTGCTTGGCATGCCGCAGCAGCCACAGAGCCGCCCGTTCGATGAGCTCGTTTACGTCGCGAAGCAGGGTAATCTGCATATCCGCGGCGGCGATATTATCCAGAGCCTCAATCCCCTGCCACAACGGCTCCAATCCGAATGCGTCCCGGGTGGCGATATAGGCTCGGGCGATGTCGACTGGTGAAGCGCCCGATTTCTCCATCAAATTGGTGACAAAGGTGCCGCCAACCCGATTGATCATGCTGTTGGTGACAACCGTAGCGATGATCTCCCGGCGCAGCTTGTGCTGCATAATCTGCTTTTCGTGGGTCTTGCGCAGCGGTGTCGGGAAGTATTCGATCAAGTCCTCTTTGAGTTCCGGCGCATCCGGCAGGCCGGACGCGAGAATTTCGTCATACATCCACAATTTCGCGTATGGCATGACCACCGCGATTTCCGGCCGGGTCAAACCTTCGTGGTTCAGCCCCCGCTCCGCCAGGGTCTCATCATCGGGCAGGAACTCCACGGCCCGGTCCAGCCGGCCCGATTTCTCCAGCATTCGGATGAACCGCGCCTGGATATCAAGAAGCTCAGCATCCTGTGATTGGACCAAGGTCATGGACTGGGTTTGCAGGTAGTTATCCCGCAGAACCAGTTCGCCGACCTCGTCGGTCATCCGTTCCAGCAGTTTATTGCGGGATGTCTGATTCAGTTTCTTGTCGGCGACGACGGCATCCAAAAGGATCTTGATGTTAACCTCGTGGTCGGAACAATCGACGCCGGCGGAGTTGTCCACGGAGTCGGTGTTCAGCCGGCCGCCCAGCTCGGCGAACTGAATACGTCCCCGCTGGGTGACGCCCAGGTTGGCGCCTTCGCCGATCACCTGGCAGCGGAGATCGGGTGCGTTGATCCGAAGGGAATCGTTGGCCCGGTCGCCGGCATCGCTATTCGCTTCCTGCGTGGATTTTACGTAGGTGCCGATGCCGCCGAACCAAAGGAGTTCTACGTCTGCTTTGAGGATTGCCTGCATCAGTTCGGTCGGGGTCACTTGGGACTTGGTGAGGCCAAAACGGTCTTTCATTTCGGGCGATACAGGGATGCTCTTGGCGGACCGTTCAAACACGCCACCACCTTTGGAGATCAGTTTCGCATCATAGTCTGTCCAGGCGGTGCCGGGCGTGTCGAACAGCCGTTTGCGTTCCACATAGCTTTTGGCCGGGTCCGGATTCGGATCGACGAAGATATGCAAGTGATTGAACGCACCTACCAGTTTGATGTGCTTGGAGAGAAGCATGCCGTTGCCGAACACGTCGCCGGACATATCGCCGACGCCGACCACGGTGAAGTCTTCGTTTTGAATGTTCTTGCCGATTTCCCGGAAATGGCGTTTGACCGATTCCCAGGCGCCCTTGGCGGTGATGCCCATTTTCTTATGGTCATAGCCGACACTGCCGCCTGACGCATAGGCGTCGCCCAGCCAGTGGCCATATTCGATGGACACGCCGTTGGCGATATCCGAGAAGGTCGCGGTCCCTTTATCGGCGGCGACGACGAGATAGGGATCATCCCCATCCCGGCGGACCACATTCGGCCGTTGAATGATTTTCGGACCGTTGAGATTATCCGTAATGTCGAGCATGCCACCCATGAACATCTTGTAGCAGGCGATGCCTTCATCGATGAACGCCTGGCGGCCGGCTTCCGTTGGCGGGCGCTTGACCACGAACCCACCCTTGGATCCAACCGGCACAATGACGGCGTTTTTCACCATCTGGGCTTTCATCAGGCCCAGAATTTCGGTTCGGAAGTCTTCCGGCCGGTCCGACCAGCGAAGCCCCCCGCGGGCCACCATGCCGCCCCGCAAGTGAATAGCCTCGAACCGGGGCGCATAGACGAAAATTTCCCGTAACGGCCGGGGCAGGGGAAGTTCATCCACTTTCTTACTGTCGAGCTTGATCGAAAGGTACGGCTTCGGCTGACCGTCGGCTGTCGTCTGGTAATAGTTGGTGCGCAATGTCGCGTCGACGGCGTTTAGGAAACGGCGTAAGATGCGGTCGTGGTCCGCGCTTTGGACATCTTCCAGAATAGATTCAATCTGACGGCAGATTTTAGCGGTCAGTTTATCACGGCCGGATTTGATTGCCGGGTCGAAATGCGCTTCGAACAGTTCGATCAGTTTGGTGGCTGCCGTGGGATTCTGGCGCAGGGCTTCTTCCATATATTCCTGGGAGAAAGGCGCGGCGGCCTGTTTCAGATACTTGGCGTATGTTCGGAGGATCACCAGCCGCCGCCAGTCGAGACCGGCATGGAGGACAAGCGCATTGAAGCGGTCGCTTTCCACATCACCGTGCCAGACGTTGGTGAACAGTTCCTCGAAGTTTGCCTTGATGGCGTCTACGTCCAGGTCCCCGCCGCCTTCCGGGACCATGCCGAAATCATGGATCATGATCATATCGGTGTCCCCGCCGGACGGCCTGACTTCATAGGGCACCTCGTCGAGGACTTTGAGGCCCAGATGCTCCAGCATGGGCAGTACCTCGGAGAGGGCAACCCGCGCGCCGGCATGGAACATCTTGAACCGAACGGAATTTTCGTCCGCCCCTTCGGGCCGGTAGAGACTGACCTGGATGTCGTTGGTGGCGGCGACGCGTTCCAACATTTCGATATCGGCAAGCGCCTGCGCCGGGGAGAAAGTCTCCGTATAGCCAGACGGGAACGCGTCCGCATAGGATTTGCCCAGTGCAACGGCCGCTTCTTCACCCTTGGCTTCCGTGAGCGCAATGGTGATCCGGTCGGACCAGGATCGCGCAATCTCACTCAACTTTTCCTCAATAGCCGGCGTATCGATTATCCGCTTGTAGCGGCCCGGCAGAGAGATGGTGACATGCAAGCGCGCCAGGGCTGATTCGCTGAATTCCATATTGAAGCCCAGGACCTCGCCGCCGAACGCCTCCTCCAGGACCGCCTGCATACGCAGCCGCAGCCGGGTGGTGAAATTGTCCCGCGGCACATACACCATAACAGAGGCATACCGGCCAAAATTGTCGAACCGATGGAACATGGCGACACGCTGGCGTTCTTGCAGGTGAAGAATCCCCATGGAGGTCTCCAGCAGCTCCTCATCCCGGGTCTGGAACAGTTCATCCCGGGGGTACGTCTCTAGAATATGCAGGAGCGCCTTGCCGTCATGGCTGGTGGCCGGGAAACCCGCCAGCGCCACCATTTTTTCGATTTTACGCCGCAGAAGCGGAATTTCACGGGGGCTGGTGGAATAGGCAACCGATGTAAACAGGCCGACGATTAAACGTTCACCGATCACATTGCCGTCCTTGTCCACCTTTTTGACGGCGATTGTGTCCATCAGCGCGGCCCGGTGGACGGTGGACCGGACGTCAGCCTTGCTGATCACCACGGGGTCGGTATTGCGCACCAATGCACGGATTTCCGCCGGCATTTTGTTCAAATTGCGCAACTCTTTAATGACGACCCGTTTTTCGTCGCGGAGCACGCCCAGGCCCGACTTCTTGTTGATGACAACCTTGGCATTAGGGCCTTTACCCTTGAAATCGTATTCCCGGTAGCCAAGGAAAGTGAAATTGTCGTCATGCGCCCATTGCAGGAAGTCCTGTGCCTCGGCAACTTCTGTCGCGCCGGCGGCCGCGAACCGCAGTTTGGTTTCTTCGATTATCTCTTGGACTTTCGCACGCATGGGCTGCCAGTCTTCAACCGCTGCTCTCACATCCTTCAGGATCAAGGCGATAGCCTGTTCCAGTTCCTTGAGGGCGGCGGCGCCCGATTGCCGCGTAATTTCAAAGGACATGAAGGCCTCGGATGTCGCGCCTCTGGCATCCCTGCCGTTCTCCAGCACATCTTTCAAACCGCCGTCAGGATTGCGGACAACGTGTATGATGGGGTGGATCACCAGGTGAACGGTGATGCCGCGGTTGCCGAGCTCGGAGGTAATGGAGTCCACCAGGAATGGCATATCGTCTGTGACGGCCTCAATGATCGTGTGCTCACTGTCCCAGCCGTTTTTCTTTTTCTCGGGGTTATAGACGCGTATCAGTGTTTTGCCGGGGCGGCGTTTGTTACCGAAGGACATAATGGCTTGGGCCGATCCGGCGAGTTCGTCCAACGTTCTTTCCGACAGGTCTTGCCGGGAGGTGTTGGAATAGAGTGCCCGCACCAGCCGGCCGATTTTAGCCCGGTCGGCTTTTGCGGCCATGCCGGCGGCGGCCTTGGAGACTTTGGTCAAAAGGTCGGCATTACGGTTGTTTGATGTCGCGTTCATGGCGAGTCCCTCGTCTTTGCCGTCCCCCCGGACGGCATTACCCCATTGCTAATGACCTGGGCACGGTACTCCCCTTTTCTCGATATGGATATAAGGAGAAATCCCAGGCATGTTACTCAGGTTAACATTGGTCTTACTTCGTTAATAAACAATGAGTTAAAGTAGAATTCCCGTTCGCGGCAGAATGCGGATTTTTGTAGTTTATAGACGCCGCGGGCGACACCAAAGTGCCGCTGCCGACCGGCATATTCCGAGACCGGAGAGTGATGAACGGCGACCAACATCCGGACCATCTGGTTAATCAAGGCCTGCAAGCCCATCTGGCGGGGGATCGTCAGGGCGCGGAGGTCTATTACCGCCAGGCGCTGGAAACCGATGCCACCAACGCCGAAGCGCTGCACCTGCTGGGGGTCCTGGCGATGGATGCGGGTCAGCTCGATGAGGCGCGGGATTTCGTCACCCAATCGCTCGCTGCGCGCGAGGCCTATCCCGAAGCACAAAATACGATGGGCTCTATCCTCAAGGAGGGGGGAGCCGTCGAAGGGGCCAAGGCGGCCTTCGAGCGGGCTGTGGCGTTGGCGCCCGCATTTGCCGAGGCCTGGACCAATCTGGCCGATCTGCAGCGGCGTGAGGGTGATCTCGACGGGGCTGAGGGGTCCATCGACAACGCACTATCGGCGTCTCCTGGTTTGCCGGCGGCGCTGGCGGTGGCCGGCGCCATTCGGCTGGATCAATCAAGGTTGGAAGACGCGATCACTATGCTTCGGCAGGCCATAGCGACCGATGGGGCTCTGTTGGATGCGCGGGTGAACCTGTGCGAGGCGTTGAGGCAATCAGATGAGTTAAACCACGCGCTGAT
>CAZSXT010000061.1:0-5066 GCA_964611435.1 uncultured Rhodospirillaceae bacterium | reverse complement strand
GGGTGAACCTGTGCGAGGCGTTGAGGCAATCAGATGAGTTAAACCACGCGCTGATTTTGGCCGAAGAGACCGTGTCCCTCTTTCCCGCTGTGGCCCCTGCCTGGAATGCGCTTGGCACGGTGCAGTATGACCGGCGGGATTATCCGGGCGCGCTTGAGGCTTGTGACAAAGCATTGTCCCTAGACCCGGAGAATGCAGATGCACCCCTCAACCGGGGCAACGTCTTGGCCAGGCTCCATCGCCTTGATGAGGCGGCAGAGGCGCTGGAAACCGTTGTTGAACAGCAGTCTGACAACCCGATTGCCCTGGTCAACCTGGGCGGCGTACGGCAGGCCTTGGGGGACGTGGAGGGGGCGTTGGCATTGTTCAACCAAGCTCTGGAAATCGACCCAAATCACGCCGACGGTATTTGGAACCGGGGCCTAGCGCGATTGCTGACGGGTGACTTGGCGGGCGGGTTCGCGGACTACGAGGTGCGCTGGCAATTGCCCGAATTCACCGTCCGGCACGCCAATATACCTTTTTGGGACGGCGGGGATTTGGACGGGAAAGCCATCCTGATCCATTCAGAACAGGGCTATGGGGATACTTTGCAGTTTGTCCGCTATGCGCCCTTATTGGCCGACAAGGGCGCGACGGTGATTGTCGAAACCTACGCGCCGCTGGTGCGCCTGCTCGGTTTGGTGGAAGGTGTTTCCTTGGTGATAAGGCGGGGCGAGGATGTGACCGCGGTTGAGCTGCAGGCGCCGATCATGAGCCTGTCGCACTTGTTTGAGACCGATGCGAAATCTATCCCGGCGGTGACACCGTACCTGAAATTGGCCCCCGACGTAGAGATTGATCTGGGGGACATTAACGATGAGACGCCGGTGATCGGGATCGCCTGGGCAGGGCGGCCCACCCACAAGAATGATCTCAATCGGTCGATCCCGTTGGAAGGTTTCCAGGAGTTGGTCTCGGGTTCGGACGCCCAATGGGTGTCCCTGCAGTTCGATGACCGGGGGGGCCAACTTTCGGAGATGGATTGGGGGAGGGACGTTGCCGACATCCGGCCGCAAATCCATGACTTTGCTGAGTCCGCCACCGCCATCGCCGCGCTTGACCTGGTGATCACCGTGGATACCGCCGTCGCGCATTTGGCCGGCGCGCTCGGCAAGCCGGTCTGGGTTCTCCTGCCCTTTGCGCCGGACTGGCGCTGGCAGTTGGACCGGGACGACAGCCCCTGGTATCCGTCGGCGCGACTGTTCCGCCAGCTCAAGATCGGCGACTGGGACAGTGTCATGAGCGATGTCGCCGCCGCGCTGGCCGGGTTTGAACAGGCCAGCTAAAGCAGGCCCATCTGCGTCAATATGGCCTGACCCAGATAACTGTCCTTATCCGCCATGGGCACGGCCATACTGAAGTGATCCACATTTTCTTCGACCAGCAACCGGCTTTCATGCCCGGCGGCCCGCCACATGGCGGCAAACTCGCGGGCCTGGCGGTGCAGTTCCGGGGCGTCGTGCTGGGCATGGGCCAGAATCAGGGGGCAGCCCTTGGCCGGGATATGTTTGGCCGGTGACAGGGCTTCGGCGACTGCTTCGTCCACGCCCACATTGGTGCGCCGGTCGGTCTTGGTCATGGGCGTCAGGTCATACGAGCCGCTGACCAGCACGCCGCCCTTCACCACGTCATCGGGCAGGCCATACTGTGACCAATCGGTGCAGGCGACCATGCCCGCCTGTTGCGCGCCGGAGGATTTGCCGCAGACATAAATCCTTTCCGGATCCCCGCCATAACGCGCGATGTTCTGATAGACCCAGGCGACGGCGGTCCGGCTTTGCGCCGTAATCCCGGCGAGGCCGACTTTATCGGCCTTGGAAAAATTAACCGCGACGAATAGCCCGCCGGCCTCTGTGATCATTTCGGCGGTGAAACAGGCGGTGTCCTTGGAGCCCCGCATCCAGCCGCCGCCGTGAAAGAAGACATGCACCGGGCGACCGCTTGCGTCGGCGGGGAAGATATCCAGCAGCTCATCCGGACCATCGCCATACGATATATCCAGATGGCCGGGCAGACGCTCCCTGATCTCCAGGCTTTTGGCGTTGGCGGCGGCGCGGGAATCGGCGCCGTTACTGGCCCAGAGATCGTTGGAATATTGCCGGTTCAATTCCGGATCGGGGGTAAAGTCTCCAACCATCTCAGAGCCTGTAGAGTGTGACCGCGTTGTCGTGCAGCACCATGGCCTGCTCGGCCTCGGGCAAGTGGGCGACGGCGGCGCGGAAGGCGTCCACGATGGGCCCATAGTCCGTCCACAGTTTCTCGATAGGATAGTTGCTGCCGAACACGCAGCGGGCCGGGCCGAACATCTCCAGGCATTCGCCGGTGATCTCCGCAATAAAGCCTGGATCGTTGCGATGGATAAAGGTGCCCAGGCCGGAAAACTTGCAATGGATGTTGGGCTGGTCCGCCAGCCGTTTCATGCCGTCCCGCCAGAGGGTCATGCCGGCCTCTGACGTGTCTTCCGGCATGCCGCAATGTTGCAGGATCATTTGCGTGGCTGGGAAGTCGGCGGCCAGCCGGGCCGCGTCCGACATCTGCGAGGCGAAGACCTGCAGCTCGAATGTCCAGTCATGGTCCTGCAGGAGGGCGAAGTTCTTACGCCAGGCGGCCTGTTTCATCAGGTCCGGCGCGGGCTGAAACTTATAGAGCGGGTTCTCATGCCAATGCAGCTGCTGGCGGATGCCTCGCATCAGGGAATGTTGCGACAGCGCCTTTAGGGTTGCCGGCGCGTCCTCGGCGGCAAAATCCACATAGCCGACGATGGCGTGGGGCCAGCCGTTTTCCTCGGCGACTTCCTGCACCCAGGCGGCCTCGTCCACTTCTTGACCCGCCGGCCAGTTGACCTGGATATAGACCGATTTCTCGACGCTGGCGCCGGCCAGATCGTCCTGGAAATCCTCTATCGCGTAATCCCGCTTCAGGGATTCATAGTCGCCAAAAATCCGAGGCTGGGTCGGGCCGTTTAGCCACGTGAGATCGGCCAGCCGCCAAATGTGATGATGGGCGTCGACAACGGGCATGGTGGTGGGTGTCATGAAATCTCCCCCTTATTCTCAAGCCGTCATGATTGGCAGAGCGGGCGGCAGGAGTCCACCCGAAAGGGGCTTAAGTAATAACCTTGCGCAGTTCGAACCGGCGGTTGGAGGTATAGGGCCGCACCTCGGTGGGCCAGCGCCCGGCCTCGACCGCGTCCTGCCAGGCCTGGGTCTCCATCACGCCCGGGTCCTCCAGCTCGTAGATGGCGGTGAAGGTCGGGTGCGCGCTCATGTCGATATCCTGCAGCTCACCGCCAACCAGCACCTTGGCGGATTCGGCCCGTAACCGGCTGACGCCGCGCACACCGGGCAGCTTCTTGATCAGGGGGATATGCTCCTCGTCATAAACTTCATGGAACAAGGCCTCCTTGTCCGGCTCGATATCCATGCTGACGATCAAAAGATAGGTCTCGGCCATAAGGGCGGCTCCTTTGGTGGTGGGCTGTATTCTCTATCGGCTAGCATAGAGTGTTGAACCGGGTTGGAAACGGGGAAAAGGGAACATCATTCAAGTTTTCCAAGAGTAAACATTCTTGACTTATGGTTTACTTTAGGTAAACGTTGGGAATGGATCTGCTGATCGAATTGGCGGCCGCGAAGGCGCTGCGAAAAAAGATTCCCGGCAAGACCGCCAAAGAGTTCATTAAGCGCTTGGAGGCCATTGCTGACGACCCGTTTTCGGGGCACCGTAATGTGGAAACGATCAAGGGCGTTAAAAACGGTTTCCGGCTGAGAATTGGCGATTGGCGCGCAGTGTACCATGTGGATGTAGAGTCTCAGAAAATAGTCGTGACCGACGTCAAATCACGGGGCGACATCTATAAACGTTTCTGAGACGCGCAGAAGAGAGGAGTGATGCAGGATGGCAAAATCGAATAGGAATTCATCCACGAATAATGCGGGCGGTACGGTGGAGGTCACCACCATCCCCGTCGCCGATTTGGAGGCGCTGATCCGTCGGGTTGAGGATGCGGAAGACCGGCGCTCCATTGAAGCGGCTCTGATGGACCCGGATGATGCGTTGCCCGCAGAGTTGGTGGAGCGGATGATCGCCGGCGAAAGCCCGCTGCGCATTTTTCGGGAGCATCGAGGCCTGACCCTGCAGGCGTTGGCGGATCAGGCGGGTGTGGGGAAAAGCCACCTGTCACAAATCGAAAACGGCAAAAAATCCGGCAGTATCGATATCTACGCCAAACTGGCGGATATCCTGGACGTGACTATTGATGATCTGGTTTGAGGAGTGGTTGCTGCAGTCGATTTGACCGCCCCCAACGATATGTATCACGGGAAAAAAATGGAGCGGGCGATGGGATTCGAACCCACGACTTCAACCTTGGCAAGGTTGCGCTCTACCCCTGAGCTACGCCCGCATCCGGCCTCCGCATGAGGAGCATGCCGGAAGGCGGCCAGATAATAACCATAGCTCCTTTCATTGCAAGAAAAGTCTTTCGCCTCAATTTTGTTCTCCCCATTCGCCCCTCTCCGACATCCCGCCTTCCATCCTCTTTGCCGCCCCCTCCGCCTTGCAGGTGCGTGCGGCGATGGATACAGTCCCGGCCATGCCGGCCACCGAACAAGACCTTTTCCAGCGATTTGAGGAGCTGGGGATCGAGACCAACACGGTCCGCCATCCCCCGGCCTTCAGCGTTGACGATAATAAAGAGCTGCGCGGCGCGCTGCCGGGCGGGCACTGCAAAAGCCTGTTCTTGAAAGACAAGAAGGGCGCCATGTGGCTGGTGGTCATGCTGGAAGATGGCCGGCTCGACACCAACGCCCTGCAGAAGACCTTGGGCTCGGCCCGGCTGTCCTTCGGCAAACCGGAACTGATGCAGGAAATATTGGGCGTGACGCCGGGCTCGGTCACGCCGTTCTCCCTGATCAACGAGACCAGCCGCACCGTCACCGTGATCCTGGAGGCGCGTATGCTGGAGTATGATCACCTGAATTATCATCCGCTGCAGAACGAGGCGACGACGACCATCGCCACGT
>CAZSXT010000060.1:3288-11090 GCA_964611435.1 uncultured Rhodospirillaceae bacterium | reverse complement strand
TAAAACTCGTTGCGCTGGGCCTCAAAAGGAGAAAGAGTAAAACGCCTGTTATTAGGATGCGATGAGAAAGAAAAAAACTACGAGTGTGCACATGTTATTATATTTTATGCGAAAAGAGATAGAATCCTGCACGTCTCGCGTATCCAGCTGGACTGGACGGATGTGGTGTAGTCGATTTCGGCGTCTTCGTCTGAGCGGTGGCCGATAAGTTCGCGTCGCTGGGTGGAAGTGGGCCCGCCGTCAAATTCAAAGCCACACACCGTCGCCGAGATGAGCAGAAACAGCTCCAGCAGGCGCTGCCACTTTTCGGGGTGGGGGTAGCCCCGTGCCATGCGGGCTCGTGCGCCGTGATGCGGCGATGCGCCGATGAAATACATTTGCTCCACAGCACACAGGACGTCGCCGGGCAGGAATTCATTGAGAAGGGAAAACAGCGACGACCCCGAGGCCACGTCAAAGACATTGCACTCGAGCATGTAGGCCGAAAATGCTATTGGTCCCTGCATTATGTGTTCGGACCCCCTCTTTCGCGGGCGAGGAAGATTGTCCCGCAGGAGCTGGCAGGCCGAGAAGAGCGTGTTATACAACGACACGAGGCAAATCCTGCGGGCCCGCTCGTCAGACACCATCTTGTCAAGCCACACACTTACACCCTCTCCATCCTCTTCCATACCGCCGGACTTGCTCATCTGTGTTTTGTTTTATACAATCGAGTTAGATTCTGGGCATCACCTACGCATCGATCAACGACGGTAAGTTTCCGTTTACAATTTACATAAATGCCCGTCTGATTATTGATTTTGTTATTGTCTACAGGTGCATTCCAGGGCGCGCGCGACCTTGTGGCCATCCACTTGTTTTGGCTCTACAACAACTTTCCGCATTTTATGCAATGCAAGACGTGCGCCGTGATAGAGGGCCAGCAGCCATCCATCGGCCAGGAGTTTGAGGCGGCGTTTCTGCGAATCTTTGCAACCCGGCCGCACATGCTGCAGTTTGCCTCGTCAGTTTGTCTGGAAATATACAAACCCTGTATTTTGCATATTATTTATCATTGGTTTGTCCACACGAAAAAAAAACACACAGATACAAGGGCAACAATTACATTCCCATAAAGCAAAAGTATAAAATTGCGTGCATTGTTGATCTGCAGACGGCGCTGAAGCAGGCCATGTTTACGTGCGCGGAGCCCATGTATACATACCCGTCCGATACGGACATGATAAAGGAGGCCGGGAACCAGCTTTTGCGCGTGCGCTACCAGCCCGGGACGAGCACAATCACGGGTAAAAAATATAATTCGGGCCTCTCCGACGATATTTTCAGCAGTTGGTCGCTGGTGTATTCAGTCAGCCGGCGGATCCGGCAGGACGAAATGCGCCAGACTCTTGACAGCGCGGTGCAGGGCTCATCCGTGGTCATCATGAACTGCACGCCGGAGATGATCACGCGCGTGCAGAAATTTGGCTTTGGGGAAAATACCATGGCGGGTGCAATGCACGGATAGATGCATGTACTGTTGTATATAATATTGATTCAATTTACAATAAAATGCACATTACACAAAATACACCCGGTTACCCTAATCGTGTTTCAAGTCTCTCACAGAAAAATCTTTTAAGGAAAAACGATACCAGGCGAAGGATTGGAACTGGGGGGTGTATTTTCCAGGATTTTGGTATAGAGGTCCTTGTCGTAGTGGCCATTGATATAGTAGTCGTGGAGCATGTCAATCCACGGCCCGCAAATACTCGGCTCTGCCGCGTAGTAGTTTGACTTGAGTAGCATGACAACGCACTGCTTCGTATCTCTAGCTCCATCTTGGTGGCCGTCAGCGGCCCCTACAATCAACCGGGCCGCTGCTGCTTCGTTTGTCGGTAGACCGGCCATTTGCACGAAAAACAAATGATAATTCTGTTTCGTGTGGAACTTTGTTGACGACGTAAATATATTCCACATGATTTTGCTGGGTGTTGGCGGGAGGATCTTTGATCGGACAATGCCGGACCGAGAAAACTCGTTGTACATCTCAATACACGACATTTTCGTGACATGCGTGACGACGTGCTGCGGGGAAATGTCCAGCATCAGAAACCACCGTGCTGCATATGGCAAGCTTACTTCGCGCGAAAAGCGGTTATATAAAGCCCATGCCATGGGAACGGATAAAAGGTATTTGAGTAAGCCGGAAAAACACACCAAGTTCATCTTGAGAAATATGAGGTTGTGGGACAGGCCAAGCGCAAAATAGTCGAATGCGGCGACGACCGAGCATGAATATTCCGTCAAATCAATTGTCGTAGTATCTTTCGGGGATCCATCGTTCCTGCGTTTGCGACTCTCGAATGATTTCAAACCTATGTGCGTTATTGAAATGTCAATATAGGCCTGGCCCTCGTGTTTAGGTGTAAAACAAACCTGCCACAAACTGCGAGTAGTTGGCCCAGGCGTGAAGGCTAGTTGTGAACGTCTGTGTCGTTTTGGTGGCCGGGTCGTTGTATTTCACAATCAAATCGTCCTCCTCGCTTGGACTTTTATACTTTGAGCCAAAAACCCGGTTGGACGGCAGAATACGCAGACAATCTTTGTGCAAACAAAGTGAGGTTCTGCCGCTGGTTGATGGGGTTGCCATAACTTACCTGCTCCGTCGCACTTGTCATACTTCAAATAATAATGCTCCATCTAAATTTTAGAACAAATGAGCGAATCGCCTACTTTTAGCGAAGATAGTGGAGACGATGGCGGTGACAATGATGTATATTCCAGCCAAAAGGTTGGCGGTGACAATGAGGAAGATGCCAGCAGCGACGTTGGCGACGACGATGAGGAAGATGCCAGCAGCGACGATGGCGGTGACAATGAGGACGATGCCAGCAGCGACAATGGCGACGACGATGAGGAAGATGCCAGCAGCGACAATGATGCAGATTCCGATGACGAGAGCGACACAGTTAAAGTTTGCCTTCGTGAATGCGTCGACAAGCCGTTTTTTAAAAAAGCTAAATGCAAAGAATGTAACGGTGATCTATGTGATGAATGTTATAGTGAAAACCGTGAGTATTGCAAAGTTTGCGAAAATAAAATAAATAGCACGACACAACAAGATGCACAAAGTCAAGGTGAAACTGATCCAACACTAACGGAAAGTACAAAGGGGATCGATGATATTGCGCTGGAAAAGGCTGAAAAAGCAATGAAAGCTAAATCAGGAGCCGAAGATATTACATTAATAGAAGTGACTCGGGATGATTTTCAACAGTTGATAGAATCGTACACCACAAAAGCGAAAGCCAACAAAGAATCATACCACCGTCTTCCAAAATTAGAGAAAAAACTACAACCTCGATTTTCCGCAGAAGAAAAAAAAGCTTACGGGGAAAAGCCAATACCAAAATTTAGTGCGACGCTTGTTAAGCTTTACGTACATACTAGTGATCAGAACTCCGAGGATCCACTTTTGTTGATCGTATATCAGAGTTCTATTGAAAAACATTATCCTGAAAATTACAAAAAAATAATCGAGTACAGCGCGCGGCGATTTCTCGCAACCAAAGCTGAATTTAGTTCAATTAAAAAGGGAAACGAAATTTATAATCTTAACGACGAAAAGGTGAAATCTTTATTTTCGGTCGGAAAAATGCCTTATGAGTTTACAAAATACAAAACGCTTCGTGTATCGGAAGCGGAACTAACCTCGATCGAGACATTAAAAAACTACGCGGCCACGTTTCCACCGGACATCTCCTTTAGCAACAAAAACGCTCCTAACAACCCAACAACAACGTCGGCCAACGCCAGCAATCCAAAACATAAATCGCCGGAGACATTAAGCGAAGAGTATTTAGAGCAAGAAGAAGAAGAAGAAAGACGCCGTAAACAAAGTGCGTCATCCGTTGTGGCCGGACAGACAGACAGTATTCAACCGGAACCACAACCTGAAACCGTAAGTGTCGGACAAAATGAAAATATGTTTCAAAACACAATGCAAGGAGCAAACGACGACGTATATCAGAATGTAAGCAATGGGGCGAGTTCACAAACAAGCACAGACAGATTGAGCGGCGAGAACTCAAATAAAAAAAGAAAGAACCAAGAGAGGTCCAGTGATTCTGATTCGGGCGGTTTGGGTGCTGGGGAAACAACGAACAATAAGAAAAAGAAAACCAATGAAGAAAGTAAAAAGAAGGGAGCAAGTAAAAAAAGGAAGAACCAAGAGAGGTCCAGAGATTCCGAGGAAGAAACGAGCAATACAAACACAGAAACAGAGGCTAAAAGAACCCGTGTTTCCAACGAGAACGTAACGTTGTTGTCCGGTGATGCTGAATCGGACGGATTGGATTCAGAAGAAACGAGCAATATGGAAACAGAAACAGACAGTTCGGGTAATAAAAAGCACTCGTTGGAACAGAACCACGAAGAAACAGAGTCTAAAAGACGCCGTGTTTCCGACGAGATCGTAACGTTGTTGCCCAGGAAGATTGAAGACCCTGATGCCGATCTGTTTCATTACATGATATGGATAGACACTGCATACGATCATGTCAACATCAATGAAGACATAGACGCAATCTTTACTAACTTCAAAACAGCCATTGATGCGATAAAACAAAATGCGATGTTTATGCTGGATGACAATGTCAGGACCAGTCTTCTCAATAACCGACTTAACACGCTACGAAAAACATTCGGGGAATATTATATCCACGATGTCTCTCTTAGCGACTTTGAGGAAACACTAACTAAAATGTGCTCTAAACAAGACTTGCTCCGTGGCAGTGATTATAAACGGAAGATGATTATTAGAATTGCGAATATTAGTTTGGCGTGCATTAGAAACACCAGCAAAAAAACAAAAGACACTCTCTGGACGTTTATAAAAAATGAATTTTAATATTTAGATCAATGTCTGCCATCGCGTTTGACTACAAGACTTCGCCACTACGCAGCTACAACATCACCCGCGACTCGAGTGGAACTGAAGTATCAGAGAGTTATTATACATTTGAAGAAGACGGCCGTTCTATTTTTTACATTACATGGAAAGACAAAGGGGTAAATTTTGCACATGTATGGGTCGGGGAAAAGGCGACCGAACTCGAGTTTTTTGAGAAAACGGTGGACATGTGGGTGGATTTAAAGAAAAATCGCATTCCAAATTTTTATAGAGATACCTCGTTTAATATGCTCAATCAAAACAAGAAGTTTATTAACGAAAACACGGTGTTTATAAATAAAATTAAAGAGTCGCTGAATATTAGTGGATCTGGCAAGGTGTATATCTGCCATAGCTATCCCCCGATCTTTAATTTTCTTGAGTATCTGTATGAAAAGAAAATTTTACAGAGGGACAAATATGTCACGCTGGACAAGAGACTAATGGAAATCCGGGGGATGTTCGAGAAACAAAAATACACGCCGAGTGTGAGTTTTAATCCAACTACACAATCTGAGCTTCGGTATGTGGAGCCTTTTACTTACGTTGCAAAAAATGGCAGTACAAATTACCAGTTTGTACATTTTCGAGACAGTATACCTGGCGAGGCGGCTGGTAAATTGTACGCTCTAAACTCGCGTCCATTTAACGAAGCGTTTACAAACTCTAAGCACAAGTTTGTGTACAACCTCCCCGTTCACTCGACAAAAGAAGAAGAGGAAAAGGACAGCAGTGAGTCTAAGAATGAAGATTCCTTTATTAGCCGCAGCAATGCCGGGACAAGTAGAGGTGAAATGCAGATTGAAGGAAAATCCTCGGACACAAACGACTCCGATATTATGGACAAAGTAAAAAAGGGGCGTTATATAGAGCCATACAGAAGAGACTATTTCGGGCGGTTCTTTTTCCCCGTGTACCCGATGTGCATGACACATTTATTTCAATATATCTTTGACTATGATTTTTGTGTTTTCACGGCTACGTTTATACAAACCAAAGACTCGGAAAACAGAGTTCAATTTAACAATAATGTTGTTGTTGTCAAGAATGATGTCCTGCAGAGCAATCCAGACATTGTAGTTGAGGTGAAGGAAACAAAGAATGGAACAAAGGTAAACACCATCCCGATTGAAGCGTTTAAAACCGAACAAGCGGAATATACAAGTACATATGAAAATAAGAGTCATATAACGAATACCGAGTTGAACGCAGAGGCAAAAACATACATGAACAATTGGGCTGATGAAACAATTGTGACCGCCGATAAGTGTCTGGTCGCCTGGGCCGCCATAATAAAGTATTCAAACTATGAATCTGAAAACGCAACACACATAATAGAAGAAATAGACGCTCTTATTGCGGATGGCGTATTCCAAAGCCAAGTAAAACAAAAAATAATTACACCGGAAATATGCGCAGATTCAAATCTATATCTATGCCCACACGAAAGTGTTGATTTGCAGGTATTTTCAAATATAAACATGACATTCCCGTGTCCAAAGGCCATCGCATATACACAGCTATACACGGCCATGGAATCTGGAATTCACAAAAACGAAAAAGATTCGCCTCGTCGGAAATGGGTAAACGAGGACACGATGACGACCGTTCTCCAAGAGTTATATCGTGACACCATAGAGCAAAGAGAGTGGGCAAATATCCAATCCAATATAGAAGAGCTAGTTCAAATTGAATTTTTGAAACTTTGCCGGGAAAAGAATTACGGTGAGGTCACAGACGACGATGTGTATGACGAGTGCTTGGACGACTACGACAAGTTATACACTAGGTTCACGAAACACATCCCAGCGGTCAAGTTTCGAGACGAATATTGCATGAAGAAATGGAAAGAAGAAACTATAGACGATAGTACCGCAAAAACCCTGAAAGAAGCCATGAAGAAGATGCAAGAAGAACTTATCGACTATGAATCGACTCTGAAGTATAACCCCGAGGAGCTCGATGGCAAAGCCACGCTAATTAAAAATTCCCTGTCACACCCCAGGTTGATTTTATACAAGTTAATAAGACACGACCCGTTGACCCGAGAAGAGACACAGGTCTTGACTACGTTTTGCTATGCAGAGGAACAGACGTCGGCGGACAAATGCGCTAAAAAAATTATAAAATATGCATTGAGAGACACGGGATTGTTTAAATCAGACAAGTTGAGCAGCGCCCAAAAGTATACCTATATTTTCAAAACAATGTTTGTTCGTCAGGCCGTTCTGGAATCATACGGAACGAAGGAAGACCGGTTGAGCGCACTTTTAAACCTGATATCCAAAAAGACACCAGATCTTGAAACGGTGAAAACACTTGTAAAAACAGCATTTGAAGCTGACTTTGAGTTCAATGGCTTTTACGAAAACGCCCAAAATGGCGGGTCGTACGTTGTTTCAATTGGCGAAAATT
This sequence comes from uncultured Rhodospirillaceae bacterium, assembly GCA_964611435.1. Lineage (GTDB taxonomy): Bacteria > Pseudomonadota > Alphaproteobacteria > Rhodospirillales > UBA2165 > JAYPHU01. The sequence continues at coordinate 3,742 of CAZSXT010000060.1, read as the reverse complement.
ACTCGCCGGCTTATACAACTGTCAAAAATTACCCATGGCTCCACACGAAAAAATCGATCAAGGACATTTTCTCGGAGCAACAAAGTCTGGAGTATGCCATTAACACGGCCGCGCTAGAGTCGAAACCCATAGTTGGCGATGGCGATTTTGACGAAGATGATATCACGGACACGTCTGACGACGAGGAGGATGACGACAAAGCTGCCACGCAGACTGTGCACATTGGATGGGATGTAAATGAAAGTTTGCTGAACAACTTGTATCATTTTCTGATGGTAAAGGCCGATCCAGAGACAGATGACGATAGCATCATTGACGACGATGAAAGCGACGACGACGGCGCAGCTAGCGATGACGGAGCCATGAACAGCGACGATGATGAAAGCGACTACGACGGCACAGCTAGCGATGACGGAGCCATGAACAGCGACGATGATGAAAGCGACTACGACGG
>CAZSXT010000060.1:0-3188 GCA_964611435.1 uncultured Rhodospirillaceae bacterium | reverse complement strand
CAGCTAGCGATGACGGAGCCATGAACAGCGACGATGATGAAAGCGACTACGACGGCACAGCTAACATTGACGATGGCGACGGCGATGGTGCAACAGACGACGATAAAATGGACGAAGATTCCAACGAAGATCACATCCAGTCGTTTTACGATGCGCTGAAATTGATTAGCTCGTTATCTGAAAATAGGTACGTAGAGGTCGAGGACCACTGGCTGACGGACGAATTCTACCAAAATGCACTTGCTGGTTACAAAGGGGCGATTGAGCGCGCCGACAAAGATGGCGGCGTTTCCCTGTTGAGAGACATCGTGACGAACTGTGTCTATGCAAAAACAGAGGCTAATGTTAGCCCCATCGACTACTTTAGGAACAAGAGAAATGAGGACGGTCTTCTCGACGGAGCGACAGAGTTTACAAACTACATAATTGCCATATATAATATCATGCTCAAAATTTTTAGTGCTGACAACGACAGCAAATATTACATCAGCCCCAGAGGCAACGAAGATATCATGACTGGTTTATTCAAAGAAATTACAAAATACAGCAATAAATGTAAAGAACTACGACTCAACAGTCATGAATCTGAATCAGACGAAAGTGTCGATGATTTATCGTCGAGCAAAATAGAGACGGAATACACCGATCTAAACGCCATAATTGAGAAAAATCTTGGCTTTGTGTGCCGAATATCAGTTTCCTATCTATTTTTAAAATCAATCTACATGCTATTAAATGAATATATCTTTGATTATTTCGAAGTGATGAGCATGCTGGATATGATGCCGGACGATAAATTTGGCGAGGATGGTTTCCTGCCCAGGATTCTGCATCTCATGGCGTCCACGAAATTATCTTTTGGAACAGGAATGAGAATTTTCACACAAAAAGCAATCATTTTCCCAAATGGCGATGATCCATATAATATCAAAACTCTGGATAAACAAATTGGCTGTTCTTTCGATCACTACACCTGGACGGAACCTAAAAGTGCAGAATTGTACCATAGACAGCTGTTAAACAATCTGAAAATTACGGAGATATATTATAGACTACATGCATCAATTGCCCCTCAGCAAACACATATAATAAATTTGTTGCATCATATTGTTGAGTTGAGGTTGGAAAACAGCATGGTAAATAATATATCGTTCAAACAGGAGGTCAAAATAACTGACAAATACTATATAATTTTCGATTACAACAATATTATTCACAACACAAACGAGTGCGCAACAAAGTTGATGAAATATATGAACGAGCAATGCAAAGACTTGTTGAACATATTAGACGGTGATGATTCCAAAGTTGTAATGCAGGGCGTTGTCGACAGTCTTTTCCCAAAAGAAAGCGACGTCCCCAAAGCCAGTGACTGGGAATTTATAGTATTATCTAAACTATTTGCACGATGCTTTGAAAACGACCCCTCTATGGTGTTTTTAAAATACGAAAATACACGCATCTTCTCCACCTTGATTGTTGTGGCAAGGCTATTTTTCCTTCTTCAACGGAACAAAAACAGAGACCACGTTAAATATCAATCGGGGTGGCTGGTTTCAGTTGCGCCGATAATTGTAAAATTGCATACATTTGCATTAGAAACAAACATAAACAATTTAAAAATCAGGGCACGAGCACCTAAAACCAAAAACCCGACACAGGAAGAACCACAGCCAGGAAAAAAAAAGAAACCAAATTAGAACAATATTGTCCATTGAACAAGAAAAACAATCACCTTTTCCGTTTATATACTTTTCTCCCAAATCACCCGTTTCAACAAACCTACCCACATCAATCACTCCCTTCGCTGTTTGTTTGTTGTGCTTTCATAAAATCGCCAGCGTCAACAAACCTACCCACATCAATCACTCCCCTCGATGTTTATTATGATCAACCAGATGGAACCTCAAAAAATGCGCTCTTCAGAGGGCATGCCGATAGACATAATGTTCCTGGACCTCCTCCAGCAAAACTTTCTCAAATACAAGGACGCAAAGATCAGCGAAGACGGGGTACTGTGGGCCGACGAGTGCGACGAGACAATTACGAGCGAGTGTGGGCCGTTTGTCGACGTCCTGTACCATCGTTTCTGCCAGCAGTTTAATATCTGCACGGAAAAGACGGAAAATAAAAATCTGCCCTGTCGCCCCAATGCACATAGTATTCCTATGGCCCACCCGATGGACATGGCAATGTGTATTAGCCTGCACGGGGATCAGGTGCTCTCCAAATACATCGCAGTGGCCATAATGCCAACTGACAAAATACAGGCGCGGGGGTCATCAGACATTGCCGACTTTGCATTTCTGATGCGACCCAGACGCGACGGGGAGCACGACATTATATCCTTTGACCAGCGCAATACAGACGGAAAGGGATTTTGCACGTCGTGTGTGTTTTACAAAAACGGGATGTGCTCTGCATCTAAACTGGAGATGCCGATATCCTGTCTCGCCGCACACCACACGGCCGTGCACACCGACATAGAAGACATCCGCCCGGGCGCCAAAGAAGTTCGCGTAGAAGGCGTGCCCCGAGTCGCCGTGTCAAAGAACGGCACGTTAGACCTCGTGTATGACGACATGGAGACCCAATACATAACACGAGCCGCCGCAGTAGACATCCCCGTCCGGGCTGAAAATCACTACAAATCCAAGCCGGGGCGCATTGGAGCCCGGGGGACCGCAAAGGAGTGCTTTGGTCCATATCCAGACACCGAATTCCACGCACCCGCAAAACAGCAGCCGCCAACAGTGAACATGAACCTTGTTTCTGCCTGGAAATCAAAACTTGGCCTCGTCGTTTTGGCCAAGTATTTTATGGCCTACAACTCCCACTTCAAACGCTGCGCCAACTTGTTTTGTGGCGCCATCTTTGAAACTCAGCTGGGTATAAAATGCGAACACAGCGACTGCAATAGCTTTTATTGCGGCCAACGTTGCTTTAGAACATATAATTCGGCACATAAACACGATGCCCATTCGAAATCAAAAAATAGAAAACCACCGAAAAACAGTAAAAAAAATAAAAATTGAAAAAAAATATTTTTTTTGCATGCGAAAAATTTCCAAACCCCAAAAACCACAAAAAAAAAACAAAAAAATTTGGCGGGAAAAATTTCGACTTTTTTGGATTTTGTAACGGTCACTTTTTTTTCGGGGGGGGGGGTCCCCGGCAAAAAAATTTTT
>CAZSXT010000059.1:0-11532 GCA_964611435.1 uncultured Rhodospirillaceae bacterium | reverse complement strand
TTTCTTGATGATGCCGGATTCGCGGACGTGATTGGTGATCTTCTTGGAAATTTCGAAGTTGGTCAGTTCCTCAGTGCGGCTTTCCGCGTTCCGGGAACCGGCCGTGTCTTCGCCACCTGTCCCGGCTTCCGGCAGATTGGTTTGAACCGTGACCGGTTGAGCGCCTTGCCTTTCTTGAGACTGAGCGTTCTCTTCGATCGTTGTGCTTGATCGGACCACTTGGCCGTCAGGATCGAAGACTTCTTCAGTCGTTGAAATGCGGTCGAAATCCAGATCGGTTCGGACGGTGACCTTAACATTGCCGGAACCAACCGATTTCTCCAGAAGGTCCGTGATCTCATTGACCAGTCGTCTTTCGAAACTCTCCCGGCGCTGAACCAGATCATTGGTCCGCGAGACGTCCGAGTTTTCGTCATCACCGCGCGCCAGCAAGTTGCCTTTGGTGTCCACGATTGACACCCGTCCCGGATCCAAATCCGGTACCGCCGACGACACCAAATGCTGGATGGAGGCAATTTGTTCGTTGGTCAGCTTCTGGGCGCCGCGCATTTGTAGGACGACTGATGCCGTCGCGGTTTGTTTGTCCCGGGAGAACAGCTCCCGCTTAGACATCACCAGATGGACTCGCGCGTTACGGACGGAGTCGATTGATCGGATGGTTTTTGAGAGCTCACCCTCCAAAGCCCGGACCAATTGAATGTTCTGCATAAAATTGGTGGTGCCGAGGGCATTCGCGTCATCAAAAATTTCATAGCCGGCAACACCACCGCCCGGCAGGCCTTGGGCCGCCATGGCGATCCGTAACGAGCCAACCTGATCGGCCGGCACCAGAATTCTGGATCCCTGGAGTTCGTATTTAACACCGCGCGAAGCGAGCTGCGCGGTAATAGCCGCCTGATCTCCGCGGTCAAGATCAGAGAATAACAAAGAGAGGTTCTCGCCGGTGAGCCGATTCATGGCAAATGTGAAGAAGAAGATCATCGCCACAAAGACGATGCCCATGATGGCAAGCCGAACGTGTCCTAGGTTTCTTAGGAATGATGCAAAAGCGCCCACTTTAATTTCCTTCTAATTGGTATGGCCGTGGTGTTTTCACCATCGGCGGAAAAGTTTTCTGAAGGTTCGTAAAAAATTAAGGCTTCATCTGTAAAAAAGTACTTAACACCAGGCAGATTTTGCCTAGTACCCAGGTGGTAGACGTAAATGAGAACAAAAAAATTGCGTGAACCGCGATTTCGAATCGTGGGCGTGACCGGAACGGAGGGCCTTGATGTCTGAACCAGGCACGGGGCCCTCCGCTCCCCCGAATACTTATGCCGCCGGTAACTCGCCGACCTGCTCGGCGGCTCTAGCGGCACATACAGCAGCGGATCTAGCCGTTGCCGCGAAGCTTTATCACGAAACTCTCAAACGTGAGCCCCACAATGCCGAGGCTCTGCACAATCTGGGTGTCATCGCGTTGCAGGAGGGAAAGGCTCGGGAGGCAATCCGCTGGCTGAAGAAGGCGATCCGACGAAACCCGGCTTATACTGATGCCTATTCCAATCTAGGACTGGCCCTAAAGGGGGCCGGGCGATTGCAGGATGCGGCGGCGGCTTATCGTCAGGCCATTGCCATTGATCCGGACATTGCGGAGATCCATGCCAACCTGGGGATGGTTCTTAAGGACTTGGGCCTATCCGATCAGTCCCGTGCGGCGTTCGAAGCGGCGCTGGGTTTGGCGCCGGATCATCCGGCCATTCTGACAAATTTGGGCGCCTCCCTGGTCAATGCCGGGCAGGCTAAAGAAGCTGTGACGCACCTGCGGGCCGCCGTCGAGGCCGCGCCACGAGACGTCAATGCCCGTTATAACCTGGCCAAGGCTCATTTCTCCTTGGGCGACGTTAAAGAGGCCGCCCATCAATTTGAGTGCGTGGTGGCGATCCGCCCGGACTTTGCCGAAGCCCATCATAATCTGGGCCATGCGCTGCTGGCGTCGGGTGAGTTGGACGCCGGCTGGCGGGAATACGACTGGCGTTGGACGGCAAAAACTTTCAGGGATGGCCAACGACGATTCAACCGGCCTAAATGGTCCGGTGAGTCGCTAGCCGGCAAGAATATTTTCGTGTGGAGCGAGCAGGGGCTCGGCGACAAAATATTGTTTGCCGGATTGTTGGCTGAACTCGCCCATCTCGCGGATCTCTGTGTGCTGGAAACCGAAGCCCGGCTCGTGCCTTTGTTGTCCCGGTCGTTTCCGAATATCGAGGTGCGAGAACGCAAAGAAACGCAGTCCGGCGATATGGACTTAAGCGGCTTTGATTTTCACGTCCCGTTGGGTGATTTGCCTCGATGGTTCCGTTCGTCGAAAGATAAGTTTAAGCCACTCGGTCGGTATCTGCGTCCCGATCCAGGTTGCACCGCCGATTGCCGCCGGATCTATAGTAGCTTAGGCACTGGGCCGGTAGTCGGCGTTTCCTGGGCGAGCAAACCGCCCAAGGGCGTGGCCTTGCACGATCTACTCCCGACTCTGGGATTGCCGAATTTGACGTTGGTGAATCTTCAATATGGTGATCATGAAGACGAAGTTCGCCGGTTCGAGATCGACACCGGCCTGATTGTTCATACCGATCCTGCAATTGACCCCTTGAAGGACGTCGATGGTTTTACCGCGCAAGTGGCCGCCATGGACGCTGTGGTGACCATTCAGAACACGACGCTGTATACGGCCGGTGCGCTCGGTGTGCCGACATTTGCACTTCTGCCGCCGGCGCCTGATTGGCGCTGGCTTGGTAATGAATCCGTTAGTCCCTGGCATGATTCGGTCCGGCTCTATCCGCGTCATCTGGCAGATAACGCCGGTGATCAGATCAAGCGGATTGCCACTGATCTGAAGGACTGTCTGGGATGACGGATCAGGATGCAAAACTCCTCGACGGGGCCATGGCGCATCATCGAGCCGGGCGTCTGCGGGAAGCGGAGGACGGCTACCGGAAAATTCTCGTTGCCAATCCCGGCCATGCGCCAGTTCTACATAATCTGGGTGTGATCGGCTTGCAGACTGGCCATACCGGCGGCGCGATCAAGCTGTTTGAGCAGGCAATCACCTGCCAGCCGGATTACGCCGACGCTCACGCCAATCTGGGTGTGGCCTTCAAACGGGAGAACCGGCTGGACGAGGCGGCTAACGCTTACCGCCGCGCCCTGGAAATCGACCCGGAAATTGCCGAAGCGCATTCAAATCTCGGCAACATCTTGAAAGAGCTCGGGCGTTACGATGAGGCGCTAGAGTCATATGAATCCGCGATACTGTGTGCCCCCAAACTGGCGGATGCTCATTCCAACCTGGGCACCCTCCTGCAGGAGATGGGCCGCTACCGGGATGCGGTGGAGGCCTTTGAACACGCCTTTGCGCTCAAACCTGGCGCCCCAGAGATTATGGCGAACCTGGGTGCGGCGCTCTTGGACTGCGGCGACACCACCAGGGCGCTCAAGCTTCTTACTAGTGCGGTAGAGATCAATCCGGCGCTTGTCGCCGCCCATTGCAGTCTCGGCAACGTGTTCCGGGAGTTGGGCGACACCGACCGCGCCTTGGCGGCCTATGACGCGGCGCTTTCGATAGATTCGGATTCTCTGATGGCGCTGGCCATGAAAGCGAGCTTTCTGGAGACGTTGAACAAATTGGACGCGGCCCTGGCAACGGCCGAGCGGGTATTGGCCATCGATCCCGGGCACGCCACGGCTAGTCTCATTGTAGCGAAATGCGCCCGCCGGTCTGGTGATTTAGCCGGCGCGGCCGAACGTCTGGAAAATGTAGATTTTTCACCGACCCCGGCGAAAACTCGGGCCACGGCGCACAAGGAACTTGCGGTGCTTTATGACCGGCTCGGCCGCTATGACAACGCGTTCGAACAGTTCACTCTTTCGAAGACTCTTCAGGCCGCCGAGTGGCGGGAACGTGGCGTCAGTAAAGATAGCTACAACCTGCAGCTCGCCGATCTGCAGTCCGCGTTTACCGCCGACTGGGTGTCTACCTGGACGCCGGCAGCTCAACGATCTGCGCCGGCACCCGTTTTTCTGGTCGGCTTTCCCCGGTCGGGCACCACGCTGTTGGAGCAAATCCTGAACGCCCATCCGAACATCGAGACGCTTGATGAACGTCCGGTGATGGAAGCGGTCGAAAACAGACTCCGTGAGATGCCGGGGGGGTACCCGGCTAATCTGGCTGCGCTTTCGGGTGAACTACAGCAAGAGTTGCGGGACGTGTATTTTGACACGCTGTCAAAATTCATCGGCGGCTACGATCCTGCGGTCACCTATGTGGACAAACTACCGCTCAATACCATGCGGGCGGGGCTTATCCATCGGCTGTTTCCACAGGCCAAATTCTTACTCGCGCTACGTCACCCGTGTGATTGTGTGTTCAGCGGCTTCATGCAGTATTTCAAGACCAACGCGGCTATGGCCAATTTTCTCGACTTGGAAGACGCGGCCCGATTCTATGTCCAGGCTTTTGACCTGTGGCAGCAATATCGGAACGTATTACCGCTAGATGTGACCGAGGTGCGCTACGAAGACGTGGTGGCCGATTTCGAAGGAGAGGCCCGCCGCGTGATCGACGCGCTAGGACTTGACTGGACAGACGAGATTTCGGCCTACCGGGAAAAAGCCAAGAGCCGCCTGATCAAGACGCCTAGCTATCACCAGGTGGTGGAACCCATCTATCGGCGCGCCAAGGGGCGTTGGGAAAATTATGCGGCCTATTTTGGCGAGGCGGAAGAAATTCTCGCCCCGTATATCCACAAATTCGGATATGGACCGGACGAGGGGTAAACATGGATCTGTCCCTGTTTGAAAACCCTTTTGCCGATGAGCTGGCTCTGGCGCTGGATCACCATCGCCACGGCAGGTTGAGTGAAGCGGAAAGCCTCTACCGGGATATTCTGGCGAATATGCCAGACCATGCCGAGGCCCTGCACTGGTATGGGTTCTTGGCGTTTCAGGCGGGTCAATGGCTGGACGCCACGCAGTTGATTGAAAAGTCGCTGGAGATCAATCCGAATGACGTTCTGACGTTGATTGATTTGGGTACACTGTATTCCCATGCCGGCCGCCACGCGGACGCGGAAAAGGTTCTCCAGAAGGCGATTCAGGTAGATCGGAACTCGGCCGCGGCGTGGAGCAACCTTGGCTCCATTCAGAAAATGCGGGGCGATTTTGGCGGGGCGGAGAAATCTCTTGTCACCGCGCTGCATCTACAGCCCGATCTGGTGGACGCCATGGCCAATTTGGGTGGTGTACTACTGGAGCTGGTACGGCCGGACGAAGGTCTTGAATGGTGTCACAAGGCGTTGGAGGCGGACCCCAAGTCCGTATGCGCGTTGACCAACCTGGCCGCTATCGAGATCGATAAAGGCCGTCTTGACGACGCAATTGCTCACACCAAAGTGGCGATTGAGATCGACCAATCTTACGCCGTGGCTCACCAAAACCTTGCGGAGGCGCTACGTCAGGCCAATCGTCTGAAGGAAGCGCGGGGCGCCATCAACAAAGCTCTGAAATGGAACCCCAATGGCGCCACGGCGCATTTCTGTCTGGGACAGATTTTGTTGGGCGACAATGACTGGGAGGGCGCGCGTAAGGCGTTCAACCAGGTTCTGAAGCTGGACCCGGGGCATCCCGATGCGCTACTGGCGCTCGGTAATATGAGCTTCTTCTCCGGCGATCTCCATGGGTTCTGGGGCGCTTACCAGCAACGCTGGAGATCCCGGAATTACAAATCCCCGGACCGGAAATTTCCGAGTTCGCGTTGGGCGGGACAGGAACTAGCCGGTAAGAACGTCTTGATTTGGGGGGAGCAAGGGATTGGCGACGAGATTTTCTTCGCCGGATTGGTGCCTGACGCACTCGCCGAGTGTGGTCACTGCACCTTGGAGGTCGAGCCCCGTCTCGTGTCGCTATTTTCCCGATCATTTTCCGAGGCAAGGGTGGTGCCGCGTATGACGCCGTCGCACCGGGACACCCGCGCCGAAGATATTTCCGTCAACCTGCCCATCGGTGATTTGCCAAGCCGCTACAGGCCCTCGTTTGATGGTTTCCGACCGGTCGGTAAATACCTTGTGGCCGATCCGGGAACGACGCAAACCCTGAGAGAAAAGTATCTCGAAGGCCGCAAAGAGCTATTGGTCGGTATTTCCTGGCATAGCGCGATTGCCAAGAGGATACCTCTGGAGGGCTGGGGGCCCATATTCGGCGTTCCCGGTGTCCGGTTTGTCAGTTTGCAATATGGTGAACGGCTGGATGAGCTTGAAGCGGCCCGAAAGGCGCTCGCCGTTGATATTCTTTACGACCCGGAGATCGATCCACTGACTAAAATGGATGACTTTGCCGCCCAGGTGGACGCCATGGATATTGTGGTCACGATTGATAATTCCACTGTGGCTGTAGCGGCTGGTTTGGATATACCCATCCTGGCCATGTTGCCGGCGATGGCAGATTGGCGCTATCTGGAGAAAGATGGCCGCAATCTTTGGCACGACTGCTTGCGACAGTTTCAGCCCGAACGTCCAGGCGAATGGCGGGCGGTGATCGAAGAGACTGCCGCCGCTCTCAGCGACTTTGTAATTTCAAGTGACTAATATTTAGCTTTCTTGCGTATCGCACCAACGCCGCCACATGTCCCGGTAGGCGTCTTCCACCGACTTGGCATAGGCCTTTTCATCGCAAATGGGCGAGGCGAGCAGTTCTTGACGGAGGGAGCTGCGTATTTCTGCGAGTCCGTCCAGATTGCTGGCTAAGTCCCTAGCGATCCGCACATACTCCTCGCGGCTGCCAGCGGCGAATTCCGGCCGGCCCAGATGGGTCACCAGAGACGCGGCGACCCGGTCAACGAAGTGCCGGCCGGTGAGACATACCACGGGCAGGCCCATGGTGATGGAATCATACGTCGTCGTCGCCCCGTTAAATGGGAATGTGTCCAGGCAGATGTCCGCCTGCGCCATAACGTCTAAGTGGTGGCTGCGGGGCAGACGCACGTTGTGGAAAATCAGTCGATCCTTGGTTATTCCGTATTTCGCAAACAACTTTACCCAGCGTTCCTGCACTTCGGCTTCCTGATAGACGTCAAAATACTTGAGGAACAGTTTGGAGCCCGGAACGGCCTTCACCACATCGGCCCAAAGGGAGACGACTTCCTCGTTGGCCTTTTCCGGCTTGTTGAAGACACCGAATGTGATATGGCCGTTGGTCTTGGCCGGCAGGGGCGATATCTCGGGAAAATCGTTCTTTTTCTGATACTGATAGAAAATCGGCAGGCGGTAGAGTTCTTCTGTAAACCGTTCCGGGGTGTCTTCCGGATGCAAGAAATTATCGGTCAGAAAATAATCCATTTCCGCCAGACCGGTCGTGGCGCAGTCGTGATAACTGATCTGAACCGGCGCAGCCCTGTGGGCGGCGATGGTCGGCCGGTTGCCGTTGAACCGTCCGGCCAGGAACACGGCGATATCAATCCCGTCCTCTTCCAGCCAGCGCGCGACGGTCGCGTCGTCATAATCTACGGTGGATTTCCAATGATGGGTATTGTCCTTCAGGATTTGGGACACCGGGTCCGGATTGTCCACCTGCGCATACAGAAATACTTCGAAATCATCGTGATCGTGATTTAGGATGAGCGGCGAGACGTTGCCGCACACAACGTGGGTCTTAAAGTCCGACGAAATATAAGCGACTTTCAGTTTCCGGTCCGGTGAGCGGTCCTTGTTCGGGAAGGTCTTCTCGCTTGCACCCGGTATAACGTTGATCTTTCGAGCCTCCACATGCGCCTGGAACAGCTCTTCGGAGCTAATCCCCGGCATATTTAGAAGCGCAAACAGTAAATTCTTTTGTGGAGCGATGGCGTCCGGTTTAAGCTCCAGCGCTTTCTCGTAACATTCCAGCGCCTTGTCCATGTCGGCAAACGCTTGATAGGTGGCGCCCAGTTCATTGTGGTACTCGTAGGCGTCGCCGTTGAGTTCGATAGCCTTCTGGGCAGCTTCGAAGGCTTCCTTGTAGCGCGCAAGTTTGCGTAGCGACACGCTCATATTGATGTAATAGGACCCCGCATCCGGATGAGCGTCGGCCAATTCTTTAAACAACTCGACGGCCTTTTTGTCCTGGCCCACATGAGAGACAAGGGCCGCCAGGTTATTTTTCGCCTGGGTATGTTCGGGATCGATCTCCAAGGTAATGATAAAAGCGATCTGGGCGCGCACGTTGTCCTGGGTTTTGCGGTACAGGCAACCAAGATTGTAGTGAATGCCGGCATCCTTAGGATCGAGCTGGATGCATTTTTCGTAATAGTCGATGGCCTCTTCGGTCATGTCTGCCAGCGCATAGGTGTTCGCGATTTCCCGAACGACCGGAAGGCTTTCCGGCTCCAACGCTTCAAGCTCCTTCAGAAAGGGCAGCAACTCATGGCCTTTGCCCAGCTTGCGGACCAGCGGTACGAGGGTCTCCAACGCATTTGCATAGGTCGGATCAATTTTCAGCGCTGCTTCGTAGGATTCCACAGCCGATCCGACCAAACCGGACTTAAGAAACGCGTTGCCCAAATTGTAATGGGCCTGGACAAAGTCGGGAGAGATTTCCACCGCGCGGGAGATCAGATTGACCGCCTCGGCATGCATGCCCATTTCGTCGGCGATCATGCCCAGCAGATGCAGCGCGTGAACGTTGTCCGGTTCCCGCGCGAGAATGTCCCGATATATGCTTTCTGCCTCGGACAGGCTGCCCTGCTTTTGCAGGCTCAAGGCCTGTTCCAGCGCTAGACGGACCGTTCCACCAGTGTTGAAGCTAATAAAGGACTTTCGGAAACCCGCCGTCTGCTCAGCGGTCTGCTCATAAAATTGAGTCACGTATCATCACCCGACCGGATTATTTGTCTCTGCCGAAACCGGCAGTTTTGTTGGCTTTACTATGCCCGATTTGTCTTAAAGGAGCGTAAAAACCCTATCCCAAAAAAAGAACCCGGTATGGCCGAAGCCATACCGGGTAAGTTTGGTGGTGGGCGTGAAACTGGTTAACGCTTGATCCGGACCAGCTCGTCAAGCATCTCGTCGGCGGTGCTGATAATCTTGGCACTCGCTGAGTAGGCCCGCTGGGTCGTGATCATGTTGGTAAACTCTTCTGCGATATCCACGGTCGAGGATTCCAGGACCGAGGATTGAACCGTACCGGAACCACCGGTACCCGCCGTTCTCAGGAAGAACAGACCGGAGTCATCCGTCTGGTTGTAGACGTTACCTGTATTGGTACCGAGGCCGTTCGGGTTGGCGAAGGTCGCGACCGGGATCTTGAAGATCGGCCGGATATCGCCGTTTTCGAACAGCGCGGTCACCAGACCGGCTTCAGAGATGGTCACACCGGAGAACTGACCGAATTCGGCGCCGTCGGTGTCGATGAAGGTCGGGTTGTAGGCCGATGCGAACTGCACCAGGCCGTCCGCCTGACCGACCGTACCGAAGTCGAAGTCGATGTTCAGATCGGCCGCGCCGTTGGTCAGATCGAGAGCGATGTCATCCACCTGATAGGCGGTCGGAATACCGCTACCGTCGAAGGTAACCGCAGCCGTTGCCGTGGGCGCCAAATCCAGATCCCGGATGGTGAAGGAGCCAGAGCCGGACTGACGGATCGCGCTGGTCGCCGACGCTTGGATGATGATATCGGTGAAGTTGGCGGACACCGCCGTGGTGGAGACCTGTGTGATATCCACCCGGGCCGTGTCGTCCGAATTTTGCGAGAACCGAGTGGCTGTGCCGGATGCCGCATCGACCACATTCAAGGCCGCTACGAGTGAGTTCGCGGTCTCGGACGCCGTGGAGCCGATGGTGACAAAGGCAGAGCCGCTAACCGCTGCACCGGTGGTCGTAAAGTCGAAGGTCACAGTGATGGATGTACCGCCGGAGCTGGTGTTCATGGTGACTTCAATGGAATCCGCCTCGGTGGGCAGGGTGGTAAAGTCTAGTCGCCCGACGGAGGCATAGACGCTGCCGGCGCTGTTAGTCAGCACCGCAGAGGCTGCCTGGGTCGGCGGGTTGATGGACAGGTCCCACTGGTTGTTGGTTGCTTTGGTCCAGACCAGGCTCATGTTGTGGGCGACGCCCAGACTGTCGAACACCTGAATGGTGGTGTTGCTGGTGTCCCCAATCGAAGCCTCGGCGTTCAAGTTCGCACCGAAGGTCAGGTTTTCCGTCGCGTCCGCCGTACCACCGATGTTGTTCAACCGGATCGTTTCCAGGTTGGTAAACACTGTCGGGTCAGGCTCGAAGGAGTTGTTGTTGGAGTCCACGGTTTGGCCGGAGGCGTCTGTCTTATACCCTTGCAGGTAATAACCGGCGGTGTTGCGCAGATATCCGCTTTCATCTGCCGAGAAGGCGCCGGCGCGGGTGAAGCGAAAGCCGGTGGAGCCGTTGTGGGTATTGTCTTCGTTGACCACGAAGAAACCGTCGCCGGAAATACCGAGATCGGTCGCGTTGGTCGAGGATTGGAACAGACCCTGGACATCGACCGATGCAAACGGACGCTGCTGCACACCACCAGGGGAGTAGTTGTTTACACTCGCCTGGGAGGTCACCAGTGTCTGAAACCGGACTTCCGTGGCCTTGTAGCCAATCGTGTTAACGTTCGTAATGTTATCGGCAATCGCGCCTAACGCCTGGGAATTAGCGTTAATACCGGAAACGCCCGAGAACATCGCACCGTAGATACTCATTTTTTATCTCCTTCGGCTGCTTGGGCTGATTTACGCCGCCCTTTTGTTCCTAGTTTTTGTAACTCGTGCATCTCACACTCACCTTATGGGCCCGGCTTAGCTGCCTGACTCCGCTTGTTTCACTGTGGTAATTTTTTCCAGCGGGATCGAAACGCCGCTGGCGTCCATGGTTGTATCTCCGTTAGACATGGTGACACCGGTCACCTTGGCGAAGATGGAGGTTGTTGCGTTGGCAATTGAGCCTTCGAAGGCCACAGGGGTGACCGACAGGAAATAGGCGCCGTCGGGCTGTTGGATACCGTTGGTGTCCCTGCCGTCCCAGGTCACCTCGTGGGTGCCGGCGGTCCGCTCACCCGCCTGGGTGAAGACGACCCTGCCTTTGTCATCGGTAATGGTCATCACCGTGTTCTGAACATTGCTGTCCAGCGTGTATTTGTACTTGGCCTCGCCATCCTGCAGCGGAATCTGGCCGATATCCGCTTCGACGCTGGTGCCGATGAAGCCGACCACAGCCGAGGCGAGGGCCGCATTCTGAACGTCAAGCAGCTGCTCCATATTGTCGTTGGTGGCGATTTGCTGCTCGACGCTGGCGAACTGCACCAATTGACCGGTGAATTCCGTCGGTTCCAGCGGAGACAGCGGATCCTGGTGCTGCAACTGGGTCGTCAGCAGAAGAAGGAATGCATCCAAGTCCGCGGCGAGAGTTGTTCCCGCCTGTTTAGCCTGCGATTGGCCCGTTGCTGCTGCTACTGCGTCTACCATTTTGGTTTATCCCACCTAAATTCTTATATCCACGCCGCCGTTGGTCG
>CAZSXT010000058.1:0-11639 GCA_964611435.1 uncultured Rhodospirillaceae bacterium | reverse complement strand
GGCCGAGCTTGCAGTTTGTGGCGCAGACTCGTCGTCGTCAGAGTCAAAGTCCGAGTCGCGCACGGGCTCCGAAGACGGAGCAACGGTCGCGTGTTTCTGGAACGCAATGTCCATCTTCATCTTCTTGAGGATGGTCACGTTGCGGTTTTTAAACGCGAGGGCGTACAGGAGCATGTCGCCGTCCATGCTCTGGAAGACGACGCGGCGGCCTGGCATGTATTTTTCTGCAATCTTGGCCCACTGCGACATGCGCGTGTCGGCCTCGCCGTACTTGAACAGAGACGCCCACTCGTTGTCGTCCATCATGTCGATCAGAAGCCGCTCTCCTGTGTACCACAAGCAAACAATATTTGGGTGTTTTTATTTTTTGTTTTGTGTTTTGTGCGAACGAGGAGGAGGGGGGGACAAACCAGTGATTGGACGTGTCGTCAGCACACAGTCTTCGCGCGAGTAGTTCCAGTTGTTCGGGGGCTGCACGTAGATTGGTGGCATAATGACTCCGATGGGCCAGTTCCGCCCGGGCTCCTAAAACCAAACATAAAAACAGAGTGAGTGTATTTAGCCAAAGTAATTTAAAGCACACTTACAATTTCTCGGATGCAGCGGATCAGGTTTCTGTAAAAGGTCGAGTGGAGCTTGCGGGTCCCAACGATGCGCGAGACGGGAAATGTCAACTTCCCGGCAAACGCAACGGAGTTCTGTGCGCCATCGGGTATCGGTGCGGATGCACAGGACCCCCCGCTGTATTTTTCGGCGGCCTCTTTGCGCTCTTCGGATGTGTTTATGCGGGGCAGCGGGTACTGCTCACGCGAGTCCATGCAGAGAATAATCTCCGACACGGGTACTTTTATGTGCTGGAGGATAAAACTTCGCAGAAACACACCGGCAAACGACTCAAAGGTCGACTCGGCGCTGTCCAGAACGGTGCACCGGCGAAACAGCTGGCTGAGGTCGTGGATGTAGATGCAGCGCTCGCCGGCCGGAATGACGTGGCTGAGATCGGGCGCCAATTGAAATGCAGCGGGCACATGCTCTTCGATGGTCTTTGTGACGTCGGTCCCCAGGCCCATCTGTGTAACACGATAAATAGTCTCATTTGTAAAAAATAAACCGGACTCTATTTTCCGAGCATTCATAGCATATTTTAAATTTTCTTTCCTTTGCGGGTGCGAGCATTTTATTTTTAATTTTCCTGCCTACTTTTACCTCAAACGAGCAATATCTGCCGACATCGTCGTCGCTGTCCTCTTCGTGTGTCTCTCTGGCCCGTTTTTTGGATAAAACAAGACACAGCGTTTCCTTGCCGTGTGCTTCAACTGCCTGCCGGCGGTCCTCTTCAAGCTGCCATCGGAGCTCCTCCTGCATTTGGCGATACAGAGCCTTTCCTTGCTCCCGTGTAAGCTCGGGGCAGTTCAACGTGTAGTCATACTCGTTTGGTTCGTCGACGGGTATGTCGTGCGAGTCGTACGATATCTTTTGCTCCGTCTGCCCGTTCCGATGATAAACAACCCCGTTGTAGCGATATGCCGCCCACGGAACGCTCTCTTGCTTTAGTGTTTCTGCAAACAGACCGCGCAACCATTCTGCCTCTTCGTCGGTGGGTCTCATCTATGTTTTTTAGGAAAACAAATAAATACATTAAGAACTCGGTAAAAAGGGGTCAGGGTGCGATACTTCAACGACATGGCAAAAGCAGTTCATTGTGTGCTCTGTGTACCTCCTCTCATCTTTCTGTATTTGTTTTATTGAATAAAAAAAATATTATTCGGCCAGTTCAGAAATGAGATGGATCAGTTCATTGTGTGCTCTGTGTACCTCCTCTCATCTTTCTGTATTTGTTTTATTGAATAAAAAAAATATTATTCGGCCAGTTCAGAAATGAGATGGATCAGTTCATTGCGCAAAACTTGTCCATCTTCTGTCTTGATATTTCGTCTTGTTTCTTCTGGAATGATTAAAAATGCCATGCCACATGATAAATCGGGGTCATAATCAACAAGTATGCTATGCCCACCAAAATGCCAAGCGCTTGTGGTTTCTTTCATTCCACAATATTCAGTGTCAATGTAAAACAAAGGTACACCGAACAGCCCGACATTGCAGCTAAAGTCGATCATGATATATTTCAAGAAAAATTCAACGACGTCTAGTATTTCCAGCGACTCGCATACATGCTGTGAGACTGTAGCGGACACGAATGCCAATACCAGAAGCAATACAAGCATCTAAAATATTTATTAAGCACTCGGTAAAAAGGGGTCAGGGTGTGACAATACAGCAACTTGACAAAATGCACAGACATGGCAAAAAAATTTCATCCTGTGCTCCTTGCACGTCCCCTCATTGCACAGTGCGCATTCATCCGGCGTGTCCATTTGCAGGTGTGTCCGGCAGATTCGAATTCCGCATTCTTCGCATTTATACGGCCCAAGAAAGCCACAGTAACACGTAGAATGACCTCGGCAGGTCGAGCGCTTGAACGCATCAAAGCATGGTCGGCAGATCACGCGGCGGCAATCGGGAATGGGGCACCGCCCGAGCTGCTTGCCCGCGCCGCAGAAAGAGCACATTGTTTTGTCGTCCCACGGGATCACAGCGTCGGGCTTTTTTGTCTTCATTTGTAGCTTGGCCAAAGTGGATAGATTGGACATGTCTATTCTTGTTTTTTAATTAAAAAGTAATTGATCCATATTTCCCGATCAGCCCCTCCATTCCACAGAATGAGCACATTGTTTTGTCGTCCCATGGAATAACCGGGTCGGGTTTCTTGGCGCGCATTTGCATCATTGCCAAAGTGGATAGATTGGACATTCCTATTCTTGTTTTTTGATTGAAAGCAATTGATCCATATTCACCTTCCATGACCCATTTGCAGTAAAATAATTTGGTCCATTACATCCCGGTCTTGTTATAGCGTCGTAGATGATCGTAATGACAAGTAGAAAGAAAATCGCGCCAAGTAACAATAAAGCTGTTGTTTTGGAGTCCATTGATCTGTGTTTTATCCAATTAAAAATAAATCATCACAAATTACCTGGTCGAGCGCTTGAACGCATCAAAGTATGGTCGGCAGATCACGCGGCGGCAATCGGGAATGGGGTACCGCCCGAGCTGCTTGCCCCCGCCGCCGAAAGAGCACATTGTTTTGTCGTCCCACGGGATCACAGCGTCGGGCTTTTTTGTCTTCATTTGTAGCTTGGCCAAGGTCGGGTAGTCAGATACGCCATTTCTGAAAATAAACGTAATAGTATATATAGCACAAAATTCCACCCGACAAGAATGCGGGTTTGTTCAATATTGTAGATTGGCAAGAATCAGCGACCACAAAGTGAACTGGGTTTGTTTTATTTTCTTTTGTTCTATCCAAAACAAAATACTCCACATACCCATAGTCTTTGTGGTGCTCTTTCAAACACTCAGGATAGTGAGATTTAACTATCGCCGATTTCGTTATTACGAGTCAGGCCCAATAGGGGGGTCAACGTCTATTTATATGAGTTCAATTGCGAATTTGTTTTTATTCGCGTGCGCCACGCACCCCCTCTTTGTGGCCAAAAGGGTTGATTGCTTGAGAAAACTCTATGATCGCTGGTCACAATCTCTAAGAGCACGACTATAAATTTTGTTATTAAAAATAATTTTATACAATGTTTCAATGTCATGAGTTCTCTATCGCCATTTTTGTTACAACATTGGTTGAAAACTTTAGTATTTTCAGCTCGTTTTCTTTGTTTCTCGTTCTACGGCCGTCTTCCCCAGTAATCGAATTCCATATAGCACGAATGCCAGTCCACCAATTTCTAGGATCAATAATCATATCTTTTGCTGTATTTGTTGCGACCGTCGAAGCTGCCCCAAATGCCGCCGAAAGTGCTATCCCCGTCGGTGATGTCTGGCCACCAAAAACAGCCCCTGTTATTGCACCTTCACCTGCATTTTGTCTGGTCATAAGACCACCGTCAATTGCCTGCCTAGCCACCCCGCCGAAAACATTCACTGCGACTGTAGCGGCCTGAAGCCCACCCCCGGCCGTCATAAGCAACAGCTTTACCATAATTTTCATGCGTGTGGTGTTTTTCGTCAAGTTCGTGGTTTTCTTCCGAACGCGCCGATATTTCGCATTAAATTGTACCATATACGTGAAAAAGTATATCAAAAACAACAGTCCAGTGATATATATTTTGTCAAGAAAAAACCACATTGTCGCACTCCAGCTGTAGTTTGTCCTGTTTATAACAGAGCGTAAGAACTCCTCGTTGTGCAGGTTGATGATGGCGCTCTCGTGGCGGAATATGACCATGGCCGCGTTTATTTGGGTTTGTGTGTATGGAAAGACCTTGAAAACTTTTGAAACAAACCGATAGCATTCGTTTGATGAGACTCTCCATCCGTATGACGAGCACACGCCGTCCAGAAGGGACATGAACGCTTTTTTTGTCTTATCGGGCTTGTTCGTCAGTTCCGCGACGGCTTTTGGGTCCAGCATGCCGTTGTCCCTCGCATACGCGAATGTGTGGCTCGTAAACGGAAATGCGTAGTTAAAAGCCAGCATCCCAACGGCAGACGAGACGATGTTGCTTAAAGGACCATTACCGACGCCGATTAAATCTGTCACTCGTTCCTTTACAAGGTTAGACAGCGTTTCACTCGAATTTGCGGCGGGCAGATAATATGAATACGTTTGTCCTTGTAACTGCAAACCTCTGACGGACTTAATAAAGTCCACAGGCGCGGTGACCCAAGTGTACTCGCTGTTGTTGTATAATTCCTCTGTCTGAGAGATGTAAAAACTTTCCTTATTAACCCGACGATCGATCATCCATTTCTTAATATTGTCCGGCTTAATATAATTAGTATGTGAAATGTTCACCCGGCATAACGCATGGACAATAGCAGCAGCCGCGAGATAACTCGTTACTGTCGACAGAACTTTGAAAACATCAGTCGCTGGTGAAAGAGATATTCTTTCTATAATGGACATCGAGTTGACCTTTGCGTACTGGAGGGCTTTTTTCTGTGCATTGCGTGTATTCTCTTCCTTTTCGTCGTCGTCGTCGTTGTCGTCCTCGTAGTCGTCGTCGATGTATTCTCGTCTAGACTGGGGAATGTTATTCCGTGTGAGTTCCAGATAGTAGCTCGCGGCCGTCAAGGCGGTGGCTCCCAAACACAGACCAGCCAGTTGCTGAGGGGACCAATGTGGCCTGATAAAAGGAATAGCCTCGGCTGATGCCACCGACGCCGATGTCCGCATGTCAAACAACGAGTCAGTGAAGGACTCGTCGTAGTTGGAAAAGAGGCGAGCGCCAATGTTAAACACGACCTGATTCACGACATGCAGACATATCGTATTCGACAGGGCGTTGTACCCGGCGCGAAAAAATCGCGACAAAAGTCCTGAATACGGCGCGGCGGAAAATCCGCGCTTCTCAAGGCGCATCCTGGACGGCGGGAGTTGTAGATATGTATACTGGTCGATTTGTGGAAACAACCTTTTTTGTGTGCTGGCTATAACATACAAGTCGTGCAGATGCCCTGCCATTTTACTGTCAACGTTGGTATATCGGATATTGGTAACGCCATGAAAGTCAAGCGCTCTCGACATTTTGTTCATTAGAATATAATACATCATCTCAATCGCATCATAAAGAAGACTGTCGTTTATATCTATAGGATTATTCTTGCCCATAATTTCACGAGGATAATACTTCCGGACAACCAACAAGCAATATTCTTTTAATGTAGCGGTCCCTGCGTCCGTAATCCCGTCGTATCTCAATTCAATGGCTCCATCAAAAATTTTATCTTCAAATCGTAATAATTCCAGTTCATGGCATGAATTTATCGCTTGTTGTTTGTCCGTCTGCAAACTGTTATAAATTTTTTTCTGGTGTTCTTCGTAAACTTGTTGTGTAATTTCAGTTTTGAACGGCTTCGTAAGTGTTACTGTTTTGGCGTTTACATCTTCTCCGATTGAATACATGTCTGCAACCAGGTTGTTAAACTCATCTACTAATGCCGTTTTATCAAAGTCCTCTGTGACACGTTCTAATTGTTTGCTCAGCTTGAACTTTGGAACTCCTGACACAATATAACCCAGGGACGCCATGTACGACATTTCCTTTACGTCGTCCGTGACCAACTCCATGCGAAATATCTGAGCCAACTTGCTGATGTCATCGTCAATGTATTGCGGTTGGTAATAAAATGTGTAATTCCACATAAAAGAGTGCAAATGGGAGATGATTCCTGACATTGTACTGGTTTTCATGCGCCCGTTCTCCCGGAAAGTCAACAAGTCGTGCAATCCTTCCGAAAAAAAACTGGCCCTATTGAATGTCATCAAACCTCCGTTGATTATATCGTTTCGTGCCGTTTCTACCAGTTCGACGGGGTTCATTTTTTGCTGTCTCGTTTCTTCTTCTTCATTTGCGGCCTGCGCCAGCTTTGTCAGAATTTCAATTATTTTATCAAACTCACCTTCAAGATCATCTTCTGTTGATTCTTTTAGGAGGGCGCTTCTTACGTCGGAGAATTCTTTTTTTAAATCTTTACATTTTGTAATTATGCTCTGGCACATGGCTTCTACCTTTTTATAAAATTCTTTTCTTTTCTCCGTGGTATTGAGATAATTATTTCCTCTCATTGTAAGTTGCTGGTGCACCCAAATCATAAATCGTATTATTCCATTATATAATTGCAACATTTGGGGGTGAACGACTTTTAGGAGTTCTCTATTTTTTGTATCATCTGGTTCGCCAGAAATCTTTTTGGTTTTTTTAAAATTTTTCGAAAAGGGGTTGCAGATCACATACGTGTCTTTAAACGCACGGGGGCGCGAGGTTATACTGTTGTTGTATGATTCCCACAGTGCCTGCTTTTTCTTTAGGTTGGCCGTGAGGTTTCCAATGTCATCAACTAATATCTTAAAAAAATCCGGCTTTTTGTTTTTGTTCTTATTATAGTTGGATAAAGCATCGACATTTATATCCGTAACGGCCTGTTGGCCCGTATTATTTGCAACCCGAGTCAGATTAGCTGCGATATTTCTGAGCTCTGTTGTCTTGTCGATATAAGCATCCATTTGGTCTTGTTCGATCTTTTCTATGATAATTTTGTTATCCTCATCTTGCTGCTCTTCATCTATGTTAACAATCAGCCCCTGAGCCAGACAATTAACACCAAATATAAAGACTTCGTTTCTTTCCGACTGTGTGTTTTTAAAGTTTTGGAGAATTATTTTATCTGCCATTTTCTTGTAGTATTGCGAATCTCCATCAAACTTGCTGAGCGTCACTGCAATTCCAGTTCGCGCCAGTAGAGCATCGAAAACAAAGCGCGCGCTGATTTCGGTCGGCGGCGCCGTGGGTTTGAAGTTTGTAACAAAGGCTTCTCTTGTAGGACGAAATATGTCAGCATTTGTGCGTCTCCGTGAAAGGCTCATCTAAATAAAAATATGTACAGTTTAATTATTTTATTGTAAAACAAAAATAAAACACTACTCGTTCTTGGACTTTGCTGTAGATGTAAGGTAATTGTCCACAATTTCCTTCAGTTCGGATATATTGTTTTTAACTGCAGTCTGAATGTTGTCAGTCGTGGTTTTATTTAAATCGACATCAGCTGGAAGTTCGTCAACACCTCTTGGGAATGCTTTTTTGATGGTTTCGAACGGTATAATGGGGGCTTTAAGATAATCAACGGCGAGTAGATTATATAACGCTGTAATGTTTGTAGTAATTTCTTCGACCTTTTCTTGTGGAGTTGTATTTGTGATGCCAAGTCCATCTTTCATATTTTTGGTTATAAAATCATCTCTCCAACGCTGCCTAATATCTTTTGCGGGAGCAGATGAGTTGTTATAATAAGAATAATAGTTAAGCGCGTACTCTCCTCCCCACATATCAGTGTTTTCATTACTATAATTCTGACCTGCGTTGTTTACAATTTGTTGCATTTTTTTTAATAATTTGTCCACTACACCAGACAACCCTTCGCCAAAATCGTCTAGTGTTGTATACGTCTTTCTCTTGTTTACAATCTTGCCTCTAACGTCTTGTAATAGTTTACCCAATTCATCTCTTTTCGTTTTAGTTGATGTATAGTTTTCTGTAGTAGTTGAATCGCCCGAAGTTAACAGTGTCTTGGGGACAGGAGTATTTCCGTTTACGGTCTGTCGCCTGGTCACACGTTGTTGAGACTTTGTAAATTGTCCTCGGCCGAGTGAGGTTTGGGATGGGTATCGTGGTGGAGGTGTGTCCTGATTCCCCGCTGCACCTTGTGGTTGACCGTATTTATGTAGATGTGGGTATCGTGATTCAGGGGATAAAGTATTGCCAAACCTGCTTGTATCCCCGGGGGTGTCGCCAATTATTCCAGTGGACCCTGTCCCAAAATAGCCGGGTACACCCCCTTCTTTTTGACTGCCATTCAAGCCTGTATGTTTGTTAGTTTCAAGCCAATCTAAACTGGAGATGAGTTTATCAATGTCTGTAGAGTCGGTAATATCAGCCCCACTAAACCTGTCGCGTTCGCTTTTGTATGGTTTACTGTCATCCCCGCCTGTAACGTCGGTATCATACTGGTTCCCGCCAGGCCTCTCCATGGGGTTTCCATTTGATGTGCACTCTGCACACCCTCTGCACGATGGCTGACAATGGCACTGCCGTGTATAGAATCTTACATTCTTTGCTAGTCGCACCTCTGGTTTGTTTTTACCCACGGCGACACCAGCCAGCCGACTGGTCAACACCGAGGGGTCGCGTTTGTATGATATAGCCGATAAAAACAACTCATGGTTGCGTTGTTTTCCCGTAATTGTATGTTTAAACGGTTCCAAAGTTGGTTTAGTTAGGCGAGCACGAGCAGGTGGTTTATTATTTGAGTCTTTCGGTGCATACTCGGGAGCGACAGGGCCTGGCATTTCGGTTGTGTCTGCATCATGAAAACGTACGGTCCGTCCAGCAGGAGCACTTGCGCTCGTGGGTTGTCCACTCCCGATATTGGTTGCTAAACCTTCAGGTAACCCCAAACTGGCTATATCTGGAAAGTCATCCATGGTTTAAAATTCCACGATGTCTTGTTTGGAGTTGCGCGTTTCAGGGACAATCTGTATTTATTTTCAATGTTCATGTTGGTTGAGGTTTATTCGGTGGTTTCTTGCAGCGAAAGATAATATTTTAACTGCAAATCATATATTTGAGAAGATTCTGCCCTCATGTTTGTTATTATTTGGTCGTTTGTCTTGCGCTTGTTAGAAAAATCAACCGTCACATAACACACAAAGTCATATAACCAATTATACAGGTCTTTTTGTTCTCTTGAAAATTCCGTATCATTCTTCTTTAATAACGGGTTGTTCGTAGGCTCGTTCGCACCTCCCGGTCCATTATTCCGCGCCGTTTCGAGTGCCTCTTTCACTTTTTTCTTTTTATCGTCGTCACTATCATCTTCGCCAATAAAATTCGCCCGTATAGTCGTACAATACTCATCCATATTCTGCCCATCAATGGTTGTTCCAATGAGAGATACCAGTCTTTTGCGGACCTGTTTCCGATATTCTTTTTTTTCGTCAAGGTCTAAAAGTTTCAACTCATTCGCAGTGGACGTTAAAAAGTTTATGTTTTCGTCCTCTGAATCATATTCTGGTGCACTCTTCGGGTCAGTTTCCGTGGCATTATCATGGTTATCTTCGGTGTCTGTAACTACTGGACTTGCTTCTGCCGGTTGAACCTCCAAGATATCTTCCAGGCCGCCTGTATTCTTCTTCTTCTTCTTCTTCTTCTTCTTCTTCTTCTTCTTATCATTGTCAACATTTTGAAGGACCGCCGTTCCCGAGCCATCGGTGCCATCACTCTGGGGCGAGCTGTTCGGTTGTTGTCCACTCTGTTTAACATCCACAGTAGTATACAAAGCGTTATTTCCCTCGGTGTCTAACAGTGGTTCATACTCAGAATTCGATACAATATAAGTGAAGGTAGTGTTGTTGGCTTTGCTACCCGCGGCGCCGTTGTTGTTTAACGGTGTGTTGCCCTCTATATAGGGGGGTACACTGCCATTTCCGTTTTTGAAATTCTCATTTAATAGTGCAGCGACCTCGGGAGACAACGCATGCATTTCATCAACAAGCTGACTACCCCCCGCATTTTGAGTTTGATCGATGGCGCCCTCCACACCGGGAGTTACACTGCCATTTCCGTTGTCTAAATTCTCATTTGATAGTGCAGCGACCCCGGGAGACAACGCATGCATTTCATCAACAAGCTGACTACCCCCCGCATTTTGAGTTTGATCGATGGCGCCCTCCACACCGGGAGTTACACTGCCATTTCCGTTGTCTAAATTCTCATTTGATAGTGCAGCGACCTCGGGGGGCAACGCATGCATTTCATCAACAAGCTGACTACCCCCCGCATTTTGAGTTTGACCGTTGTTTGGCGGCTGTACAGCAGGTGATGATTCCGGTGGTGCATCTAAGTCGGGCGCAGATCCAGATGTACCAAGAAATTGTCCAAAAAAATCAGTAATACCGTTGCTCGAGGTGGAGCCTGCTTGTGTGGTATTTTGTTTTCTGTCTCCCTGATTCTTACGCGCGCGCGCGCGACTGTCGTCCGAGCGTTGTTGTAACAATGTTAAAATGGGTTTCATTTCGCCCAGATATGTAACCAACTTGGGATCTATGATGTCTCTGTTTTCCGACCAATTGATCGTATTTCGTATTGCGATGCGCATGTCATATTCATCGTCTTCTATTGTATCACGTTCACCTCTTCTTATTTTTGTATATAAGTTTCTCCAAGTTTCTATATTTGTTTCTATATCTCGTATCACCATTTCCTCATTCGCCCGTTGGTTCTGCATTCGTTGATTCTCTTCCATTCGGTCTATCACCCTCTCGTTGATTTCATATATATTTTCCAGGCGGTTAATAATATTTTCGTATGACTTCTTTACAGTCTCTGGCATCATCCTGATTTTGTCTTTGTAAGATGCGATTGTATACATATTATTTCTATGTTGATCTTTGAGCATTTCTAAGTCCTTGTCATCAGTGTACGTGCGGGATTCGTTTTCTATTTTTTTGAGTGCTTCCTTCGCATTGGCTATTAAGGCTCTTGCATTATCAGAGCTTAGTTCCCCCGACTCCCCACCTCGTCCTTCTTGTTGCTGTTTTATGAGTGCAATCATTTTTTGTTTATCCGCCACGATATTACTTATAGTTTCCAAATATTGTTTAAAATAAGCCTTGTGTGAATCTGGCATGTGATTATAGTCTTTTATACACTCAGCAAGATAAACAGTGTTATTTCTATAATCATTTTCAAGTTTGCTTATATTTGCGCCATAGACATAATGATTATGTAACATGCTGTCCGCCTGGTTTATAAACCTCTCCATCCTATAAAGGATTTTCTCTGCACTCTCATTGTCGTGCTCCCAATATTCTTCATCTTCATCGTAGTCGCTCTCCGTTTCATTAGTATAGAGTACTGGCCCGTCGCTGGCGTCGCGCTGCCCCGTGCACGTTCTCATTCTAGACGTAATAACAAGAGGATCCCGCGGAAAACCGATCGCCATTTTGAACAGGGTGGACACCCCTCTTGGATCGACGTAATGTGTATATTCGGATTCAGAATCAGAAT
>CAZSXT010000057.1:0-11663 GCA_964611435.1 uncultured Rhodospirillaceae bacterium | reverse complement strand
CAGCTCCTCCGGGATTTACAGGCCATGGTGCCGGCGTTGCGGGAGCGAGGCCGGGATGCCGACGAAAATCAGCGGATCCCGGACGCCACGATTGAAGAGTTGCATAAGGCCGACGCTTTCCGGGCCGTGGTGGCGGAATCTTACGGCGGGATGGAACTGCCGTTCCCCTACATTCCACAAATCTTCCGGATCCTGGGCCGGGGGTGCACCTCGACCGCCTGGTGTATGGGATTCCTGATCTATCATAATTTCCAGATCGCCCATTTCCCCAAGGAGGCTCAGGACGAAACCTGGGGCAAACGGGGTTTCACCATGGCGCCGGGCCAAGTCATGCCCAGCGGCGAAGCCACCGTCGTTGACGGGGGTTATAAATTGAACGGGCGGTGGGGCTACGCCACCGGCATCCTCCATGGGGATTACATGCTGCTGAGCGCGCCGGTGAAGGACGGCGACAAAACCCTGCCAATCCAGCGTTTCTATGTGCCGGTCGAGGAATTCGAGGTGTTGGACACCTGGCACGTGGCGGCGATGCGGGCCACGGGCTCCCGGGATGTGACTTTGGACAATGTATTTGTCCCGGCCCATCGAACCATCACCGTTGAAAGTTTGCGGGAACGGCATTCCCCTGGACTGGAGATCAACAAGGGCAAGCTCTGGCAGGTGCCGCTGCTGATTTTCATGGGGACCGGAGGCGTCGGCCCGCTGATCGGCGCGGCGGAAGCCATGCTGGAGATCGTCGGTGATATCCTCAAAACCAAGGTAGGGGCCTATTCGGGCGACAAACAACAGGGCCTGATGACCCAGCGGGTTCGAATGGGCCGCCTTGCCATGGAGTTAGAGGCGACCATCGGCCTTTGGCAGTCTGAGATCGATAGAATCTGGCAGCTGGTTTTGAATGATCAAACCCCGTCGCGCGAAGAACGGGCCAAGGTGCGCATGATCGTGTCCCACGTGGCGTCCAAGTGCCACGCCATTGTCGATGAGCTGGCGGTTGTCGCCGGGTCCAGAGGCTCGTTCCTCGACTCCCCGGTCCAGCGATTCCACAGGGATGTGAGCAGCCTCGCCACCCATGCCTTGTTCGAATACGATCACACCGCCAATATGTATGGCGGTACCCTGCTGGACATCGATGTTCCCGACGGGGCCATGATTTAAGAAAAGTATTTGAGGAGGACGCGCGTGGGGGCGATCAAAAATATCCTGTTTATTATGTGCGATCAGCTCCGCTGGGATTACCTGTCCTGTGCGGGCCATCCGAAGCTGGAAACGCCGCACATTGACGCCCTAGCGGCGAAAGGCACCCGTTTCACCCAAGCCTATTGCCAATCGCCGGTCTGCGGCGCTTCGCGGATGAGTTTTTACACCGGCCGTTATGTGAACTCCCACGGGGCGAGCTGGAATTTTGTGCCGCTGCGCGTTGGGGAGCTGACCCTTGGGGATCACTTGCGTCCCTTGGGTATTCGCACGGCGCTGGTGGGCAAGTCTCACATGCGCGCCGACTATGCCGGGATGGCGCGGCTGGGTGTGGGCCTGCACACGGAAGAGGGCGTGTATGCCGCCGAATGCGGGTTCGAGCCTTATGAGCGGGACGACGGGGTGCATCCATCCACCAGCCATGACCCTAACCCGGCCTATAACCAATATCTGAAAGACTTAGGGTACGACGGCGACAATCCGTGGGAAGATTGGGCCAACTCGGCGGAAGGTCCCAATGGGGAAATCCTATCCGGCTGGTATCTCAAGAATTCCCGATATCCGGCGCGGGTGAAGGCGGAACATTCGGAAACCGCCTACACCACCAACCGGGCCATGGACTTCATCACCGAGGCCGGCGAGGACCCCTGGTGTTTGCATCTCTCCTATATCAAGCCCCACTGGCCTTATATGGCGCCGGCGCCTTACGCCACAATGTACGGTCCCGAAGACGCGCTGCCGGTGATCCGCAGCGAGGCGGAAAAAGAAAATCCGCATCCTGTCTACGGCGCGTTTATCAGCCACCGGGTGTCGCAAGCCTTCTCCCGGGATGAAGTGCGGGACGCAGTCCTGCCCGCCTATATGGGGATGATCAAACAGATCGATGACGAGCTGGGCCGGCTGTTCGCCTATCTGGAAGACCAGGGCCGGATGGACGACACCATGATCATATTTACCTCCGACCATGGCGATTATCTGGGTGATCATTGGATGGGTGAAAAGGACCTGTTCCATGAACCCAGTGTCAAAATCCCATTGGTTATTTATGACCCGTCCTCAGACGGCGGACATGTCTGTAACGATCTTGTGGAAGCGATCGATGTGGCGCCGACGATTATGGAGGCCGTCGGTGGATATCCTCAGCCCCATATTTTCGACGGCCGCCGGCTCAACCCGTTCCTTCATGGTGAGACGCCGGAGGATTGGCGGACATACGTGATCAGCGAATATGACTATGCATTCATGGATGCGCTGAAAATTCTGGATCAGTCGCCGAGGGAGGCCTGGCTCCGTATGGTGTTTGACGGACGTTATAAATATGTCCATGCCGACGGCTATCGGCCCATGCTGTTTGATTTGGCCGAGGACCCCGGTGAGTTGACCGACCGGGGCGATGACCCGGCGCTCGAAGAGGTGCGCCAAGGTCTCGACAAATGCCTGATGGAATGGGCGCTGAAGCCCCGCCAGCGGACCACGGTCACAGACGGGATGTTGGAAAACGTCCAGGTACAGCGTAATATTTCCGAGGCCGGTATTCTCATCGGCTATTACGACGAGGCGGACCTGGAAGAGGCGCGGCAAGGCTGGGGGCCGATCTTCGCGAATTACAATCCCGTCTGGCGCAAAATGCAGAACAAGCTGAGCCCGCTTAAAAAGAAGGAGACTCCAGAATGACCCTATCAGCCAACGATGTGGATCGGATGCTGGCCGGCGCTAAACCTGTCCAAGGGATGGTCTGGAACGTCATGGGCCAGATTTACATTCCGAAGAAACTGGATGACGAGCGGTTCTTCTGGGACGCCATCATGCCGATGGAGACCTATATCCCGCCGCATTCTCATTCGACTCAGGACGAGTTTCTGTATCTGGTGGAGGGCGAGCTGGACATGCTGTTGAATGGTGACGAAGTCCACGCAAAAGCCGGGGACATCGTCCCTTTCCCGAAATATTCCACCCATGCACTATTCAACAACAGCGGTGAGACAGTGAAGGGCGTGTTCTGGGCGGAGCCCACCAACAAGCTGTTCGAGCTATTTAAAAAGATCCACAATGTGGCCAATCCACGCGACGTCGTGCGCATTTCCGACGCGCACGACATCCACTTTCAACTGCCGGGTCAGGACGCCCGTACCGGCCCCTTGCCAGACACCGCCGCGGCCTAAGCTTCACGCATAAAGGACGGCAGCAGCTTTCCGACGATGCCTTTATTCCGGACGCCAGTGTGTAGGGACGCCTGATCCAGGACCAGATGCACACACTGATCAAGGTCTTCGGCGTCCGGCGGCCCCTCGATCAATTGCATGATGGCGCCGTCCGCATGGATCAACAGCCCTGAAAGGTTCGGGTCCTGATTCTTTCGCCGTGCGACATCTAGCATGTCGTTGAGCTGATCGTTGCAGAGGTGAGACAACGATCGCTCATATGATCGCTGTGTTTGGGTGTCTCCCGGTGAGTTAATCTAGAAACCAAAACTGCGGCCCAACCGGCAATCGCAGTGATCGTACAACTCCACTTAATTGGCAACCAATTATTACAGGCTTTCACACGTTCGAAATGCTTCGTCCATTTGGTTGTGACATCTGTTCGGTACAACAACATTTACGAGATTTAAGGGATAGGCGTAAGGGAGCAGGTGAATGACGATGAATTCCGCAGCGCATCCAAAGACCTTCAGCGCAAAATTGTCCGGGTATTTCCGGGCGGTAAATAAGTATCCACGCCTCGAACATGACCGGGAAATGGCCCTTGCCGTCCGCTGGCAGGAAGATCAGGACCGCACGGCCATTGCCGAGTTAATCAATTGCCATCTCGGCTATGTGGTCAAAATCGCCTCCGAATTCAAAGGATTTGGCGCGCCGTTCGAAGAGCTGATCGCCGCCGGCAATCTGGGTCTGGTCAAAGCCGCCTCCCGTTTTGATCCGGATAAAGGTATCCGCCTGTCGGCCTATGCAAAATTTTGGATCCGCGCCGCCATGATGGAATACGTCTCGCGGTCGAAATCCGTGGTCCGGCTGATTACCAAGACTTCCCACAAAAAACTGGTGTTTAACCTGGGCAAGGTGAAGCGCCAGCTGAGAATCATTGACCAGGGGGAATTGTCTCTGGAGCAGATTGCCGATATCGCCGACAAATTGGAGGTCCCGGCGGAAGACGTAGTCACTATAAACCGGCGGCTGGCGGCCGAAGATTTTTCCTTGAACGAACCATTGCACGAGGGCCAAGACGGCGAGCATCTGGACAGTTTGGAGGATGACACGCCCAATCCGGAAGACAGGTATCTGGCCGCCAACGAATTGTCATACCAGCGCAGTCTGCTGCAAAAAGGATTAAACAAACTGGGCGAACGGGAGCGCGAGATATTGATGGCTCGCCGGATCTCGGAAAACCAGGAAACCCTGAAAAGTTTGGGCGAGACGTTTGGTGTGTCTATAGAGCGAATCCGGCAGATCGAAAATGAAGCGTATGCCAAGCTTCAGGACATTGTTCGCAAAGAATTCCTGGATGACAAAATTTCAGCTATTTCTGGATAGCCGGCGCTTGCCAACAGGTAGGTTTTAATCGGGCCAGATGGTGCCGGGCGGGAATGGCACGTAAAACACGTGTGTAAAAATCAGATAGGCAATGATGCAGGTGATAATCGGGGCCAGGATAGCCGACGTCATATTCTGCCGGGTTTTCTCAAGGGTCAGATAGATCGATAAAACCAGCAGCATTACCACGCTGGTGGGCCAAAAGCCGATAGTCCGCATCAGCGACATATAGATCAGCACCACCACCAGGAAGATGAACACATCCTTGGCGGCCAGCTTGTGATCCGCGTCAAATTCGATGAGGTCGGCAACGCGGCCGCGCATGGTGGCGAACAGAAACTTAGCGGCAAAGAAGACGGCCCCGACGAGCACCACATACGTCGCCAAAAGAGGAAACGCCCAGTCCTTAATGTCCTCGCCGCCGTCCGATAAAAAAATCGCGCCGATAACGAACAGAACCACGGCGGTCAGAAAGTCGGTATTTCGGATCATCGCCATCTCGCGCCCCTATTCCGTTTCGTCCGCCATGGCGGACTGCGCCGCTGCGGTTTTTTCCCTCGCCGCTATCTTATCCTTACGCCGGGTCCAGACGACAAAGGCGATGGACAAGACGCTGAGTGCGATCAGGATCAGATTCACGGTGCCGGTGAAGAAGACGTTCCAAACCGATGTGGCGTCGGAAATGTACATGGCCTGCACCAGAGACGGCTCGATAATCGGGCCGAGAATCAGGCCCAGGCCGATCGGGCCGGGGTGGAAGCCCAGCCGCCGGACCAGGAACACGAAAATCCCGAGGCCCAGCATAAAATACACATCGAAAATATTATTGCGGATGGCGTAGGCGCCGATCACCGCCAGCACCATGATCAACGGCGCCAAGAGCCGGAGCGGAATGCGGATGATCTTGACCAAAAGGGGCGCGAACAGACTGCCCAGGATGAAGGTCACCACGCCGGCGATCATCAGGGACCAGCCGAAGGAGAACACCAGTGTGCCGTCGCTTTGGAACAGTTCCGGTCCGGGGTTGAGGCCCCGCAGCATCAGGGCGCCGGCGATGACGGCCGCCGGTGAGGAGCCGGGCACGCCCAACGTAACCAGCGGAATCATGGCGGCCGGCGCTGCAGCATTATTGGCAATTTCCGAAGCGGTCACGCCTCGCAAGTCGCCCTTACCAAACTGGCTTTTATCTTTACTCCAACGCACCGCCTCATTGTAAGAGACCAAGGCGGCAATTGGGCTGCCGGCGCCAGGTAGGATTCCGATGAAGGAGCCGATGACCCCCGACCGGATGATGTTCACTGGACTCGCTAAAACCTTTTTGATGGTTTTAAAGGTTTCGCCGCCCTTGGGCTTGTATTCGGCTATATATTCCTTCTTTCGCAGTTCGGCGACCATGGCCAGAACCTGCGGCACAGCGAAGACGCCGATCAGACCGGCGACCAGAGAAACGCCGCCCCGGAATTCCGGCACACCGAAGGTAAAACGGGCGACTTCATTGCCGTGGCTGATGCCCACGCTGCTGATCAGTAGACCAATCGCGCCGCCGGCCAGGCCTTTGACAATGGAATCGCCGGCTAGGCTGCCGATGATGGTGAGGGCGAAAATGCCCAACCAGAAAAACTCCGACGGACCGAATTTCAAGGCAACGGCAATCATCGGCCAGGCGAGCAGCAGATAGCAGGTGGCGCCGAACAATGTGCCAAACGCGGAGGCAAAGCACGCGCCAACAATGGCCTCTTGTCCGCGGCCCTGTTGGACCATGGGATGGCCGTCGAAGGCGGTGGCCATGGCGGCCGGCGTGCCCGGCGTATTGACCAAACAGGCGGGAATGGCGTCCGAGAACATGGCGCAAACGTAAAGGCCGCCCAGCATGGCGATGCCAGCGCCCGGCGGCAGCGCAAAGGTAAAGGGAACGAGAAGCGCTGTGCCCATGGTGGCGGTGAGGCCGGGCAGGGTGCCGACGACCATGCCGATCATCACCCCAAGGGTCAGCCAGAACAGATACGACGGCGTCAACGCCAGCATCAAACCTTCGTACACGGTGCCACTCCTAAAGCATGACTGAACTAGTTCTTATTCTTGGGTCTGAAACGACCAACGCCCGGGTCTTTTGGACCGGTGCGGCAGAAATTAAACAACAAATGTCCGAGAAAAGAAAACAGGCTGTCCCGGCATCGAAATGGATGATGCTGGGACAGCCCGAATTCGGATCAGCCTCTACTTGGCGAACTTCTTCATAGCGGCTTGGACGTAGGCCTTGGCTTCAGCCGGGGTCTGGCGCATTTGCGTCAGGCCGATTTTGGTCACCATCTCGGTGAGCTTCGGATCAGCCGTGGTCTTATTCAACGCATCGTTCAGCTTGGCGATGCGATCCGCCGGCGTGCCCGGAGGCGCCATCACACCCCAGGTAGTGGTATAGGTCCACTTGGGCTCGTTCGGCACACCCGGCAGGGCGTTGGTTTGCTTCGGACCGGCGATCACCACCGTGTCCACCGTGGCTTTGTGCTTCACGGCGTGGTTGGAGGCGGTCATGCCCGCGTCAACGTGCTTACCTTGCAACATCGGCATCATTTTACCCACGCCGCCGGAAACCGGGACATAAGCCGTCTTGATGCCGAGGATATTGGCCAGCTCGGCGAAGTTCACCGCACCGGTGCTGCCCACGCCTGCGACGGTCAGCTTGCCCGGGTTGGCTTTGGCGGCCGCGACGAATTTGGCCAGGGTGTTGAGCTTGCTGCCCTTCGGCACCATCAGTGCGCCGACTGACCGGACGGTCATGCCGATGTAGGAGAATTCACCCGGCTTGAAGCCGACGTCTTTGCCCTTCGCGGCGATAATAACGTTCGGCACCACAACGTTGGAAATCGTGTAGCCGTCGGGTTTGGAACGCCACAGTTCGTTGAAGCCGACAGCGCCGCCGCCGCCCGTCTTGTAGACGATGCGAACCGCCACACCGAGATGCTTCTCCAGACCCGGCTGCAGACGGCGCGCCTGCTGGTCGGAACCGCCGCCCGGGGAATAGGGGACGATGAAGGTGATGGGCTTGTCCGGATATTCGGCCAAGACCGGACCGGAAGCCACCATCATGGCGGCACCGGCGACGGCGCCCAAAACGCCTAATTTATGATGCAATTTCATAGGTACTTCTCCCTGTGAGTGAATACACAAATTCATGAAAACGCCGAGGCTTTCACGTCTTAAACAGCCCTAGGCATATACCATATGCAGAGCCTTCGGCAAACAGTCTTGTATAAGACCTAGGGGCCAAATCCGGCGAAATTAAGACACCGATTCTAGTTTCTCCAACAGTTCATCCAGATTGGGCACGTCCGTGTAATCTTCGCTCATTTTCCCGGTCCCGGCGGGGCTCTTGCAGGTGAAGAATTTGCACGGGCCTTCCAGGATGCGGATGCCGTGGACGATGTTGCGCGGAATATGGACCAGATCACCGGGGCCGATGGTATACACCTCCTCGCCCAACAGATGCGCCAGCCGGCCCTCCAGCAGATAGATCCACTGTTCATCGTTCGGGTGATAATGGGGCGGCGGCACTTCGCCTTCCTGGTAGGTCACAATGCCGACCTTGATAAATTCCCCCCCGAACTGCTTCATCATGACGTTCGGGTTCACCACGTCGGGTGTCGCTTCCATTTCATCGGCTCGATAGATCGGCATTGGATTTCCCCTGTTTTTCCTGCTTAGGCGCTACGTTAATGCCGGATACTCCATATATCCGCCACCAATTAGTCTAACTTCACCCGTGGCGGATGCAACAGTATCAGCACCAGGCTTAGCCGGGGGTCTCGATTGCCGTTGGTAGGGTAAAGAAAAACGTCGTGCCGGGGCCCGCGTTGTCTCTAAAGTCGATTTTGCCGCCATGCTGCTCGACAATGGCCTTGGAAATGCTAAGGCCCAATCCCGTGCCCTGCACTTTTCTCTGGTTGCCGATGTCGGCTTGGCTAAATTGCTCGAATACCTGACCTCTGAACTCCTCGGAAATCCCGATTCCTCTGTCCGCGACCTCGACGCGTACACTGTCCTTATCGTTTTTCACCGAGATATCGACAATCGAATATTCCGGAGAAAACTTGACAGCAAATTTGTCATCACCTGCACCACCCGGCCCGTGTCACCCAAGACGCGCTGAGGTTCTTCATGGTATTCGAAATTAAGGTCGATACCGAATTTTGCGGCATAGGGCAAATTCAGCTCAATCGCGTGTTCAATGGTCTCGACAATACTGATGGGTTTGCGGTTTAGCTCCATATTGCCGGACTCTAGTTTCTCAAAATCCAGTATGTCGTTCACCAGGTCCGCCAGCCTTTGTGAGTTGGAATGTGCAATTTCGACCAATCCACGAACATTCTCCGGCAGTTTTCCCAATACTTCGCCATGGAGCATGCCAATGGAACCCATAATGGAGGTCAGCGGCGTGCGAAGCTCGTGGCTGACCAGTGAGACAAACTGGGATTTCAAATCGTCAATTTCTTTTCGTAGAGTAATATCTTCAGCTATGCCTATCAGATACATGGGTTCGCCACTTTCGTCATAGACAGCGAGTTTTTTTGTGTGAAGAATGCGGCGCCCTTTGTCTCGGGTCTCGATGGGTTCTTCCGGAATATCTAATATTTCGCGAGATTGCAGGACCTCTCGATCCTTCTCGACGAAAAATTCAGCCTGGTTTTCCGGGAAAAAATCAAAATCGTTTTTGCCGATGAGCTCTTCGCATTTGAGGCCGAGCAGGTCCTCGCCTGCTTTATTGAGCCTCACGAACCGAAGTTCTTTCGGTTCTTTCACGAAGATCATATCGGGAATGTTTTCGATGATCAGATCAAGAAAATTTTCCTGCGTCCGGAGCTCTTCCTCGGCCCGGGCGCGTTCTTTAATTTCAAGGTTAAGCTGGTCAACCAGGGTCTGAAGCTCTCTATTAGCAGATTCCAGATCGGCTGTTCTTTCCGCCACAACCTTTTGCAGATTGTCGCGGTGTTCCGACAATTCTGTTTGTACCCGTTTGAGTTCAGAAACCTCGGTCCATAGTCCAATCGAACCAAGCTTCTCATTTTTGTCGTCATAGACCGGCGTGGCGGCATTAATGCAGGATATTTTGCTGCCGTCGGGTCGGCTGAGGGCAATTTCGTAGGGGTCCGCGATCCCCTTTTGACGCAATGCGAGCTGATTTTCAAAAACGCGTTTGTTTTCCTCATCCACGAAATCGTAGATGGACTTCCCTAGTATTTCCTCCCGGTCCCGGCCAAGTATCCGGCACAGCGCCGGGTTGACGTCTACGGTCTTCCCTTGATTGTTAATGTACCAGTAGCCTTCCTGGGTGGTCAGCAAAAGCTGACGCAGGACGAAATCGGAATTTTGGAGATCACTGGGTGGCATTCGTCAGATCTGGACTTTGACGGGGAGGTGTTAGGTGAAATAAAAAATATGCCTCGAGTTATACGATGGCTGTTTCGAACGCAATTTAGGCGGAGTACGTATCGGTCTAGCGCGAAACGCCACTGCGAATTTCGATCCGGCGGTGATCAGAGGTTGAAATCCCGGCATTTGATCTGAATAGTAGCGCCCTGAAATAACCAACAGGGGAACGCGGCAGATGTCCGACACACTCATCAAAAACATGACACTCATTGACCATAATGGTCTCGGCGGTTTCGGCGGGGTCGGCGAGGGCATGGCCCTACAGGTTACGTCCAATGGCCAGCGGGTGCTGTGGATCGCTCACGAAGGTCCGCCCAAGAACTTCACCGGCGTCGATGTCACCGACCCGCGCAACACCAAGGTCATCTGCCAGACCGAACTGCCTCACACCAACATGCGGTCAAATTCTTTGGAAGTCACCGGCGATATCCTGGCCGTCGCCTATCAAGTGTATGAGCTGGGCGTGGAGCCGGCGGGGATCGAGCTGTTCGATATTTCCGATCCGGAGAACCCCAAATCCATCGGCTTCCATTCCACCGCCGGGCCCAATTCCCGTGGCGTGCACTGCCTGTGGTTCGTCGACGGGGAATATATTCACTGTGCGTCCGGTGCGCCGGATTTCGTCCCGCGCCACCCCAGGGATGACCAGTTCTATCAGATCATCGATGTCCGCAATCCGTCCAAGATGGAGGAAGTGGGCCGCTGGTGGTATCCGGGCACCCGCGAGGGCGACAATGCGGAGCCGCCGGAACGGATCAATCCGGAGCCGACAACGGACCTCCGGGGCGGCGACGCGTTCCGGCTGCACAACGCCAACATCTATCCCAGCCATCCGGACCGGGCCTATCTCGGCTTTATCGACGGCGGCGGGTTCATCCTGGATATTTCCGACAAAAGCGATCCCCAGGTGATCACCAATTGGAGCCCCCACAACCCCTATCCGGGCTTTACCCACACCATGCTGCCCTTGTTCGACCGGGGCCTGATC
The DNA here is from genome assembly GCA_964611435.1 of uncultured Rhodospirillaceae bacterium. GTDB lineage: Bacteria > Pseudomonadota > Alphaproteobacteria > Rhodospirillales > UBA2165 > JAYPHU01. Next base: position 524 of record CAZSXT010000057.1, on the reverse strand, counting down.
ATCGCCACCGACGAATGCATCAAGGACGATGCGGAGGATTGGCCCAAGCTCACCTGGGTGTTGGACGCTAGGAATGAGAAGAACCTGGTGCCGATCTCCACCCTGCCCCTGCCGCCGGTGGAGGAATACGGCCACAAGGGCGGGCGCTTCGGCTCCCACAATGTGCATGAAAACCGCCCCGGTCCGAGCTTCTATTCGGAGGAGATCATCATCGGCGCGTTCTTTAACGCCGGTATCCGGGTGTATGACATCAAGAACCCGTACCAGCCGGAATGCATCGCCTATTTCGTGCCGCCGGGACCGGAGAACTCCCGTGTGCCGACCATCCAGATGAACGAGGTCTATGTGGACGAAAACGCCATCGTCTATTGCGGCGACCGCTGGGCCGGCGGCCTCTACGTCCTGGAGATGGATATTTAAGAGCGCCGTTTCCGACGCGGAAAATAAAAAGGGCAGCGCCTGACAACAGCGCCGCCCTTTTTCTGTATCCGTTGCTTGCGGCAAACCACCAGTACCAGAAATAA
>CAZSXT010000056.1:0-11716 GCA_964611435.1 uncultured Rhodospirillaceae bacterium | reverse complement strand
TTAAGTTAGGGAATTATATCAAACCCGGTCCTGTTATAGGGGGGAAGGACAGACGTATAACTATTACACACCTAAAACTCTTGATAGTATTAAAGGTGTTAAAGATATCCAGGATTTGGCCGCTAGTTGGCGGGGTCATATTCTTGCCGATATGATCCCCGACATAATTCTGGGCACGAACCGCAAAAAGAAAGAATAGTGTTCACTTAACCAACTCTGATGCCGTCTGACCCCACCAACTACTGTAATAAGGGAATTACATCTCCTTTTGGAACTGCGCTTCTGCGGAATTTGGTTTGGCTATCCGGCGGCGTAATCTCCGCCTATGTTTTAGTAGTATCTGTTGGGCTATTTGTCCCGCCGGGCGGCACGTTTTTCGCGGTCTTCTTCGGTTTTAACTTGTTGCTCTTTCCGATTCTAACCGGACTTCAACTTGTCCACGCCATTCTGGATTTCAGAGGTCGCCGGTTTGATCGCGGCGTCGGAGGACTAACCCGTACGGCTGCCATGGCTGTTTTTATTAGTCTTGTCGCGTTATACCTGGGGGCGACGGGGTAATGGCCAAACTGGACGAAGCTATTACTCGCTACTTTCCCAAATTTCTCTGGGTCTGTGTAGCCTACATCATCGTCTCTACCGGTCTCACCCCATGCGTTTGGCTTCCTCAAGGGCGTTCTTGAGGCGGGTGAGCTGTTTGAGAACGTCCATCCGTTCTTCGAGGGAATTTTCCAGCGCCAGAATCGTCTCGGTTTCGCCGGTGGCGCCGTTGCGTTTTTCGAGGGCGGCGGTGAATTCCTTCAGCACGCGGTTGATCCTTTGATCGTCTTGGCTTCCCGTTGAGGCGGCATCTTCACACGCGCCGCTCGTAGAAAAAAGTATATCGGCTCGGGCGCGAATGAAAAGAGGGGAATTGGCAAAATTAGACGCTCGCGCATGATCGCGCACGCCCTGGTGCCCGGCGCGCGACGCCGTGCCCGCTCTCCCCGATTTGTGAGGCAAGCGCGATTGCAGGCATGGCGCAAATCTGGTTCACTTGCGCCATCCATAATTCAAACCACAGGAACCAATCATGGCAGAAAAATTAGGACCCGGAGACGCTTTCCCCGCGATGAGCCTCAACCTCGTGGGCGGCGGTTCCATCAATCTGCCCGGTGATTTGGACGGACGGTTTAATATCGTCCTGTTCTACCGGGGACACTGGTGACCTTATTGCCGGCGGCAGTTGGCCGCCTTCGAAGCGCATAAGGACACGTTCGCCGATCTCGGCGTAAAGATCTTTGCCGCCAGTGTGGACACCGGCGACGATTCCAAAGCGGTCGCGGACGAGGTTTCGTTTGCGGTCGGCGAGGGCGTGACCCGCGATCAGGCCGAACAGATCGGCGCCTGGTACGGCGACGCCCGGCACCCGGAGATGATCCAACCGTCCGAATTCATGCTGAAGCAGGACGGCACGGTGCAGATGTCATCCTACAGCTCCGGCCCGCTCGCGCGGATCGATGCGGAAGACGTAATCAAGGTGGTGAACTTTTTGGATAATCTGGCCAAAGGCTAGACCGAAACCACCCCGAACAGGCAACAAGGCCCGGACGATTGTCCGGGCCTTGTGTCGTTTAACAGGGAGTGTCGCTTATTGGATTAAGCGGCTTTCTTGTCGTCCGCGCCTAGAAGCTTTTTCGCGCTGTCGGCAAAGCTCTTGGCGGGGCCTTTCTTGACCTCGATAGTCCGGGGTTTCAGGGCTTCCGGAATCTCCCGCTCCAGATCAACGACCAGCAGGCCATTTTCCAGATTGGCGGCGACCACCTTCACATGATCAGCAAGCTCGAACTTCCGTTCGAACGCGCGGTTGGCGATGCCCCGGTGCAGGTACGTCACCTCGTTCTTGTCGTCGCCGGACTTGCCGGTGATCACGAGAGAGTTCTGAGACTGCACAATTTCCAGATCGTCTTCGCCAAAGCCGGCGACGGCCATTGAAATCCGGTAGGCGTTTTCACCATTGGCCTCAATATTATAGGGCGGATAGCCGTTGGACTGTTCGACGCGATTGCTCGCGGCGTCCAAAAGCTGCTCAAGCCGGTCAAAACCGACGGAATGACGGAAAAGAGGGGAAAAATCATACGTGCGCATAGCATATCCTCCTAAAAGCGATATGAAATTAACGGAACCTGCCACCATGGCCAGGCCCCTTGAGATGCTTGCCCCGAACCCTCTACGGGCGTTCGGGAACACCGCTGATTTAGTCTGCTAAATCACGGCTGCAAGCCCACATATGAAATTTTTTTGAGGTTATAAAACGCCGGTTTTCCGGCGATTTTTAAGGTTGCGTCAGTTCGCTGTCATCCAGCACGTAGGCCACGGCTGTCAAGCCGGCAAAAAACACGAACGTCACAAGTACAGCAGACATTTTGTCCAATCCTCCGTATCTTTTGCAGGTAAATATGACCCCCGATCTTTAAAAATTTCTTAATCGGGCAGGCACCGGAGACGGCCCTCATAAAGCGGCACAATGATCAAGGTTTGGCTGGTCAGCGGGGCGCGAATGCCTACAATCAGCCTCCCATCGTGATTGGACCCTTATGAACCCCAATTCATCCCTTCCCGGCATTTTGCTGATGACCGCGGCGGTGTTCTTCTTTGCCGCCAAAGACGTCCTGGCGAAGATGGCGGGCGACGCCTATGCGCCGGTGCAGATCATCTGGACCCAGTTCGCGTTCATGACAGCCGTCTACTTGCCGGTCCTGGTGGTCAAGTTCGGCTGGGGCATTCTGATCCCCCGGCCGTTGGGCTGGCAGATCGTCCGGGGACTTTGCATCGTGACCGCGATGGGCTTGTTGTATTGGTCGCTTATCCTGATCCCGCTGGCCGACGCCACGGCCATGGCCTTTACCGCGCCGCTGATTGTCACCGCGCTGTCGCCGCTTTTATTGGGCGAGAAGGTGGGCTGGCAGCGCTGGGCCATGGTGATCCTGGGCTTTGCCGGCGCGCTGATCCTGTTGCGCCCGGCGTTTACCGGCGACGGGCTCGGCTATATCGTCGGGTTTTTCGCCGGCGTCTTTATGGGTGTTTTTTATGCCCTGAACAGAAAACTAGCCACTGCAGCGCCGCCCATCGCGTCGATCGCCTATGCCGGCTATATCGGCTTCATCGCCGCGACCCCTTTCACGGTCTTCAACTGGACCCCGCCGCAGGAAGGCGACGGCTGGATTATCTTCGGTTTCGTTGTGCTGGCGGCCATCGGTCAGACGCTCTTGATCTCCGCCTTCCGTTACGGTCAGGCGAGCTTGGTCGCGCCCTTCCACTATGTGCAGATATTGGCCGCCACCCTGTTCGGCTGGATGTTCTTTGAACAATTGCCGGACGGGTATACCTGGTTGGGGGTCGCCATCGTCGTTGGCTCCGGACTTTACATCGCGCTCCGGGAGGCGCGGCAAAACAAGGCAGGGGCGTAGACCGGCTACGATTTATCCAGCACGCTCTGGGTCAATTGCACCAGCAGCTTGGGAAAAAACGGATCCGACTGCTCCACATGTTTGACCGAGCCGAAGGCGTTGAACAGCCGCTGATCATCCAGACAAAATGCGCCCAGCACGGTGATCCGGCTGTCAGAGGTGCTTAGGTTCATGGATTCGCCCTTACACAGTTCCTCGCCGCTATCCCCTTCCGCCGCGCCAAAGGCAATATGATAGACGAAGTTGGAGACGCCGGTCTCCGCCGGGTTCCGGGTGAACCGCAAGACGGGCGCCTGGACGGAACCGGCGATATGCTTCAACACCTCGTCGGCAAAGGCGTCGCCCGCATTACCGTAAGGACTGCCATGCACTTTAACCAGAATGGGGCCCTTGGCTTGGACATAGTTGATGGTTGACGCCACAATCGGACCTGCGCTGTGGCCTTCGACAATGGTCGGCACCTCATCGCAGCCCACAAGCGCCAGTAGGCCAGCAAACAGACCGCCGCGCGCAAAAATTTTCTTTCCAAGAGTGCTCATGAAGTCCTCGCACGTTTCGATGGGATGGGTTCACCTTACCTCACCCGCGCCGGAGTTCAATCGTGCAGGTGGTTTGGCCTGAAATAAGCAGTCCCGTACGGCAAAATTGCGGCAAAAAGCCGCTTTTCGGCCCCGGATTCGAATGAATCCCGATGAACCCAAAAAAATGTCGATATTAATTTCTCTCTAAGGCCTTGATTCTATGTGGACTCCAAAAAAAGTTGCGGATTATTTGCTATATGTGAGCTTCGTCACTGAACAGGACCGGAGTTTGTGGGAGACTACAAACATCAAGAGTTTAGGACCTCTTGAACACCTCTTAAAAACTCCTCCCCTCGGGGGAAACGTAAGGGCCCAGGACTGATCATCCGGGGCCGTTTTTTTTTGTAAATCCCGTCCACGCCAAAAGCTTTCTTTCCCCTTCCGGATCACCTATCGTCTGCGGTCTCTCAGCCTTGCCGTATCCGGCACGCCAACCACAAGGACAAACAAGCTTGGCCGATCCAGCCTCTATGCCCGCGACCAATGAATTGAGCAGCCGCCAAGGCATATTGGGTGTGCTCTACGCGATGGGGTTTTCATTTTTCCTCGGATGGGGCTGGGTGTTGGTCAAACACATGTCCACGGAGATGCACGCACTGGAGGTCACCTTCTGGGGGGCGTTCTTCGGCTTCCTGGCGTTTATCCCGACCATCCTGAAGAACGGTATGAAGGTTTTGGGGACCAAACGCATCGGCACCCACTTCATCCGGGCCTGCGCCAATAGTTGCGCCATCCTGGCCTGGTTCTGGGGACTGACCATGGTGGACCTGGCGGACGCCGCCGCGCTCAATATGCTGGCGCCCTTGTTTATCACGATCGGGGCGATGTTCTTTTTCGGTGAACAGGTGGGTCCGAAACGTTGGGCGGCCTTAATTGTCGGTGGGCTGGGGGCGATCGTCGTCGTTCGGCCCGGGTTTCAGGAAATGAATATCGGCATCGCCATGGTCACCACCACGGCGATTTTCAGCGCCATCCAGCGGCTGATCTCCAAATCCTTATCGGGGACCGAATCATCCACCACCAGCGTGATTTATCTGATGTTCTTTATGATCCCGGTGACGTTGCTGGCCGCCTCCTTTGTTTGGACCTGGCCGACTTGGGAACAGTTGGGCGTCTTGGCGGTTCTGGGTATGCTATTGAGCGCCGGGCACTTTTCCTGGATGAAGGCGCTGACCTATGCGGATATCAGCGCGGTCGAGCCGGTGAACTTTACCCGAATTCTGTTTGCCGCGGTGCTGGGATTTTATTTCTTTAACGAAGTGCCGACTATTTTCACCTGGATCGGCGGGATTATGATCGTCGGCTCCACCACCTATATCGCGCGCCGTGAAGCCGCCATCCGGTCAGGCCGGATACCGGCGGAAGCGGGGTGACGCCCCGTTTGAGACCGTTCTCTCTTTGCTGTCACCCGCGGACTTGATCCGCGGGTCCACCTTGATTTGAAAATGGATACGCGAGACAAGCCCGCGCATGACGAGGAGAAATCCCCCCATCCGGCCCTTCGGGCCACCTTCCCCCGCAAGGGGGGAAGGCGTTCCTAAAGGTAAGGTCGCAGCTAATCCCCTCCCCCTTTACGGGGGAGGGTGCGGTGTCCGGGCAACCGGACAGCGCGGGTGGGGGTGGAGGGCATCAAACCCTATTCTTCATGTCATCAAACCGGCCGTCGAGAAACGCCGCAAGATTGTGTTCGATCACCGGCAAGGCTAGGTCCGCGTAGGCCGTGGTCATGCCGCCCATGTGGGGCGTGAGAATCACATTGGGCAACTCCCAGAGGGGCGACGCCTGCGGCAGCGGTTCCTCATCAAACACGTCCAACGCCGCGCCGGCGATGCCGCCGGACTTTAGCGCCTCGATAATCGCCTGATCGTCCGCCACCTTCCCCCGCGCCAGATTGATCAGGATCGATGACGGCTTCATCGCGGCCAACACCTCGGCATTGACCATGTGATGGTTCTCCGGCGTGTAGGGCGCCAGCAGCAAAAGGTAATCCACACCGGCGACTGCCTCCAACACCTCCGCCCGCGCATACACCCGATCAAAGTTCGGGATGTCGCGTGGCGTGTTGGAGATGCCGATGACGGACATGTCGAACGCCTTGGCCCGCGCCGCCACGGCCTCGGCGATCAGGCCCACGCCCCAGATGCCGAGGGTGCGGCCGCCCAGGATCGGGCCCGGCCAGCGTTCCCACTTCTTGGCTTTTTGGTTGTCCAGGATTCGCGGCAGGCCGCGGTTAAACGCCAGCATCATCATGATGGTCATCTCCGCCATCTGCGGCCCGTGCATCCCCCGCATGGAAGAGAGCAGCACGTCCTTCGACAGTCCCTCCCGGTCGGCGAACCCGTCCACCCCGGTGCCCAGCGCCTGGATGAATTTCAGGTTGGTGTTTTTCTCGTAAGGTTCATCGAACAGGATCGGCCCGAAGCCGATCAGCACGTCACAGGCGTAAAGCCCGTCGCCCAGATTGCTTTTGTCATAGCCGAGGGTAAAGGTGACATCCGGGAACTGCGGCGCGAGGCGCTCCAAGTACTGATCCGCGTTAAACGCCAAAATGTGTACGTGTGTCATCGGCTCCCCGATCAGGCGGTGATTGCCGCCCCCGAATTTTTAGGGTACGGACCCTAGGCATAATCACCCTGGCGCATCCGCCAATCAATCATAAAGGGGAGGAAAGCATGACCGCTTATTTGATCGCCAATGTGTCCGTGAACGACCCGGACGGGTTCGCGGCCTATCGGGAAAAAGTAGCGCCGTTGATCGAACAATATGGTGGCCGCTACATCGTGCGGGGCGGCGAAATCGAACATGTCGAAGGGGAGATGGACGTGGCCCGTCTGGTCATCGTCGAATTCGACGATATGGACGCGCTGCGAAAGTTCTATTTCAGCGATGATTACGAGCCGGTCAAAGCCATGCGCCTGGCCTCCACGGATTCCAAGGCCATGCTGGTCGAAGGCTACGCAGGCTAGAGTTCACACACATGCCGGAACGTCGATTACCCGCCGGCCGGGCCAATGTGTTTCAGGTGGTCCGGCAGAAACGTCAGGAAGCGCAAGCCCAGGGCATGACCCTGTTTGACCTGTCCATCGGGGAGCCCAAGGGCCCGGCCCTGTTGAGCGCGCGCGAGGCCGCGGCACGAGAGATTATGAGCGAGGCCGAGGCGATGCACGCCTATCAGTACAATCTGGATACGGCGGTCCCGGACTTTTCCAAGCGCTTCGTCACCGCGCATCTGGGCCGAGAGGTCGCCGGCGAAGACGTCGCTTATTTGCCCATTGCCGGGATCAAGCCAATCCTGGGATTGTTGCCGCTCGCCTGCGGGTGCGCGACCGACCGGGTGGGCGTGGCGACCATGACCGCGCCCGGCTATCCCATTCCGGCGGACTGGTGCGCCTATCACCCCCACGCGGAACATCAGCCCCTGCCCCTCAACGTGGAAAACCAATTCCTGTTCGCGCCACGGGAAATCCCCGCCGACACGGACCTGATCATGACCAACTACCCGCACAATCCATCGGGCCAGGTGGCCGACGAAGATTGGATGCGGGCGCTATGCGCGCATTGTCAGGCGAACGGCATCCGGCTGTTCAATGACGCGGCCTATATTTGCCTCAGCCATACCGATGACAATACCAGCCTCGCCGAAGTCGCCGGCGACTATCCCGATCTTTCCTGGGCGGAGGCCTATACCGCGGCCAAACTGATCGGCAACGGCACCGGCTGGCACGTGGGTGCTGTGGTCGGCAGCGCCGATTTCATTGCGGACCTGGGCGAGGTAAAGGGCAAGACCGACGCCGGCTATGTGCCGGCCATGGCCGCCGGCGTGATTGAAGCGTTGGAAAACGATCAGGACGGCATCACCGTCTACCGAAAAATGTACGAAGAACGCCTAGCCATCCTGATCAATCTGCTGGCCGATCACGGCATGCGCCTGGCGCTGGAACCCCGCGCCGGGTTCTATACCTTGTGGCAATCGCCGACCCGGGCCTTCGGCCGCAAGATGGAAAGCGCGATGGATTTCAACATGGCGATGATCGAGGAGACGGGCGTGGTTGGCGTGCATTTCGGCGACTACCTGCGCTATGCCGTCTGCGCCGATGTGACCACCATGACAGACGGACTCAACGCCGCCTTCGAAAAGGCCGCCGTCAGGTATGACTAAGGAAACGCGCTAGACCGCGTTGATCTTGGCGGCGAGGATGAAGTCGTTTTCGTGCAGGCCGTTGATCTTGTGGGTATAGATGGTGATCCCCGCATAGCCCCAGCCGAATTCAATATCCGGATGATGGCCTTCGTCCTCGGCGATGGCCCCCACCTTGTTCACGAAATCCAGCGACGCCTGAAAATCATCGAACTCGAACCGGCGATGCAGATGATGCGCCCCGTCCTGCAGCTCCCAGCCCGGTGTCTGAGAGAGGAAATCCCCCGCCTCGTCTTCGGTCAGGGGCGGAATGCCCCCTTGGCACGGCACACAGGTTTTGGCGGTCAGCGCATCGGTCATGATCGTCTCCTTTGATGCGCCCACTCCACTATCAATGCCCTCCCCGGTCAAGGGGCGCAAAAAACGGGACGTGAACAGTGTGGCCATATTGATTAAGCTGCCCCCCGCAAACGACAACAATCAGGGACGGGAAGCTTTCCCGAGACATGACATGAGTGACGCTTTTATCTGTGACGCCGTCCGCACGCCGATCGGCCGCTACGGCGGGGCCTTATCCACCGTCCGCGCCGATGATCTGGCGGCCATACCCATGGTCAGTCTGGAAGAACGCAATCCGGATGTGGACTGGGACCAGACCGACGACGTGATCTATGGCTGCGTCAATCAGGCCGGCGAAGATAACCGCAACGTGGCGCGCATGGCGTTGTTGCTGGCGGGACTGCCGGAAAGCGCGCCCGGCGTCACCGTCAACCGTCTCTGCGCCTCGGGCATGCATGCCGTCGGCAGCGCCGCACAAGCCATCCGCACCGGCGAGGCTGATCTGATGATCGCGGGCGGCGTGGAAAGCATGTCCCGCTCTCCTTTCGTGATGCCCAAAGCCGACACGGCTTTTTCCCGCAATGCGGAGATCTATGACACGACCATCGGTTGGCGCTTCCCCAATGCCAAGATGAAGCAGCTATATGGCACCGATTCCATGGGCGAGACGGCGGAGAACGTGGCCGAAGACCACAAAATCAACCGGGAAGACCAGGACGCGTTCGCCGTCCGCAGCCAGGCCAAGACCGAAGCCGCCCAAGCCGACGGCCGGCTGGCGGAGGAAATCATCCCCGTCAGCATCCCCCAACGCAGTGGCGACGATATCGTGGTGGACACGGACGAACACCCCCGCGCCGGGACCAGCCTCGAACAATTGGCCAAGCTGCGCGCCGCCTTCCGGGACGGCGGCACGGTGACCGCCGGCAATTCCTCCGGCGTCAATGACGGAGCCTGCGCCCTGATCCTTGCCTCCGAAGACGGTGTGAAGCGCCACGGTCTCACCCCGCGCGCGCGGGTTCTCGGTATGGCCAGCGCCGGCGTAGCGCCGCGCGTCATGGGCATCGGCCCCGTCCCAGCGGCAGAAAAGCTACTCGAACGGCTTGGCCTCACCATCGATGATCTGGATATCATCGAGCTGAATGAAGCCTTCGCCTCTCAGTCCCTGGCGGTCCTGCGCGGCCTCAACATCGCCGACGACGATGAACGGGTGAACCCGCAAGGCGGCGCGATTGCGTTGGGCCATCCCCTGGGCGCCAGCGGCGCACGGCTGATCACCACGGCCATGTACCAGTTGCAGCGAGGCGGTGGTTCCAAGGCGCTCTGCACCATGTGCGTGGGCGTTGGCCAAGGCGCGGCGATGATGATTGAGAAAGTCTAGCACGGCGTCTATGTCAAAGCCCCACGTTCTCATCAACGCGCCGATCACGGATGACAACCGGCGGCGCCTGAGTGCGGATTACGCGCTGCATTTCATCGAAGAGGCCCCGGACCGGGAGGCCTTTCTAGATACCGTCGGCGGCGATATTCAAGCCATTATCACCGACGGCCCCCGGGATATCGACAAAGCGTTAATGGACCGGCTGCCGAAACTGGCGCTGATCGCCGGCATGGCTGTCGGCGTCAACCGGTTCGATCTGGCGGAGGCGGAAAAACGCGGCATCACCATCACCAACGCCAGCGGCACCAACGCCGCGAGCTGCGCCGATCTGGCCGTGGGACTTCTCTTGGCTGTGGTCCGCAAAATTCTACCCAACGACAGGTTGATGCGCAGTGCCGGCGGCGACGAAAACGGGCCCAAGATTTTCTCCGACACCATCACCGGCAAAAACGTCGGCATTCTGGGGCTGGGGGCCATCGGCGGGGCGTTTGCAACGCGGGCGGCGGCCTTCGATATGGAGATCGCCTATCACAACCGCCGGCAGAAAGATGTGCCTTACACGTATTACCCGGACGTTCCCTCCCTGGCGGCGAATGTCCGCTATCTGATGGTCAGCTGCCCCGGCGGGGAGGAAACCCATCACTTGGTGAACACTGAAGTCTTGGAGGCCCTGGGACCCGACGGCGTGCTGATTAATATCGCCCGGGGCTCCGTCGTCGATACGGCGGCGCTGGTGACGGCCCTCGACAACGGCGTGATCGCCGGTGCGGGCCTGGACGTGCTGGAAGGCGCCGCCGCCGACTTACAGGCGCTTTGCGGGATGGACAATGTGGTCATGACGCCGCACTTAGCCGGCAATACTTTCGAGGCGGAGCAGGCCCGAAATGAGCTGGTCGCCGATATCCTGGATGATTTTTTCGCCGGTCGGCCGGTGACCAACAAAATTCTGTGACCCTCTAAATTTGTCCCGGCCGACGGCTTGACCCTCCGTGGCTTTTATCCCACTCTCCCTCCAAGCGCCGGCCGCAAGAATGCTGGCCAAATGGGAGACGCAAGAGACAAATCAGGGACCGTATGACCATCGATCCAGCGTATCAGCGCGCTCAACTCAATAACACCTTATATATGGGAGGCACGCTCACATGAGCGCCAAATTCGCTATTGTCGGCGCGGGACCGGCCGGCATGTACGCTGCGGACGCGCTGTTGAAAAGCTTCGACGGCTGCAACATCGATGTGTTCGAGAAGTATCCCGCGCCATTCGGCCTGATCCGTTATGGCGTCGCTCCCGACCACTACAAAACCCGCAACACCTCCCGCCAGTTTGCCCGCACCCTAGACGAACCCCAAGTCGGCTATTACGGCAATGTGGACATCGGCACCGACATCACCATGGACGAATTGAAGGCCAACTATGACGGCGTGGTGCTGGCCATGGGGGCCTATAACGACCGCAAGCTGGGCATCCCCGGCGAGGACCTGCCCGGCGTCTATGGCGCCTGCGCCTTCGTCGGCTGGTACAACGGCCATCCAGAGTTCCGCGATCTCGACCCATTGCTGGACAAGGGTGGCGTCTCGGTGATCGGCATCGGCAACGTGGCCCTGGATGTCTGCCGAGTGCTGGCCAAAACCCGTGAAGAGATGGTTGGCTCTGACATCTGTGCCCACGCGCTGGATGCGATCGAAGCCGCGCCGATCACGGATCTGCATATGTTCGGCCGCCGCGGCCCGATTGAGGCCGGCTTTACGCCTAAGGAACTGGGCGAAATCCGTGATCTGGAACGTTGCGCCGCCATTGTCGATCCAGCACAACTCCCCGACGAAGTCACCGGCGA
>CAZSXT010000055.1:0-12417 GCA_964611435.1 uncultured Rhodospirillaceae bacterium | reverse complement strand
GATTTAAGTTAGGGAATTATATCAAACCCGGTCCTGTTATAGGGGGGAAGGACACCCGTCTCTCGATGCCACTTATGCCCCCAGTTGCGCTGGAAAGCCCCGGATACCGGGGCACAACGCGAGCCATCGGATTGGTGGCGAGAAACGGCACAAAAAAATGGTGGGCCCGGTAGGACTCGAACCTACAACCAGACCGTTATGAGCGGCCTGCTCTAACCAGTTGAGCTACGGGCCCACGTGTTGCACAGAACGGGCAACGGGTGCGCCACCCTACCTCGTTGGCCGCGCCAATCAAGCCGGAAATAAAAAGATGCCTACGGCTCTGTCTTAAGGCCCCAATCGTTGATCCAGCCAAGCCCGTCGGAGGTCGCGCCGGAGGGAAAATACTCGCCGGCGATCCAGCCCGCATACCCCGCAGCGTCCAGTTTCTCGAAGACATACCGATGGTTCACCTCGCCCGTATCCGGCTCGTGCCGGTCCGGCGAACTACCCACCTGGATGTGCGCAATCAGGTCCAAATGTCGCGCGATCTGACCCGTGATATCCCCCTCCATCCTTTGGGTGTGATAAGTGTCGAGCAGAATGCGGAGGTTGGGCGAGTCCACCGCCTCGACCACGCGCCGCGCCTGATCCATCCGGTCGATGACGTAACCGGGAAAATCCTTGGAACAATGTGGCTCGATCAACAGGGTGAGACCGGCCGCTTCCAGATCGCCCCTCACGGATTTTAAATTAGCGATCAACGTCGTTTCGCAGTCCTCTTGCGACACGCCCTCAGGCCGCAAGCCATAGAGCGGACATAGCGCCTGTGTGACGCCAAGCGCGTCCGCCCACTCGAGCCCCTGTCTGATTAAACCGCGAAACTCGGCTTCCCGGCCCGGGATGGCGGCGAGGCCTCTGGTCTTGCCCGGCTGCACGTCGCCCGGCGGAAAGTTGAACGACAGCAAGGTCTGCCCGGCATCCGCTAATGCGCGTTTGAGCTCATCAATGTCGAAGTCTTCCAGATAGCAAAGCTCCACATAGCCGAACCCGTCGGCCCGCGCGGCGGCGAACCGGTCAATGGGATGATGCTCCCGGTACATAAAAAACAAATTGGGCGCGAACTTAAGCATGAGGGAAGTGTAGCAAGCGCTCATTTATGAGTCATGCCTGCCGGCGCCGATTTGAAGCTCCGTCGTGCTGCCATTTATGGCGTTAATTTTGACAACGGTCCTCAAACGCTCCTCTGGCCCCTGCATAGGGAGGGTATGACACGGGATCAACAAACCGAGAAATCACCATATTGTTAAATTTTCTTGACAATTATTACCAAATTGGTAAATTTCTATGAGAATTGTAGCGTACAACAGATTGGTGCGGTATTGGCGCCGCTATCCTGACGCGGAGAAGCCATTGCGGCGGTGGTATAAGTTGGCGCGTAAAGCCAGATGGCAAAATTTTGCCGATGTCCGCGACGTGTTTCGGTCGGTCGATATCGTCGAAGACCGGCTCATCTTTAATATCAGCGGAAACAAATATCGTCTGATGGTTTATGTCGATTTTAAACGTCATGGGCTGTTGATCCGGTTCTTTGGCACGCACGCTGAATACGACCGGATTGATGTGCGGACATATTGAAGAAAAGGAATAGCGAAATGCGCATGGTGACCGTTCCCGTCATCAAAAATGATGACGATCTTGAATTTGCGATCAAGCGTATTGAAGAGCTTTGGGGTGCGGAATTGGACACGCCGGAGGGAGATGAACTTGAGGCGCTGGTCGTGCTCGTCGAAGCCTACGAGCAGGAGCACTATCCCATCGATCCGCCGGACCCGGTGGAGACCGTCCTGGCAGCGATGGAGGAGCGGGGCGCGACGCGGGGCGAACTGGCCAAAATTCTGGGCGGAGCCAGCCGGGTTTCGGAGTTCCTCAACCGTAAACGCAACTTGACCAAGACCATGATCCGTCGGCTCCACGAGGAATGGTCTATCCCCCTTGAGGTCCTGGTTCAGGAGAGTAGAGAGGGATGACAAGACAAATTCGATGATCGCCTACCTCCGCCAAAATCCCTTCGCCACGCTCCTGGTGATGTTAATTGTCATGCAGGCCGGTTGGTTCAAATTCTTGGCCGGGGATTGGATTTATCCAATCGACTATCTGCAGCGAATCATCGTGATCGTTATTTTCTTTGTATGTTTCGCCGACTCCCGTTCGGCGTTCCCGCCGCCCACCCGGCCTTTGGTCGTTTCACTCATCGCCATCGCAATCGCCTTTTTATTGTTCTTGAGTTCTATTGGATTTGGGATTTCCGAAAGCCTTCTTCGTGATTACGTCCGCTACGCTCATTTTGGCTTTCCGGAAATTGATCGGCTAGATTTTCGAATTTTCGATCATTCGGTTGGTCTTGTATTGGTCGCTTTGTCCGAGGAAATGGTTTACCGGCATACAGCCGTGCGTGTCCTCGTTCGGTGGAATTTGCGCCCAATTTGGATTTATACGATCTCGGCGACCATATTTGCACTATTGCATGCCCCTCAGGGAGCTCAGGGGGTTGTGATTTCCTTCACTGCCGGATTGGTGTTGATGTACCTGTATCGGCGCTATCACGGACTATGGGCACCCGTGATAGCGCACTATTTCGTCAATTTGATGGCCTACCATTTAAGGCCGTTCTTTGAAGGTCCGGTGCCGCCGGTTTAAATCTCAAAAAAATGAAACCATATTTAGTCTTCCACGGGCCAGCATAGCCGTGACCCGTGGACCCACGTTTATTTTACTGAGCATTCTCCAACTGACAACGTGGATACGCAGATCAAGTCCGCGCATGACGAGTTAGAGAGAGCCGCCTCACACCCCTCGGCGCATCTTCTTCTTACCGCCCGGTTTGCCGCCCCGGTGCCCGCCTTTGTGGCCACGGCTTTTGTTCATCTTGGCGCCGCCCCGGTCCTGCATCTTCGGCTGGGGCATTCGCCCGCCCAACCCGTGCTGAGCGGCGGCGGATTGGGCGACGCCGGGACGGTCCAGGCCGAGTTCGATCCCTTCCAGCCGACGGATTTCGTCGCGCAGCCGGGCCGCCTCCTCGAATTCCAGATCGGCGGCCGCGTCGTGCATGCGTTTCTTCAGGTCTTCCAGGTGAGAGGCGTAGTTGTTGCCGACCAGGTGATCGTCGCCGCTGACACCCGTGTCCACGGTGACGTAATCCATCTCGTAGACGCTTTCCAAGACATCCGAGATGCCTTTCTTCACCGATTCCGGGGTGATCCCGTGTTCCTCGTTATAAGCCTGCTGCTTGGCGCGGCGGCGGTTGGTCTCCCCGATGGCGTAATCGAGGGAGTCCGTCATCTTGTCGGCGTACAGGATCACCCGCCCGTCCACGTTCCGCGCGGCCCGGCCGATGGTCTGCACCAGGGACGTCTTGGAGCGCAGGAATCCTTCCTTATCCGCATCCAGGATGGCGACCAGGGCGCATTCCGGGATGTCCAGGCCTTCCCGCAGCAGGTTGATGCCGATCAGCACGTCGAACGCGCCCAGGCGCAGATCGCGGATGATCTCGATCCGCTCCAGCGTGTCGATATCCGAATGCAGATAGCGCACCCGGGTGCCCGCCTCGTGCATGTATTCGGTCAGGTCCTCGGCCATCCGTTTGGTCAGCGTGGTGACCAGCACCCGCTCCCCCCGCTCGGCGCAGCCCCGGGCCTCGGCCAGCAGGTCGTCTACCTGGGTAGCGACCGGGCGGACGATGCATTCTGGATCGATCAGCCCGGTGGGCCGCACCACCTGTTCGACGAAGACGCCGCTGGTGGCGTCCATCTCCCACGGGCCGGGCGTGGCGGAAACAAATACAGTTTGCGGGCGCATATGGTCCCATTCTTCGAATTTAAGGGGCCGGTTATCGACGCAGGACGGCAGGCGAAAGCCGAACTCCGACAGCGTGGATTTGCGGTTATAGTCACCGCGGTACATGCCGCCCACCTGAGGCACAGTGACGTGGCTTTCATCGACGATCAGGAGCGCGTTCTCAGGCAGGTATTCAAACAGCGTCGGCGGCGGCTCGCCGGGATTCCGGCCCGTCAGATAGCGGGAATAGTTCTCGATCCCGGCACAGTGCCCAGTTGTTTCCAGCATCTCCAAATCAAAGGTCGTGCGCTCTTCGATGCGCTGAGCCTCCAGCAGCTTGCCCTCTCTCTCGAACCAGGCGATCTGCTCTTTCAGCTCCGCCTTGATCTTGGGGATGGCCTGCTGCAGGGTCGGGCGCGGGGTGACATAGTGGCTGGCCGGATAGACGGTGATCTGGTCCAGGGTGGCGACTTTCTCCCCGGTCAAAGGATCGATTTCCCAAATGGCTTCCAGCTCGTCGCCGAACAGGCTCAGCCGCCAGGCGCGGTCCTCCAGGTGGGACGGAAAGATTTCCACCACGTCGCCGCGCACCCGGAAGGCGCCCCGGTAAAACGCCGTGTCGTTGCGGGCGTACTGCAGCTCGACAAAACGCTTCAGCAGATCGTTGCGGTTGATCGTGTCACCCGGCTTTAGCTTCACCGTCATCTGAGCATAGGTCTCCACCCCGCCGATACCGTAGATGCAGGAGACGCTGGCGACGATCACCACATCCTTGCGCTCCAGCAGCGCGCGAGTGGCGGAATGGCGCATCCGGTCGATCTGTTCGTTGATCGACGCGTCTTTCTCGATATAGGTGTCGGTGCGCGGCACATAGGCTTCCGGCTGGTAGTAATCATAATAAGAGACGAAATACTCGACCGAGTTCTCCGGGAAGAACTCCTTCATCTCGCCGTAGAGCTGCGCGGCCAGGGTCTTGTTGGGGGCCAGAACCAGCGTGGGCCGGTCCACGGTCTGGATCACATGAGCAATGGTAAAGGTCTTGCCCGACCCGGTAACGCCAAGCAGCACCTGATCCTTGTCGCCTGCATTGAGGCCGGTCACCAGCTCCTCGATCGCCTGCGGCTGGTCACCCGCCGGCGCAAACGGCGACACGACGCGGAGCGCCTCCCCCTCGGTGATAGCCGGCTGGGGCACGGGCGTGAATAACGGGGCTTCGGGCATGTCAGGCATGGGGAGGATTGTAGCGCGCTTACCCCGCGCTCGTCATGACTCTATGTGGCCGCCTCTCTCCTTCCTCCGTCATCCACGGGCTTGACCCGTGGATCAATCTTTCTCTGCACATGGATACCCGGATCAAGTCCGGGCATGACGACAGTGGGGGTCGCGGGCAGTGTTTTTACCTTTGACTCCCGGAACGAGAGGATTACCCTTTCAGGGAAGGCGGCGCGTGGCGTGAATAGCGGCCCAAAGACCGCCACAAGGCGATAAAAACATCACCATTCTGGGAGGACTATCGTGGCCAGCAAGCAACCCTCAGGTCCCCGGTGCGCCGCCATCGTCGGACCGTATCTCAGCGGAAAAACAACCCTTCTTGAAGCCATCCTGAACCTGGCCGGCGCGACCAGCCGCAAGGGCAGCGTGACCGACGGTAATTCCGTCGGCGACAGCTCGCCCGAGGCCCGCAAGCACAGTATGAGCGTCGAGGCCAACGTGGCCACCGCCGACTATCTGGGCGAAGAATGGACTTTTATCGACGCGCCGGGTTCGGTGGAACTGATCCACGAAGCCGATTGCGCGCTGTCGGTGGTCGATACCGCCGTGGTGGTGGTGGAGCCCGGCATGGACAAGGCCTTGGCCGCCACCCGCATGATCCGCGACCTGGACGACAAGGGCATTCCGTACGCCATTTTCATCAACAAGATGGACGGCGCCGAGGCCCATGTGAAAGAAAGCTTCGAGGCGTTGCAAAGTCTCACCGAACGGCCCCTGGTGTTGCGGGAGATTCCCATCCGCAATGGCGAAGAGATCACCGGCTTTGTGGATCTGGTGAGCCAGCGGGCCTTCGCCTACAAGGAAGGTGGGCCGTCAGACCTGATCGAATTGCCGGGGGACCTGTCCGGCCGGACGGAAGAAGAACGGACCGTGCTGTTGGAGTCCCTGGCCGACTTCAACGACGAGCTGCTGGAAAAGCTACTGGAAGATGTGGTGCCGGATACATCGGAGGTTTACGAAAATCTATCCAAAGACCTACAGGATGCGTCCATCGTGCCGGTGTTCTTTGGCTCCGCCTTGAATGACCAAGGCGTCAACCGGCTGATGAAGTTTTTCCGTCACGAGGCGCCGGGCGTGGCGCAGACCGCCGAGCGGCTGGGCATCGATGCCGCCGGCGACGCGCTGGCGACCGTGTTCAAGATCAACAACGGCGCGCAGGCCGGCAAGCTGTCCCTCGCGCGCATCTGGCGCGGCGAGATTACCGACGGTTCGACCCTCAACGGCGTCCGGGTCAGCGGTATGTACAAGATGATGGGCGCGCAGCAGAACAAAATCGCCAAGGCGGGCGCCGGCGAAGTGGTGGCCCTGGGCCGCATGGATGAGGTCAAAGCCGGCGATACGTTGTCGCCATCGGGTGAAGTAGCGGGTCCTGATTTCCCGGAACCGCCAAAGCCGGTCTATGCTTTGGCGATCCGCGCCGACAAGCGGGACGACGAGGTAAAGATGGCCGGTGCGCTGGCCAAGGTGGTCGAGGAGGACCCATCCATCACCTACGGCCCCAACCCGGACACCGGCGAGATGGTGATCCGCGGCCAGGGCGACACCCATATCAAGATCGCGTTGGAGCGGCTACAGAACCGCAACAAGCTGGAAATCGGCTCCCACTTGCCGCAAGTGTCTTATAAGGAAACTATCCGTAAACCCGTGTCCCAGCACGCACGGCACAAGAAACAATCGGGCGGTCACGGCCAATTCGGCGACGTGCATGTGGAAATCAAACCCCTGCCCCGCGGCTCGGGCTTCCAGTTCACCGATTCCATCACCGGCGGCGTGGTGCCAAAGCAATACATCCCTTCCGTAGAGCACGGGGTGAAGGATTACCTGGATAAGGGGCCGCTCGGCTTTCCGGTGGTCGATATTTCAGTGGAGCTGACCGACGGGCAGTATCACGCGGTCGACAGTTCCGATCAGGCGTTCCGCACGGCGGGCTCTCTCGCCATGCGCGAGGGTATGCCCAACGCCAGCCCGGTGCTGTTGGAGCCGATTTTCCATATCACCGTTTCCGTGCCGACGGACTTTACCTCCCGGGTGCAGCGGGTGATCAGCGGCCGGCGGGGGCAAATCCTGGGCTTCGAGCCGAAGGAGGGCTGGACCGGCTGGGATGAAGTGCAGGCGCATATGCCGGAATCGGAGACCCTTGATCTCATTAACGAGCTGCGCTCTCTCAGCCAGGGCACGGCATCTTTCGAGATGGCGTTCGACCGCTTACAGGAATTTACCGGCAAGGAAGCCGACGAGGTTGTCTCACAACGGGCCAATGCGGACTAGCCCGGCCAGCCACGCTATTTTTACCCATACACATAAGGAGCATCTAAATGGGGTCTTTTCGCTTACTGTCTTACGCCAACGCCGATGGACAAACCAAACCCGGCGTCGGCGTCGGGGATTTCATGTTCGACATTCAAGCCGAGATGGCGATCCACGCCGCCGGCCAGAACGTCTATCGCACAGTGGATGAAATCCTGGACGATTGGGCCAACGCCAAGCCGCTTCTCAGCAAGATTGCCGACAACCCATCCACCAAGGCGACCAAGCTGGCGGACGCGACCCTGCGCCAGCCGATTCAGCGGCCGGGCGCCATCTATTGCGCGGCGGCCAACTATTACGACCATGCCCGCGAAATGGGGAACGAAATCGATAAAAGCGCACTGCTACCCTATTTCTTCGTGAAGGCCAGCTCGTCCATCATCGGCCCCGATGAGGAAATCAAGCTGCCGTTGGCGCATTCGGAAAAGTTCGACTGGGAAGTGGAGATCGCTGCCGTCGTCGGCACCGCCGCCAAGGACCTGACCCTGGACAATGCGCTGTCGTGCCTGGCCGGCTACACCATCATGAACGATCTGTCGGCCCGCGATCACGCGCGCCGCACCGACTGGCCCTTCGGCATGGACTGGATGGAACACAAGACGTTCGAGACCTCCGCCCCCATGGGCCCGTGGATCGTGCTGGCGGAAGATGTGCCGGATATTCAGGCGGTCGATCTGAAGACCTGGATCAGCGGTGATCTGAAGCAAAACTCTAATGCCGAGCAGATGGTGTTCTCGGTGGCTGAGCAAATTGTGCATCTGACCAAGCAATTGACCCTGAAGCCCGGCGATGTGATCGCCACCGGCACCTGCGCCGGGGTCGGCGCGGCGTCGAGCACGTTCCTCAAACCCGGTGATGACATCAAGATGGAGGTCGAGCATATCGGCGTCCTGACCAACCCGGTGGGCGCCCGCGACTAACGCGGGGATCGCATCCGTCATGAGCGGCGCGCCCCTCCGCTTCGGCGCCTTTATCGGGCCTCATCACGCCATGGATGAGAACCCGACCCTGGCGATCGAGCGGGATTTGAAACTGGTGCAGTGGCTGGACGAGTTGGACTTCAACGAAGTCTGGATTGGAGAACATCATTCCGGCGGGTTCGAGATCACTCCCTCGCCAGAGATTTTCCTGGCCGCGGCGGCCGAGCGGACCAAGCATATCCGCCTTGGCACCGGCGTGAAGTCCCTGCCCTATTACCACCCGTTTATCATCGCCGATCAGCTTGTATTCCTGGATCACCTGACACGGGGCCGGGTGATGTTCGGTGCGGGGCCGGGCGCGCTGCCGTCGGACGCTTATCAGATGGGCGTCGACGTGGCGCATTCGCGGCGGCGTCTGATGGAAGGGCTGGACGCCATCATTCCCCTGATGAAGGGGGAAACGGTGACCATGAAAACCGACTGGTTCACCCTGGAAAACGCCAAGCTGCAGATGGCCAGCTATACAAGTCCGATGATGGAGCTGGCGGTGACATCCATCCGCTCGCCCTCTGGGGCGGAAGCGGCTGGCAAGCATGGCGGCGGGCTCCTGGTCTTGGGCGGCGTTTCCGACGAGGCCCTCGCAAATCAAGCGGCCAACTGGCAAGTGTGCGAGGAAACGGCGGCCAAGCACGGCCAGACCGTGGACCGGCGCAACTGGCGCATCACCCACATGATGCACCTGGCGGAAACAACGGAAAAAGCCCGCGCCGATGTGGAGTTCGGCATCCACAGATGGGCGCAATATTCAAGGGACGTGCTACCCAACTCCCCCTTCCCGGAAGGAGAGAAAGACATCATCGGCTGGGCCATCGAAAACAAGTTTGTGCTGATCGGCACGCCGGACGACGCCATTGCCGAGATCGAGCGCGCGCAGGAAATCACCGGCGGTTTCGGCGTGTTCCTGGCCTTTGCCCACAATTTCGCCGACTGGGGTCCGACGCAACGGTCCTACGAGATGTTCGCCCGCTATGTGATGCCGCACTTTAAAGGCACGAACGTCCCTCGCGTGGACAGCTACAACGCCGCCAAAGAGCGCCACGACGGCATCCGTGCCGACTTTAATAAGGCCGTAGATGTGGCCAAGGCGGCCTATCAAGAGACCAACAAGGACTGAGGCGGGACACGGGATGGTGGATAAGCTTTTCACTAAAGATGATGTTGGGATGCGTGCGGAGAAGCTCTTCACCATTGATGATCTCCGCGCACGGACCAAACGGCGCATCCCCAAGCTCGCCTTTGATTACTTGGACGGGGGCGCCGGGACGGAGGCCAATGTGCACCGCAATCGAGCCGGCTTCGGCGACATCGTGCTGCAGCCGGAATATCTGCGAGATGTGACCACGCGGGATCAATCGGTAAAATTGTTCGGCAAGACCTACAGCCACCCGATCGGCGTTTCGCCGGTGGGCCTGGCCAATCTGATCTGGCCGGGCACGGACGAGATACTGGCCCGGATGGCGGCGGCGCGGAACGTGCCGTATACGCTCTCCGCCGTCGGCACCACCTCGGTGGAGCGGATCATGGAAATCGCCCCCGATCACGGCTGGTTCCAATTGTATCTTCCGGGCCGGGAGGAAATTTGGATCGATCTGGTCAGGCGCGCCAAGGAGGCGCAGGCCAATGTGCTGGTGGTGACCGTGGATATCCCGGTGCCGTCCAAGCGCATCCGCGATCTGCGCAATGATTTCACCATGCCGTTCAAGATGACGCCCCGCGTGATTTGGGATGTGGCCCGGCATTATAAGTGGGCGCTGGCCACCCTGGCCGCCGGGCAGCCCCGGTTCGAAAACTTCGTCCCGTATATTCAGGACGCCGCCAAAGGCCAGTCATTGGGGGCGGCCATGGTGCTGCAAATCTCCCCCAATGTGGCCGAGAGCATCATTGGCCGCATCCGCGATATGTGGCCGGGCAAGATGGTGATCAAGGGCCTGATGTCGGGCGCGTCCGCCAAGGCCGCCAAGCGCATCGGCGCTGACGGGGTGATTGTTTCCAACCACGGGGGCCGGCAGCTGGACTCGGCCCCGGCGGCGATCGAGGTCCTGCTCGAGGTCAAAGCCGCCGTCGGCGATGACATGGCGGTGATGTTCGACAGCGGCATCCGCACCGGCGCCGATATCGTCAAAGCCTACTGCCTGGGCGCAGACTATGTGTTCTCCGGCCGCTCGTTTGTGTTTGGCACCGGCGCGCTGGGCGAGAAAGGCGGCGAACATGTCATGGCGATGTTCGACGACGAGGTCGACAAAACCCTGGGCCAGATCGGGTGTACGGCTATGTCGGATTTAGGGCCGGACTATTTGTGGGAGGGAGGTTAGCCCTCCGCCAATTCCACCGTCGTCGCGTCGTATTCGAACAGCCAGTCGTAGCGCTGGCGGACCTTTTCCGGCTCCCACTGATCATCCAGATAGGCGATGGCCGTGTCGTGCTCGCGGAGCTGCGGGTTGTGGAACCGGGTGGTGTTGGCGGATGAGCCATCGACAATAGCGGTGCAGCGTTCGATCCGGGTTTTCTCAAATCTCGCAAACGCGGTCGTTGGATCGCCGGGCGTTTCTTCCAGACATCTTGCCAGGATCACCCCGTCCTCGATGGCCATGATCGCACCCTGGGCCAGGAACGGCAGGGTCGGGTGCGCCGCGTCGCCAATCAGGATCAGACGGCCCTTCGCCCATTGTCTCAGCGGCTCCCGGTCGATCAGCGCCCACTTGAACGGCTGGTCGATTTTCTCGATCAGTTCATGGATGGCCGGGTTCCAGCCCGCCAGGTCGGTGCGGCAGTCTTCCCGTGTGCCCGGATCGACCCAGGATTCGGATGTCCAGGACCGGTTCTCGACGATGCCGACGAAGTTAAACAGCTCCCCCGCGCGCAACGGATAGGTCACCACATGACCGCCGGGCCCGACCCAGTTGGTCCCCGACATGGTGCGAAGCCCGTCAGACAGGTCCTCCATCCTGGCGATACCGCGCCAGGACAGCATGCCGGTGAACTTGGCCTTGGGTGAGGAAAACGCCTGATCCCGGAGGACCGAGTGCACGCCGTCCGCCGCCACCAGCGCCGCGCCCGTGGCCGAGCCCCCGCCGTCGAACGCAAGCTCCACCCCGTCCTCGGTTTCCGTATAACCGACGCAGCGTTTGCCCGGATGGATGCAGTCCGGATCATGGGCCAACACCGCGTTCATGAGGACACGGTGCAGATCGCCCCGGTGGAGGAACCAATAGGGCGCGCCGAAGCGCCGGCGGGAATCCTCGCCCAGGTCAAACAGCTTGCGGCTTTCACCCGTGTTCCACAGCCGCACTTCTTTGTATTCCGCCTCGCAGGCGACGGCTTCCATCTCTTCTTCCAGGCCCAGCGCAATCAGAAGCCGCGTGCCGTTGGCGGCGATCTGCAGGCCGGCGCCGATCTCGCTCAACTCCGGCGCCTGTTCGTAGATCTCGACGGTGAACCCCTTCTGCTGGAGGGCAATGGCGGCGGTCAGCCCGCCGATGCCGGCCCCGGCGATCAGGATTGGTGTATCGGCCATGAATACTGTCCTCTTATGAAAGCGCCCGGGTGATTTGCTTTTTCAAGGCGCCGGCGGTTACCGGCTTCACCAGATACCCTTGTACCCCCAGTTCCGCAAGCGGCTTGACGACACCTTCGGTGGGCTTGGTGGCGGTCAAGATAATGATCGGAATATCCTTGGCTCTCTGGTCCATGTTTTGGCGCACATGGCGGACGAAGCCATAGCCGTCCAAGACCGGCATATTGAGATCGCAGACAATCACATCCAGCTGTTCCGCCGCCACCTTGTAGACCTCGATCCCACGTTCCCCATCACTGGCTTCCAGGACGCGGTTGCAGCGGAGCTGGGAAAAGGCAAGCTTGATCACCTGGCGAAGATGGTAATCGTCTTCGATGATGAGGACCCGTAGCCGCGAGAAATCGATGTCATTTTCAGCCATGACACGAATATCTCATAGGCCCGGCAGAATGATCAAGAACGGTCGATAAAGATATTCCACATAAAAAAACTGCCAGGAAACCGAAGTTTCCTGGCAAGTTTAACAGG
>CAZSXT010000054.1:9240-12668 GCA_964611435.1 uncultured Rhodospirillaceae bacterium | reverse complement strand
ATTTCTACGAATGCAACAGATATATCAGCTAATACCAGTAACATAAGCACTAATACCAGTAATATTTCTACGAATGCAACAGATATATCAGCTAATACCAGTAATATCAGCACTAATACCAGTAATATTTCTACGAATGCAACAGATATATCAGCTAATACCAGTAATATTGCTACGAAATTACCATTAGCAGGAGGAACTCTCACAGGCAAATTAACAATCAACAATAGTTCAACAGAGCAATTACAAATACAAAATAGCACTGCAAATGGTGGAAGTAAAATAAATATTTTTGGTGGAAGTGGCGGTGGAGGTGATGCTGAAATATATCTAGGAGAGAGTAGTAGTTATGGTGGTGGTATGTATTATGACGCATCAACTGATAGGTTTCAATTTTATAGAATAGACAATGGAGCATTTAGTAATGTTATGTATATACCTTATAATGCTAATAGTTTGTATATTGGCGACATACATTTGGGACAAGTAAATGAAATAAATATTGATAGTGGTATGTATTTACAAGATGATGGAGCTGGATTAACAAATGACGATTGTTATATATGTAGAAATGGTGGGACGTTACGAGTAGGTGGAATTATTGTTCCCACCAGTGACGATAGACTAAAACATAACGATACAGATATTAGTGGTGCTTTAGAAATACTAAATCAATTAAAACCTAAAAAATATTTTAAAAGTGATAAACCATATGATGCTAGTAATAATTTTCAGCAAGATGGTAGCGGAAATTATCTAGATAGTAGCGACAATATTGTGAAAGGAGTTATGGATAGTGGTTTTATAGCACAAGAACTCAGGGATGTTACAGAGTTATCACATTTAGTATCAGGTGGTGGTGTCAAACAAACAACTGATGCTAGTGGTAATACAGTAGATGAAGATTTAATGTATGGTATAAATTATAATGGCTTACACGCATATACTATAAAAGCTATACAAGAATTAAGAGAACTGATTACTAGTTTAACCACAAGAATTGAGGCTTTAGAAAATAACTAAAAAATAATTGGTAAAAAAATGTAAAAAAAATAAAAAAAGATTCTTGAAATTAAATTTTTTGGACATTTTGAAAATGTCCATTTTTCAATTATAAGGAAAAGAATCTATAAAAAAAGTTACATTTTTTTACACTTGTCTAGAAAGATGTAGAAACACAAATACAATATTCCAAAATTATCCCCCTACAAGATTTTTTTTAACATTTTGAAATTTAAGTATTTAGGAACTATTTTTGTTAGCATTATATAAATGGAAAAAATAGTCTCAAAAAAACACAAAAAATTTTATTGTAAAAAGTGTGACTATTCCTGTCTAAAATTAACGCATTGGAATCAACATCTTAAGACCATGAAGCACAATTCAAAAAAAATGCTAATTAATGCTAATCAAAAAAAGTTCGTAAAAAAATCATGTAAATTTTGTAATAAAACTTATAAGCATTTATCGTCTTTATCTAGACATCAAAAAATATGTAAAATGCGTTCCAGTCAGTTAGTCGGAATTAGCCAAAAATTAGCCATCCACAGAGATGATTTATTTTATTGTGAATGTGGAAAATCATATAGACATGCATCTAGTTTATCAAAACATAGAAAATCATGTCCTTACTTAGATAATGTAGTATATGAACCGGACTCTCCTGATGAAATAGTACCTACAAATAATGTAGAAAAATTATTAAAAAATATTTTAGAAGAAAATAAAGAATTAAAAGAACAAATGAAAAGTTTAAAACTAGGAAATACATATAATAATACAACTAACAATAATAATCAGAAATATACAATAAATATGTATTTAAATGATAAATGTAAAAATGCAATGTCGTTAAAAGATTTTGTAAATAATATTAAATTATCTTTGGAAGATCTAGAATTTACAAGTCATCATGGATTTGTGGAAGGCGTATCAAATATTTTTCTTAAAAATTTGAATAATATGGAAGTTACTGAACGTCCAATACATTGTTCCGATCAAAAAAGATTACAATTTTATGTTAAAAAGGAAGATAAATGGGAAAAAGATCAGGAAAATGAAGAAATAGATAAATCTATACAAAATATTAGCAGTAAACAGATAGGTACACTAATTGAATGGACGAATGCAAATCCGGGATATGAGAATAATCCTGTTAAGATGGAAGAATATTTTCAATTAGTAGGTAAAACAATGGGTGTAGATTGTGAAAAAAATATTAGAAAAATTAAGAAAATAATTAGTGAGAATGTTAAATTAGATGTTTAATTTACATTATTAGTTTTGTTAAATTAATAATGTATTAGGTTATAAAATTAATTTGCATACATTGGGAGTCTACCAATATACCTTTCAATACAGACAAATGCGCGTTGTCTATTCATTTTTCTTTTATCTACAAATTGATCTTCAGGATATGATAATTTTCCGTTGGGTAGTCCACATACACTAGGTGTGAAAAAAGCTTCAATATATTTATCAATTCTATAATATTCAAAAATTCTTTTAATAAAAGAATAATCAGAATTACTAACAATAAAGATCTTGATATTTTTATGATATAATGTTTTTAGTAATTCTGGGACACCTTTTCTAAAAATAGAATAATCTTTCCTTTCTTCAGAAGTTAAAGTATCTTTGAGATAAGGCTTGCTTCCCCATTTTATTTTTGATTCTATTTTCCTTTCAAACTCTTTTGGTTTTGTATTAGTACAATCAAATGAAAAGATATTAAGATTTGATTTGGTTAAAACTTTCCAACAGTTAATAATTATATGTTTTTTATTATGGTGAGCGTATTTATCTGATAATAATACAGCAAATTGTTCTTTAGATAGTCCGTATGATTTATCTACTTTTATTGTGGCATAATCGTATTTTGTAGCATGTTCTATGTTAAGATCATCATAATCAATATACAAATATGGAGGTTTCATAGAAATATTTTCATCAAGATCAGTAGCATCTAATGAAAGACTATCATCGCTATCTAATTCGTTTTCACTGTTTGAAAGTTCATTTGTATCTGATGTTAGTATTTCATTATCTTCATTATCATTTTCATTATTTTCTACTTTATTTATAATTGAGTTAGCATTATCCTCTTCATCGCTAAATTCAACACCGTCATTAATTTTTTTTAAAATATTTTTTTTGTCTTCTTCTTCTTCTTTTTTTTTTTTATACTTTTCAATTGTTCGTCTTTTTATTTCATTCATTATAATAAATAATTATAAATTATTTAATTATTTATTTTTCTTATATTTAATTTATTTCATTTGTTCCGGTTGCTCCAGTAGTTCCAGTAGTTCCAGTAGTTCCAGTCGTTCCAGTCGTTCCAGTCGTTCCAGAGACACCGGAAACCCCAGAAACTCCAGAAACTCCAGAAACTCCAGAAACTCCAGAAACTCCAGAAACTCCAGAAACTC
>CAZSXT010000054.1:0-9140 GCA_964611435.1 uncultured Rhodospirillaceae bacterium | reverse complement strand
CCAGAAACTCCAGAAACTCCAGAAACTCCAGAAACTCCAGAAACTCCAGAAACTCCAGTAGTGCCTCTGTTACTGTAATTATGATAATCAAGTGTAGGACCTGCAAGACCTTTGAAGAATAATCCACTTGCACCGGTATATTTTGTAAAGTGAATATATTCGAGAGCAAATGGTGGGTGATGTTTTGTACCAACCGATCTATAAGGATGAGAATTAGGCATATAAAATGTAATTTCTCCTAGATGTTTGAATGTAAATGCTGTAATTCCAGTATTATTACTAATATCATTTGGAGTGTATATATTTCCTGATACATCTTTATTTACATCATAACCAAAATGATTTACATCAATAGCAGAAAATGCATCTTCTTGATTTATGTATAAAGGATAATAATATGTGTCATAATTATGATTTGGATCATTAGTATTATTAACATATACGAAATATGTAGTTTTAAATTCATTAAATTCATTTTCAAAATCAGAAAAATCATCTTCAGAAAAAGAATATTCACTCACATCACCCTCTTCAAATAAGTCATCCGTATCAGTATCAGTTGCAGTAGCCGTATCAGTTGCAGTTGCAGTTTCGTCACCAGTTGCAGTATCCGTAGCAGTAGCTGTGTCTGTTGCCGTTAGATCATCAGGGTCGCCTTCAGTAGTACCTTCAGAACTATTACCACTAAAACCAGATGTAGTATAATACTCATCAATATTAAATGGTTGCATAATTCCAGCATCAATTAAATCACGAATAACAATAGCCATTTTTTCTGATTCGAACTGAAAATTTGAAGGTGTTCCATATCTGTTAATATATTCAATATATTCTGGTTTAAGCTTAATTTTACTACCAATATCAATATTAGCTGTAACTTCAAAAAGAGACATTGAGTATTTATTACTATTTTTAAGTTCCTCTAGGTATATTGATAATTTTTCAGGATCATTTAAAATTTCTGAGTCAATACGAATAGATTCAATTTCACCTTCTAAATTAATGTAACTATCATAAAGCATTGTAGCTTTTGTTAGACCATCTAATGTTTTATAAGCCCATGAAATATATTTTTTGAAATTTTTGTAGTTTTTAATAGCTTCTTTTGCAATTTCACCAATTGATGTGGAGTTTGGAGATATAGAAAGAAATTTTTCATATGCTTCTTTTTTAATTTTTAAGATTTCTAATGATAACGAATGCTGTACTTCTTTAGAATATTCAATGGTAAGTGTTGAAAAATCTCCAGCACGAAAGTGAATGAGATATTTTTTAATTTTGTTGATAATATTATTTTCAAGTAATTTAAAGTAATACATAGAGATATCATTAATTCTTTGTTTATAATGTGGTTTTTCAATAATTTGATTAATAAGAATATATTCAAGTGAGAATGGAGGATGAAATCTTGTTCCTTTAGATCTATATGAATGCGAGTTTGGCATCCATAATATTAAATCTCCTAAATGGGCGAATGAAAATGGTGTAGCTTCATAAGGTTCATTTGGATCATTAGGAGTATAAATATGACCTTCTACATCTAAATCAGGATTATAATTTTTATGTTGTACGTCAACAGATTTTTTAGCCTCATTATAATTTAAATAAAGTGGATAATAGAAAGTACCATATTCATGTTTTGGATCATCGTGATTATTTATATAGACATAGTATGTAATTTTAAAATTATAAATATCCTCTTCAAAATCAGATAATTCGCCATCAGATATCATTTTAATTATTTCACTTTCAGAATTAGATTGTGTTGAGTAATTAGAACCAGAGAATGATTCATATTCGCTTAATCCAGATGTATTACAATTATCTGTGTCTGTTGCAGTATCGGTAGCAGTTGCTGTATCTGTATATCCATCAGTACCGGTGGCTGTATCTGTATCTGTAGCTGTTATATCTCCTGATTCATTATTACTAGATTCATTCTCACTGAAATCACTCATACCAGATGTTTCACAATTTTCTTCAAGAGTATATGGATCAATAATTCCCATAGTTATTAAATCACGAATAACAATAGCCATTTTTTCAGCTTCGAACTGAAAGTTATCAGGTTTTCCGTATCGATTAATATATTCAGCATATTGTGGTTTTAGACTAATTTTATCTCCAAAATCAATATTTGCAGTAACCTCAAATAGAGCATAACTTCTTTTTTGACTTTCTTTTAATTCTTCTAAATAAATAGTTAACATTTCAGGATCATTTAAAATCTCAGAATCAATACGTTTAGATTGTAATTCTCCTTCAAGATTGATAAATTCGTCATATTGAAGTGTTGCCTTAGTTAAACCATCAAGAGTTTTATACGCCCATGATATATATTTTCTAAACGCTTTATAGCTTTTAATAGCCTCATCTGTTAGTTCATGATAACAAGATGCACCTGGAGTAGTAGATAAAAATTTTTCGAATGCTTCTTTTTTAATTCTTAAAATTTCACTAGCAATTTCATTTTGTTTTTCCATAGTATATTCAATAGTTAATGATGCAAAATCACCAGCTTTAAATAAGTTAATATAGTTTTGAATTTTACATATAACATTATTTTCTAGTACTTTATAATACATAGTAGATATATCATTCAGACGTTGTTCGTATAGAGGAATAACAACATATTTACCAATATATTTAATAAGAGACTGTTGAGTATCTGATGATTTAATATTGAGATTACTAATTAAATCAGCTATATTTGCTTCTGATTCTTGATTATTTGTTACAATAGAAGATAATATAGTATCTAATTTATTAACAGTATTAAGATATGATGTATCAATTTTATCCATTAGTTCTAAGGATTTATCAGCATAATATTTCTGATTATCAACAATCTTATCTAAAATTTCGCATGTTACGCTAGATGTATTATTTGAGTTTTGGATTATTTGTTCGTTAAAACTAGCATCAATGTCGGCCATTTTATTAAAGATTTGATTAGTATTATCATTCATTGCTTTTTGATTGGATAATAATGCTTGATTAAAACTAGCATCTGAATTTATAATAGCTTGTTGATTTGAAAGTATAGACTGGTTAAATGTATCAATATTTGTATTAATTGCATTAAGATTATTAGTAATTTGTTGTTGATTAGTAAGTATTGCAGTATTAATATTATTTTCAGAAGTAGTTATTTTATCTAATATATCGTTTGTATTATCAGAAATTGTATTAAGATTAGTTGTTATTTGTTGTTGATTAGATATAATTGCAGAATTTATAGTAGATTCAGATGAAACCATTTTATCTAAAATATCAGTTGTAGAAGTTGTAAGTTTTTCTATATTACTTACAAGTAAATTATTAAGACTAGCATCATATACAGTACCATTATTATTACCATTATTATCATTTATTTTTGATATAGTGTTATTAAGACTTGCATCAATGTTTGTTAATTTATCTAGAATTATATGGGTTTTATCATTTATATATGATTGATTATCAATAATAGCTTTATTGAAACTGAGGTCACTTTCTACCATTTTGTTAAGTACGGTTGTATTATTGTTACTGATAGCGAGTTGATTTTGCAGTATGGAGTCTGCGGTAGCCTGCTGGTTATCGATAATAGCTTTATTGAAACTGAGGTCACTTTCCACAATTTTGTTAAGTACGGTTGTATTATTGTTACTGATAGCGAGTTGATTTTGCAGTATGGAGTCTGCGGTAGCCTGCTGGTTATCGATAATAGCTTTATTGAAACTGAGGTCACTTTCCACAATTTTGTTAAGTACGGTTGTATTATTGTTACTGATAGCGAGTTGATTTTGCAGTATGGAGTCTGCGGTAGCCTGCTGGTTATCGATAATAGCTTTATTGAAACTGAGGTCACTTTCCACAATTTTGTTAAGTACGGTTGTATTATTGTTACTGATAGCGAGTTGATTTTGCAGTATGGAGTCTGCGGTAGCTTGCTGGTTATCGAGTAAAGCCTGATTAAATTCATTTTCTTTATTATTTAGGTTAGTAAACATTGTAACTGTATTATCATTAATAGCTTGTTGATTATTAAGTAATGCTTGATTAAATTCTTGTTCGTTATTTGTAATTTTATTAATAACATTTGTATTATTATTACTGATTGTTTGGGTTGTTGATGCAATCATTGAATTAAAACTAGAGTCTAAAGCAATTAACTTATTCATAATTGCACTTTGACTTTCATTAATTTTATCAATAAGTGTTGTTAACAGAGTTTGTGTTCCTGATTCTTGCGATGTTGTAAGGTTTGTAAAAGTATCAACGATTGATGTAATAAGTTTTTCATTTGATGCAATATTATTTGTAGATGATGCATTAAATGCATCGCTTATAGAGGTTGATAAGTTTGTTATATTTGAATTAATAGCATTAACAGTATTAGTATTAGATGAATTAATAGCATTAACAGTATTTGTACTAGAATTGTTAATAGCATTTTCAGTTTTATCAGTTAAGTTTGTTAAATTAGTATTAATAGCATTAACAGTATTAGTGCTGGAGTTATTTATAGCACTTTCTGTTTTGTTTGCAAGATTTGTAATATTAGAATTAATAGAATTAACAGTACTAGTACTGGAATTATTTATAGCAGTTTCTGTCTTATCTGCAAGATTTTCCATATTTGTAGTAATTGCAGTAATAGTATTAAAACTACTAGTGTTAATAGCACCTTCAACAGCGCCACTTAATTGATCGAAACGGTCATTAAGTATATTGCTAGTACCTTCAAGAAGAGTTTCTATTTCATTTTGATTAGTAAGTGAAAGGGCAGTTTTGCTATTTATTGTAGATACAAGTGAGCTTAATTGATTACTAACACTTGTAATACCACCTGTAATTTGATTAAGTTGTGTCGAAGTTAAACCAGTAGAATTATTACTTATGGAAATATCGCCACCAGAATCGAAAATATTGGAACTTCCAGACATTAATTAAATATAATATAATCTTACATTTAATTAATTTAATTTCTAATGCTGCTATATAGAGTTTCAAACTGAAAGGTCAATGAATAATTAGTATTAACTAATTCTGCTAATTCTCCAAATTTATTTAATATTTTAATATGTAATTTTTCAATATTAACAGGTCCAAAATAATCTCTTTTTTTTTCTAAAACAGACATATCTCCCCCATTAGAGTTTTCAAATTGTACTGCAAAGAATGGTATATTTACTTGTAATCTAGCTAAGATAGATTTTGCTAAATATGTTTTTTCTAAACTAGCTAGGAGGGTATCGTTATAATTTCCCGAAAATTCATCGACATATATATAGTTATAATCAGGTTCAGCATCACCATAAGGTACATTTGCCGAAAAATATCCATTAAATGTTAAATATCCTCTTTTAAATGTATCATCATATGTAATAAATTCTTTTCTTTCTTGTTTTTTGTAGCAATTTAAGTTATTAGAAGGCGTATACCTAAAGCCTAATATCCATCCTAAACTACGTATTTTATTTGTATTATATGGATTAAAATTAATATTATATTGTATAGGATAGTCATTTGCAGTTTTTTCAGCATCTCTAGTTATATCTGATATAATACCTCTTTCATCAGCAAGTTTAGTTCCCAGATATATTCTTTTGAGACTAATAAAGTCTGGTTGTGATGATAAATTAACAGAAGGCATATAAAATGCGATAGTTGGTGGTTTATTATCTGGAGGGAATGTTGCTTGTCCTGTTCCATTATAATAGTAGGAAGCATTCCATGTTATACATTCAGACAGAGTTTTAAATCTAAAGAATATAAAACCATTAATATTATCTAGTCCAATTTGTAAAAAAGAAAAACTATTACGTTGTGAATCAATAATTTGCTGTAAATATGTAACAAGTGTCCCGAAACTAGGAGATCCATCATTAATTTCTATTTCTAGTGTTCGTCCTTGTGGTGGAAAACTAACAACATCCCCTGTTTCATTCCCACTTGAATCTAATTCAGGTTCCATACCATGTTGCATGTAAATTGTAAATTTATTATTTTTGTTTTTATTCGATATTAAAGGTTGAGAATTAGGAATTTCAGCAGTGATAAGCTTCATACTAATAACATTTTCGATACTTGTTGGTAATTCATATATAAAATCATTACTATTAGGATAATTATTATTATCCCTAAATAGTGAATCAAGAGAAAAAATAATAGATTGTGTCTTACGATCAACAGGGTTAATATTTCCTAAAGGATACTGAATAGGTTGCGTTGGTTGTATTTTAGGTTCAATTATAGATGGCATAGGATGCATTTTTGCAGTTGTTGTATTTTCGATACGCGATATTGTATTAGTAAATATTGGATCATTTGTATTACTTAAATGAGGTAATATTTCTGTAAGTTTTTTAAAAGCATTATTAAAAAACGATTTAAGTTTTATTTGAAGAGATTTATTAGATATAGAGTTAATAGATCGTAATTTTTTATTGTAGGCTTTTGTTATATAATCTTTTGAATGAACTTCTTCGCAATTAAAAAGCTGTAAAAGTTCTTCTTTATTGTATGAATTTATATCTAGATTTAAATCATCAGTCATTATTAACTTACTTGTATAAAATATAGGTATTTATTTATCTATATTTTAATTAATATAATATTTAGGCTGCAAGAGTCATTGTGATCTTGTATTTACGAGCGCCAACATCATTATCACCAATTTTGTGTGTACTTGCTGTAACAGCGTTGAAGTTAAGGGAGAATACAAGTTTATCTCCTGCCTTAAGAGGCATGTAGTGTCCTGCGGATCCTGCAGAGACAAGAGTGCTTGCATTAGGAGCACCTACATCAAAACGGATACCAGATGCATCATTAAGAAGATTGGACATAACAATCCAGAGAGGATTAGTTGAGGCCTGATCGGTGGCTGAAGCATTATCAAGTTTTGCTTTAATATTAGCGAGGACACCACTGGCACCAGAATGTGAGCCTGTGATATCGCTAACAAGAGCAGCCTCATTATGGAAAAGATCAGCTCTTCCATTAGCTCCAAAGATTTCGCTAGCTAAATAACGAACGTATTCCTCTGCGATTGTATTACCAGTTCCAGCGGTGGTATCAACAAGACTGCCGGAACCGTCGGCAAGAGTTACAGTATCGTCATCAAGGAAATTTGCGGTGTAGAATTTATTAGAGCAAGCATCCATTTCAACATCAGTAGTAAGACCAGAAGCAAAATCAGCTAAATCAGATGAGTCTGTTTTGAATGTGAATAATTCAGACCATTTACCATTGCCAGCAGAATCAGACCAGTTAAAGGCAACATCAATATCACCAGTACTGGTACCGCTTACTGTTGCAGGAAGGGTAGGCATTGTAGCAAGGGTTTGAGAAGTAAGAAGTGTATCGCCAAAATCGATTGTAAT
Organism: uncultured Rhodospirillaceae bacterium; assembly: GCA_964611435.1. GTDB lineage: Bacteria > Pseudomonadota > Alphaproteobacteria > Rhodospirillales > UBA2165 > JAYPHU01. Next base: position 1,770 of record CAZSXT010000054.1, on the reverse strand, counting down.
TGCGGAAGACATATTATAATAATAATATAGATTATATTTTCACCAAAAAAATTTATTAATTCCTAAATAAACGCATTATAATTTTTTATTTTCTTCTATAAATTTATTTTTTTTTCTAACACATCCTTTATAATGACTTGCTAAAGCTCTTTTATTCCTAAATGTTTTAGAACAGTAATCGCATACATGATTTAAAAGTTCAGTATTTGAAAAGTTTTTGGAGAGAAATTTAGAAATACTAGGTAAATGAATTTCATCAATCATAAATTGTATTTCTTTATGATATTTTTTAGACATTTCTAAAAGTCTTGTTTTTTGTTTTAAAAAAAGCATAAAATCTTGTTGCATATCTGTAAGAACGGATTTAGAAATTTTTTCTGTATCAATATTTTCTAAATCTATTTTCGATACAATCATATCAATAACTTGTACTGCAGACATAATTATATTTTTATCATAATTTACATTATGTAGATAAACAAGAACAAAATTATTATGAAAGTTAATTTCAAAATGTTTTTTATTGGCTATACCTGTTGTTTGTGAAAGAAAAATACCATGAGTTTTGGTATGTTCTATATCTCTGATAAATTTTTTAACCTCTACATCAGGAACATTTGTTGAATATTCTTTATTTTCGAAAATTATTTTTTTATTAAAATGCGTTTGTCTTTCAAGAATAAAGTCCCCAGATTTTCCAAGAGAAGAAGTATTAATAATATTATCTGATGGGAAACATTCATTTAAAATAACTTCTAATCGATCTTCCCCAATTTTACCAGTTATGCTAGAATTACAGTATTTTTGTTTTTTTAGAAAATCATTCATATCAGAAAATGTCTGATATTGTGTTTGCATTTCAGATAATATTGATGAATTACTAGATGTGATAAAAGAATGAATATTTTTATCAATAGATTCACATAATATAGAATGTTTTGTTTCGACAATATCTTGCAATCTAGAAAAAATATTTTCATGTGATTTTTCTTCAAGAAGTTGTGAAGTTGCTGAATTAAGAGATACAAAATGTTTTTGAATATTAATAATAATTTTATTATAAAGTTCTTCATTAGTCTGAGAAAAAGACTCAGAGAGAAGTAATTTTGTTTTTTCAATAATTCGTGTTAGATTTTTATCTAAAATAGTTTGTATTTTTTCATTATTACTCATTTGTTTATTTTCTAATATTGTATCTAAAGTATTTCGAATTTCTTGAATATAATATGTTTTTTGTTCGGAGAGAAAAGTGTGAATATTATTAATAGAATTTAGAATTACTGAAATATTTTGATTTAAATTATTTTGTGTATTTTCTATTTTATCAACTTTTTGGAAGATATCTTTTAAAAGCTCATTAGAGAGAGAAGATTCTGCAGATTTCATAATATCTTTATTAAGTTTTTCAATAAGTTCAATGAAAAGTAGGTTGATTTGTTCGAAATCGAGATGTTTATTTGCATTATAGAAAGCAAGTATTTTCTGATTTTTAGTAGTTAACATTCTGAAATATATAAAAACTTAAATTTTTGTCTTTAAATATTAATTATTATTGAAATTACAAATGAAAATGAAATGTAATTACAAAAGTGTTTGAAATTACAAATGAAAATGAAATGAAATATCATATGTTATGAAAACTAAAAAAAAAGCACTAAAAAAAGAGAACTATCTCAGAAGTAAGTCTCAGCTGAAAAAAAAGCACTAAAAAAAGAGAACTAAACTTAAAAAAAAGCACTACTATGAGAAATTTATACCGGAATTTAGGAA
>CAZSXT010000053.1:0-13180 GCA_964611435.1 uncultured Rhodospirillaceae bacterium | reverse complement strand
AGTCTTAGATAAGATTTGCGTACATCCGTGTGAAAAAGCTATGTTTAGCCATCCGGCAGGTCCACTTGCCGATCCGGAAAGAGGGTCCGGGCGGCGGTCCTGCCAATTCGTGCATCCCAAGGGAGGTATTTATGCGCTCTATGTCCAAAACTTTGCTGGGTCTTACCGCTGCGGCGGTGATCGCCGGTGGCGCTTTCGCGACCAGCAGCCCGGTTGACGCCAAGACCATTAATGTCCGGATTGCTTCCGGTCACCCGCCGACGGTTGTCTATGCCGGCCTGATGAAGAACTACTTCCAGGTCGAGCTGAAGAAGGCCGTCGAAGCCAAAACCAGCCACAAGATCAACTTCATCGAAGGCTATTCCGGTTCTATCGTGAAAGTGTTCGACACGTTTGAAGGCGTCCAGAATGGCGTCGTCGATGTGGGCGGCTTCTGCTACTGCTTCGAAGCGTCCAAGCTGAAAATGCATGCGTTCCAGATCATGCTGCCCTTCGGCACCATGGATCCGGTGCAGAGCGTTGCTATCGCGACCGACGTGTACAACCAATTCCCGAGCCTGGCCAAGCGCTTCCAGCGTTTTGATCAAACCCTGCTCGCCATCATCGGCGACGGCGGCTACAACCTGGGCACCCAGTTCCCGTGGAAGGAAACCTCTGACCTTAAAGGTAAGAAAATCCTCGGCGCGGGCCTGAACCTGAATTGGCTGAAGCAAGCCAATGTCGGCATCGTCGCGGTGACCGATGGCCTGCCGGGCTGGTACCAGAAACTGAAGACGGGTGTGGCCGAAGGCGGCATCATGTTCCCCAGCGCCTGGGGTCCGGTGTTCAAGCTGCATGAAGTGGGCAAGTACTACACGGAGATCGGCTTTGGTTCGATCACCTGGCACGGTCTGACGGTCAACAACCGTTACTGGAACAGCCTACCTCCGGAAGTCAAACCGATCTTCCAGGAAGTGGCCAAGAAGTACCAAGTCCTGACTGGTTCCTTCAATAAGAAGGGCTATGAAAGCGACATGGCATGGCTGCGCAAGAATATCACGGTCACCAAACTGCCGGACGCCGTCCGTCAGGATTGGGCCGAGAAGCTGGCCCATTGGCCGCAACAGCACGCCAATGCTCTTGAAAAAGAAGGCTTCCCGGCTGTCAAAATTCTCAACGCGACTCTCAACGCGGCTGAGAAGGTTGGCTACAAATGGCCGGTGCGCTACGTCGTCAAGTAATCCAGCGACCGTACGTATAGAAGTCTGACGTGATATACCGGCCGGCGACCGACAAGGTTTCCGGCCGGTACTTCCAACAGATCTAAGAACAAATTTAGCCGGAACAGAGTGTCCGGCGTTGTAACAGAATCGCTCTTAATTGATTTTCAGGGGAATGATCGATGGATCTCATCAAATTCAGTGATCGCCTGTCCAAGCTGCTGATGATACTGGCGGCGGCGTTGACCTTCGGCATCTCATTTTTGGTGCTGGCCGATATTATCGGGCGGGGCGCCTTTGATTTCCCCATCCACGGCACGGCGGAGATGGTCGCTGCCTCCATTGTTATTATTGTTTTTTTGCAGGTCGGCTATGCCATTCGCAGCCGGTCAATGCTGAAGGCAGACTTCCTGGTGACCAGGTTCCCGGACAAGCTGCAGCGGATCCTGCTGGCCATCGGCTATATCCTGGGGGCGGTATTCTTCCTGTTGATCATTACCGGCGGTTGGGAAGAGAGCATTCTGTCTTACGTTGAAAACGAATTCGAAGGCGAAGGCGCACTTCGGGTGCCGTCCTGGCCAGCGCGCTGGACGGTGATGCTGGGCAGCGCCGTCGCCATCCTGAACTATTGTGTCATGGCCTATATCGATATTTTCCGCCCGGAGCTCATGAATAGTGAAGCTGCCGAAGACCGGGCCGGACACTAAGGCGGTAGGGAGAAACAGCCATGTTTGAAGCCAACACCGCCGTAATCCTTGTCGTATGCCTGGTGGGTCTCGTGGTCCTGGGTGTTCATATCGCCATCGCGCTCGGCATCACCAGCGCGTTGGGCATCTGGTTGGTCACCGGCGCGAATTTCTATGCCTTTGGCGCGGTCCAGAAAATGCTGGCCGCCACGGCTTACGAAGCCATTCGGGCCTATGTCTTCGCGGTCATACCCTTATTTATGCTCATGGGTGAATTTATAGGACGATCAGGGACAGTCACCGACGTCTATCGCGGCATCAACCGGCTCTTGAGCAAGGTGCCAGGCCGTTTGGCGATTGCGACAGTGATGGGCAATGCACTGTTTTCCTTTGTGACCGGCGTCAGTATCGCGTCGGCCGCCGCCTTCTCCCGGATCGCCTACCCGGAGATGAAACGCTTCGGGTACGACAAGGGTTTTGCCCTCGGGACCATCGCCGGGTCGAGCTGCCTGGGCATGTTGATTCCGCCGAGCGTGCTGATGATTGTCTGGGGCATCCTGACGGAGCAATCCATCGGCCAATTGTTTGCGGCCGGCGTGTTGCCCGGCCTGCTGCTGGCCGTGTTCTTCATCCTCTACGTGTTCATTCGCGCGATTATCAATCCGGAACTGGTGGGCGGCGGCGCAGCCGCCGTTGATCCGGCGGAGGTTGAACCTGAAGAGGAAATCTCTACCGGCCAGTTCCTGATCAGCTTTGCCGGCATCCTCCTGGTGATCGTCGCTGTGCTGGGCGGCATCTGGTTCGGTGTTTTTACCCCGACCGAAGGTGCGGGCGCCGGCGCCTTTATCGGCCTCATGCTGGGTATCATCAAGGGTATGCGGCTTCGCGACATCATTGATGCGATCCTCAACGTGGGCCGGACCTCCGCGCCGATATTGCTGTTGCTGGTCACGGCGGCGCTCTATTCGCGGACCCTGGCGATGACCGGTATGGCCAATGCCATCGAAGGCCTGTTCATCGGCTCGGGAATGGAGCCTTGGATGATCATCACCGTGATGGTCATCATCTGGTTCCTGCTGGGGATGATCATCGATTCCATCTCCATTATGCTGCTGACGGCGGCCATCTTTGCGCCCATCGCGGTGAAACTGGGCATGGATCCGATCGCGTTTGCCATCGTGGGCATCATCGCGATTGAGGCCGGGCTTTACACGCCGCCCTTCGGACTGTTGGTTTATACGGTCAAATCGGCGATTCAGAATATCGAGCCGGATATGAATGTGATGACCATCTTCAAGAGCTCAACCGCCTATTGGATCATCATGCTCTTGGCGATGATCGTGATAATTAATTATCCGGAGATTGCGACCTATCTGCCGAGGGTCCTGTTCCCGCCGATTTAGCATCTTTGATGGGAACGTTGGTCCTTTTATCCGTCATGCGCGGGCTCGACCCGCGTATCCATATTGGAGTGGAAAATGGATCCACGGGTCAAGCCCGTGGATGACGAGAAATGGGTCGTGCTAGTGGATGACAAGGATTGGGTATTGCGTCGGGGCATTGCCGCCGCCCGCATGACCACTGGCGACTAAGTCTTATAAACTACAACGCGTTGCAAGGCCGCCGGAGGGTCCGCCACATATGGGCGGAGGGGGAGTTGTCATTCCCCAGACCTTCTTCCGGCTGACGGAAATGGCGGCCCAGCACGTCCTCGAATTCCTCCCACCCGACGACGACATCCGGATCAAAGGCGTAAAGATCGTTCAGGCAGATCAGCCGGGCGGTCATGTACCATTTGTGGTTCTTGGCCCGTTCGTACTCAGCAACGATATAAGGTTCGGGCTGATACTCGTCGCCAAACATCCGGCGGTACATTTCCGGGTACTCATAGCCCACGGATTCGTCCGGGAAGAATCGTAGCGCTTGGTGCACCCGGATTGCCCAGGACACCTCCTCGTCCACATAGGGCTCGATCAACTGTGCGCCCCAATAGCCGTGATCGGCCCGGATAAAGCCTGATACTGCTACATCGTGCAGCAAACAGGCAAGAATGACCTTATCTTCATGGCCGTTGAGACGCGCCAGCCGGGCGCTTTGCAACAGGTGCTGCTGGCCGCCGATGGAAAACCGGCAGCGGACAAAATCCATGAAGGTGGGTTTCTCCGGCATCTCCGGCAGGCGCGGGTCTTCACCCATCAGCAGCCGTCCGGCGCCGGCCAGCGTTTTGCGGTCATAGACCGGTTGCTTGCCATCGCCGAGTTGATACAGGAGAGACCGGGAAGCGACAGCGTCCCCCAGCGCATCCATCTGCGCCTGTTCCAACGCGTCCGCTTTTTCGGAAAGGGTTTTGCCGTCGTCCACGGTCGTTCTCCTAGTAGCGTCCGCCGGCCGCGGTGATCACGTTTAAAAGTGCGGGTCTGCCGCTACGCACGGCTTTCAGCGCCCGGCGGATCGCGGCTTCCAATTCGGCAGGGTCCTCGATCTTTTCGCCGTAACCACCGACGGATTCGATAATCTTCTCGAAATCGGGGGATGGATCCAAATGGCTCAGGGGGACCCGATTGGATTTCGCCGCCGCCCCGGACGGATACATGGAAAGCGTCGAAGACTTTACCGCGTTCCACATGTGGTTGTTGGTGACAATGGTCAGAGTTGGCAGTTCCTCCGCCCGGGCGACGAAATGTGCGGCGGTGGGGTTGCCGAATATGTAGGAACCGTCGCCAACCGCCAGAATGACATCCTGATCCGGCCGGGCCAACTTTGCGCCCAAGGCCATGCCCAGGCCCGAGCCCAAGCCACCGGCCACACTGGTGCCGATGAAGTTTTCCGGGTCCTTCATGTTCATAAAGGCCGGCGGAACGGAAAGCTCCGAGACGAAGATCGCGTCCTTGGATTTCACTTTGCTGACGCAGTGGGCGATCCAGGCGGGCGCAATGGGCGTCTGCGTTGCAGCGGTGGCCAGCAGCTTTTCCCGATCTTTGAGCATCGCCGCTTTTTCCTTGGCCAGGCGGTTTGCCCGTGTGGCGATGGCTTTTTTGTGCTTGCCCGCCTTACGGCCCATGATCTTGCCGAGCTGATCGATGGTCGCCGGTGATGAGCCGGTAAGCGCGATATCCATCTCGAACCCTCGGAACGGAATTTCCGAGAACAAGGGATCAGGGGAGATATGAATGAGCGCGGCATTGGCCTTTGGGCTGACCATCCGCGGCACCCAGGGCACCATACTATCCACCACGAGAATGGCGTCGGCCTTGGGGACCAGCTGCTGGGGCGCATAGCCCATGTTCATCGGATGGTCGCTGGGCAGGGCCAGCCGGCCGTTCTGCGTCACCGGAATGGCGAATTTCTTGGCGAACTTTCCGATGGCGGCGGCCTGTCCCCGGATGGCCCCGTCGCGTCCGGCGATGATCAGCGGATTTTTGGCTTTTAACAGAATGTCCGCGGCGTCTTCCAAGGCGCTGGCGTCCGGCAGGGCGTGTGAGGCGCCAAGTGATTTGCGCCGGGGTTTCGGCCCCGCATTTACGCCGGTATCGGAGAGAACTTCGCGGGGCAGGGTCAGATAGACCGGGCCGCGCGGTTCGCTCATGGCAATGTCGAGCGCCCGGCCGACGATGGAGGAGACCGGCTGTCCAGAGCGCAGTTCGTAATCCCATTTCACGTATTCGCGAAGCATGCCGCCCTGGTCGAAATTTTCTTGGCCCCAATGAATGCCGTTGTTGCGAGAGGCGATATGACCGCTCTCAGTCAAAGGCGTACGGCCCGCCATTACCAGCATCGGCGTCCGGTCTCGGGAAGAATTCATCACACCGCACACCAGGTTGGCGGTGCCCACGTTGACATGCACCATGACCGCCGCGATCTCACCCGTCGCCTGATAGTAGCCTTGGGCCATGGAGACCGCGACGTTTTCGTGCGCGACGGTGATGAAGCGGGGAACCTTTGAATCATACCCGCCCCGTTCGGCGATGGCTTCGACAATGGGGGCGAAATCCGTACCGGCGTTGGCGAACACATACTTGACGCCATGGGCGCGCAGGGTTTCCAGGAAAGCATGAGCGGTGGATTTTTGGGGCACGGGCTTATCTCTCTTGATCTTTGTGCAAAACGATGGGCGGCCGGGATGAACCGGCCGCCCGATACTTGGGTTCGCCGGAAGCGCTTACTTCCAGCTGATGCGGTTCAGCTCAAACCCTTCCGGGTTCATGTGACCACCATGAACCGCGACCGACTTGTGATGCGCCAGCACCACGGGCAGCGGAATCAGCGGCATCATGTAAGCCTCATTGGTTACCTTGTCGAAGGCCGGCTTATAAATCGCCTCGCGGGTGGCCATGTCAAAGGTCTTTTGGCCGTCCAGGTGAGCCTTCAGAAGATCGTCATCACCCATATAGTTGCGGGAACCCTTCATCCAGAAGAAACCAGTGGTGGTCGCTACGTCGGGCGCCGCGCCGCCGTTGTCCCACAGGCTGACAAACATCTGGACCTTGCCTTGGGCGCGCTTCTTGACGAAACCGCCGATGGGCAGGGCGTCCACCTTGGCGCGGATGCCGACCTTGCGAAGCTGACCGGCCACCGCTTCCGCCGTTAGCCGCGACGGACCCCAGGTAGTGATCTCCAGATCAAAACCATCGCCCTTGCCCGCGGCGGCCAGCAAAGACTTGGCCTTGGCAATATCATGCTTGGGCAGCGGCGCAGAAGAGACGCAGCCAATATGCCAGGAATGGCAGATGGCCTGCTGCGGCGTGCCGCCCTGCAACTGATCCGGCACGATGGCTTTGCGAAGCGCATCCCGGTCAATGGCGTGCATGATCGCCTGGCGGACCCGCTTGTCCGTGAACAGTCCGGTCTTGGACCGGTTGGCGGCGTCCACCAGGGCGTAAACGAAGGACACGGTCGGCGTCACCGAAATCTCGATCTCCGGATTGGCTGATAAATCCTGCGACTGGTCTTTCGGCACGTTGTACATGATGTCGAGACCGCCGGTGATGATCTGCGCCACCTGGGTCTGACGGTCCGGGATCGACAGCGCGATCAGTTTGCCCACTTTGCCGGCGGGCTTGGAACCGTTGTAATAGTTTTCGTTCTTCTCGAAGAAGATGCCCGCGTTCGGATCAACCTTGGTCACTTTGTACGGACCGGTGCCGATCGGGTTGCGGCCAAAATCGCTCTTTACCTTGAGAGCGCCGTGCGCGCCTTTCGGATAGATCGGCAGTGCCGTGGCCAGCCGCGACAAGGTCGGCGCATACGGCGCTTTGCTGACGAATCTAACCGTATACTGATCCACCTTTTCCACGCCCTTTATCCAGCCGAAGCGGGTACCCTTGAAGCGGAAGTTGATCTTCGGATCGGTGACGAAGTTCACCATGTAGACCACGTCGTCCGCATCGAACGAAGCGCCGTTATGGAACTTCACGCCCTGGCGCAGCTTGAATTCCCAGGTGGTAGGATTGATGCGGCTCCAGGAAGTGGCGAGCTGTGGTTTATATTTGCGCTCGTCGGCATCATAGAATAGCAGGTTGTCGAACACGGCGGGCGCCGTCAGGTTGGTTTCCGGGTGCGGATCAAATATCCGGTCGAGAACCTTGATCGGCTGATAGAGGCCAAAACGGACGGTGTCTTTGGATTTCTGGGCCAGTGCGCTGCCTTGGTAGGAAACAACGGCAAGACCGGCGATCGCAATAGATGCGGTAAGTCGATTTAACATGTGTCTCTCCCTGTTTGACGGAGCACCGCTTCATGTCGGGTTCCGTTCTGAAAAAGTATAGCCCCAGGTTTCACCGGTTCCAATGCGAGAATTGCCTGTATCTTAGGGTCTGATCCTTGCCCGGCTCGCGACAGCGGGATACGATTGGCAAAGGACATGCTGCAACGGAGATAGGCCATGGGTGATTTTGCCGCTTTCAATCTGATGGGTTGGATCAACGACCACGAGGATCTGCTGAAGCCCCCCGTGGGAAACGCGCAACTGGTGCCCGAAGGGGATTTTATCGTGATGGCCATCGGCGGGCCCAATGTCCGCACCGATTACCACGACGACCCCGGCGAGGAGCTGTTCTATCAAGTGCGCGGCAATATGGTGCTGCGCATCATGGATGACGGAAAACCCAAGGACGTCCCTATCAATGAAGGGGAGATGTTCCTGTTGCCGGCCCATGTACCTCATTCACCGCAGCGCCCGCCGGATTCGGTCGGTGTGGTGGTGGAACGCAAACGGGTAGACGGCGAGCTGGATGCGTTCGAGTGGTACTGTGAAGAGTGCGATGCGAAGGTCCACCGGAGCGAGTTGCCGCTCAAAGACATCTACAAGGACTTGCCGCCCATCTTCGACGCCTATTACGGTAATGCGGACGCTCGGATCTGCCCGGACTGCGGCCATCAGAACCCCGGAAAACCGGGATAAAGTACACTCCGGCTACATTTTTGCGAGGAACGCCGAATAGCGATGGACTCTTCGGCTCCGGTGCGCAACTATCCGTTCGCACACGCAAAAGAATTGGAGAATAGATAATGGGCATGCTGATTGACGGGAAATGGACCGACGACGAGGCCGGAGCTACCCAGAAAAAGGGCCAGTTTGTGCGCCCGGACAGCATTTTCCGGGGGTGGGTGACCGCGGACGGCTCCGCCGGACCGGGCGGCGAAGAAGGCTTCAAAGCCGAATCGGGCCGTTATCATCTATATGTTTCCCACAATTGCCCCTGGGCCTACCGGACAATGATATTCCGGAAACTCAAAGGTCTGGAAAGCCACATCAGCGTCGCTATCTCCGCCTCTTCCTGCAAGGACGAGGGCTGGACCTTCATTGAAGAGGAAAACTGCATCCCTGACGAAGTCAACGGCATCAAGTATCTACACGAGGTCTACACCAAGGCCGATCCTGACTACACGGGCCGGGTTACCGTGCCGACCCTATGGGACAAAAAGACCGGCACCGTGGTCAATAACGAGTCGTCCGAGATCATTCGCATGTTTAATTCGGAATTCGACGGACTGACCGGCAACAATATGGATTTCTACCCCAAGGAACTGCGCGCCGAGATCGACGAGATCAATGATATTGTCTACCCCGGCGTGAACAACGGGGTATACCGGACCGGCTTCGCCGGGACCCAAGAGGCCTATGAAGAAGCCTTCGACAAGCTGTTCGACACCTTGGACTTCCTGGAAGACCGGCTGTCCAAGCAGCGCTATCTGGTGGGTAATCGCCTGACCGAAGCGGATTGGCGTCTGTTTTCGACCCTGATTCGGTTCGACCTGGTCTATTACGGCCTCTTTAAGTGCAACAAAAAGCACATTTACGAATACCCGAACTTGTGGAACTTCACTCTGGAACTGTACCAGCATCCCGGTGTGGCGGAGATTACCGACCTCTTCCACATCAAGCGTGGCTATTACGCGACCATGAGCCGGCTGGACGTTATGGGCTTCGTCCCCAAAGGTCCTGATCTGGACTTTAACCAACAGCATGACCGGGATCGTTTTCCGGCCGACTGACCTAACCCTGAGTGAAGGAAACTATGAGCGACGTTATTGAACTGAGCATGGATGGCGCCATCGGCGTTGTCACGATCAACAATCCCCCGGCCAACGCCCTAAGCTACGCCGTCGTCAAAGGCCTGGATGACACCATCCGGACGTGTATGGAAAATGACGCGTGCGAGGCCGTGGTGCTGACTGGCGCGGGTAAAATGTTCGTCGCCGGCGCGGATATCCGAGAATTCAACATTCCCCGGCCGGATGACGTGCCGGAACTCCATGACATGATCAAGGGGATCGAGGATAGTCCCAAACCTGTGGTGGCCGCGGTGAACGGTCTGGCGCTTGGGGGTGGGTTGGAACTCGCCATGGGCTGCCACTACCGGTTGATTGCGTCGACGGCGCAAGTTGGCCAGCCGGAAATCAACCTGGGCTTTATCCCCGGCGCTGGCGGGACACAACGTCTCCCGCGTCTGGCGGGTGTAGAAAATGCGCTTGAGATGATCGTCGGCGGCGCACCCATAAAGGCCGCGACAGCTGTCGAGTTCGGCATCGCCGATGAATTGGTGGAGGGTGACATTGTTGCCCGCGCGCTTGAGTACGCAGCCAATGAAGCCAAGGACGGCGGCCCCCGGCCCACCGGCACGCGGACTGAAAAACTCTCCGGCTTTGATCCGGGGATTTTCGATAAGTGGCGGGAAAAGGTCGCACCCAAGTCCCGGGGCATGGACGCGCCTTTTGAATGCATCAACACGGTTGAAGCGGCCACCACCATGAACCTGCTGGACGGGTTGGAGAACGAGCGCGTTACCTTCGTCCGGCTGCGGGACGGCAATAAGGCCAAGGCCATGCGCTATATGTTCTTTGCCGAGCGTGAAGTCGCCAAAATCCCCGACGTGCCCAAAGATACGGAGGTGCTTCCGATCCAAAAAGCGGCCGTCATTGGCAGTGGCACCATGGGCGGCGGCATCGCCATGAACTTCGCCAACGCTGGTATCCCGGTCTCCTTGGTCGATGTGTCGGATGACGCGCTGGCTGCCGGTCTCGGCAAGGTGGAGCAGAACTACACCGGTTCCGTTTCCCGCGGCCGAATCACCCAGGACGCCATGGATGCGTGCATGGGAATGATCTCCGGCACCACGGATTACGCCGATGTGGCGGACGCGGACATCGTCATCGAGGCGGTGTTCGAGGATATGGACTTGAAGAAGAAAATCTTCGCCGAGTTGGATAGCGCCTGTAAGCCGGAAACAATCCTGGCCAGCAACACGTCTTCGCTGGACATCAACGAGATTGGTGCGGCCACGGGCCGGCCCGACAAGGTCTGCGGCGCGCACTTCTTCAGCCCGGCCAATGTCATGAAGCTGATGGAAAATGTCCGAACCGATGCTGCGTCCAAGGAAACCGTGGCGACGCTCATGAACCTCTCCAAGGTTCTCAAAAAGACCGGCGTGCTGGTCGGCGTGGGCGACGGGTTCGTGGGCAACCGGATGCTGCATGTGGCGGCTCGGATCGCCGAGTTCATGGTGGAAGAGGGCGCACTGCCCTGGCAGATTGACAAGGTCATCTATGATTTCGGCTTCCCCATGGGGCCGTTCCAAATGAACGACTTGGCCGGCATCGATGTACGTTATCTGATCCGTGAAGAGCAGAAGAAAAAGACGGGCGACCGGCGTCAATCGGTGATCCTGGATAGGGTCTACGAGACCGGACGCTACGGCCAAAAAACCGGCGGCGGCTGGTATACCTATGCCGACGGCGACCGTAAGGGCGCGCCCGAACCGATGATCGAGGAATTGATCCTTAAGACCTCGGAAGAGTTGGGCTTCACCCGCCGGACATACACCGATGAGGAAATTCTGGAACGGTATTTGTATTCGATTATCAATACCGGCGCGCAGGTGCTGGAAGAGGGGCTCGCCATTCGCGCCAGCGACATCGATGTTATCTGGCACTACGGCTATGGCTTTCCCCGCTATCAGGGTGGCCCGATGTTCTATGCGGATTTAGTGGGCCTGGACAATATCTATGATAAGGTTTTGGCCCTGCACGAAGACTACGGCGACTGGGTCAAGCCTTCCGGTCTGCTGAAATCCCTGGCCGAGGAGGGCAAGGGTTTCGCCGACTATAGAGCCGGGTAAAGAATTGAGTGTCTGCTCTTGAGGGACGAAACACAAAAATAAGGAGCAGACGTATGATGCGATTTCTTTTGATACTGAGCCTTGCTGTATTCGTGAGCGGAGCGGCGTTGGCCCAGTCTACGCCCCCACCGCAGCAACCGACGCCGCAACAGCCGGGGCCGCAAAATGACGTGATCGGAACGCTCTTTAGCGAGGCGGAAAAATCCATCATCCGTCAAGTGCTGGGGGCTGCGGCTGCGAAAGCCACCGGCGCGGAAAACACCTCGACGGTCGGCGAGACCGTGCAGACGGTGATCCGGGAAACGGTGAACAACACGGTCAATCAGACAACCGGCCAGACAACCGGCCAGAACTCGTCCGCCTCAAGAGACGACGATGACGATGATGATGACAAGGAAGCCCGCGACGACGATGACGACAAGGGCGGCAAAAAGGCGGGCCGTGGAAAGCACAAAAACAAGCAAGGAAAAGGCAAGGGCCGTGGGCGGGGCAAAGGCCTGCCGCCCGGACTGGCGAAACGGGACAAGCTTCCTCCGGGCCTGAAAAGCAATTGGAACGGAACGGCAAACTGCCGCCGGGCCTGCAGAAAAGCGAGTTCCCGGAAGACCTTCAGGCCAAGCTGGGCCCGCCCAAGGAAGGCACCGAACGCGCCATTGTCGGCAATGATGCGGTGCTGATCGACACGGCGACCAATGTGGTGCTGGATGTCATCCGGAATGTGGTCAACAAGGGCGGGCAATCCGGCCAGTAGGTCTGGTAGCCTGATCCTGGGAGAAAGAAATCATGAGTAAGACGGTAGGCGTCATCGGCTTGGGTCCGATGGGCGGCAATATTGCCGGGAATCTTCTGCAAAAGCAGTTCAGTGTCTGCGGCTACGACATTAACCCCGAGTGCATGGACGCGCTGGATGCGTTGGGCCTGACAGCGGCCAAGGACGCCGCGGACGTTGCGGTGCAAGCCGACATTGTGATTGCATCGCTCCCCAACTACGCGGCTTTGCAGGACGTGGTGGCGCAGGTCATCAAGGCCGGCAAGAGGGGTCAGGTGCTCATCGAATGCTCTACCCTCCAGGTGGATCAAAAGATTGCCGCCCATGATGAGTTGCGGGCCGCCGGCATCACCATGCTGGATGCCCCGATCAGCGCCACGCCGGCGATGCTGGCCAAGGGAATGGCGTCGATCCATATCAGCGGCGATGAAGACGCCTACAAGGATTGTGTGGACGTGTTCGAGGGATTCACCGCCAGCAACTTCTATGTGGGTAAGATTGGCAATGGCAGCCGGATGAAAATCCTCGCCAACTATCTGGTGCATGTGCACATCGCCGCAGCCGCCGAAGCCATGGTGTTGGGCCAAAAAGCCGGGCTGGAGCCGGAACTGATCCACGAGGTGCTGACCCAGAGCGCCGGCAATTCAAAAATGCTGGAAGTCCGGGGCGCCATGATGGCCAAGTCCGACTACCGGGAAGGCGGGGGCACCATGTTTGCCGTCTATGAAAAAGATTCCTCGATCATTACCGAGTTCGCCGCCGAGATGCACGCGCCGATTGATCTTTATGTCTCGGCCCGGCAGAAGTTCAACACGGCTTTGGCCCAAGGTCTGGGGCATTTGGACACGGGAGCCGTCTGCAAGGCGATCGAAACGTCGGTGGGGATCGATCGGAAACTGGTGGAGTAAT
>CAZSXT010000052.1:12854-14547 GCA_964611435.1 uncultured Rhodospirillaceae bacterium | reverse complement strand
AAAAAAATTTCGTGTCACCCACATTTCGTGCAAGGTGGCACCCAAAATTTTTTTTTGAAATTTTTTTTGAAAAATTAAAAAATATAAAAATATCAATTTTCAAGATGGCGATGAAATATTTTCCATCGATGCAAAACTATATTTGCAATCTTTTTGATATGGGGCTCGGGGTTCGTTGAAAAAAACACATTTGGGGTGTGTCATCAACCTCATTTCAGATCAACGGCCATTATGCATGCACATTTTCTCGCTGCCTGTTGAAACCCCTTGAATTCGATTACCGGAAATCCAATACATATATTCAGAGTCATTTTCAGCGACACGAAAACTTATCATCAACAACCCAAACATAGAACATTATCATGTCATTTTCAGACTCAACCCCCAAATACCTTCGCGGCATGCACATTTGCTCGCTGCCTGTTGAAATCGTCCAAATGATTGTCAAATACCTTGTCGACGATCCCCGAGCCTATTTCAGCTTTGCGCTTACGTGTCGTGCACTCCGATTTGTGACTATTTCTATCCCAGTTACACAGTTCCCGTGGCTTCTGTACCACGGCCGAAACACGAGGAAACTTGAAAAAGAACTGTCGTATAACTTTAGTGATTTTATGCACATTTCTGATACATACAAGTATCAATTTCGGAGATGCTCGTTTTATTTGCCGGATAGTACAACAAGACGACAGTATGCCCCGCCTTTGGTTGACATATATTGGCCTAATGCTGTTACGTGCATAGCTTTCGTTGCACGTGGACGTGAGCAAATTTGCGTTCCAGATGTCCGACATTTGAGTAATCTTCGACAACTGGAAATATACAGCAGCAGGTTGTATGCGGCAGATGTATACTTTGAGGGTCTGCCAAAGTCATGTGAAACTGTCTCGGCGTTTAACTGTATTATTGTTGAGAATGGGCGAAACCCGGGGGTTCTTCGGAACATTAACAATTTGACATGTTGCAGACTTGGGAGCAACTATGATGACATCAAACACATGGCGATTTTGACAATCCGGCCTTTGGACGACGCCGCGGCGCTCAATTTGTTCAAATTGCGCAATATAAAATCCTTGACTGTCAGGGATTGCCTGAGATATGATATCAATGTCCCGGATGAGTTAGAGCATCTCTGCCTATGGGACTATGTGGGGTCAATGAACGGCTATAATTCGATTGCGCGGTCGAATCACGTCAGTTTTTTCAATTCGTCGTTGATTTCGCACACAAACACGTTGGGACACGGCAACATTAAAAAACTCGAGTTGACCAGATCTACATTTGGCGTTAGGACTGGGTGCTTTGACAGCGTCCTTGAATTACAAATCACACACTGTCTTATCTTGATACATGAGAACGACTCTGTGTTTATGACGAAGACACCGATATTGAAGAAGGCTGAGTTTTGTGGATGTATAAGCAAAAATAGAAATGCCGGGATGCTTCATTTAAAGGCAAAGATAGAGAATGAGTGTGATGCGAATATTGAATGGACACAGACGTGTGAATGAACGCCGGTGAAAAAAATGTTTCCTTGACATGCAAATGCATAAACTAAAATATTAAAGGAATTTTCAAACTTTACTTTTTTTTTGTCGAGTTGACAACATTCCGAAAACTATCCCTCGTTTTCGTTTCTTCGTTTTCATTCTGCTTTTGTTCGTTCTTCTTTATTTTATTTTTTTCCTCCTTC
>CAZSXT010000052.1:9309-12754 GCA_964611435.1 uncultured Rhodospirillaceae bacterium | reverse complement strand
TTTCCTCCTTCGTATTGTCCGACTCGTTATTGGGCTTTTTTGTTTTTTTCTGCTCGGACTCTAGTTGTTTATCTTCTCTACGCGATTTGGTTCTGTAGTGGCGTTTCTCACACTTCAATATAGCCACGGCGACAGATAAGCCCAGGATGACTACGACGAGGACACCGATGACGGCAAAAAGAACCTTGTATTTCGTTTGCTTGTAAAATTTCTTGTCGCTTCCGTCTTCGTAAATGGAGGGCAACGTTTTAACATCCGTGTTTATGGCGGTGACGCCGTATACGGCCGTTGTTCCGTTTATGGTGACGTTGAGCTCGCTTAGTGTTCGGTGCTCGTGTGTGACAGGAGACGTGCGGATGTCGTATTCGCACTCGGATTCAGGTGTCGCAAAAACACCCGGGATATACCACGTTGGGGTCGGGTAGCAGCGAATAACGACGTGCGTTGGGCTTGTACAGTCCTTGCACAAAAACGAGTCGACAAAGCCGACCACATCGGCCGATGTCGAGGAGATGAGAGAGCGCGTGCGCTTGATCGACAGACACCAGTCGAGCGGCATGTCGCCGTATTCGACGGTCAGGTATGTTTTGTTTGCGTTGTTGTAAAGACCACCCGGACAGGCATCCGTCCGGGTGTTTCCAGAGTCGTCCACTCTAGGCACCTCGGTCGGCGGCATTGTTGGTGCAAATGTTGGCTCGTTGGATGTGACAAGATATGTATTGTCGTATCGTCTCCAAACCATGTCCCAATCCATTGTATAAATGTATTTGTTGTCCGGTGAAATAAAAACACGAGACGTATACCAGTAATAATAATCTTTGGCACCCACCAATTCAAATCCAAGCGCGGTGGGTTTGGGTCTATATAACGTAACATACATAGACTGCCCAAAAAAGTAGACAAGAAACACGTCACTGCTATCGGTGTTTGTTGTTACGATTGTGTTTTCAAGTTGTATTGGAACGTTTATGCGGACCATCTCCGTTCCATTACTAAGATAGACACACAGCTGGCGACCGAGTGATGTTCCGTATGCGTGGCACGCAAACGAAACGATCACGTCATGGTCTGCATTTTTCCCGAGGGCGGTGACTTGGCACATGTAGTCGTATCCATCCGTCTGTGGGTATTCCAGAAAACTGCTGTGGTTCAGCTGAATGTAGTAGCCCACTGCATGCGTGTACATGAGAGAGCCGGTATTTCCAAACATGTTGCAAGATGATTTCGATGGTTGGCCAGGAAAGTTGTACGCAAGCAAAACATAATCGACCTCTGGGTTGGCCTGAAACATGATGCGATACGATTCAACCGTCTCCCCGTCCAAAAGAGCCCCGACAATGTAAAGAGGGGAGCCAAGCTCCCACCCCGAGGTATATGTATATGGAATCATATAATGCGTGCCGTTGCTAAGGCTTATAAAAATGTGCGTAGATGACGCAACCATGTTCACAAAATCACCGGCATTCGGGAGCACGACGGTATCATGTGTCACGTTTTCGTATCGGTTTTGAAGCTTGACCGTCTTTTCATCCGAACTGGCGCTAATAATCACAACGTCGTCGCCATTGAATATGGAAGAAAGTTGCAGAATAACACCCGACGTGTTTTGGATCAAAGTATCGCACTCTTCGTTGAACACAATTCGCTGGGGAGAGGGATACGAAGACACCCAAGCGTCTCCGCCAGTTATGTTTGGGTATGCTATCGACGCATTGGTGCGACCCCCGAAATCGGCTGCTCCAATGGCATACCGTGTTCCATCACGTGGTCCTCCACAGTAAGGCACAGCGGACGAGGAACCGACAACAGCACACAACAGCAGCAGCAAAAACATTTTGATTCAAACCTGTCATTTGGAAAACAAGCAAAATAAGTTGCGTTAATTGTTTTGTGTATTTATATTTCGCGTATTTCTCGAACTTTTTCCTCATCCAAATATCTGATTTAATCAGAAAAACAAAAAGGTAAATTATAACATCCGCAGTTCGGATATATTTTTTTTTCTTCATGGCGACTGTGAGACGCTACTGTATTTATTTTTTTGGCTGTTTGCTACGGCAAATGCAATGGTTATGCAAATTACAATAAATCCAACTCCCCCCAAAATCCCCCCTACAATGACCGCCACATTGACGTCGTTACTCGGTGTGCTGCTGTTTTCGACCTTTCCAAATGCCGACATTGTCATTCCGCCGGCAGTAATGTTGACTGTCTCCTCTGAAATTGAGTCAGTTGCCATTTGCACCGAGCGACTCCGGGACCTACTAGATGCATAGTTTTCGCTTTCGTTGAATGGCAGTGACGTTGGCATAACCGTCCCCCCGGGAGCATAAATTGTAATACTATCTTCGGCGCACTCAACCGTCAGTGCACTGGCGACAAAACCGCTGCATGTTTGCCCCAGCATACGAAACGCCCACACAAACGTCTCCTTCATATTGTCCTTGTGGTGCGCATCAACGGCATCACAATCAATACACGGCATGTCAAAGCGAAACCAGTATCTTTATAGTAAATGCGAGAGTAACAACAAGTTAAACAAAGACCGGAAATAAAATATATGTATAAACTCACGTGTCGTCCGAGTCCAGGGTGTCGTCGACGGTGCACTCTGCGGTGCTGGGCGAGTCTGGGAAATCCCAGTCTTGTTGGCAATAGTCGTGGTCGAGCGCCATGCGGGTCAAAATGTCGGGCATTTCACTGATCGTCTGGATGGATGTATATGCCTCCATCACCCCGGAGACTGGGTAACAGGCCTTGTCTCGCCCAAATCCACGCTGGCGCCCCAATAATGTCTCGGGTGGTGTGTTCTCCATGTTAAAGATTGCATCAGTCACTGTTCCGTTTACCTGCAAATACCAGGAAATGGATTCAACTGCAGAATACTCCACCGTCATGATGCAGTGTTTGAAATAGTTTGACGCGATGCCTGTAGTTGCGTTGCATGGTTTGTCCGCGTCCCCGTTGGAGCTGTGAAGCGAGACGAGGCTTTCATCCACTGCAAAAGGGAAAACGGCCTCTAGGACCCATTGTGGCGTGGGCGACGACACATATCCGATCCCGGTGATCATGGATGTATTTGTAGTGTTCCATGCATTAATGGCCCCCAGAATGTCTGTGATATAATTCAGCTGTACTTGAGTTGGATTGGCCGACGAGACAAGAAACGGATACGGCGCCGGGCATGTTTCATCCAGGCCGTGGTGCTCTTCGTGGGATTCGGCGCGGACAAAAGGGGCCACGAGTAGCAAGATGGCTACAATCATATGCGAAACAACTAGAAATAAAAACATTTATTAAAAGATATACAGATATGGAAGAGCCACCAAAAACATGCAGCGCATGCAAGAAGGCCGTAAAAAAGACATACAAAACGGGCTACTCGTGGAACAACTACTTTGATTACTGTGAAGATTGCATTGTCGATGCAAAGATTGATGGGAAA
>CAZSXT010000052.1:0-9209 GCA_964611435.1 uncultured Rhodospirillaceae bacterium | reverse complement strand
ATAAATGATCTGTACAACCGTGATTGTGGATGCGAATGAAGTAACTTAAACGATGCAAAGATTGATGGGAAAATAAATGATCTGTACAACCGTGATTGTGGATGCGAATGAAGTAACTTAAACGATGATATTTTTTTTTTCGTGTCCAGACACGGTTATAACCTATATTTGAAATGATTACTTTGCAGTAGAAATGCCAGAACAGCGGTGCAAAGCCACAACCAAGAAGAAGACGCGATGCAAAAATCTATCAATGAAAGGCAAAGAGTACTGCCATGTCCACATTGAGAAGAGTGTGGGTCAGAGTAATTTGGCTTTAGGCCCTACTCCAGTTCCACGGGCCACGCTCAAGGACCGTCAGAAAGCAGCCGTTATGGCCCGCACGGATGGTCGATGTTACATGTGCTGGAACCCACATGGCGTTCACATCGAGCACATTGTTCCGTTCACAAATCGACCCGATCTCGACTCAATGAAGAACATGCTGATGGCTTGTCCTACCTGCAATCTCAGAAAGGGGGTGTCTTCACTTGTAGACTATGTCAAGACGACCCCAGGTGCACTTAAAGAACCAGACAAGCTGATGGAAATTGTAACAAGGCCGTGCTTTTCAATGCATCAGGACACCATTGAATGTGTGAGAAGGTCAGTCGAATTGGCAAAGAGAGGAAACCGGGCCTACCTGCAAGCATGCAAGGACAAGATTTGAATTGAAAATAAGAAAATCTATCCGGAAAATGAGGGCGTTACACTTGTTCTGGCATTTTGGGTTGGGTAAAAAATGCAATGTAGATTGGCCGTTGTTTTTGTTGCAAACTCAGAACATTTAGATATCATCCGTGATGTTTTTCTTATAATTCATTGACTTTCAACTTATATATACATATATATTCACCTGATTGTAGATCCTACGTGACCTAAATACAGGCTCCCAACCATGATGCCTTTATTTGCGCTCGGCCATGTTTCTTTATACGGCAATTCCAACCCCACTCCATCCCTGGCGGCAATAAGGGTGTTGTTTTTAATGTAAAATGGCGTGCATACAGATGCCGCAGAAATAATATCGTCTCCGTGCGGGTTGTCTAGGAGCGTAAAAAACACAAAATCCGATGCACTATAGGGCTCCAACGAGTCGAAATATTGCACCCGAAGTTCCGAGTTGATCGGGCCCATGGCGAGACAGAACTTGGTAATACCCCCGGGTTCCAGCATGACATTATAAAAAACCTCGTCATACGTGTCCACGGCGGCGGTGGCTCGGAAATAAAACTCGGAGCGGCTGTATTCTGCGTCGTAACTGCATGTCCACTTGGCCACAGCTGCGCGCAGATGGTGGTCAAATGGATCTCCGTCAAACGTGAGCATTGGCGCGGTCTGGCACAGCGCGTCGCTCGTGTTTGGCGCGGCGATGATGTGCGACAGACCGTCGTCTAGATTCTTATATGTACTCAGCTGGACCCAGTCGTAGAAGTCGATCAGTACCCGGGCCTGAGTAAGGCATCGTCGCGGCGGGACCCCAGTTGTGTAATTTCCAGAGTAGCAATCGCCGTATATGTCCAGGTATATCTCTTTGGAGACTGGCTGGCACACCGAGCGATCCTGGGCGCCAGGAGGGCACACGTAGGTAAATGTTTGCCAGTTGCGCGTTATGCCAGACAAACTTGATTGTGTGCATTGTGGCAATTCAAACTCCGATGAAATGCAGACGCCAGTGACATCGCACCACTGACAGCCACGCTGCATGCATTTGGAGTGGCTTTTGGCTTGCGCACAGCACGCCGAGTCGTCGCTGTCACAGAGGTCGGCCGTGCTGGCGCAGTTGATACCGGGTGCACAGCATATGGGTCTTTCCCTCACAAATTGCGCCTGGCATTCCGTTAAATTTGTGTCCAGGGCGGAGCAGACCTTTTGGGATATATGAAGAGTCTGGCTTTTGAACTCATATCCGCCTCCGCATATGCAGTAGATCAAATTACTCCCGTCGGACGACATGAAGCAGTCGACATCGGGGCCCCAGTTGTCTCTGTACGGACACAGATCCGTATTGATATTCGGAGACGCGCAGTCATACATGCAATGCGGGCCAAACTGGGCGTTTGTGCACGTGCAGACACCGTCGACACACTGTCCCTTGCAAAGTTCTCTATTGCATACGTCACCGGCCTGGAATACCGTACAACCGGTCCCCGAGTATCCAAAATTGCACACACACTCTTGCGTGGCTTGGTTGAGAACGCCGTTGGCACCACACTCTGGTATGAGGCACAGGGGCGCTTTGTACCTAGAAAATACACAAGATTATTTTTTTTGTAAAATCTTTGTTTGTTGGTTTATGTAACTTACGGTTCCTCGCAAATGCAGTGGTTGATGTCTGGACTCCATGTCCCCCTGTCATGGCAGGTTGATTCCGAGCAATTGACATTGATCCAGCCATCCTCGCACATGCATGTCCCGCGCAACTCGTTCCAGGCGCCATGGACACACGAACGGTAGTCCGGTACAACGGCGCCAGCCACATCGCGCCTTGTGGAAAAAAAGTGGGTGATATTCCTCCAGCTGTCCGTTTCTCTGTCCCACATGTAGATTCCGTCCGTGACAAAAAGACGGCCGTCGAATAAGACAGAGCCGTTGCTCTGTAGAGACGTGGCCACAAGATTCGCAAAATCCATGTTATTTCTTCTTGTTATGTCCATGTTGCCATTGAGCTCGACATAGCGATCAACGCCAGAGTAAAAATGCGATTGCGTCGACGGCCAAAGCCCGGAAAACGCTGGGGGCATTGTTTGTTTCAAAGTTTGTAGCGACGCGTTAAGCGTATCATACGAATCCCGCAGGGCGCTAAACTGATGTTCCTGGGCCTCCAATGTCGCTTTAAGTGACACAATCGCATCCCTGTCTTCAGAGATCCGAAGTGCTCCGCGTAAAAACACACCGGCCAGCAAAAACAACGCGGCGAGGCCAGCGACACCAACATCAAACTTGTAGGGCAGGGTTTTCGGCTTGGGTAGCATTCTGTTTATAGAAATGTGTATGAGTGTGTGTGCGTGCGTGATAACTATTGTGTTGAATTTTAGTATGTGATATATGTGGTTTTCACTGCTTCTCCATAAACGCGTAAATGTGATCTCGTAGATAACACACCAAACCAGTATCGTCTCCCTCGTATTCCAGTTGGCGAGTTCTTGGGTTGATTTTCATCCAGTTCAGAGGGCTGTTTTCGTCCTCTGGAATTTCAGCTTCAGCTGGATTGCTTTTCACCGCAAACGTGATCTTATAAACACCGTTGCCTAGTTTCAGGCACGAAACACGATCTCCGGTTCTGGGGTTATAGCGATTAAAGGGAAGCCCGAGTCGTCCTGCGTGCCCTTCCTCGGGGGCTGTTTTTGGAGAAGGCGTGCGTATGCGCTTTTCCAGTTTTTTCATGCGCTCCTGTTCTGCCTGAATACGAGCTTGCGAGCGAGTCAGCGGCATCTGCGTTTTATTGAGACACAAAAAAAAATATTTCATCGTTGCAACAAAATAAACATTATCAGCGGCATCTGCGTTTTATTGAGACACAAAAAAAAATATTTCATCGTTGCAACAAAATAAACATTATCAGCGGCATCTGCGTTTTATTGAGACACAAAAAAAAATATTTCATAGTTGCAACACAATAAACATTATCAGCGGCATCTGCGTTTTATTGTGACACAAAAAAAAATATTTCATCGTTGCAACAAAATTAGCGGCATCTGCTTGTTTTACATGGCTCGGTTGCATCAAACCAGTAGCCACGGGGGAGACGATTGCATTTATCGATGGGGATATAACAAATTGTGGTTTGGCCCCGAAAAACAGCCTGTTCGCTGTGATGCTCAACACCCCAGAACAGATATTCTTCGCCTCTTTTTACACACAATTCAGTCACGGGGACCATCCGTGCGACAACCTTGCGTGGCGCTACGGGTATTGTGTCAATCTGCTGGCGAAACAAACAGCGGGTGTTTGGGGCTGGCCGCGCGCGCAATAAACTTTTCATCATTTTGCCGTGGATGCCCTATCTGTATATTATGTATAAATTTTCAATAATACCGTGCAAACCACAGACGGCATAGGCGGGAAATCCTTTCTTTGATACTCGGGGCCTTCGTCTTTTTGGTCCATTCGTCAAACATTGGGTTTAAGATTGCAGCCGCCTCGCTCTCGCTCACATTCATATACGCTTGCTCTGCACTGCTGTAGACAAGCTTTTCGTGGAGGTCCAGGGGAATAGTAATGCTTGTATCCCCGTTTAGTGTATTGTCATTCTGGAATGTGATATGCCAAACACCCAGTTTTCTAACAAACGAACATGAAACAATTGTCCCGGATGCAGGCGATATCCATTGCTGATGACGCTTGTTCTCGTCAAAATTCATCTTTTGAAAAAAAATGTTATTTATGTTTTATTTGTTTATTTTGTTTGTCAAAACAGATATTTTTGTTTTTATTTTTTTTTCAGCCGAACAAAAAAAACAAGTAATATTCCTATAAATAACAAATTAAAAAACTTTTAGCGCAATACTTGTGCTGAGTAGGGTGGTATTTAATGTCACTGTTTTTTTATAAAAAAACAGAATGGACACGCTGGACTGCATATCGTCGTTTTTTGATCCTGATGGGTCGTCATATCTGGGGTTGCCCGACATGGATGAGTCGTCATACCTGGAGTTGCCCGAAACGGATATATCCTCGTTTAGTGATATGTCGGAATCTCCGGTGGATACGGACGTATGGTTTTCGTCTCTTATGCCGGCGCAGGACGATTGCAAATCAGACTGCGCGGTCGTGGTACCAGCGCCCACACGGAGACCACTCAAGCGCCAACGGGCAAAAAAACCGGTGTGGGTGAAGCGCAAAATCTCTCGGCGGGTAAAGTATAAAACAGAATCGACGCAGACCCCCGAACGACATCAGAGACGAAGAGAAGGTGCAATCGACGATAAAATATTCGATATGCGCTGCTACACCTGCGTTTATATCAAATGCCACGAAAATCTAGATGATGAGAAGCGGTGTATTCCGTATCCGTGGCTAGGCGATGCATGGGGCGGCAATGCGAAACGCGCTGTTCTAGAAATGGAAAGCATATGGGGCAAGGGTGTGTTTACGCCCGAGGATGTAATAGAACGAACAATCGCCCTGTCGGGATATACCGGCCACTGGGTTGATCTGTTGCCTGAAGTCACAGAGGTGGAAATCAAATACTCGGTGGACAAGAGCATCATATTTAGCAAGTACACTGAAAAGGACTACACGATTGTGTTTAGTTACGACGGACACGAAGAAACCACGTGTACCGACCGCGCAAAAGTGGCAGACTGGTTCCGTGTGCAGTGTTTTTTGAGCCGCTTCTTTGTAAACCAGAGACAGGGGTTTGTTTTTGACACGTGCCGTATGAACTGCGAATGTATTGTGTTCAGTGCGGCGCAAAAAACGTTTTTTATTCGGCTGAGTGTGTGATTACGTTTGATTCATTGAAGAAATAAAAGGAGAATGGATATTTTCTTTTTTCGCGACCGACGCATATGATCTTTCACGGAGTCTAAAGACGCCCTCCTTGTCCATTTTGCATTCGCGCAAAAGCTCTTTGGGGCTCAACTGGGCATACTTGTCTGGCACGACGTACAGTTCACAAATAAGCATGGCCATTCGTAAAATATTCCTGTTTTTCTTGTCATCAAGAAACGCCTTGCTCATCCACTCTGGACAGTATAAATGGCTCTCGGAGTGTGTATACAGATTGTTGATCCGCATTGATGCACGGAGAGAGATTGCGCGTGAAACGACTAGCTGCCTCGTCCGTTTAGTCTCATTCTGTTTTTGCTCCTCTTCCTGTCTGGCATGCTCTCCGTCGATGTTTTTCAGAACTTTGGTCCTGTTGAACAGGCTAATCTCGCCGTATTTTGCAATACAAAGCGCCGTGATGGTAAACTCGCGGATGACCCGCTTTATATTAGCTTCATTAATCGATCCAAAACAGGACAACGTAGACACGCTCAGGGCGGCGTCTCGGAGTTGCGCAAACGAGGGCTTTGTGATATGAGCCCCCCAATCAACAAATTCAGAATACATCAGGGCCACATCATTCACGTTTAACTTTGAGACGGCATACTCCTCTCCGTGTGCATTTTCAGCCTCCACATAGAGTTTGTTATCGTTGCGCAGAAGAATTGTTTTGAATTTGGGCGTGTATATTGCAAAAGTGTTCGGGGCGTTTGCAAATCGCTCGCGGCCTCTGTTTGTTCTTCTCTTGCGCAGCTCAATGATATTTCTCAGATTGGTCATCTAAAATGTTCATGATTATATTATACAAATACAAAGGTGGCCTCCAATTCAACATTGGGGGCGGGTTTTTGAATCCCCAGGTCTGGTGCCTCGCGGGTTGGATTGCTATTTGGTGTGCGGCCAGAGTGCAGAGCCACCATAAACTCTAATGGATATACAATGCAGTTTTTTTCAAAATCGAGTAAATGTTCATTGCTCATGTGAGCATAGCCACAGATGATCGACAGGCCCTTAAATAATGAATCGACGCTTTTTTCGTAGGGGAGACAAATCTGACCATCGGGCATCACAATCTTGTTTGCAGAGAGCCATTGCTGCCACCACTCGTCCGATACGCGTGTATTTAACGGGCTGGCGCGTTTATTCATGTACGCAATGGACGAGCTGTCGCCGTCTGTGTACATCTTTGTGGCCAAATCGATGAGCGCAATCTCCGTAATCGTTTTCCCCATGCGCATATACAAGGAACAGGGGCATGGGTGTGTATTTTTATAAGTGGTTATTTTTATGTTTTTGAGAATCATGGCATCTTGCAGTGGAGCTTCTTTCGACACCGGGGAGAGTTGTATGACTGGTGCAATCCACTTGTTCAGCGTATCAAAGACGATGTTTAGTGTGGTAAGTTTTGTGTGCAGCGCCAGCAGCTTCTTTTTTTCAAGCAAAACGTCGTCGTCGTCATCATCATCATCATCGCTGTCTGGTTCCGTGTCATTCTGTTCGAAACTAGATTCAGATGATGTCTCCTCGTTGTCAAAGCCCAATTCCGTGTCGTTCGAATAAACGGGCAGCACATTGTAGGAGTGCTCGTCTAATTTTGCCACTTTTTTCATCAAGTCTTGGATTTTATCCATTGTTTATAATCTGTTATATTACACACAAAAAGAATGAATGTGTTCCTGTTGCTGCTGTTTCCCGCCATTGCTGCTGCATTTACTAGAACCCGGGAAGAAGAAGAAGAACAGGTGACAACAACAAGAGTGATCATTTTGTTTGTGTTGATTATCCTTACTGTTCTGGCATTTGCGCTTATGTTTTTAAAAGTCACGAGAAAATAATGAAACGAATTTGTATACCATATTTTTTATAAAATTTTAAAAACAAAATAGTTTTCACCAAACAACAAACCAGGAGAGAAACTTTGCATTACAACCTGTTGTAACTGCTCGTCGCGTTTGTGGTGGTTGTGTTTAAAGACATCATGGCTATATCTGTATTATATTTTATTTTTAATTTTCATCTTTTTGAATTTTCGTTTAAACGGATACTCTATAATCCGCTTAACAACAATACTTTCCAAATCAATGTTCGTGTGCGGTCTGGATGTAAGCACGCGCGCAATGTGCGGCGGTGGAGCGACTATCATATCTGTGGTGAATTTTCAAAATAGTTGTTGTTGTTGTTGTGTGAACGAGACCAGCAGGGAGATCTTCTTTTGTATATCCGGCGCCGAACCCGCACATCACTTGGTTGAACATTCTGACTGATTGTTCGATCGTCAGTGCATGCTGTGTTTAAATTAAAAAGTACGTCTGTTTCTGTACAAAATTATTTAATTACAATTCTGTATGATGTTCTCTAAAAGTTCCCCCATCTCCTCTCATTATATTGTAAGTATCGGTATTGGTATCTGTCCGTTCTCTGGTGTCAGTGGAAACCAAAACAACCGCGGGCCCGCCGTCGGTCACACTGCTGGCCGCATGCGCGTTTGAACCGAGAACAATCGCGGGTCCTCCGTCGGTCTGCTCGTTTGACGCAAGCCGTTCGTGTTGCTCGATGGCACTGTGGATTATAAGCACCTCTTCGGCGATGTCGGTCTCTTCTCCGTTGTAAGCCGACTCGTGCTTGGCATGCAGATCATTCACGGGCAGGAGGTCCTCATAATTGTCGTCGCTATTATCAGCGTCGACGGGATAGTATCTGTTTATCGGAACCATCGCTTCGTAGTCGTCCTCGTCGCTGCTGGCCTCGATGCGATCTTTACTTGGCTCTGTGTATTTGTAGTTGTCCTCTGCATCACGATTTGTCGCCAAAACATACAGGGGCTGTTCGTCCTCGTCAGTTGCGGTATAATCCACATTATTGTTTTCAGCCACATCATACACGGGCTGCGCGTCGTCGTACCCGTGATTAGTCGTCCTGGATCCATTGTCGCCTGCCATGTCATACAGCGCGTCGTTGTCGCAGTCGCTTGCGAGCTCCGAGAGAGCCTTGCAGTATATAACATCTGCGTCGGGGGCACTTTCGCTGTTGTCACTGGAGGGGGCGGGTGTACCGGGCAAATCGCCCGCGAGTGGGAGAGTCCGCTCGTCGTAGATGACGTTCTCTCCGTTTTCATCGCGCACAAGACGGGCATATGTGCCGCTGTTTTGCTTCGGCTCCAAGTAGCCGTTGTCGTCTTCGTCGTCCCAGACAGAATGGGACACTGGGCGTGGCAAGTCGCCAAACGCAGGCTGGGCCAGCGTAATGTGCCGTTCCTGTGGATCAGAGCCCGTCTTTTTCATTTTTCGGATTTTGAATGCTATGATTGCAACAACAATGATTAAAAGCAGCAGGCCGCCGCCAGCTCCAGCCGCGACACCCATCCCCATCCCCCCGCCAGACGACGATTCGCTTGCGTCGCTCTTGTCCTTGATCACAATTGGAACTGGCAGGGTCGGACTCGGCGTCGGAAACAACGTAGGACGGATTGTTGTTGGGTTTGTCGGGCTCAATGTCACAAGATCCACAAGAATTGCCGTCGGACTCGCGCTTGGGCTAATCGTTGATGTGGCCGTCGGACTCGCGCTTGGGCTGATTGTCGGCGAAAGGGTCGGACTCGCGCTAGGGCTGTTCGTCGGCGAAAGGGTTGGGCTGATTGTCGGCGAAAGGGTCGGACTCGCGCTAGGGCTGTTCGTCGG
>CAZSXT010000051.1:0-14887 GCA_964611435.1 uncultured Rhodospirillaceae bacterium | reverse complement strand
TCGCGCTCGCCCTGGAACACGCGGATGGTCACCGCGGTCTGGTTGTCCTCGGCGGTCGAGAAGACCTGGCTCTTGCGGGTCGGGATCGTGGTATTGCGGTCGATCAAGCGGGTGAACACGCCGCCCAGGGTTTCAATACCCAGGGACAGCGGCGTCACATCCAGCAGCAGCACGTCCTTGACGTCGCCCTGCAGGACGCCGCCCTGGATCGCCGCGCCAAGCGCCACGACTTCGTCCGGGTTCACGCCCTTGTGGGGCTCCCGGCCGAAGAATTCCTTCACCTGCTCCTGCACCTTGGGCATGCGGGTCATGCCGCCGACCAGGATCACCTCGTCAATCTCGCCAGCGGTGATACCGGCGTCCTTCAAGGCGGCCTTGCACGGCTGGATGGTCCGGTCAATCAGGTGATCCACCAGGGTTTCCAGCTTGGCGCGGGTCAGTTTGATGTTCAGGTGCTTTGGACCGCTGGCGTCGGCCGTGATGAACGGCAGGTTCACCTCGGTCTGCATGGAGCTGGAGAGCTCGGTCTTGGCTTTTTCCGCCGCCTCTTTCAGACGCTGCAGCGCCAGCTTGTCTTCGCGCAAGTCGACGCCCTGTTCCTTTTTAAACTCGTCGGCCAGGTAGTCGATGATGCACTGGTCGAAGTCTTCACCGCCCAGGAACGTATCACCGTTGGTGGACTTCACCTCGAACACGCCGTCGCCGATCTCCAGGATGGAAATATCGAAGGTGCCGCCGCCAAGGTCATACACGGCGATGGTGCCGCCGTCTTTTTTATCCAAGCCATAGGCGAGCGCGGCCGCGGTCGGCTCGTTGATGATGCGCAGCACTTCCAGACCGGCGATCTTGCCGGCATCCTTGGTGGCTTGGCGCTGGGAGTCGTTAAAGTAAGCGGGAACGGTGATCACCGCCTGGGTGACGCTTTCGCCCAGATAGGCCTCCGCCGTTTCCTTCATCTTTTGCAGGATAAAGGCGCTGACCTGACTCGGGCTGTACTTTTCGCCCTGGGCTTCGACCCAGGCGTCACCGTTGTCGCCGGCGATGATGTTGTACGGAACAAGTTTTTTATCCTTTTCCGTCAGCGGATCATCGAAGCGGCGGCCGATCAGTCGCTTAATCGCGAATAAAGTGTTTTCGGGGTTGGTTACCGCCTGGCGCTTGGCCGGCTGGCCAACGAGGCGTTCGCTCTCTGCGAAGGCAACCATGGACGGCGTGGTCCGCGCGCCTTCCGCATTCTCGACCACTTTCGCATCCTGTCCCTCCATAAGGGCGACACAGGAGTTGGTGGTCCCAAGGTCAATACCGATTACTTTGCTCATTTCTGTCCTCTCTCTTTAGCAACAGAAGCATGCGGCCCTCTTCAGGGTATCCTGTGGCGTAAGCCGAGGCGCCGCGTGGCCCCTCCCCTTTGGCAGCGGGGAAATTGACGAATATGACAAGATCGTAATGTATCTTGCTTAAGCGGATATATAGGTCGCGGGTTATACGGGCGCAACTGTATAAGCACAATGTTTTTAGGGAAAATTATTCAGCAGATTTCTGCGACTTTAACAGATAAACGTCCGTCATGCGCGGACCGGCGCGGGCGAAGGCCGCGACGTGATCCGCGTACCCATTTTTAAACCACAGAGCTCACAGAGAGCACAGAGCGGGTTATTCCAACCCGTTGCACTATTGCGTCAGGCCAGAGTCTTGTGCGCGGGTAAATCCCGCGCATCCGGCCAACGCTAGATGGGATCAATTCTCGGGTATCTGTTTCACCACGAAGGACACGAAGATCACGAAGGTTCTCGTTCGCTCTCTGTCGCCTCTCCACCGCGTCACCCCCGGCCCGCATAGCGGTTGTCGGGGGTCCATTCAACGTTCACCGGAGATATCCATGGTCCCCCGAGACTTGGCTTTGCCAACCTGCCTCCGCCGAAGCTACGCGCAGGCAGGCTCGGGGGTGACGCACTGGAAAGGGAGGGGTGATTAACATGGGCACGCGGAGAAATACCCCCCCATCCCCTTCGCTTCGCTGCGGGACTTCCCCCGCAAGGGGGGAAGAGGGGCGGCATGCGCTGGAAACCCCTTCCCCCCTTGCGGGGGAAGGTGGCCCGTAGGGCCGGATGGGGGAATCGCTTGAAAGAGATACCCGACAACCGCTTCGCGGGTCGGGCATGACGCCGGTGGCGTCAAAGCTCCTTATCGAGCTCGGGGGCGGCGCCTTCGGCTTCCCGGTCGGCGGCATCGGATTGCTTCGCATACGCGGACGACTTAACCCCGGCGGTTTTATCGCTGCCCTCAGCCGATTCATCAGCCGGCGCTTCTTCGGGCGCTAGGTCTTCCATCTTGGGCCCACCCTTGGATACACCGACCATGGCCGGTCGCAGCAGACGATCCTGAATCACGTAGCCCCGCTGCATTTCCTGCACCACCATGCCGGCGGGCTGGGACGGGTCCTCTACCTCGAACATGGCCTGGTGGAAGTTGTGGTCAAATTTTTTGCCCAAGGCCTCCACCGGCTTAATACCGAACTGTTCGTAGACTGTGTCGATCTCGCTGGCGGTCATTTCGATGCCGACGTAAAGATTGTTGAGGTCTTCACTGCCCTGGCGGGCCTCTTCGCCGACGCTTTCCATGGCCCGGCGCAGATTGTCCGCCACCGATAAAACGGAGCGGGCGAAGTTGGCGATGGCGTATTTGGATGCGTCCGCCTTTTCCCGCTCGGAGCGGCGGCGCACGTTCTCCGCTTCGGCCAGGGCGCGCAGCAATTGATCCTTAAGGGCCGCAACCTCGGACGCAAGTTCTTCGTAGGTTGGCGGCCGGTCTTCTCCGGCCTCATCGGCAGCCGCTTCAGCGCTAATTTCCTCGGAGATGGCGGCGTCCACGTCTTCCGGCGTTTCATCGCCAGCCGCTTGCTCTTCAGGGTTTTCTTTCGGTTGGTCGTCTTTTTGGTCTTCGGTCATGGTCTTCCCTACTCGTTGACGTCACCCGATCACCCGGCCGATCAGTTTGGCCGTGTAATCCACCATGGGAATGATCCGGGCATAATTCATGCGGGTCGGGCCGATCACGCCGATCGCGCCGACCACATTGTTCTGACTTGAATTGTAGGGCGCGACAATAAAGGAGCACCCGGAGAGATTAAAGAGATCGTTGTCCGCGCCAATGAAGATTTGCACGCCTTCCGCCCGGTCGGTCATGTCGAGCACCTTAAGCATCAGCTCGTTGGTTTCCAGCGCAGAGAACAGCGCGCGAATATGTTCCAGATCCTCGGCGGCGCTGACGTCCTCCAGTAAATTGGCATGGCCGCTGACGATCAAGTTACCGCCCTTTTCCCCACCAGCCCAAGTCGCCAGACCCATTTCCACCACTTTGGCGGCCAGCGAATCCAATTGTGCCCGATCCCGTTCCAGCAGCTTAGCGAGTTTGGTGCGCGCCTCGTCCAAGGTTTGGCCGACCAGCCGCGCGTTCAGGTAATTGGTCGCCTCGGCAAACGCGGAGGGCGGCACATCCGCCGGCACCTCGATGATTCGGTTTTCGACGATGCCTTCGGCGGTCACCATAATGACCAAGGCGCGCCCCGGATTGAGATGAACAAATTCAATATGCTTGAGCAGCGCCTCGGTTTTAGGCGCCATGACGATGCCGGCGCAGTGGGACAGGCCGGACAGGGTCGCCGTCGCGCTTTCCAAAACTTTATCCAAGCTTTGACCGGAACCGGCTAATTGCTGTTCCAGGCTTTCCTGTTCCTGAGACGCCAGGTTGCCGATCTCCAACAATCCGTCGACGAACATCTGCAGGCCACGTTCGGTAGGCAGGCGTCCGGCCGAGGTATGAGGCGAAAACAGAAAGCCCGCATCTTCCAAATCCGCCATCACGTTGCGAATGGTCGCCGGCGACAAGGATGTGCTGAGCCGTTGGGAAAGGGTACGCGAGCCAATGGGGCCCCCGGTTTCCACATAGGCATCGACGATCCGCGAGAATATTTCGCGGGACCGGTCGTTTAACTCTCCTAATGCGGGGCGCTTGGTGCTCATCCGGCTTATTCGTCCTAGACGATAAAAATTGCTCTGTCTGATGTGCCTATTTGGGCGGCAATATCCGCCGCGCAAGGAATTTAGTTTCGCCGCCGGTCGCCGTCAACGAAACGCGCGCCGGGTTATCGAATCGGTTCTGGACGGACCACCCCGCCTTGGGTAGGTTTCGCGCAACCGCCGTCCTCCACTTTGAAAGCACATATATTATGAGACCCTCCGGCCGCGCACCCGACCAGCTTCGCGATATCTCTCTGGAGATTTCCGTCAACAAACATGCGGAAGGCTCGTGCCTGGCCAAGTTCGGCGACACCCATGTGCTCTGCACGGCCACGGTCGAAGACAGGTTGCCGGGCTGGCTCCGGGACAAGGGCCATGGCTGGGTGACGGCGGAATACGGCATGCTGCCCCGCTCCACCGGGGATCGTACCGCGCGGGAGGCGGCGCGCGGGAGACAAGGGGGCCGGACCATGGAAATTCAGCGGCTGATCGGCCGCAGTTTGCGGGCGGTCACTGATCTTCGAAAGCTGGGCGAGCTGCAGGTCAAAATCGACTGCGATGTGTTGCAAGCCGACGGCGGCACCCGCACGGGCTCGGTCACCGGCGGTTTTGTCGCCCTCTATCAGGCCTGCCAGACCGTGCAAAAGTTGGGACTTCTAACGGAAATGCCGTTCCACGGCTGGGTCGCGGCGGTCTCTTGTGGCCTTTATGAAGGCGTCCCTGTTCTGGATCTGGATTATCCAGAGGACAGTGCGGCACAAGCCGACGCCAACTTTGTGCTCACCGATGCCGGTGGCATCGTCGAAATTCAAGGCACCGCAGAGGACAAGCCCTTCTCCGAGGACCAGTTTGGCGAACTTTTATCCCTCGCGAAGAAGGGAATCGGCGAACTTGTTTTTGCGCAAAAGAAATCGCTGGGCGTCGACTAGATGGTGCGGAAATTTGACGGCGGCACCCTGGTGATCGCCAGCCATAATCCCGGAAAAGTCCGTGAAATCAATGATTTGCTATCGCCGTTCGGGGCGGACGTTGTTTCAGCAGGCGCGTTGGGCCTGCCCGAACCGGAGGAAACCGGCACGACCTTCATCGCAAATGCGGAATTAAAGGCGCGTGCATCTGCCCTGGGCTCGGGTCACGTCGCCCTGGCCGACGATTCGGGTCTCGCCGTCCACGCGCTGAACGGGGACCCAGGCATTTATTCCGCCCGCTGGGGCGGGCCGGATAAGGATTTCGAGATGGCCATGGGCCTGGTCGAGGAGAAGCTGGGGGATAATCCGGACCGGACGGCCCATTTCGCCTGCGCGCTCAGCCTGTGCTGGCCAGATGGACACTGCGAGACGGTGGAAGGCGCCGTATATGGCGCCCTGGTCTGGCCACCGCGAGGCAATTTGGGGTTTGGATATGACCCGATGTTTGTCCCCGACGGTCTGACCGAGACCTTCGGTGAGATGGATCAGGCCAGGAAACATGACATCAGCCACCGGGCGGACGCTTTTAAGAAACTGGTCGAAAGATGTTTTTCATAGGGGACGGCCCCTAAATATATCAACGGGATAATTCGAATATGCCATTCGGCATTTATATCCACTGGCCGTTTTGCGAATCGAAGTGCCCGTATTGCGACTTCAACAGCCATGTGGCGTCCGAGATCGACGTAGTTGCCTGGCGAGACGCTTACCTGAAAGAGCTGGATTATTACCTCGCCGAAACAAGAGGGCGGACGGTGACCAGTGTTTTCTTTGGGGGCGGCACCCCAACGCTGATGCCGCCCAAGCTGATGGCGACGGTCATTAGCCATATAAAAACCAACTGGGTGGTCGCGGATGACCTTGAAATCACCGCCGAAGCCAACCCATCTTCGGCGGAAATTGCCGTTTTTGAGAGGTTTTCGGCCGCCGGGGTGAATCGTTTATCCATCGGCGTACAATCGTTTCGGGACGAAGACTTGGTGTTCCTGGGCCGGCCCCATACCGCCGCAAGCGGACGGTCGGCAATTGACTCGGCGTCGAAACTTTTTGATCGCTGGTCCTTTGACCTGATCTATGCCCGGCCCGGTCAATCGGTGGAGGATTGGCGGCTAGAACTGGGCGAAGCGTTGGACTATGGGCCCACACACCTGTCGCTCTATCAACTCACCATCGAACCGGGCACCGACTTTCATCGCCAGAGGGTGGCTGCTGCGGACGAAGACGCCGGGTCGGCGCTCTTTGAATTGACCCAAGAAATTCTGGAAGACGCTAGGTTACCGGGTTACGAAATCTCCAACCACGCCGCCACGGGCGAGGAATGCCGGCACAATCTGGTCTATTGGCAGGGCGGGGACTATCTCGGTATCGGCCCCGGCGCCCACGGACGTTTGACGGCATCTGCTGCCGAAATCGGGTCAACGACTGAAACAATTCAGGCGTTTCGCAATCCGGCCCAATGGCTGACACAGGTAAATAATACGGGATCAGGTGTCCAAAAACGGCACAAACTGTCATCTATAGAACGCCGGGATGAACTGATTCTGATGGGATTGCGGTTACGGAACGGAATTTCCCTGGAACGTTTCGAGAATCTCACCGGCGGGTCTCTCCGGGAGCAATTTGCGCCGGAAACAATATCCCGTCTTGTGGAGGGCGGTTTCCTGGAAGTAACCGATACGCGACTGAAAGCCACGCCAGCCGGGCGTCTGCGGCTGAATGCCGTGCTCGGCGCACTGCTTGTTTAATTTATTATGTTTTCGAAACTGGTGGGCGCCTTGCGGATTTCCCGGTTGGACCGGGTGCGCACTTCATGAATCGCCAGACCGCGCTGGGCAAATCCGTAGGGCGTGAATCGGAATATGCCGTCCCGGCCGGAAAATCCCTGGGCGGCGGTGATTTCCGCCGGATTGAATTTTCCGTCGGATTTCACAAACACGGCGGCGAGCGCCGTCGCATCATAGGCAAGCGTCACCAGCCGGGGTGGTTTTGACCCATAAATTTCCTGGTATTGAGTCTCAAGCGTTCGCCGGGCCAGGGCCGAGGGGGCGGCAAACCAGCCACCCACCAACGCGGGCTCCGCCCCGATGCCGGCCACATCCCATTGGCCCGTTCCCAGCATCCGGGTTTTCTTTGGATCGATATCGTAATAGGGCAACAGCGCCGCCAAGGCCTGCAGGCGCTTGCCGCCATCGGCAATCAACAACGCATCGAACGGCACATCGCCCAGAGTTTGAAGGTTTTCCAATCGTTTCAGGGCCTGTTGCGCGACCTCGTCATCCCGCGCCTCCAGGTCCTTACGCTGATCCAACAGGTTTTGGCGGCGGACATCATAATCCGCCAATCGCCGGATCAACGGCTCAAAATCATTGGCAAAAGGATCATAAAACGCCGTATCGGCAATTTCCGCCCCTAATTGACTGACCGTGTTGCCCAGCGCCTCGACCACGGTTTGGCCATAGCTGTTATCCGGGGCCAATAGCGCAAACCGGCGCAGCCCCTTGCCGAAAGCATAACGCACCACCTGGGAGACTTGTTCTTCCGGGCGGAACCCCATGGTAAACACGTTGCCGCCGGAAACGCGTTGATCATTGGAAAAGGAAATCACCGACAGCCCGGCGGCTTCGGCAGCCGGCTTCACCGCATCGACGGAGCTGGAAAACAACGGCCCCAGAATCAACGCCGCGCCATCACCGATGGCCAATGAGGCCGCATCGGCAGCGCCCTGGGGCGTACCCCGGGTGTCGTGTGGCAGGAGCTCGAATGACTTATCGGCAAAATGAAAAAGGGCCAGTTGCGCGGCATTCAGCATGGCCTGACCCAGGGCGGCGTGCTGGCCGCTCAACGGCAACAGGATCGCGACTCTGGGAATGCTTGAACTGACTGGCGGCGGTGGCGGGGCGGCGAACCGGTTGTCCCGAAGCGAAGTCTCTTCACCCCCGATACCCTGTTGCGCCAGCTTCCG
Source organism: uncultured Rhodospirillaceae bacterium (assembly GCA_964611435.1). Lineage (GTDB taxonomy): Bacteria > Pseudomonadota > Alphaproteobacteria > Rhodospirillales > UBA2165 > JAYPHU01. The sequence continues at coordinate 6,938 of CAZSXT010000051.1, read as the reverse complement.
ATCCAAACTGAACTCGGACAGTTCATCTTCCCGCTCGGCCGGAGATGCAGCTGCTTGGGGCCGCCTGGACCCCGCGCCTTGCGGGATCGGTTGAAACCGGGACTGGCCGGTCGCAGAAGATGCCGGCGGCATCAGGCCCGCCTGCCGGTTCAATTGCGGCTGCGGCAATGCCCCGTTCGGCGTTGCCGGGCCGGGCGGCGGAACGGAGGCCAGCGGCGGCGCACCCGGTGGAATGGGGTTTAACTGGCCCGCGGGGACCTGTACTCTTTGCGGAGATTGAGAAGTCTGGGCATTGCAGGCGGCAAGCACGGCAAGCAAAACAGCGGCCATACCAGACCGCATAATTTGGGGCCACGCCAACCGTCCGATCCATCCTACAGGCGACCAGTTCATGTCTCTATCATCTTTTTCACTAACGCAGGCACTTTCGCCCACGATTGTTGGGGACCCGCCTGCAGCCTATTCAAACCGCGCGCCCAAGTAAACATGGCGCAGGCAAAACGGTATACCCATTGACGGCAATATACGATCATATGAAGGGGGCGGAATTATGACCGATCCCATCGACCGGGACCTGTCCCTGCCACCGGGGCTCTATGTGGTTGCCACGCCCATCGGCAATCTCCGCGACATCACGCTCCGCGCCCTCGACACGTTAAACGGGGCGGACGAAATTGCCTGCGAAGATACGCGGGTCACCGGAAAAATCCTCTCTCGCTACGCCATAGACACCAGGATGACCCGCTACGACGATCATACCGGGGATAGAGCCCGCGACGGATTGACGGCCCGCCTAAAGGGTGGCGCGGCAATTGCCCTTGTGTCGGACGCCGGCCTGCCGGGCATTTCCGACCCCGGCTACAAGCTGGTGCAGGCCTGCATCGATGAAGACATCCCGGTGACCGTGATCCCCGGCGCCAACGCTGCGCTGACTGGGCTTGTCCTCTCCGGCCAACCGACCGACCGGTTTCTTTTTGCCGGCTATCTGCCTTCCAAACACGGTCAACGCACAAAAGTCCTAGAGAACATTGCAGGCGTGCCGGCCAGTCTGATTTTTTACGAAAGCGCTAAACGACTGGCAGCAAGCCTGACAGACATGGCTGTGGTGCTCGGCGATAGGCCCGCCGCGGTCGCCAGGGAACTCACCAAACTTCATGAAGAGCTTCGCCGGGACAACTTGTCCGGCCTGGCGGAGCACTACCAAAACGCGGGTGCGCCCAAGGGGGAGATTGTGGTGGTGGTCGGCGCGCCGGAGAAAAATGCAGAATGGACCGAAGAGGCGGTAGATAACTTGCTGGCCGAGCTCTTGACCAGCATGAGTGTACGTGACGCTGCCCGAGAGGCGGCGGCGCGCACTGGCCAGTCCCGTAAAATTCTCTATGACCGCGCCCTGGGATTGGCGAAGAACAAATGACCGCCGCCTCGGCATCCCGCCGCCGAGCGTATCAACGGGGGGCGCGCAGCGAAATCTTGGCCGCCTGGTATCTGCGACTAAAGGGTTACCGAATTTTGACCCGCCGCTATAAGGCCACCGGCGGTGAAATTGATTTGATCGCCGCCCGCGGATCCGTCGTAGCCTTTGTCGAGGTCAAGGCCAGGGACGACCGGGCCCAGGCCCTAGCCGCCGTTACACCCCGTCAGCGACGGCGAATCGAGTCCGCCGCGGGTACATTTATCAGTCACAACCGGCGCTATCACCGGCACCGCCTACGGTTCGATATTATTGTCGTGGGCCGGCGGAATTGGCCGGAACACTTGATTCAGGCGTGGCGGCCGGGTTGGGACTAGCGGTCCGGCCCACCGGGCGTCATCAAATTGACAATTTTTTAACCGAGACTGGGGAATAACCGGCACACGCGGGGTGCGCTCCGCGCGATCAAATTTTACTAGGATGTCCAAGATGAATGCCCTGTTCGCCTCCTACCGGAAAGTTATACCCCTTGTCCTGATTGTCCTGATGACAGGCGGGCTCAGCGGCTGCGGCGCGGTCGTCGGCGCAGGCGCAACCGTCGGTGTGGCCGCGGCGCAGGAGCGGGGCGTCAAAGGCCGGGCCAAGGACCTGCGGGTGGAGGCGCTGGTTTTAGACAAGTTTTTGAACGCCGGACTTAAACTGACGACCACCATCGGCGTCGAGGTATATGAAGGCCGGGTTTTACTAACCGGCTCGACCACCAATACCGGTCTCTCCGACCAGGCGGTTAAACTCGCCTACCAGGTGGACGGCGTTACGGAGGTCATCAACGAAATTCAGAGCGATAAGGACGGAACCGCCAGCGCCTATGCCCAAGACACCTGGATCACGGCGCAGCTCAAATCCAAGATGACCTTTGATGAAGACATCCTCTCCATCAATTATGTCATTGAGACAGTCAACGGTGTCATCTATTTGATCGGCATTGCTCAGGATCAGGCGGAACTGGACAAGGTAGTCGCCCACGCCAATTCGGTGGATCACGTGAAAAAGGTTGTCAGCCACGTGCGCCTGAAGAAAAAGGCTTTCGAAGAGAAAACCTGAGACCGGACGGCAAGACCTGACACGGCAAAACGCCGCACGTTTTTTCATCGTTGTGTAGAGACCTCCCTTCTTAGACAATAGGCCTGCATAAAAATTATTCAGCGGGCCCGATCATGAGTCTTCTTGTCGCCATTCAAATGGATCCAATCGACGCGATCGATATCAGCGCCGACAGCACCTTTGTGCTCGCCCTGGAAGCGCAGAAACGAGGCCACAGCCTATATCATTATCTGCCCCAGGACCTGGCCCTGACAAACGGCCGGATTATGGCGGGCGCGCGGCCGCTACAGGTGCGCCGGGTCGATGGCGATCATTTTACCCTCGGCCAACAGGAATGGATCGATCTGGCCCTGGCCGACGTGGTGCTGATGCGCCAGGACCCGCCCTTCGACATGGCCTATATCACGGCCACCCATTTGCTGGAGCATGTACACCCGGAAACCCTGGTGGTGAATGATCCGGTCAGCGTCCGCAACGCGCCAGAGAAACTGTTCGTCACCCATTTCCCGGAACTGATGCCGCCAACCATCATCACCTCGAACCAGGAGCAGATCATGGCGTTCCGCGAGGAACACAAAGACCTGATCATCAAGCCCCTTTTCGGCAATGGCGGCGCCGGCGTGTTCCATATCGGCCCGGGCGACGAGAATATCAATTCGCTGTTGGAACTGTTCACCCAGCTCTACCGGGAGCCCATCATCGTCCAGCGCTATGAACCCGCCGTCCGCGACGGCGATAAGCGTATTATCCTGATCGACGGCAAACCGGCCGGCGCGCTTAACCGGGTGCCCGCTGCGGGGGAAAGCCGGTCCAATCTACATGTGGGCGGGAGCGCGGAGAAAACCACGTTGACGACCAGGGAACAGGAAATCTGCGAGGCCATCGGGCCCGCGCTGCAGGAAAAGGGGCTGATTTTTGTCGGCATCGACGTGATCGGCGATTACATGACGGAGATCAATGTCACCTCACCCACCTGCCTGCAGGAGATCAACCACTTCGACGGCACCTGCCTTGAAGCCGACATCTGGGATGCGATCGAAAGCAAGCTCCATCGAACTGAGGAGTAGCGCTTACCTCCCCCCATCCGGCCCTCCGGGCCACCTTCCCCCGCAAGGGGGGAAGGCAGACCGGGGCGGCCAGGCATTCACCCATTCCTAAAAATCATTAGTGATGTCCAGGTGAGAAATTCTTCCCCCCTTGCGGGGGAAGTCCCTGTGGACGGGGCAACCCCGGACACAGGGGATGAGGGGGTGCTCTGTGACGCCATGGCATATGGACCGGCGTTGACCTACTCCGCTTTCCCCACATAATCCTCTGCGAAAGACCCCCCCGCCTCTTTGCGCTCGCTGCCTTTGAGGTGGTCCATATACTGACCCAGGATCGAGTTGACGAACGGGTGATCCGACGGCGGCGCGGTGACCGCGATATCGAGGCTTGAGAACTTGCCTTTTTCCTCAAACGTCCGGCGGACCAGATCATAGACATATGAATCATGCCATTCCGGCAGCTCAAATAATTTGTCGTTCAGATAGAGCCCTCGCCAGAAGGTCATGAACTCGGCGTGCGCCGGATGATCCAGCCGGTAGCCCACAAAGCCGCATTCGGGATAGGCGTGGGGCCGGCCCAGGTAACTCGTATACACATGATCCGGCAGGATGGCGGCGAACAGGAAATCCGGCACCGCCGAATGGGTCACCGTATCCGCATCAATCCAGAACAGCCGGCCCTCGGTCCCCGCCGGGCCCAGCGCGCAGCCGGTCAGGGCGAACACCTTGTGGGCGAAGCGCACCGCGTCCCAGCGGTAGCCATAATCCCCATCCTCCAATATGCCCCGATGTTTTGGGGTGGCCGCGTGGCGTTGTTTGAACGCGGCGAGTTCAGCATCGTCGGCCAGATCGTGATAGACGAAGCGGGCACTTTGTTCCGCCGGCGCGATGTCTTCGCAGTAGATATGGAGCATCACGCCGGCCGGCCAGTGAGCGTCGAAGCTCTCCAGAAACCTTTTTCCATATTGGTCATAACCGTCCGCGTGGAAGGTGGTGACCGCCTGAATTTTTTCGGAAGACATGCCCCTGTTTAGGCCGGGCGCAGCAAAGCCGTCAAATTAATTACGTGGTGTGTCCCCAAACACCCCTCTGGCCCCGCCATAGGGGGGATATGGTTGCGCGGATAAATACGGTCGCCTTTCAAGGCATTGATGTGCTTGCCGTCGATGTGCAGGTGCAAATGGCGGCGGGAAATCCGGCTTTCACCATTGTCGGCCTGCCCGACAAGGCAGTCGGCGAATCCCGTGAACGCGTACGCGCCGCCTTGGTGGCCATCGGTCTCGATCTACCGCCGGACCGGATCACGGTCAACTTGTCGCCGGCCGACCTGATCAAGGAGGGCAGTCACTTCGACCTGCCCATCGCGCTGGCCTTGCTGGCGGCCATGGGGGTGATCCCCCAAGACGAATTGGCGGGCTTTGCGGCGCTGGGTGAGCTGGCGCTGGACGGCAAGCTGGCCGCTGTCGCCGGCGTTCTGCCCGCCGCCATTCACGCTAACAGCAAAGATTTGGGGTTGATCTGTCCCGGCGTGCAGGGTGGCGAGGCGGCTTGGGCCGGCCGGCTGGAGGTCCTCGCCCCGCCGACGCTGTTGTCATTGATCAATCATTTCAAGGGCCATCAACTCCTGTCCCCGCCCGAACCCAAACTGGCGGCCGCCGATCATCATCACCTCGACCTTGTCGATATCAAAGGCCAAGAAAGCGCCAAGCGCGCCCTCGAGATTGCGGCGGCCGGTGGCCACAACATGCTGATGAGCGGGCCGCCCGGATCGGGCAAATCCATGATGGCGGCGCGCCTGCCCGGCATCCTGCCAGATCTGGACCCGGCGGAGGCGCTGGAGGTCAGCATGATTCACAGCGTCGCCGGGGTGTTGGAAGGGGGAAGACTTATCCGCCAGCGCCCATTCCGCGCCCCCCATCATTCGGCATCCATGCCGGCGCTGGTCGGCGGCGGCTTGCGCGCCAAACCGGGCGAAGTGTCCCTCGCGCATCTGGGCGTTTTGTTTCTAGACGAGCTGCCGGAGTTTCTGCGCGCCGCCCTGGAGGCGCTCCGCCAGCCGTTGGAGACCGGCCACACGATGGTGGCCCGCGCCAATGCGCATATTTCGTATCCCGCCCGGTTTCAACTGATCGCGGCGATGAACCCCTGCCGCTGCGGCTATTTGGGGGACGCGGCGCAGGCGTGCAACCGCGCGCCCCAATGCGGCGCGGATTATCAGTCCCGCATTTCCGGGCCGTTGTTCGACCGGATAGATCTGCATGTGGAGGTGCCGCCGGTCCTGCCCGCCGATCTCAGCCTGCCGCCCCCGGCGGAAAGCTCCACGGACGTGGCGGCCCGCGTCGCCAATGCACGGGCGCGTCAGTTGGCGCGGTTCAAAAACACCGGCGGCGAACAGCCGATCCGCACCAATGCCGCCGCCGACGGACGGCTGCTGGAAGACGTCGCCGCACCCGATTCCGAGGGAAGGAAGCTTTTGACGGAGGCGGCGGAGCTATTGCACCTGACCGCGCGGGGCTATCACCGGGTGCTGCGCGTCGCGCGGACCCTCGCCGACCTGGACGGAGAGGGAGATGTCCGCCGGGTCCACATCGCGGAAGCCGTGAGTTATCGCCGGGTCATGCCGGGGCGGAACAATGCCCTGCTCCCCACCGTCAATTTGGAGCGGCCACCGGCTAAAGCATGACCTCGCCGCCGCAGCAGGCAATGGTCTGCCCGCTGATGAACGAGCTGGCCGGCGAGGAGAGAAACAGCGCGAGGCCGATCAGGTCGTCGGGCGTCTCATGGCGCTTCAGCAACCGGTGGCTGGTGATCATTTCGTGCAGATCGTCGTTCATGCTGGCGTGGTCGATTTCGGTCACCGTATAGCCGGGCATGATCGCGTTCACATTGATATTGTGATCGCCGAGCTCCCGCGCCATCACCCGGGTCATGCCGATGACCGCCGCCTTGGAGGTGACATAGTGCATGAAGCCGGGCGCGCCCTGGGGCACGGTGCCGGAAGAGATATTGATGATCCGTCCTTCGCCCGCCTTTCGCATGGCCGGCGCCACGGACTTTCCGCAGAGGTATGAGCCGGTGATGTTCACATGCAGCACCGCCTGCCATTCCTCGAACGGGATTTCATCGAACGGCCGGCTGGGGATGGAAGCAAAAATCGCCGCGTTGTTGATCAACACATCGATCTTGCCGTAGGCCGTCAAGGCCTGGTCCACCATGGCCTGCGCCGAGTCCGGATCGCCCACGTCGGTCTGCGCAGCGAGGCAATCACCGCCCGCGGCACGCACCTCGTTGGCAACGCTATCGAGATTGTCGGGGTTGATTTCCGCCAGCACCGGGACCGCGCCGGCCTCGGCAAAGGCCAGGGCGTAATCCCGGCC
>CAZSXT010000050.1:0-15270 GCA_964611435.1 uncultured Rhodospirillaceae bacterium | reverse complement strand
GATTTAAGTTAGGGAATTATATCAAACCCGGTCCTGTTATAGGGGGGAAGGACAATCTTCGTCCTGATCCTTATCAGAACTGCTTCGATTAGCGTCTACAGTCTTTGATTGAACTTCGATATTTTCGCCCTCGTGAGAGACATCCGCCTTCGCTAATCGCCTCAACCGCGTGCGCTCTTTTGGATCATTTTCTATATCCGCAAGCCGATCGATTGCCCTATTCAATGCATCCATTGCTTTTGGACTTGCTGTCAGTTTGCTCATAAACCGGTCCCGCCGCTTCTCTATCTGCCGCCCCTGATCCGCCAGTTTCTTGGCTTGCGCCCTCTGTTCCGGCGTCAGCCGCTCGTCCGTCTGAGCCTTGTCCAGAATCTCTAGCTTCCGCTTCATTGATCTCATCGATAAATCACTAATTTGGGTCAATCATTGCCTCAAAACACCACTAGGTAGGTAACTCTTTAACCATGCCATTACAGTGGGTTAATGTCTCTGTGGAAATCTGTCGATTCCTGAGGTTGTTTGTAGAGGCAATGAGTGTTTATCGGGTGTTGGGGTAGGTGTTGATGTTTGGGTGGTTAGATAAGTTCGGTCCATATCATAAGAAGTTTTACACCATCATGATATGGGGAGTGTTGACTTCTATTGTCTTTCTTCCTGTCGGTGCGTGTTTTTTTGCCTATGCATTTTGGTTGCATGTACAGAAAGATGGCGAGAGGGCTAAGTTGGGTGACTACGATTGGGAGCGTTGGAGCCATGCGTCCGTAGAACAGAGAGAAGTCTGGATACGTAATGTTTTGGCGGACGAAAAGGCGGGCAAAGAACCACCGGAACCTTGGATGGAATATTGGTTGAAACATAAGAGATGAGGCGAAAACGCGAGGCGTCTACGGGACACCGATTGCGAGGGAAGGCAATACGACGCGCTCCACGGCTCTCTGGACGTCCTGACAGATTTAATAGCGGCGCGTCCTGCCGTTGATGTGCAGGATGCGGGTATTCAATTGCAGTTGGCGTTACGAACCTTGCGGATCGTTAACGGCAGCGACGCCGGTTGCCCGTTGACGGAGAAGGCAGAAAGGTTGATCGCAAATTCTCTGGTCGAGGTAACTTTTCAAATCTGAAAAAATTTGTCGGGGGGCACTAAATGGAAGTACGCGAGTGCGCTCGCCCCCCCGCCGGGGGGCGGAGTCGGGGGTGGGGTGGTAGGCCATGTCATCCGCCTCAACCTACACCGCCGCCACCTGTCTGAGTCTCAAAGGGCTATGGTGGGCGCAAAGCAGGAGCCAGAGGGCCAAGCCAATATCCGCGTTCAACAACGGATTATTGTGTCCATTCTGTGTCCATTTTTGAAAATCGCCCTGCTACGTCATGCCGCGAAAAAAGAAAAATCCCCCGGAAACCAAGGCTTCCGGGGGCGAGTTTTAACAGGGAGGCTTCACGTCTGGGAGACGTAGGGTCCGAAGACCCTTCCTTCCGGGCCTTGCGCCCAGAAGTACAACGACCTCAGCCGTTGATGAAGTAAAGATAGGTTACAGACTGCCCGGACGCCAGTGCCCATTCCGCATCGCACCCATGCTTTTTATGCATAGCAAAAGAAATTGGCGGAATTCTAGGGGTTTCCGGCCATAACTAGTGGGTAAACCATGGGGAAATTGACGACTATTTCCTAGATTCGAGGACTTTTCGGACCAAAAAGTCTCTAAAAACGGCAATCCTGGCCGATTGACGCAACTCTTCCGGATAGACGAAATAGACCTCTGTTGGCGGACTCTGGACCTCCGGCAGAATGCGCACCAACGACGAAGAACCCTCGAAGAAATAGTCCGGCAGCGCGCCGATGCCGAGGCCGCTCAACACCGCCCGGTAGATGCCATAAATATTATTGACCTTGAGGACCGGTTTCCGCGGATTGTCTTCGTCCCGGCCTTCCGTCATCAGGAAATTCAGGGACGGAATAAGCGCCGTCTGATCCCCCACCTCTTCACCAAAGGTAATGATCTTGTGGCGGTCCAAATCCTTCACACTTTGCGGCATGCCATGTTCTTTCAGATAGTCGGAAGAGGCAAATACGCTGTGGCGGATGCTCATCAAATGGCGTTGGATCAGGTCCGGCTGACGCGGCGGCGTTAGCCGGATCGCCACATCCGCTTCCCGCATGGCCAGGTCAAGATCGTCATAAACCAGAATGATGCTGACATCGATCTCCGGATAGGTATCCATGAACTCCTTGATGCGCGGCGTGAGCCAAACCGAGCCGAAACCGACCGTGGTGGTGATCCGCAAGGGGCCTTCCGGGCGTTCCTTACTCTCGGTGAGTTGCGCCTCCGCCATGGAAAGCTGATGATACACCTCATGCGCCGTGAGATAGAGGCTTTCCCCCTGTTCGGTCAGGATCAATCCCCGCGCATGGCGGTGAAACAGGGGGACTCCCAGGCTTTGTTCGAGGGAACTGATCTGCCGGCTGACCGCAGATTGGCTTAGGTTCAAGGCCTCGCCGGCATGGGTAAAGCTGCCCGCTTCGGCGACCGCGTGAAAAATTCTCAGCTTATCCCAGTCCATGAGTCGGAGCCCCCAGTTCGGACGGCTTCCCCGGCCGCCCCCCTGCCGTTCGCCAAGACCAAAGACCGGCGCGGCACGTTCGTTGGATTAGTTATATAACCAATCGGGCGGGGAAGGCGATGGTTTTATCGCCCGCATATGTCCTTTTACGCTATTCGGCGGCGGCTTTTTCGCCGTCCTCGAGCCCGGCCAGATATTTTTCCGTCTCCAGCGCCGCCATGCAGCCGGTGCCGGCCGCCGTCACGGCCTGGCGGAACACATGATCCTGCACGTCACCGGCCGCGAATACGCCGGGGATATCGGTCGCCGTGCTGTCGGGCTTGGTGATCAGATAGCCGTCATTGTCGGTCTTGAGCTGCCCTTCAAACAGATCCGTATTGGGCTTGTGGCCGATGGCGACGAACACGCCGTCCAGCGCCATCTCGGTAACCTCGCCGGAGTTCACGTTCTTCACCTTGATGCCGGTGACCGACGGCATGGGCCCGGACGTCTCGCCGGTGACTTCCTCCAGGACAGTGTCCCACATCACCTTGATCTTCGGATGGTTGAACAACCGGTCCTGCAGGATTTTTTCGGCGCGCAGCTCATCCCGGCGGTGGATCAGGGTGACCTTGGAGGCATGATTGGTGAGGTACAGTGCTTCTTCAACCGCCGTGTTGCCGCCGCCGATCACCGCCACTTTCTTTTCCCGGTAGAAAAAGCCGTCACAGGTGGCGCAGGCCGACACGCCGAAGCCCTGATAGGTCATCTCGCTCTCCAGGCCCAGCCACTTGGCTTGGGCGCCGGTGGCGACGATCAGCGCATCGCAGGTATAGGTGTCGCCGGAATCCCCGGTCAGGGTAAACGGCCGCTTGGACAAGTCACACTTGGTAATCATGTCGGCGATCATCTTTGTGCCCACATTCTCCGCCTGGGCCTGCATCTGCTCCATCAGCCAGGGGCCCTGGATCACGTCGGCAAAACCCGGATAGTTCTCCACATCGGTAGTAATGGTCATCTGCCCGCCGGGCTGCATACCGTGCACCAGGGTGGGTTCCAGGCTGGCGCGCGCGGTGTAAATCGCCGCTGTCAGACCGGCCGCGCCGGAACCGAGAATAAGAACTTTGCTGTGAATGTTGGCCATGGGTTTGTCTTTCGAAACGAGGCTGAACCGGATGAAATTCGGGCCGGGGATGGGGCGCAACATCCGCCCGCCCGGCTCCCGTTATACATAGAAAGTCCGGCGCGCCCGCGCAAGCCACCCAATCGGTGCGTGGGGCTCACAGGCCAGTGAGATGGCGGCCGCGCAATAATATTGCGCGAGGCCGGTTTGGGTAATAATATTACCCACGCAATAATGTTGCGCAGAAAAAGAACACCGCCCCCTTTGATCCCAAACATCTATAAATAAACGGGGGCCGCCAGTCAGGGAGGTCCTTCGGGAAATCAGCGTGTCAGACGATACGTCCAGCCGGGTCAAACTCGACCAGATCGACCGCAAAATTCTCCGGGATTTGCAGGCCAACGGCCGCATCACCAATGTGGAGCTGGCGCGCGGCGTCGGCATTTCAGCGCCGCCGTGTCTGCGCCGGGTCCGCGCCCTGGAAGAAGCCGGCTATATCAAGGGCTATCACGCGGATTTGGAGCCGGGCGCGCTGGGCTACAACGTTACCGTGTTCGCCCAGGTGGGTCTGCACAGCCAGGCGGAACCGGACTTGGTCGCCTTCGAAGACCTGGTCGGCAGTTGGCCGGAAGTGCGTGAATGCCACATGCTGGCCGGCGAAACGGATTTCCTGTTAAAGATCGTCGCCCAGACCTGGGAGACCTACCAGCATTTTGTCACGGAGAAACTGACCGCCGCGCCCAACGTGGCGCATGTCAAATCGGCGCTGACCATCCGCGCCTCCAAGCAGGACCCCGGCGTGCCGGTGCCGCTGGAGGTGGTAGGGGAGTAGCGCTCCCCATTCATTCCATATACGCGCCGCCCTCGATTCGCGAAGCGATTGTCGGGGGACCCCTCTACGTCTATCCATTGATACCAGACCACCGCCCGATAAATTGGACGGGTCGGGCACGACGCGGATAGGACTGCGGGAGAGGATTATTTAACCACGAAGGACACAAAGGGCACGAAGACGCATCGAGCCCGCCCTCCCTTCGTGAACTTCGTGTACTTTGTGGTTTTACTTTACCGTCATGCGCGGGCTAGACCCGCGTATCACCCCCACCCTCGGGACGCGAGACGTCCCTCGACCTCCCCCGTCATAGGGGGAGGTGGATTGGTGTTAGAAGCGCGGGGGTACTGCCTTCCCCCCTTGCGGGGGAAGGTGGCCCGAAGGGTCGGATGGGGGGAGATACGCGGATATTTTACTTAAACTGGACCTTGATCACTTCGTAGGATTTGGAACCGCCGGGGGTGGTCACCTCGACGGAATCGCCGACGGTTTTGCCGATCAACGCGCGGGACAGGGGCGAGGTCACCGACAGTTTGCCGCTTTCCACATCGGATTCATGACTGCCCACGATCTGGAAAGTGGATTCTTCATCCGTATCCTCATCGGCCAATTGCACCGTCGCGCCGAAGCGGATGGTCTTGCCCTTCAAGGATTTGGGATCAATCACGTCTGCGCGGCTGATCACGTCTTCCAACTCGGCCAGCCGGCCTTCGATAAAGCTCTGGCGTTCCCGGGCCGCGTGATACTCCGCGTTCTCCGACAAATCGCCGTGTTCGCGCGCGGCCTCGATCGCCTTGATCACCGCCGGACGCTCCTCGACCTTAAGCCGTTTCATTTCCTCTTGGAGGGTCTGGTAACCCTCTGCCGTCATTGGAATTTTATCCATTTTTTTGTCCAGTCTTAGTCACGATAGACGCCGCGCACGGCGAAATTCAGCCCTGCCGCGGATACGCAATGTCAACCTGGGACGAACAAAGAAACCCTATGCCCGTGGGACAGCCCACCGGTCATTTCGTCCATAAATATATCAAGCTGAAGGGATAGAATATGACTGTAGCGGCGCGACTGCAAGTCCGCCTTTCAATTTATCGTTGAGCGCAACTTCGATGGCGTCGATGGCCGCCGCCGCCCCGGTCATGGTCGTATAATGGGGAACGTTCCCGGTGAGCGCCGCCTGACGGATGGAGAAACTGTCGGCCACGGCCTGCGCCCCGTCAGAGGTGTTGATCACCAGTTGCACCTCGTCGGACTTGATGGCATCGACGCAATGGGGTCGGCCTTCGGTTACTTTATTGACCTGGCTGACGGTGATGCCGTTCTCGGCAAAATGGCGGACCGTGCCGCTGGTCGCCATGACATCAAAACCGATGGATTGGAGTTTGCGCACCAATTCGCAGGCCCGCGGCTTGTCCGCATCCTTGACCGAGATAAAGACCGTACCGCTTTCGGGCAGCAACATCCCGGCGCCCAATTGCGACTTGGCGAAGGCGCGGGCGAAGTCTCTGTCGATGCCCATCACTTCGCCGGTGGATTTCATTTCCGGGCCCAGAATAATGTCGACGCCGGGGAAGCGGGAGAACGGGAAGACGGCTTCCTTTACCGCCACATGACCGTTGAGGCTTTTGGACGAGAGATCAAAACCGGACAGCTTCTCGCCGGCCATCACCCGGGCGGCGATCTTGGCGATGGGCCTGCCGGTGGCCTTGGCCACAAACGGGACCGTGCGGCTGGCCCTGGGGTTCACTTCCAGAATAAACACCTGGCCGTCCTGCACGGCGAACTGCACGTTCATCAACCCAACCACGCCAAGGGCCAATGCCAGTTCCCGGGCTTGGCGCTCCATTTCGGCAACGATCTCGTCGGAGAGGGTGTACGGCGGCAGCGAACAGGCGGAATCGCCGGAATGGATGCCGGCTTCCTCGATATGTTCCATCACGCCGGCGACGAACACGTCCTCGCCGTCGCAGATGGCGTCCACGTCGACCTCAATCGCATCCCGCAGATACCAGTCGATCAACACCGGCGAGTCGCCGGACACGGTCACGGCAGAACTCATATAATTGCGCAGGCTGTCTACATCATGAACGATTTCCATGGCGCGGCCGCCCAACACGTAAGATGGCCGGATTACCACCGGATAGCCAATTCGTTCCGCGATCTCTTCGGCTTGTTCCACCGAGGTGGCGGTGCCGTTCGGCGGCTGGCGCAGATTCAGATCTTCCAGCAGCTTTTGGAACCGCTCCCGATCTTCGGCCAGGTCGATGGCGTCGGGGGATGTGCCCAAGATCGGAATACCCGCATCTTCCAACGCTTGGGACAATTTCAGCGGCGTCTGTCCGCCGAACTGCACAATGACGCCATGCAGTGTCCCATTGGCCTGTTCGGCGCGAATCAGTTCGATCACGTCCTCGGCGGTCAGCGGCTCAAAATACAGCCGGTCGGACGTGTCATAATCTGTGGACACGGTTTCCGGGTTGCAGTTGACCATAATGGATTCATAGCCCGCGTCGCGCATGGCGTAGGCCGCGTGGACACAGCAATAATCAAACTCGATCCCTTGGCCGATCCGGTTAGGCCCGCCGCCCAGGATCACCACTTTCTTGGCGTCCGACGGGTCCACCTCGGATTCCGGCGCATGGATGCCGTCACCCTCGTAAACCGAATACATATAAGACGTCTGGGACGGGAACTCGGCTGCGCAAGTGTCCACCCGCTTGAAGACCGGGTTGATGTCGAGGGCGCGCCGCGCCGCCGCCACCTCGGCCGCCGTCTTGCCGGTGAGCTCCGCCAGGCGCTCGTCGGAAAACCCAAGCTTCTTGATCCGCAACATGCCGGGCGCGGTATTGGGCAAACCGTTCGTGCGAACCTCGTCCTCCACATCGACCAGATGCTTTATTTGTTCCAGGAACCACGGGTCAAACTTGGCGGCCCGCTGCACGTCCTCCAGGCTGAGCCCGTGGCGGAAGGCCTGTGCCACGTAAAGAATGCGGTACGGGATGTGCTGCGACAGCGTTGCGCGGATCGCGTCCTTGTCCGGCGCGCCCTCGATCTCCACCTCGTTGAGCCCGGTCAAGCCGGTCTCCATGGATCTCAGACCTTTCTGTAAGCTTTCGGCAAAGCAGCGGCCGATGGACATGGCCTCGCCCACGGATTTCATCGATGTGGTCAGCAGCGCTTCGGCCTGTGGGAACTTCTCGAACGTGAAGCGCGGGATCTTGGTGACCACGTAGTCGATGGTGGGCTCGAACGAGGCCGGGGTCACACCGGTGATGTCATTGTCCAGCTCATCCAATGTATAGCCCACCGCCAATTTGGCGGCGATCTTGGCGATGGGGAAGCCGGTGGCTTTGGACGCCAACGCCGAAGAGCGCGACACCCTTGGATTCATCTCGATGATGATCAATCGTCCATCCGCCGGGTTCACCGCGAACTGCACGTTCGAACCGCCCGTATCCACGCCGATCTCGCGCAACACCGCGATCGAGGCGTTGCGCATGATCTGGTATTCCTTGTCGGTCAGGGTCAGCGCCGGGGCCACGGTGATGGAATCGCCGGTGTGGATGCCCATCGGGTCCACGTTTTCGATGGAACAGACGATGATGCAGTTGTCCGCCTGGTCGCGGACCACCTCCATCTCGAACTCTTTCCAGCCCAGGACCGATTCCTCGACCAGTACCTCGCCCACCGGGGACGCGGCCAGGCCGCCCAGCACGATCTGTTCGTATTCCTCAGCGTTGTAGGCGACACCACCGCCGGCGCCGCCCAGCGTGAACGACGGGCGGATGATCATCGGCAGGCCGATTTCCTTCATCGCGTCCCGCGCTTCCTCGATAGAGGCAACGAGGCAGCTGCGCGGGCTTTCCAGGCCGATACTGTCCATGGCTTCACGGAACTTCAGCCGGTCTTCGGCTTTTTCGATGCTTTCTGCGCGCGCGCCGATTAGCTCGACCCCGTGTTTTTCCAGTACGCCGGAATCAAAGAGCGCCAACGCGGCGTTCAGCCCGGTCTGCCCGCCCATGGTCGGCAGCAAGGCATCCGGCTTTTCCTTTTCGATGATGCACTCGATCAGGTCGGGACGGATCGGCTCCACATAGGTGGCGTCGGCCATCTCCGGATCGGTCATGATAGTCGCCGGGTTGGAATTCACCAGGATCACCCGGTACCCCTCTTCCCGAAGCGCCTTGCAGGCCTGGGCACCGGAATAATCGAACTCGCACGCCTGGCCGATAACAATGGGCCCCGCGCCGATAATCATGATGGAGGATATATCTGTGCGTTTAGGCATCGATCACCCCTCCATCAGCTTCACGAAGCGGTCGAACACGTAGTGGCTGTCCTGCGGGCCGGGGGAGGCTTCCGGGTGGTGCTGGACCGAAAATACAGGTTTGCCTTCGAGCTTGATGCCTTCCACCGTGCCGTCGAAAAGCGAGCGATGGGTTTCCACCACGCCTGTGGGCAGGCTGTCCCGTTCCACCACGAAGCCGTGGTTCTGGCTGGTGATCTCCACCTTGCCGGTTTCCAGGTCTTTGACCGGATGATTCGCCCCCCGGTGGCCGTGATGCATCTTGGCGGTGGTCGCGCCCAAGGCCAAGGACAGCATCTGATGGCCCAGGCAAATGCCGAAGATCGGCTTGCCGGTCTCTATTAATGCCTTGATCGTGGGCACGGCGTAGTCGCCGGTGGCGGCCGGATCGCCCGGCCCGTTGGAGAGAAATATTCCGTCCGGGTCCAGGCGCAGAATATCGTCCGCGGACGTATTCGCCGGCACCACGGTGACCTTACAGCCTGCGGCCGCCAGGCAACGCAAGATGTTGCGCTTGGCCCCGAAATCCATGGCCACCACGTGACGTTTGGGATCGGTCTGCTTGCCGTAGCCTTCGCCGAGCGCCCAGACGCTTTCGTCCCAAGCATAGCTTTGCCGGCAGGTCACATCCTTGGCCAGGTCCATGCCTTCCAGGCCGGGCCAGGCCTTGGCGGCGGCAACCGCGCCGTCCAGATCGAGATCATCGCCGCCATGCAGGATTACCCCATGGGCAAAGCCGCCGTCCCGGATGCGCCGGGTCAGCCGCCGTGTATCGATGCCGGTGATGGCCGGGATGCCGTGGCTATTGAGCCAAGAGTCCAAATGTTTGATCGCTCGCCAGTTGGCCGGTTCCGTAATGTCCGCGCCAAACACCGCGCCGCGCACGACGGGGGTCGCCGTTTCGATGTCTTCGTCGTTGGTCCCCACATTGCCGATATGGGGAAAGGTGAAAGTGATGATCTGGCCCGCATAGGACGGGTCGGTCAGAATTTCCTGATAGCCGGTCAGCGACGTGTTGAAGCAGACCTCGCCGACCAGGTCGCCGGCCTCAGTATTCGCCGCGCCCGCCGCCCGGCCCCAAAAGATACTACCGTCCGCCAAAACCAACGCCGCGTCACACCCGTCAGGGCGGTCATGTGCGTGCGTCGTTTGGGCGGTTTCCGGCATCAAGCGGCGAACCTTGTTCCTTGTAAAAAAGCCGGGTAACCCGGCTGAGAAATACGCTGAGGCGAAATCGGCGGTGAAAGAGCGTTCCGCCGGTCACACAGGCTGGAGCCATCTCTTACGCAAATCCCATTCACAGGTCAACCCTAAACATTTTAAAAATATCGTTTAAAATCAATAGTTTATAAAATTATCAGCATTTGACACCGGAACCCGTTCGAGGGTAGGGTCCTCAGCTTCGGCCGGAGGCATTTCCGGGCCGGACAATTGGGGGAATAGAGAGACCGTTAAGGAGGTCTGTCACATGCTTCGAACGGAACTGAACGACGCGCTCAAAAGCGCCATGAAAGCCAAGGAAGAGATCGCGGTCTCTACGCTGCGGCTGATTAATGCGGCGATAAAGGACCGGGATATCGCCAGCCGGACTCAGGGCGCGGACGAAGAGGGAATCGACGACGACGAAATCCTGCGCCTCCTCCAATCTATGATCAAACAGCGCCGGGATAGTATCGACGCCTATACCAAGGGCGGCCGCACCGAACTGGCCGAGCGGGAAGCCGGCGAAATTTTAATCATCGAACGATTCTTGCCCGCCCAGATGGATGACGACGCGGTGGCCGAGGCGATCGCCGGCATCATCACGGAAACCGGCGCCACCAGCCTCAAAGAAATGGGTGCGGTCATGGGATTGCTACGGGAACGATTCGCCGGGCAGATGGATTTCGGCAAGGCAAGCGCCGTGGTGAAGGAAAAACTCGGCTAGGCGGCGCACGGCCACCCCTTTTTCACCCATGTGGCGAACCGGCTTGGCGTCAACAGATTTTTTTCGCGAAATCTCAAATTTACCCCCTAGACAAGGACCCGACTCTTGGGCATCTAGGAGGCAACGGCCAGCTTCGACGGAAGAAGAGATAATCTGGGAAACCAGGGAGGAAGAGCTCTTCTAGAAGTCGAAGTCCCCTGATAAGCGCCGAAGAAAATCTTCGCCCGCAGTGATCGTTTTCCGATCCTGCGGGCTGATTTTTTTGACATTTGATTCGCCGGTTTTTGGAGAGCAACGCTGGCGGCGGATTGGCGAATTTTACCCAATTGCCGTCTAACCCTGTGGAAAACAAGGAACCTGGGGATAAGTGGAAATTAGCTCCCACAGGCGGAATTGCTGCCAGTAGAATGCGGACGCTGCGGCAGGGCGAGGCGCCGCGGCCAACAACCGGGGCGCACGATAAAAGGACAAGATGGCATTCTCCCCTCAATTTCTGGATGAAGTTCGGGACCGGGCCGGTTTGGTCAGTGTGGTCGGGCGCAAGGTGCGCCTGCAGCGCAAGGGCAAGGACCATCTGGGCCTGTGCCCCTTTCACAATGAAAAGACTCCGTCCTTCACGGTAAATGAGGATAAGGGCTTTTATCATTGCTTCGGCTGTGGGGAGCATGGAAGCGTGTTCGACTTCGTGATGAAGACGGAGAACCTGTCTTTCCCCGAAGCGGTCGAAAGGCTGGTCGGCGAAGCGGGGATGGAGATGCCGATACAGACAAGGGAGGAACGGGAGCGAAACGAGCGCGCGCAGACCCATTACGACGTGCTGGAGAAAGCCTGCGCCTATTTTCAAAAACAACTGAAATTACCGGTGGGCCGGCCGGCGTTTGAATATCTGGAAGGCCGGGGCATTACCGCACAGTCGCGGGACACGTTCCGTCTCGGCTATGCGCCCGATACGCGGGGCGGGCTCAAGGCCGAACTGTCGCGTGAAGGTATTGACGAGAAACTAATGGTGGAAAGCGGGCTGCTGATTCAGCCCGACGACCAAAGCCGCGCGCCTTATGACCGGTTCCGGGGCCGGGTCATGTTTCCCATCACCGACCGCAAGGGCCGGGTAATCGGCTTCGGCGGACGTATATTGGGCGATGGGGAACCGAAGTACCTTAACTCCCCCGAGACGCCGCTGTTTCACAAGGGCCGCAATCTTTATGCCATCGCTCAGGCGATAGAGCCTGCTCGGAGGAAGGACGAATTAATAATCACCGAGGGCTACACGGATGTCATCGCGCTGCATCAGGCGGGGTTCGACACGGCGGTGGCGCCCTTGGGCACGGCGCTGACCGAGGATCAAATCCAAATGCTGTGGAAGATCACCCGCCAGCCGGTCCTGTGTTTCGACGGAGACACGGCCGGACAGAAAGCGGCGGCGCGGGCCGCCGACCGGGCGCTTCCGTTTCTGAGGCCGGGCTATAGTCTGAAATTTGCCGTGCTGCCGGAAGGCGAAGATCCGGACAGTCTGATCAAATCCCAGGGCTCCGCAGCCATGTCCGACATTCTGGCAGGCGCGGCCAATCTGGCGGAAATCATGTGGCGAGTGGAAACCCGGGGGTACGCCCTGGAAACGCCGGACGAGCGGGCCTGGCTGGAACGCCGGCTTCGGGACCGGGCGCTCCGGATCGAGGATGAAACGGTGCGCCGCCACTATCTAAATGATATGCGGACCCGCCTGTGGGAGGCTTTCCAGAAAAGCCGTGGGAACCGGGAGAGGAATACGGGCCGCTTGGCGCTGCGCAGAATGGCGGAAAAATCCGGCGCCAGCACCCGTGTCGACAAAAAATGGCTGTCCGAGGCAATTTTAGTCTACACCCTGATCACCCACCCGGACCTGTTTGACGTCGCCGGGGAAGCACTGGGTTCAATTTCCTTTTCGTCTCAAGAACTTGACAACCTACGTCAGGAAGTATTAAAGACCCTGGCTTCGTCCCAAGAATCGGGCGAAGGGCTTGATTTTCAAGCTGTAGAACACCATCTAATGGTTTCCGGGTTTTCGGATTTATTGCGCGGCCCTATGTGCCGGCAGGTTTTTAACCACGCCAGTTTCGCCCGGCCAGATGAACAATACGAAGTCGCCAGAATTGGCTGGGAACAGCAGTTCAGGATCTTCAAGCGTGACCAGTTGCTGGAGGAAATCCGCCAGACCGAGGAACGCTTCAAGAAGGATTTGAACCGCGAGGACTATGAGCTCCTGAAAGTTCTCAAGCAATCCGTGGCGGAGGTTGAGGAAACGGATTTGAGCGATATCGCATCGTCCCGGCAGGCGGGCAGCGCGGCGTAAAAATCCGAGTTTATTGTTTTGCGGGGTACTTATGGCAACCAAAGCAGCTGCAACGGCGGAAAAAAATGACAGCAAGGGGGACGGCGCTGATAGCCCGATCCTCGATACGATCAATGCCGAAGTAAAGAAGATGATCGCGCTCGGAAAAGAGCGCGGTTATGTCACCTATGATGAATTGAACGCGGCCCTGCCGCAGGACCAGGTCTCCTCCGAACAGATCGAGGACACCATGTCCATGCTGTCGGAAGCCGGCATCAACGTCGTCGAAAACGAAGATGCCGACGATTCCGACAATGAAAAGGCCGAAAAGGAAACCGAGTCCTCCAGCGGCAATGTCGATGAGAACGACATTGGCCGCAGCGACGACCCGGTGCGCATGTATCTGCGCGAAATGGGGAGTGTTGAGCTACTGTCCCGCGAAGGTGAGATCGCCATCGCCAAGCGTATCGAGGCCGGCCGGGAAATGATGATTGGCGGCATCGTCGACAGCCCTATGACCATCCGCGCGATCCTGCAATGGCGGGATGCCCTGGATGAAGGGTTGATGCTGCTGCGCGACATTATCGATCTCGACGCCACCTATTCCGGTCCGAAGGAAGACCAGACCGCCAATATGGCCCTCGGCGGGGATGTCGAGGAGGAAGAGGTCGAGGAGGAAGAGAAACCCGCCGTCGAGGCCAAAGAAGAAGAAAAGCCGAAAGCGGACGCCAAATCCGACGATGATGAAGAAAAGTCGGAAGATGGTGAAAGTGATGGCGATGGCGAGGACGACGAGGATGATCGGGACGACAACACGGTCTCCCTCGCGGTAATGGAGCAGACCCTGCTCCCCACGATCCTCGGCAAGTTCGACGACATCAAGAAAACCTACGCCAAGCTGCACCGGGCCCAGGAAAAACGCCTCGGCCTCATCCGCGACGCCAGCGATGTACCGACCGCGACCGAAAAACGCATCGGCAAGCTGCGCCATGAGCTGGTGGAGTTGATGGAAGGCATTCACCTGAACAACAACCGGATCGAATATCTGGTCGGCCATATGTATGACCTGAACCGCAAGCTCATCGGTCTCGAGGGCCGGCTGCTGCGGATGGCCGTTTCCACCAAGGTGAAGCGCGCCGATTTTCTGGAACAGTATTACGGCAACGAGCTGGATCCCAACTGGGTGAACCGTGTCGGCCGGCTGACCGGCAAGGGCTGGAAGGATTTCGTCAAGAAAAACCGCGACGAGATCAAGGACATCCGGGGCGAGGTTGCTGAAATCGCTCATGAGGTCGGCCTGCCGATCTCCGAGTTCCGGCGCATTGTCGCCACTGTCCAGAAGGGCGAACGGGAATCCGCCAAGGCCAAGAAAGAGATGATCGAGGCCAACCTGCGGCTCGTGATCTCCATCGCCAAAAAGTACACAAACCGCGGCCTGCAGTTCCTGGACCTGATCCAGGAAGGCAATATCGGCCTGATGAAGGCGGTCGATAAGTTTGAATACCGCCGCGGCTATAAGTTCTCGACCTACGCCACCTGGTGGATCAGGCAGGCGATCACCCGTTCGATCGCCGATCAGGCCCGGACCATCCGGATCCCGGTGCATATGATCGAGACCATTAACAAACTAGTCCGTACCTCGCGCCAGATGCTGCACGAGATCGGCCGCGAGCCGACCCCGGATGAACTGGCCAGCAAACTGGCCATGCCGGTGGACAAGGTCCGTAAGGTCCTGAAGATCGCCAAGGAGCCGATCAGCCTCGAGACGCCCATCGGCGACGAGGAAGACAGCCACTTAGGCGACTTCATCGAGGATAAGAACGCTGTCCAGCCGTTGGACGCGGCGATCCAGGGCAACCTCCGGGAGACCACCACCCGGGTGCTGGCCAGCTTGACGGCCCGTGAAGAGCGGGTGCTGCGCATGCGCTTCGGCATCGGCATGAACACGGACCACACCCTGGAAGAAGTGGGCCAGCAGTTCTCGGTGACCCGCGAACGTATCCGCCAGATCGAAGCCAAGGCGCTGCGCAAGCTCAAACACCCGAGCCGGTCGCGGAAACTCCGCAGCTTCCTGGATCATTAGGGGTAGCCCTCCCCCTTACCCCCTCCCACAAGGGGAGGGGGGATCAAAACGAGTCACCCCTCTCTTGATGGGAGGGGCAGCGCGTCAACACGGGGGAGGGTGACGCTTCATACCCCCTTTTTTTACCCCTTTCTTAACCATCGGGCGGCGACAGTG
>CAZSXT010000049.1:0-16286 GCA_964611435.1 uncultured Rhodospirillaceae bacterium | reverse complement strand
CCAGCGTGTTCAGCATGAAGGCGACGAAAACCATCACCCAACCGTAGTTAAAGCTGCTGCCCGTCTCGGAGGTGGCGTTTGTCATAAGCAGGGAACCGATTTCTGTTGCCGATGCGCCTCGACCTGATACCGGTCAATTCAACCATAAGCAAACACGATCAGCCCGCTGCGCAGCTTATTTAATACACGATTTTTGTGGAAAATCCCCCGCGATCCAAGCGATCGCCATGCCGATTAAATGAAGGCGGCGGTATTTTCGACATAGTCTAGCCCGGCTGCCTCCCAGGCGACCATACCGTCGGTGACGGAATAGACTTCTGGCACGCCGGCATCCAGGAGGCGCTGCGCCGCCTTGGCCGAGCGCCGGCCCACATAGCAGACCGTGATGATCTTCAAGTCACCAGCAATTTCTTTAATTTTTTCAATGTCATAGGAGTTTAGCGGCACCAGAGATGCGGACGGGATCAATTCGATCTCGTACTCGTCCGGTTCCCGCACATCAATGAGCACCGCCTCACCCGCCTTGATGAGGGCGTCCGCTTTAACCGCGTCGATAAACGTCACAGCCGGGTATTGTTCGGCGATATTCTCGACAACTTGAAGCATGGTGGGCACTCGTTAAATCCACTGTTGAATGACAGTTATTATGTATCTCTACCATAATAACTGTCAATTATATATTATTTACAATAAATATGTGTGATAAATAGGCGCGAAGGATCACGGCTGGCTAACCAGTTTGACGAGCGCGCCTACTGCAACCGGATAGCTTTGGCGACAGCCGCAGGAGTGCTTGTTTTTTTGATAAAGTTTTCCTGAATGGTGGCGACCTGATTGGCCAGATCAGACTTCCCCATACGGATATAGGTTTTAACCAGAAAATCGTAGGCGACCAGATGGCTTGGCTTGCGTTCGATGGTGGCGGTGAAGCTTTCAGCCGCCTGTTCAAACTTGCGTTTTTCGTAATACACCCGGCCCGCGGCATAGTGCCAATAGCTGCGTTTCGGGTTTAGCCGAATGGCGGCTTCGAAATCCTTGAGCGCCCGGTCCGGAGCGTTCTCCTTCCAATAGACCCCGCCACGCAGTCCATAGGCCTCGGCCCGCAATTCCTTCTTAGGGGCTTCCGAACGGATGGCGTCCCGCGCCAGTTTGAGAGCGGTTTTGTAGTCACCTTTGTTGAACGCCGCCCAACCGTCCTGGACCATCTTGGACTCCTTCTCCTGGGCAGAACCAATGCTGGGCAAGGCCAAGAAGCCGATCGACAGAGCGAACCAAAAAATCAGTTTCATCTTCATGGGAGCAAAGTATACGCGCAATCGAAAGCCGTGTCGTTAATCATCAATTGCCTCGGCGGCTTGCTGCCGCTCCAGCTCTTCCATCTCCGCCTTGGTTTTGCCCCAACTTGGCGGGGTCTTGAGGTACTCGTCTTCCTCCGGCGTGTTTTCTCGTCCCAGGACCTCATTGCGGTGCGGAAAACGGCCAAATTTAAGGATGGCGTCTCGGTGGCCGACGGCGGCCTGAACGGCTGATTCCACTCCTGTTCCTTCAAAAAGCGACAAGGACAAGTCCTGATCCGCCAGTTCCTCGCTATGCTCAAACGGGAGATAGGTGAAAATGCGGGGCCAGAGCGCCAAGCCCGACTGATAGTCCTTTTCCAGCGCATAGCGGGCAATCTCCCGCGCCTTCGGGTCGGCAGCGAAAGACTTGGCCGAGCCCCGGAACAGGTTTCGGGGAAACTGATCCAGTATGATGATCAGCGCCACGCAGCCGTTCGCGGTTTCCTTCAAGTCATCCAATTCGCCGCGGGCGGCTTGCTCATAGGCCTCCATAAATTGGTCATGGATTGCCTGATCAAATTCGGGTTCGGATTTGAACCAGAGGTCTCGCTTTTCCATTTCTTGGGCGAGGTCGGTTGTCTCGAACCAGAAGGTCAGAACGTCGTCCACCAGATTCATGATTTCTTCCCTTTCGTCGGCGTAAAAACTTCCATGGTCTCGCCCTTACCCTTAAGTTCGTGCTTGCCCAAAGACTCCCAGCCGATATCCATTTGTTTGGCAAAATGATCACTGACGATGACCGTATGACCGAGCTTCTTGGTTAATGCCTCGATCCGGCTGGCTTCGTTGGCGGCCGGGCCGACCACGGAGAACTCCACCCGCGCCGGCACACCGATATTGCCGTACATCACATCGCCCACATGCAGGCCGATCCCCATACCGAGCGGGTCCTGCTTGGCTTTCTTGCGCTGGATGTTCAGTTTTGCCAAACGCTTTTGCGCCTCGGCCGCCGCGTCCATGGCGCGGCGGCAGGCTTCTTCCTCGGACATACCGTCCGCGCGGATCGGGAAGATGCCCAGGACCGCATCACCGATGAAGCGCAAGACTTCGCCCTCATTGTCGAGGATAGCCCCAGCGGTGCATTCGAAGTAGCTGTTCACCAATGCCAGGAATTCATCCGCCGGCAATGTGTCCGCCCAATGGACAGAGTTGCGAAGATCGCTGAACCAGATGACGGCGTGGATGGTATCGCCGCTGCCGAGCTGAATCTGCCCGTTAAGCACCTGACGACCGGCGTCCGGGCCCAGGTAGGCCGTCAGCACGTTGCGGGTGATTTGTTCCCGGATGGTCATCTTGCAGGCTACGGCGAGGCGCTGCTGCACCCGCATCAGTTCCCGGACCTCATTGTCGGTAAACCCACCGGGCCGGTCCGTCGCCCAAGACCCGATCATTCCGTCCTGGAAACTTTCCGGGCCACTATTGTCACCGAACTCGAGAAAATAACCGAGATAATCGGTGACGCCGGTCTCTTGAATATCCTCCAGCAGGCCGAAATCGACCTGCGCGGACGGGCCGGTCAACCGGCGGCGGATAAACGGCAGCCGGTTTTCAACCAGGTAAGCGAGGGGGGAGCGGGTCCAGCCGGTCCGGCTACGGTCATCGGTTGCCTGAAACTGCGGCTCCATTCCGCCGTCCCGATTCCAGGTGAGCGATATGGCGCTGTATAATGGGTGCAGGATGCGAAAGCCCACATTAGTGCGCTTTAACGGGATCCCGGCGGCATTAATTCGCAGCGACACCTGTTCCAACAGATATTCAGGACTGGTGCTGCCGAGCGCCTGGCTCATCAGCCAGTCGGCTACCGTGTCTGTCAGAACCTGGCCGCCGAAATTCCCATGATCTCGCTCCCCGTCGATAACGCCACTCCCGCGATAGGGTTAGCCGTTTTCCGAGGCGATCTGCTGCTGGGCGACCGCGGCCATCTCTTCCAGCTTGGACCGGACTTCGGCTTCGGTCACATTGGCGCCTTTGTCGGCAATATCCTTCATCACCTTGCGAATCACGTCTTCGGGACCCGGTTCGTCCAGATCGGAGATGACCACTTCCTTGGCATAGGCGTCGTACTCCGATTCGGGCAAACCGAGTTTCTCCGCCACCCAAAGGCCCAACAGCTTGTCGCGCCGGGCGTTCATTTTAAAATCCATTTCTTTGTCCATCTTGAACTTGGCTTCGAAACCCTGTTCGCGTTGATTGAAACTGTCCGCCATGATGTGGTCCGCCTTTGAAAGTGGTGTTGATCCGTTGCCTTTATTTACGGCTGTTGAAGGGGATGCGCAACCGTTCAGGGATGGAGAAAATATTACCATTTCGTATTCGGCTTTGGGTTTCAAATGACCAATTCAACGATTACCTTATCCATATGTGCACCTTCGTTATCCTGCGCCGCCCTGATCATGACTGGCCGGTGCTGATCGCCACCAACCGGGACGAGATGCTGGACCGGCCCTGGTTGCCGCCGGGGCGCCACTGGCCGGACCGCTCGGACGTAGTTGCCGGGCAGGACGAGCTCGCCGGAGGCACTTGGCTCGGCATGAATGACCGGGGTGTGGTGGCGGGTATCCTAAATCGCCGGGGCTCCTTGGGGCCAAAAGAGGGGTTCCGCAGCCGGGGTGAACTGCCGTTGGAAGCCTTGGACCATGCGGATGCGACTGAGGCTGCCGAAGCCCTGGCCGAGATCAACCCGGACGCCTACCGCCCGTTCAATATGGTGGTGGTGGACAATAGGGACGCTTATTGGATCCGGGTGGCGGAAACCCATTGGGGCGTGCATACACAGGTCTCGCCCATCCCCGAAGGCGTCTCCATGATTACCGCGTCGGATCGTAATGACATCAGCTCTGCCCGCATCCGTACCTATCTGCCCCAATTCGAAAAAGCCAAGGCGCCCGAACCCGAATCAAACGACTGGTCTGGCTGGATTTCGCTGTTGGGCAGCCGGATATTTGACCCCGACGAGGGGCCCCAGGGCGCCATGGCGATTCGCACGGACACCGGTTTCGGCACCGTTTCGTCATCGCTAATCGCGCTGCCTTCCGTTGAAAATCAAGAACTTAAGCCGGTCTATTTGTTCGCCGGCGGCGCTCCCGGAGACGCCGAATACGCGCCCGTCTCTCTCGGCTGAGGACGCATGAAATTGCCCCGTCGGGGCTCCGTTGTTTTCAAACAGGACAACTGGTATAGGACGGAGTCTCAGTGATTCGGCCCGGGCGTGAAATTCGGGCTCAAACATCCCTCCAGAGACGGATATTCAGACATGACACGACGTAAACAACTCTACGAAGGCAAGGCCAAAGTTATTTTCGAAGGGCCGGAACCCGACACCGTTGTTGCCTATTTCAAGGACGATGCGACCGCCTTCAACAATCAGAAAAAAGGCACGATCACCGGCAAGGGCGTGATCAACAACTCCATCTCCCATTTCCTGTTTACCCACTTGGCGGAGGTCGGCATTCCGACCCACCTGATCAAGCGGGTGAACATGCGAGAACAGCTCCTGCACAAGGTAGAGATCATCCCCGTCGAGGTGGTGGTCCGCAACGTGATCGCGGGTTCCATGGCCAAACGTCTGGGCATGGAAGAGGGCGAACCACTGCCGCGCTCCATCGTCGAATATTATTACAAAAGCGACGAGCTGGACGATCCCATGATCACCGAAGAACACATCACCTGCTTCGGCTGGGCGACCCATCAGGAACTGGACGAGATCATGTCCATGGCGCTGCGCATCAATGACTATATGTGTGGGCTGTTTATGGGTATCGGTATTCGTCTCGTGGACTTCAAGATCGAATTCGGCCGCATGTGGGACAATGATCAGCTCCACATTGTGCTCGCCGATGAAATCAGTCCCGACAGCTGCCGGCTGTGGGACGCTGAAACCAACGAAAAGCTGGACAAGGACCGGTTCCGCCGCGATATGGACGGGATCGAAGAGGCCTATCAGGAAGTCGCACGCCGTCTCGGTATCTTGCACGAGGCCGGCAGCGCCGACATCCAGGGCCCGACCCTGGTCCAATAGACCGGACCGGCGCACCCGTGAAGGCGAAAATCCACGTCACCCTGAAGACCGGGGTGCTCGACCCCCAGGGCAAGGCTGTCGGCCATGCCCTGGAGGCGCTGGGCTTTGATGGCGTCGGCGACGTCCGTCAGGGCAAGTATATCGAGATTGATTTGGAATCCTCCTCGGAGGAAAGCGCAAGAGAACAGGTCGATTCCATGTGCCGCCAGCTCCTCGCCAACACGGTGATCGAGAATTACGAAATCGAGATCGAAGCCTAAGAACAACAGCAGCCCATGAAATCAGCCGTCATTGTCTTTCCCGGGTCCAATCGCGAACGCGATATGGTCATGGCGCTGGCGGCGGCCTCCGGCGAGAAGCCGGTTGAGGTCTGGCATGGGGATACGGACCTGCCCAAGGTCGATTTGATCGTTATTCCGGGTGGCTTTTCCTATGGCGACTACTTGCGCTCCGGCTGCATGGCGGCTCATTCCCCGATCATCCACGAGGTGAAAGCGGAGGCCGAGCGCGGCGTCCATGTGCTGGGCGTCTGCAACGGCTTTCAGGTGCTGACCGAAACCGGGCTGTTGCCGGGTGCGCTGATGCGGAACGCCCGGCTGAAGTTCATTTGCCGGGATGTGCATTTAAGGGTCGAACGCACCGACACGCCCTTCATGAACGGCTACAACGTCGGCGACGTGATGCGGGTCCCGGTCGCCCATCATGACGGCAACTATTTTGCCGATGAGGCGACCCTGGACGAGCTGGAAGCCGAGAACCGGGTGGCGGTGCGCTACTGCGGGCCCGACGGCGCGGTGGATGACGCCAATAACCCCAACGGCTCCCAACGTAACATCGCCGGCATCTACAACAAGCGCGGCACGATTTTGGGCATGATGCCCCATCCGGAAAATGCGGTGGAGACCCTGGTCGGCGGCCTGGGCGGCAAGCCGCTGTTTGACGGATTGGCCGGGGCGTTGGGAGAAGCCGCGTGAGCGAAATTACCCCCGACGTCATTGCCGAGCATGGTCTCTCCGGCGAAGAGTATGATAAAATTCTGGAGATCCTCGGCCGGGAACCGAACCTGACCGAGCTCGGCGTGTTTTCCGTCATGTGGTCGGAACACTGTTCCTACAAATCCTCCAAGAAGTGGCTGAAGACCTTGCCGACGGAGGCTCCGTGGGTCATCTGCGGGCCCGGTGAGAACGCGGGTATTGTCGATATCGGCGACGGCCAGGCGGCGGTCTTCAAGATGGAGAGCCACAATCACCCGTCCTATATAGAGCCCTATCAGGGCGCGGCGACGGGCGTCGGCGGTATCCTGCGGGATGTTTTCACCATGGGCGCGCGCCCGGTGGCCAATATGAACGCGCTTCGCTTCGGCAGCCCGGATCACCCGAAAACACGGCACCTGGTGTCCGGCGTGGTGGCGGGCATCGGCGGCTATGGCAACTGCGTCGGCGTGCCGACCGTGGGCGGGGAATGCAATTTCCACCCGGCCTATGACGGCAACATTCTGGTCAACGCCATGACCGTGGGTATCGCCGAGACTGATAAGATTTTCTATTCCGCCGCGACGGGCGCGGGCAATCCGGTGGTCTATGTCGGCTCCAAGACCGGCCGCGACGGCATTCATGGCGCCACCATGGCGTCGGCTGAGTTCTCCGAGGACTCGGAGGAAAAGCGTCCGACCGTGCAGGTGGGTGATCCGTTCACCGAGAAACTGTTGATCGAAGCGTGCCTGGAGCTGATGGATACCGATATCATTGTCGCCATCCAGGATATGGGGGCGGCGGGGCTGACCTCTTCGTCGTTCGAGATGGCGTCTAAGGGCGGCGTCGGGGTGGAGCTGGACCTGGATCAGGTGCCCGCCCGGGAAGAAGGCATGACGGCGTACGAGTTCTTGCTGTCGGAAAGCCAGGAGCGGATGCTGATGGTGCTCAAACCCGGCGAGGAAGACACGGCGCGCAAAATCTTCGAGAAGTGGGAGCTGGATTTTGCCATCGTCGGCCACCTGACCGACACGGGCCGCATGGTGATCCGCGAAAAAGGTGAAATCGCCGCCGACCTGCCCATCGATCCGTTGGCCCTCGCGTCGCCGGAATATGACCGTCCGTGGGAGCCGACGCCTGCCGCAGCGGTCATCAAAGCGGAAGACGTGCCGGCGGCGGAGAATCTGTTGGACGCGCTTAAGACCATCATGGCGTCCCCGGACATGTGCTCCAAGCGTTGGATCTGGGAGCAGTATGACCATCTGGTGATGGGCGACACGGTGCAGCGGCCGGGCGGTGATGCCGCCGTGGTGCGGGTCCAGAACACGCAAAAAGCTTTGGCCGTTACCACCGATTGCACGCCGCGCTATTGCCTGGCTGATCCGGTGCAGGGCGGCCGCCAAGCCGTCGCCGAGACTTGGCGCAACCTGACCGCCGTCGGCGCGACGCCCCTGGCCATCACGGACAATATGAATTTTGGCAACCCGGAACGGCCCCACATCATGGGGCAGTTCGTCGGCGCCATCGAGGGCATCCGGGACGCGTGCAACGCCCTAGATTTTCCGGTCGTCTCCGGCAACGTGTCCCTTTACAACGAGACCAACGGCGAAGCGATCCTGCCGACGCCGGCCATCGGCGCGGTTGGGCTTTTGGCCGACTACACCAAGACCGTCGGCCTCGCGTTCCCGGCGGAAGGGGAAACGCTCTATCTGGTGGGCAAGGCAGGCGGCGCTGGCGGCGCGCACTTGGGGCAATCCATTTATCAGCGGGAAATCGCGGGCGAGGAGACCGGCGCACCGCCGCCGGTTGATTTGGAACTAGAGCGCCAGGTGGGCGACTTCATCCGCGCGCAGATCGATTACGGCCAAATCACCGCCTGCCATGATCTGTCGGATGGCGGGTTGCTGGTCAGCGTGGCGGAGATGGCGCTGGCCTCAAGCATCGGTGTTTCCGTCGAGAACGTTCCTTCCGAAAACCCTCACGCCTGGGCCTTCGGCGAGGACCAGGCCCGCTATCTGGTTACGGTCAAAGATGGCGCGGCGCTGGCGGCTGCAGGCGAGGCGGCGGGCGTTTCCGTTCAGGCCATCGGCACGACCGGCGGCTCGGCAATTACGCTCGGCGGTGAGGCGCTTTCCCTGGAGGCGTTGCGCATGGCCCATGAAGGCTGGTTGCCCGGCTATATGGGAGCGGCCTAAGCCCCATCGGCATGGCGGGTCTTGCAGCAAAGCCCTCAAGTTTTATATCCCTATAAAAATTGTGGACCCTAAAGCCGAAAAAACAGGCTACATAAGGGTCATAACCGTCAACCAAAGGACCGAAAACAATGGCGATGGACTTGGCCGAGATTGAACGCCTGATCAAGGAAGGTATTCCCGACGCGAAAGTGCATATCGAAGATTTGCGCGGCGACGGGGATCATTACGCGGCCTATGTGGTGTCTCCGGCGTTTGAGGGCCTAAACCGGGTGAAGCAACACCAGATGGTGTATGCGGCTTTGCAGGGCAAGATGGGGAACGAACTCCATGCGCTCGCCCTGCAGACCGATGTGCCCGGCGCGGCGGACTAGGAGCGTCGATGTTCGGCCTCTTTAAACGCAAGGAAAAACAGCCGCTGTCAGCGGCCTCTCTACCGATTGAACAAGAAGGACAAACCATGAGCGACAATCCTGTAAATGACCGCATCCAGGCGGCAATCGATTCCTCTGATGTCATGCTTTTCATGAAAGGCACGCCGATGTTCCCGCAGTGCGGATTTTCCGCCGCGACCGTTCAGGCGCTGGCCATGGCCGGCGTGAAATTCGGCAGCGTCAACGTTCTCGAAGACATGGAAATTCGTGAAGGCATCAAAAGCTTCTCGAACTGGCCGACCATCCCCCAGCTCTATGTGAAGGGTGAATTCGTCGGCGGCTGCGATATCGTCCGTGAAATGCATGAAAACGGCGAACTGCAGGAATTGTTCGACGAAAAAGGCGTCGAGCGGGAAACTGCGTAAGCCGGGGTAGTGCCCACCATTCGTCATCCCCGACCCGCGAAGCGGTTGTCGGGGATCTCATCCAGCATGAACAGATACCCGAGAATTGGTCCCAATTAACATTGGGCCCAACTCGGGCATGACGCCTCAATGGCGGGAAGCCATTGAGGCTAAACTCTCCCCTTTAGCTCAGGCGCGTCGGGCGCATAGCGGTAGGCGCGGAAGACCCAGTTGATGGTGCCGTATTTCGGATGCGGCGTCTCATAGGGCGAGACATATTCCCACACCACCTCGCCGTCGGCGGTGATTTCGGTCAGGCAACCTTTGCCGCCCTCGCAGATCAGGGTGTTGCCGCTCCACAGCCGCTGCATGCCGGAGATATTGCCCGAGTACATGCTGGTCGGCGGGTTGGCGATATATTCCCACTTGGTCTCTTTGGTGTCCGGATCGAACTCCATGAGTTTGGAACACAAATCCCCGTCCCGGGCGTGGAAACCGTTGCAGAACACCAGGACATTGCCGTTGGGCAGCATGTGACAGTCGTGCTGGTGGCCGAATTCCAGATTGCGGTGGGACCAGCGGATTTTCCCGGTCTGCCGGTCGATGATAATCAGCGTGTTGAGCGCCCGGAAGCTCATCATGTAGTCGCCGTTGGGCAGGGGCGAGACCGTATTGGCGTGGGCGAACTCGTGGCGGGAGCAAATGGGGCAAAGCGGAAAGGCTTCAATGTCCTCGTCATGGAAGTGCCATTCCCAGACCGTGTTGCCGCCGGCGTCGATCTCTCGCAGGTAGTCGCCATAAATGCCGCCATTGTCTTCGTGTTCGCTGCCTTCGATGCCGCCCTGGACCCGGTCCTGATGTTCCTTGCTCAACAGTTCCCAGCCGATATAGACCGTATTGCCGTTGGGCAGCCGGCGGGCGTCGTGATGCTGACCATCGTCATGGTGTTCCCAAACCACATTGCCGTCCCAGTCATATTCCCGGATCAGTCCGGCCTTACCGCCCGATAGTTTTGGACCGGCGCCGGAATCCTCGCAGATGAATAAATTGCCGTCGTCGGTCAGCCGGCAACGGTTGATGCCGCCGTTTTTGAGTTTCCAGCTGTGCACCGGGTTGCCGTCCATGTCGATCAGGAACGCCTCGTTACCGCGCAAGGGCGCGAAAAGGGTTAGCCCTTCGGTGGCTTTGTCTTTGTTGTGAAAATTAACGCCGGGGTCCTGAAATCGCATATTGTGCCTCCCTGATTTATGGGAGCATTACGGCTGACGGAGACGCGGGTTTCAAGCCGAAAGTGTCATTGTCGAGCCCTCGGGAGTTGCGCGGGGCCCGTTCCGGCGCTATCGGTTATGAAAATTCATCAATGAGGACGCATCTTATGGACGCACGCATCAAATGGGTGGAAGAACGCACCTTTGTCGGGGAATCCGGTAGCGGGCATTCGCTGGTGATGGACGGTGACCCGGCAGCGGGCGGCCGCAATCTGGGTATTCGGCCGATGGAAACGCTATTGATGGGGATGGGCGGTTGCACGGCCTATGACGTGGTGGATATCCTGGAGAAATCCCGCCAGAAAGTGACCGACTGTGTAATCGAGATGACCGCCGACCGGGCGGAGGACATCCCCAAGGTATTTACCAAGATCGCGCTCAAATACATTGTCACCGGCACTGATCTGGACCCGAAAAAGGTGGAGCGGGCGGTGAACTTGTCGGCGGAGAAATATTGTTCCGCGTCGATCATGTTGGGTAAAACGGCGGAGATTACCTACGAGATCGAGATCGTGGAGGCGTAATTATTTGATCGTCTTGCCCGGATTTGTTCTGGGCATCCATGTTTTTGAGGGTGGACCCGGGGAACAAGTCCGCGGGAGACGACGAGGAAGTAACGCGGGTCGGGCGTAAACGAAAAAAGGCCCGGAAAACCGGGCCTTCTTTCTACAGAAATTTTGTGCAATCTATTTAAATGGCAATACCAGTCTGGCGCCAAGTCGACGTGCTTTTGCAATCCGGGCAGACGCGCTCGCCGATGTGGTTGGACTGAAAACTATCCGAACACATGAGGCACTTTCTGACTTTGGGCTGCAGGTTTTCTGCCTGAGGTTTCTTATTCATCTCTGAACGCGACGCCATACTTACTCCTCCAGAAGGCTATTAATTCGTACAATGCTTAAACGTCAGCATAAAATGCTGCTCTATCCCCCCCCGGCTGAATTTTTGTAGCGCCATCTGTTTAAGAGCCGAAGTATGACTTCGCCCCGGGCACAGGATTGCCGGGTTCGTTACCACACTGTTATATGCGGAAACGCTTTTAGATTACCCATGAAATTTTTGCATGTCTACCATGTAGAATCTACGGACCTGTTAAGCCGGTCCGTAGCATCACGCGAAAGTTCCCTCTAATCCCCTAACTTGACGAGCACCTTATTGTTCTAGGCAAGAAGTTCGCATCATATGCCTAAAAAATTCTTAAAAATCTGGCCATATTGGCAATGGTTTAACACTCGTTTGCTAATATTCCGCCATCACCTCCGGGCCAGCGAACAACCATGACACAAGAACAGCTGAACGATGACGTTTACGGATTGATCGACGAAGCCAATTTTGCGCGGCGATTGGGCCAGAGCGCTGAAGACGTGTCCGCGGCTTTGGCCGGTTATCCCTTGCCGGCGCTTGGCTATCGCCGGCTGCGGGAGACGGAGAAACCAGGCTTTTATCAGGGGATG
Organism: uncultured Rhodospirillaceae bacterium; assembly: GCA_964611435.1. Taxonomy (GTDB): domain Bacteria; phylum Pseudomonadota; class Alphaproteobacteria; order Rhodospirillales; family UBA2165; genus JAYPHU01. Next base: position 4,268 of record CAZSXT010000049.1, on the reverse strand, counting down.
ATCGACCGGCTGAGAGTCATGCAATTAACGCAAGGCGTCCAATCCAATCCCGACAATTGGCAGGGTGAATGGGCCAAAGTGCTGGACCGGGTGCGCCGGGATGGTGTCAGCTTGGAAAGCCTGCGCCCCGACTACTATAACTTCGAGTCTCTGCGCCTGGATCAGGACTATGTGTTCTCGGACGATCCGGCGTTTGAGCAGCACTTTTACCTCGCCGTCCTGCGCTGCCTGTTCGCCAGATATGTGCCGGGCGCAGCGCGTGTGACGGACTTGGGCTGCGGCGCCGGCGCCAGCCTCTATCTGTTGGCTGAGATGTTCCCGGAAATAGAGCTATGTGGATGCGACTGGGCGGAACCCTCCCAAGAGATCGTTGCTCTCATCGGGGCGGCGGTGGGCCGGTCGATTGAGGCGAGGAACATAAATATGAACACCATGGCGGGGTGGGGAAATGTACCCATTGACGGGGAAACGGCGGTAACCACGCTGCATGCCATGGAACAGTTAGGGAAAAACTTCGAACCGCTGCTTGATGGTCTGATGGCGCGCCGTCCACAGATCGTGATCCATCTGGAGCCTTTGGCGGAACTTTATGATCCGGAAAATCTCGCCGATAAAATCGCGCTGACCTATCATCGGCAGCGGGAATATTTGGAAGGCTACCTACCGCGGCTGCATGGACTCCAAGCCGCCGGAGAGATTGAAATACTGGAAGAACGCCGCCTTTTTTTCGGCAGCCTCTGGCATGAAGCCTACGGCGTGCTGGTCTGGAGGCCGCTATGACGGCGGCGGTCTACAGTGTGGTCGACGATGGGGCGCTCCGGGAGATGTATTCCTCCCTGAATTACTTCCAGCGTCAGGCCCTCGCGCCAGAACTGGCCACGCGCATCAATGATGGCCTCCGGCGGGAGGGGGTGTGCCGCTTTCCCGAAGATTTCACCTTGGCGACAAAGAGCGGAGACGATGCGACATTGCGAATGTTGCAGGACGACGGTTACTGCCGCCTCGGTTCCATCTTAGACGCTGGGCAGACCAAGGAAGTGGTCGATCATTTTAAACGGACGACGTGCTTCAACGCCCATCTGGTCGCCAAAAGCGATGGGACCGGTAGGTTGTATGATGGCGGCGCGGATAAGTTTCCCTTCGGCTCCTACCGTATGCAGGATGTTGCTGGTGCGCCCCACCTGCTGGAAATCGCGAATGATCCCCGGATCATCGCCCTCGCGGCCAACTATCTGGGCTGCGCACCCAGCCTCTATTCGATGAATGCCTGGTGGTCGTTTCCCGGTGATTGGGGCGACGGCCTCCTGACCCAAGGCTTCCACCGGGACGAGGATGATTTCAAGAACTGCGTCCTGTTTATCTACCTTACAGACGTGGATGAAGACACCGGCGCACATGAATACATCCGGACCACCCAGGATCCGGCGGCGGTGGAGCGTCGCCTGAAGACAACCGATTTTCCCTTTGTGACCGTCACGCGTAACGGCGTGGAGGAGCGGCTCGCTGTCAAGTTCGATGATCTGTTTGCCGGCGCGGGATATGGCGGGGATCATGTCTATTCGGCCTTATTCGGCGGCCTGATCGACCGGATCGAGGGCGGCGCAGGTGAAGGCTTTATCTCAGATACGACCGGACTGCACCGGGCGCTCCGGCCAAACGGCCGGCCTCGGCTGATTGCCTGGATACGCTATGGGATGTTTCAGAACAGAGCGTATCTGAATGACGCGTTGGCGCCGATTGCTGACCCTGCGCTTCAGTCCCGGATTGGTAGCGATCTCAAGTCCCGGTACATCAATCGTTTAGTCGTGGGAGCGGCTTAAGCCGTCATCAGGTCGCGGAACAAATCGTCATCGACGACGACTGGCGCAAAGTTCTCCAGTTCGGAATCCTGGACGCCCAGATAGATTGGGTCGGAATTTTCGCGGTAGATATTGACCTTGGCGTTATAGGCATGACGGGACAAGCCGTGCTTGTCGGTCACCAGATATTTCTTGATGGTGAAGTCACCATCAATGTTTTGCGCGCCCGTGAGGTAACATTTGATGGCGTCGATGGCCTCGCCGGAAAGCGCCAGTCCTTCCAAGCTGGAGAGTGTCTTCTGGGTGCGTTCGATAAAATCTACTGGGTCCACCCGGACCATCTCGCCGGTTTTTTCGTCCGGCATGGGCACCTGGAAATCGCCCAATACAATTTGGCCAGCCAGGGCATGGTCAATAAGCCGTGCCAGTTCGATGGTCACGTCGCCGACGATATAACTGTATGTGGTGGGGTTCAGCCCTTCCGCCTGATGGAATTCATAGTGTCCGCCTACATGGAAGCAGGCGCGGAGCATTGGGGTCACATTACCGTTGGATTTGCGCCGGGCGATGGCGTTATCGGCCAGCACCAGGTGCATGAAGTGGTATAGATTGACGTTGGCCTGGATGCTGCGGTCGCGGTTCCAGACATAGAATCCGTCGCCGGTGGTCGTCCGGGTGAAGTTGATGTCCATCTCTTTGGTCAACATTTTCGAATGCGCCGAATTCATGGAATAGGCAAGGCTGTTGAGCTGGGCCACCTGTTCCAGCGGCGAATAGAGCGAAAAGCCGACGATATCGAACAAGGCGACGGCCCGGTCCTCCACATAGGTCAGGCCGTAGCGATCGACCACATCGTCGATCAGTTCCAGAGGCATGTCGGCGCCCGGCCGGAAAGAAAGTGCAATGAAGCTGGGTTCCGAGGAAAACCGTTGAGACATTTCGAACAGGCGATCCGGCGTTACCAGTTTCTTGCCCGCGAAAATGCTTTGGACGAAAGAATGATCACTGTCGCCGGCAGCGGCTTTGTCCTCGTCTTCACGCATTTCCTCGCCGATGGCGGCGATGATGTAGTTGGGCATGACCAGCACGCGAATGCCTTGCTCGTGCGGACACCAGGCCAGAACCAGGTTTCGTCCCAGGTTCCAAAGATCTCGCAGTCGGTCTTCGATCTCATCCATGCGCGCCTGATCTCCCGGCGATAACCGGTCTCTATCTAGAACCTTTTTGGCGAGCGCAGTGAGGTCGCCTTGGCGCCGAATGGAATCGATCAAGGTAATGTTCCCACGGGACTTTGTTTGGTCATTCGAGTCCTAAACTTGGGCACGAATTCGAAAATTTCGAGCGAAATATTCAACAATTCCGGCAGAAACTACCTTATTTAGTGCGATTTTATAAAATGCAATCAAAAGAAGTGAAATTTGGATCGCACGCTGGAAAAATATAATAGAGCGGTAGATAGGGCTACCAAGCGGGGCCGGTTTGTATCATTTCTAGCGCGCTCTCCCGGGGCAAGGGTTTCGACCACTCCACCTTGAAGCGCACCAGGAAATATCGCCACAGGAAACCAATAGCGATTGCCACCACTACAGTGTAGACGCCCGGAACAGCGCCCGCTCCGCCTTGCATATATCTGTACGTGGCGCCAATTATTCCGCCGATGACAACGATACGCCAATTGAGGAATATCGCAGCGCAACTGAGAAGCACCCACCGGGCGTCGACAAAAATGCCCTTACTCACGTTCACTGGATTGCTCAGAATTGCGATGGTTATCAAACCGATCGCGACGCCAGAAATGATCACCTGACCAATAGGATTAGAAAATTTGAAATTTGAAGTCGCCGCCTCATAGACAGAAATGAGCGCCAGCAAAATGATTGCGCTAAGCAAAAAGTCTAAAAAAATAGTCATGTCGGATAGGTTAAATTGATGAAATCGGCAACCAAATTGCGCAGATCAATAAGATATAGATCAATTCTCACGGTTTGGGTAGCGACCAACCGGCGAAATATATTGCCGGTTATACCCCAAAACATTCGGCGTGCAGTAGATTGTACCTCGGGTGAATTAGAGAGTTATGGCGATGCGATACACCTTTCGCCGTCTGACTTCGATGCCAAAGAACGGCTCGGCCACAAGGCTGAACGGTGGGTGGATGAAAGTGCCCTAGAGGCCCTTGGTGAAACCCGGCGCGGAAACAAATTTGAGTTTCACGAAATAGGATAATGGTGCCTCGGGAGAATGTTGTATTCCCTAGCTAGGCATCAGTCGGCCCACGGCCTCCTTATGAATCAACACCTAAGCTGATCTGGGTTCACTGTAAAGGGGCATAAATGTACTACCGTTTGTACTACCCTTCTCTTCTGTCCTCTTAAGCAATCCTCCTGTTCAAACACCTCAACACCAATAGGCTCCAGTGTCTGACGTCAGCGCCCCTGGGACAGACTAAGTTGTTTTCATAATGGAGGA
>CAZSXT010000048.1:0-16449 GCA_964611435.1 uncultured Rhodospirillaceae bacterium | reverse complement strand
TCACAACCAAAATCGCGCCGTCCATCTGCGCCGCGCCCGTGATCATGTTCTTCACATAGTCAGCGTGACCAGGGCAGTCCACGTGCGCGTAGTGACGCGCGTCCGTCTCGTACTCAACGTGCGCCGTCGAGATCGTGATCCCACGCTCCCGCTCCTCCGGCGCCTTATCAATGTCAGCGTAGTCCGTGAACTCCGCACCGCCGCTCTCCGCCAGCGTCTTCGTGATCGCCGCCGTCAACGTCGTCTTGCCATGGTCAACGTGGCCAATCGTTCCAATGTTACAGTGCGGCTTATTACGCTCAAATTTCTCTTTAGACATCGCTTAAACTCCGATTTCCTTGTCTAAGTTGTTGTTGTCCTGACCGCCCCTAACCGGCCAGTCGTTCGCGGACCTCTTCAGACACCGCGTGCGGCGTCTCCGCATAATGATCAAAGTGCATGGTGAACTGGGCCCGGCCCTGACTCATGGACCGCAGCGTGTTCACATAGCCAAACATATTCGCCAGCGGCACCATCGCATTGATCACCCGGGCGTTGCCCCGCTGATCCATGGAATTGACGTTGCCGCGGCGGCTGTTCAGATCGCCGATGATGTCACCCATATATTCTTCCGGGGTTACCACCTCGACCTTCATCATAGGCTCCAGCAGCGCCGGCTTACCCTTGAGAACACCTTCGCGGAACGCGGCGCGGGCAGCGATTTCAAACGCCATCACGCTGGAGTCCACATCGTGGGAGTCACCGTCATAGAGCTCGGCCTTCAGGTCGGTCACCGGGAAGCCGGACAGCGGCCCGGATTCCATGGCGCTGTTGATCCCCTTTTCGACACCCGGCACGTATTCTTTCGGCACTGATCCACCGACGGTGCTGTTGATGAATTCAAAACCGGAACCGGGGGGCAACGGCTCGAACTTGACCTTGATGCGCGCGAATTGACCCGCGCCACCGGTCTGTTTCTTGTGGGTGTAGTCGATATCGGCCGGGACCTTGATGGTTTCGCGATAAGCCACCTGCGGCTGACCGACATTGGCGTCCACCTTGAATTCCCGCTTCATCCGGTCAACCAGAATTTCCAGGTGCAACTCGCCCATACCCTTGATGACAGTTTGACCGCTTTCGTGGTCGGTGGTCACCCGGAAGGACGGATCTTCGGCCGCCAGACGGGCCAACGCCTGACCCATTTTCTCCTGGTCGCCCTTGGTTTTCGGCTCGACCGCAATTTCGATTACCGGATCGGGGAATTCCATCCGCTCCAGAATCACTTGGTTGTCCGGATCGCACAGAGTATCACCGGTGGTGGTTTCCTTGAGACCCGCCAGGGCGACGATGTCACCGGCGCGGGCTTCCTTGATGTCTTCCCGATCGTTGGCGTGCATCAGCAGCATCCGGCCGACGCGTTCGCGCTTGCCCTTAACCGAGTTCATGATGCTCTGACCGCTTTCCACCACGCCGGAATAGACGCGGGCGAAGGTCAGAGAACCGACGAACGGATCGTTCATGATCTTAAAGGCCAAGGCCGAGAACGGTTCGTCGTCTGAATTGTTGCGTTGGATTTCTTCTTCGGTCTTGACGTCGATACCCTTGATCGCCGCGACCTCGGTCGGGCTCGGCAGGTAATCAACAACCGAGTCAAGAAGCGGCTGCACGCCCTTGTTTTTAAAGGCGGAACCGCAAAGAACCGGGACAAAGTCCAGATTGACGGTGCCTTTGTGAATACACTTGATCAGGGTTTCCTCGTCCGGCTCGTTGCCTTCGAGATAAGCCTCCATCGCATCGTCGTCCTGCTCGACCGCCGTCTCAACCAGCTTTTCGCGGTACTCAGCGGCTTGGTCCTGCAAATCGGCGGGGATGTCGGTATATTCGAATTCAGCGCCCAGAGATTCGTCTTTCCAAATGATGGCCTGCATTTTCAGCAGATCGATCACGCCGGCAAATTCAGCTTCGGAACCGACCGGCAACTGGGTCACCAGGGGGGTCGCTCCCAAACGGTCAATGATCATATCAACGCAGCGATAAAAGTCGGCGCCGATCCGATCCATCTTGTTGACGAAGCAAATCCGTGGCACGGCATATTTATCAGCCTGACGCCAAACGGTTTCGGACTGCGGCTCCACACCGGCGACACTATCAAACACGGCGACCGCGCCATCGAGAACACGCAAGCTGCGTTCGACCTCAATGGTGAAGTCCACGTGGCCCGGCGTATCAATGATGTTCACCCGGTGGTCGCGCCACATAGTGGTCGTGGCAGCGGAGGTAATGGTGATGCCGCGTTCCTGCTCTTGCTCCATCCAGTCCATGGTGGCGTTGCCGTCATGAACCTCGCCGATTTTGTAGGAACGGCCGGTATAATAGAGAATACGCTCGGTCGTCGTGGTCTTACCCGCATCAATGTGGGCCATGATGCCGATATTGCGATAGCGGTCGAGGGAAGTGCTGCGTGCCATTTTTTCGTTCTTCTTTTCTCTAAAGGAGGCTTACCAGCGATAATGGGCGAAAGCCTTATTGGCTTCGGCCATCCGGTGTGTATCCTCGCGTTTCTTCACAGCGGCGCCGCGATTGTTAGCGGCATCCAAAAGCTCGGCCGACAAACGCCCGGTCATGGTATTTTCCGAGCGATTCCGGGCCGTATCAATTAGCCACCGGAGCGCCAAAGCCTGAGCGCGTTCGCCACGCACTTCCACCGGCACCTGATAGGTCGCACCGCCCACACGGCGGGAGCGCACTTCGATCTGCGGCTTTACATTGTTGAGGGCTTCGTGGAACAAATCCACAGGATTTTGACTGGTCTTGCCTTCGATATCGTCGAAAGCGTCATAGACGATTTTCTCGGCAACCGACTTTTTGCCATCGAGCATCAAGCCGTTCATCAATTTCGTTATGACCACATCCCCGAATTTCGGATCGGGGAGAAACTCGCGTTTTTCTGCTGCGTGACGACGTGACATGAGCGGGCTTCCTGTTATTTCGGCCGTTTAGCGCCGTATTTGGAACGGCGCTGACGGCGATCCTCGACACCCTGGGTATCCAGCGTGCCACGAATGATGTGATAGCGGACACCCGGAAGATCCTTCACGCGGCCACCGCGGATCATGACCACCGAGTGTTCCTGCAGATTATGCCCCTCACCCGGAATGTAGGACGTCACCTCGAAGCCATTGGTGAGACGGACACGAGCCACCTTCCGCAGAGCCGAGTTCGGCTTTTTCGGAGTGGTCGTATACACGCGGGTGCAGACGCCTCGCTTCTGCGGACACCCTTCCATGGCCGGAACCTTGTTCCGCACAATCGGCGCTTTACGCGGCTTTCTAATCAACTGGTTGATCGTCGGCATGAGCCTCTTCCAACTCCTTCATCAAGTTTGTCTTGTGCGAAATTTCAGTACACCGGCCATCCCAGGCTAGCTTTAAAGTGCACAAACCCGCCCGGAGAACCAAACTAGTTCGGCTCTCAGCGGAAAATAAAATCCCCTTTGCGGGGGCTATATGTCTCGTTTTTAAGGGGCTTCACAGCGTCTTGGCGGAACACCAACCACCTGCCACCCCTGGAAAGCGCGCGATCATAGTTTCGACGCTTCACCCCGTCAACAGTGAAATGATTAAAAATCCAGGGAAAAATGGGTTTTTCGGTCTCTGGGGGACAATTTTATGGATTTCGACCCATCGCCCCCTTTTGCAACGCCAAAAACAGTCCAAGTTCGCGTCAAATCCGTCTCATTTTACCGGAACCATTACACCGTCACTGCGAATCGGTGAGTGACTTAAATTACAGTGTTAAATTTTGGTCTGTTATAGTCTGCACCCTCGGATACACTAAGGTCTCAACACGGGGGAATTTCCATGGCCAGCGAAGCTGTCTTTCAGCGGATTCATTATGATCCGGGCGAACTCATCCTGGAAGAAGGCAAGAAGGGATCAGCCGCGTTTCTCATTGTTGAAGGCGAGGTTGAAATCCTGGTTGGGCTGGACTCGGACAACCCCACGACGTTAGCCGTGCTGGGTCCGGGGCAGGTCTTCGGCGAGATGGGTTTGTTCGATGACCATCCCAACATGGCCAGCGTGGTCGCCACACACCCGACCGACGTCTCCGCCTTGCACCGTAAGGAGTTCCAGCGTCTGCTCGAGGAAATGGACCCGGTCATCCGGGGGATTATGTATCAGGTCGTGGATCGCGCGCGGCTGAAAGAGAACAAGTAGCGCCGGTTCGCCCCACAACGGGCAAAGAAAAAGGCCGCCACAGAGGCGGCCTTTTCCATACCTATAGATAGGACTTATTCGGCCGGCGTTTCCGCCACCGCTTCTTCGCCCTCGGTCTCCACGGTAGCGTCTTCGATCTGCGCCAGCTCTTCGCCCATTTCGGCTTCGAGCTCGCGATCGCGATCCGCGGCAATCTCCCGGAAGCGGTTCATAACCGCACCGGTGCCCGCCGGGATCAGCCGTCCGACGATGACGTTTTCCTTGAGACCGATCAGGTGGTCCCGCTTGCCCGAGACCGCCGCTTCCGTCAGGACACGGGTGGTTTCCTGGAACGACGCGGCAGAGATAAACGACGTCGTTTGCAGGGAAGCCTTGGTGATGCCTTGCAGCATCGGGATGCTGCCCGCCGGCTCGCCGCCGTCTTCCTTGACCTTCTCGTTGATGGCGTCGAATTCCTCGCGATCAACCAGTTCGCCGACCAGCAAGGTTGAGTCGCCGCCATCGATCACCTCGACCTTTTGCAGCATCTGACGCACGATGACTTCGATATGCTTGTCATCAATCCGCACACCCTGCAGGCGATAAACGTCCTGGATTTCGTTGATCAGGTATTCGGCCAGCGCTTCGACACCCATTACCTTCAGGATGTCATGCGGCACCGGATTACCGTCCATCAAGGAATCGCCCCGTTCCACATAGTCGCCCTCCTGGACGCTGATGTGCTTGCCTTTCGGGATCAGATACTCCACCGGCTCTTCGCCTTTGTCGTCGGGAACAACCACGATACGCCGCTTGGACTTGTAATCCTTACCGAACTCAACACGGCCTTCGTTTTCAGCGATGATCGCGTGATCTTTCGGCTTGCGGGCCTCAAACAGTTCCGCCACCCGCGGCAGACCGCCGGTGATGTCACGTGTTTTCGAGCCTTCGCGCGGAATACGCGCCAGTACGTCACCGGCGTTGACCTTCTGGCCGTTCTCGACGCTGAGGATCGCATCCACCGACATGAAGTAGCGGGCCTCAAGGCCGTTCGGCAGCTTGATCACCCGGTTGCGGCTGTCACGGAGCGTGATCCGCGGCCGGAGATCGGCAGCCTTGGGCTGCTGTTTCCAGTCGACAACCACCTTGGAGGAAATGCCCGTCGCCTCGTCGACGACCTCACGCATGGTGACGCCTTCTTCAAGATCGACATAGTTGGCCGTACCCTCTTTCTCGGTAATGATCGGCAAGGTGTAGGGATCCCACTCGGCGAGAACGTCGCCGCGAGAGACAGTATCCTTATCGCCGACCAGCAGCTTGGCGCCGTAAGGAATACGGTGACGCGCTCTCTCCCGGTCCTTGTCGTCGATCAGCATCAGTTCCGCGTTCCGGGTCATGACGATGTTGGTGCCGGAACTGTTGGTCACCACATTGCAGTTCTGCAGCTTCACCCGGGCGTCCGCGGACGCTTCGATATTCGACTGCTCGGCGCCACGTTGCGCGGCACCACCGATGTGGAAGGTCCGCATCGTCAACTGTGTGCCCGGCTCACCGATGGACTGCGCAGCGATCACGCCGACAGCCTCACCCAGGTTAACCGGCGTGCCACGGGCCAGATCGCGGCCGTAACAAGCGCCACAGACGCCTCCCTTGGTCTCGCAGGTTAGCACGGAACGCACCTTGACCGATTCAATGTCATGGGTTTCCAGCAACTCAACCTGAGTTTCCTCCAGCAGCGTGTTGCGTTTCAGCAGCACCTTGCCCGATTCCGGATCATGCACCGTATCGGCCAGGGTCCGGCCAAGCACCCGGTCCGCCAGCGAGACGATGGTCTCGCCGCCTTCGATCACCGCAGCGACCGTAATGCAGTCGGTCGTGCCGCAATCAGGCTCGACGATGATGCAGTCTTGGGCCACGTCAACCAGTCGGCGGGTCAGGTAACCGGAGTTCGCTGTCTTCAGGGCGGTATCGGCCAAGCCCTTCCGAGCGCCGTGGGTGGAGTTAAAGTACTCCAACACGGTCAGGCCTTCCTTAAAGTTGGAGATGATCGGCGTTTCGATGATCTCGCCCGACGGCTTGGCCATCAGACCGCGCATACCCGCGAGCTGTTTCATCTGAGCCGCCGAACCACGCGCGCCGGAGTCCGCCATCATGTAGATGGAGTTGACGGGTACGCCCGGTTCGATTTTTGAGATTTCCTTCATCATCTCGTCGGCCACCTGATCGGTACAGTGAGACCAGGCATCGACAGCCTTGTTGTACTTCTCACCCTTGGTGATCAGACCGTCGAGATATTGACGCTCGTAGGATTCGACCTGTTTTTCGGTCTCGCTGACCAGCTTCTCCTTGGCGTCGGGCACGACCAGGTCGTCCTTACCGAAGGAAATGCCGGCGCGGCAGGCTTGGCTAAAACCGAGGGCCATGACGTGGTCAGCAAAGATTACGGTCTCTTTCTGACCGCAGTGGCGATACACTTCATCGATGACGAACGAGATATCCTTTTTGGTCAGAAGCTTGTTGACCAAAGAATAGTGGATATTCTTGTTCTTCGGCAGAAGCGAGGCCAGCATCATGCGGCCCGGCGTGGTTTCAATCCTAAGGACAGTGTCGTTACCTTCTTCATCGACGGTTTCAATCCGCGCCTGGATCTTGGCGTGCAGGGTAACCGATCCGCCGGCGAGCGCCTGCTCGACCTCGCTGATATCGGCAAAGGCCATGCCTTCGCCCGGCTCTCCTTCCCGTTCCATGGTCAGATAGTAGAGCCCCAGAACAATATCCTGGGACGGCACGATGATCGGCTTGCCGTTGGCCGGGCTCAGGATGTTGTTGGTGGACATCATCAGCACCCGGGCTTCCAACTGGGCTTCCAGGGACAGTGGCACGTGGACCGCCATCTGGTCGCCGTCGAAGTCCGCGTTGAAGGCGGTGCAGACCAGCGGGTGAAGCTGGATCGCCTTACCTTCGATCAGGACCGGCTCGAACGCCTGGATACCCAAACGGTGCAGGGTCGGCGCCCGGTTCAATAGGACCGGATGCTCCCGGATCACTTCTTCCAGGATATCCCAGACTTCGGGACGTTCTTTCTCGACCATCCGCTTGGCGGCCTTGATGGTGGTCGCCATGCCATATTTTTCCAGCCGCGAATAGACGAACGGCTTAAACAGTTCCAAGGCCATCTTTTTCGGCAGGCCGCACTGATGGAGCATCAGCTCCGGCCCCACCACGATGACCGAACGGCCGGAATAATCGACGCGCTTACCGAGCAGGTTCTGCCGGAACCGGCCTTGCTTGCCTTTCAGCATGTCGGACATGGACTTCAGCGGACGCTTGTTGGCGCCGGTGATGGCCCGGCCGCGGCGGCCATTGTCAAACAGGGCATCGACGGCCTCTTGAAGCATACGCTTTTCGTTCCGGACGATAATTTCCGGCGCACGCAGCTCGATCAGCCGCTTCAATCGGTTGTTCCGGTTGATCACCCGGCGATACAGATCGTTCAGGTCGGATGTGGCAAACCGGCCGCCATCCAGCGGCACCAGCGGGCGCAGTTCCGGCGGAATGACCGGCACCACTTCGAGGATCATCCATTCGGGACGGGCGCCGGAGTTGATGAAGGCCTCGACCAGCTTCAGCCGCTTGACGAACTTCTTCCGCTTGGCTTCGGACTTGGTTTCCTTCAGATCGACCTTCAGGGTTTCCAGCTCATCTTCGAGTTCGATCGCGGACAGCATATCGCGGATCGTCTCCGCACCGATACCGGCCTGGAAGGCATCCTCGCCGTATTCGTCGATAGCGTCCTGATACTCGTCCTCGGTCAGCAGCTGCTTTTCCTTAAGCGGCGTCAGACCAGGCTCGGAGACCACGTAATTCTCGAAGTACAGAACCCGCTCCAGATCCTTCAGGGTCATATCCAGGAGAAGACCGATGCGTGACGGCAGCGACTTCATGAACCAGATATGCGCAACCGGCGCGGCGAGCTCGATATGGCCCATCCGATCCCGACGCACTTTGGTCAGGGTGACTTCGACACCGCACTTCTCGCAGACGATGCCTTTGTACTTCATGCGCTTATACTTACCGCACAGGCATTCGTAATCCTTGATCGGACCGAAAATCCGGGCGCAGAACAGGCCGTCCCGTTCCGGCTTGAAGGTCCGGTAGTTGATCGTCTCCGGCTTCTTGATCTCACCGAAAGACCAGGAGCGAATACGCTCCGGGCTGGCGATGCTGATCTGGATCTGATCAAAACGCTGTGTCGAGGCTGCCGGTTCAAAAATCCGCATCAACTCGTTCATCTATTTTCTCCTTTAGGCCGCATCTGTTAGCGACTGTGTGCCGATTGGCCTTAGTAGCTGTTCTGTTTCAGTTCGACGTTGAGGCCGAGGGAATGTAATTCCTTGACCAACACATTGAAGGATTCCGGAATTCCGGCCTCGAACGTATCGTCTCCCCGAACCACGGCTTCGTAGACTTTGGTCCGTCCGGACACATCGTCCGACTTGACGGTCAGCATTTCCTGGAGCGTGTACGCCGCGCCATAGGCTTCCAGCGCCCACACCTCCATTTCGCCGAACCGCTGCCCGCCGAACTGCGCCTTACCGCCCAGCGGCTGCTGGGTGACCAGGCTGTACGGACCGATGGACCGCGCATGGATCTTGTCATCGACCAGATGGTGGAGCTTCAGCATGTAGATGTAGCCCACCGTGACTTGCCGATCGAAAATCTCACCGGTTCGTCCGTCGAACAGTTTGACCTGACCGGAAGTACTCACCCCGGCCTTTTCAAGCATCTCCACAATGTCGGGTTCATGCGCGCCGTCAAAGACCGGTGTCGCGATCGGAACGCCTGAGGTCACATTGCCCGCCATCTCGATGACTTCGCTGTCATCCATGTTGGACATGTCATCCTTATAGGTGTCATCTCCGTAGGCGAATTTCAGCTTGTCCCGCAGATCCTTCACCGTGCCGGCGCCGTGATTCATGGATTCCAACACGTCGCCGATCTGTTGACCGAGACCCGCACAGGCCCAGCCCAGATGGGTTTCCAAAATCTGCCCCACGTTCATCCGCGAAGGCACGCCCAACGGGTTCAGCACCAGATCGACAGGCGTGCCGTCCTCCAGGGCCGGCATGTCTTCGATCGGTGTGATCCGGGAGATCACACCCTTGTTGCCGTGACGGCCGGCCATCTTGTCGCCCGGCTGCAGCTTGCGCTTCACCGCGACGAAGACCTTGACCAGCTTCATCACGCCCGGCGCCAGTTCGTCGCCACGCTGGAGCTTGTCCACCTTGTTCTCGAACCGCGCCTCGAGCGCCTGGACGGCACCGTCGAAGCTGTTCTGCAGCGCCTCGATCTCGCCCATGCGTGCGTCGTTCTTGATGACGATCTGGCGCCACTGGCCCGGGGTGTAATCGCCGAGTACACGCTCGGTGATCTTCACCTCGTCCTCCAGGCCCTTCGGTCCCTTGACCGCGGTCTGGTTGATGAGGAGCTCCTTGAGGCGGTTGTAGAAGCTGCGCTCCAGGATCGCCTTCTCGTCATCGCGGTCCTTCGCGAGACGCTCGATCTCGGCGCGCTCGATCGACAGGGCGCGTTCGTCCTTGTCCACGCCGCGGCGCGAGAACACACGCACCTCGACGACCGTACCGGTCTGTCCCGGCGGAACCTTGAGCGAGGTGTCACGCACATCCGCGGCCTTTTCGCCGAAGATCGCGCGCAGCAACTTCTCTTCCGGGGTCATCGGGGATTCGCCCTTCGGCGTCACCTTGCCGACCAGGATATCGCCCGGGTTCACCTCGGCACCGATATAGACGATGCCCGCCTCGTCGAGGTTCTTCAGAGCCTCTTCGCCGACGTTCGGAATGTCGCGGGTGATCTCTTCCTGACCCAGCTTGGTGTCGCGGGCCATGATCTCGAATTCCTCGATATGGATCGAGGTGAACACATCGTCACGGACGATGCGCTCGGAGATCAGGATCGAGTCCTCGAAGTTGTAGCCGTTCCACGGCATGAACGCGACGAGCACGTTCTTGCCCAGCGCCAGCTCACCCAGCTCCGTCGAGGGACCATCGGCGACGATATCACCCTTTGCCACGACATCGCCGACCTTCACCAGCGGGCGCTGGGTGATGGCGGTGTTCTGGTTCGAACGCTGGAACTTCAGCAGGTTGTAGATATCGACGCCCGTGTCGTTGTCACCGATCTCGCCGGTGGCGCGGATCACGATACGCGTCGCATCGACCTGATCGATGATGCCGTCACGCTTGGCGACAATGGTCACGCCGGAATCGCGGGCCACCGTGCCTTCCATGCCAGTCCCGACCAGCGGCGCCTCCGACTGCAGAAGCGGCACGGCCTGACGCATCATGTTCGAACCCATGAGAGCGCGGTTCGCGTCGTCGTTCTCGAGGAACGGAATCAGCGCGGATGCGACCGAGACGAGCTGCTTCGGCGACACGTCCATGTAGTCAACGTCGGCCGGCAGCGCCATCAGGTAGTCGTTGCCCTGGCGGCAGCTCACCAGCTCCTCGGCGAAGGCATTGTTCGCGTCCAGCTCGGAGTTGGCCTGCGCGATGGTGTAGCGCCCCTCCTCCATCGCCGAGAGATACACGACCTCGTCGGTGACCTTGTTGTTCTCGACCTTGCGGTACGGGGTCTCGATGAAGCCGTACTTGTTCACCCGCGCATAGGTCGCGAGCGAGTTGATCAGGCCGATGTTCGGGCCTTCCGGCGTCTCGATCGGGCAGATGCGGCCATAGTGGGTCGGGTGCACGTCGCGCACCTCGAAGCCGGCCCGCTCCCGGGTCAGACCACCCGGTCCCAACGCAGACAAGCGGCGCTTGTGGGTGATTTCCGACAGCGGGTTGGTTTGGTCCATAAACTGGCTGAGCTGCGAGGAGCCGAAGAACTCCCGAACGGCTGCCGCGGCCGGTTTGGCATTGATCAGGTCATGCGGCATGACCGTGTCGATGTCGACCGAGCTCATCCGCTCCCGGATGGCGCGTTCCATCCGTAGTAGGCCCACACGGTATTGATTTTCCATCAACTCGCCGACGGAACGGACCCGCCGGTTGCCGAGGTGATCGATATCATCAATATCACCCTTGCCGTCCTTGAGGCCGACAAGGATTTTGACCACCTCGAGAATGTCTTCCCGGCGCAGAACCCGCACCGTATCCTCGGTCTCAAAGTCGAGGCGGGAGTTAATCTTCACCCGGCCGACCGATGACAGATCATAACGGTCGGAATCGAAGAACAGACCTTGGAACAGGGTGTCGGCTGTTTCCAGGATCGGTGGTTCGCCCGGACGCATCACGCGGTAGATATCGATCAGCGCTTCCTCGCGGGAGGAATTTTTATCAACGGCGAGCGTGTTCCGGATGTAAGGGCCCACATTCACATGGTCAATCGCCAGGGTCGGTACGGCCTCGACATTGCCCTCGTCCAATTCGGCGAGGATCTCCTCGGTGATCTCGTCACCGGCCTCCAGATAAACCAAACCGGTTTTCTCGTCGACCACGTCTTCAGAGGCGAAGCGACCAATAATTTCTTCGGCCGGCACAACATGCTCGTCGATGCCCTTCTTTTCGAGATCACGGAGAACCCTCGGCGTCAGCTTGGTGCCCTCTTCTAGGATCACACGGCCGCTCTTGGCGTTGATCATGTCGTGATCAAGCTTGATGCCGCGGAGCGCCTCGGTATCCAGAGGAACCTTCCAGCCCTTTTTGACCCGCTCGTAGGTCACCGAGTCATAATAGTGAGAGAGGATATCTTCCGGCGTCATACCGCTGGCTTCCAGCGGATCGATGGTTTCACCCTTCGCCGCCAGTTCGGCGCGCTTGGCCGCCGTCTTTTCGTCATCCAGGCTGAGGAGCAAGGTGGTGACGGGCAGCTTACGGCGGCGGTCGATACGCACATAAACCAGATCCTTGGCGTCGAACTCGAAGTCCAGCCAGGAGCCGCGATACGGGATCACCCGGGCGGCAAACAGATACTTGCCCGAGGAATGGGTCTTGCCCTTGTCGTGGTCGAAGAACACGCCCGGCGAACGGTGCATCTGGGACACGATCACCCGTTCGGTGCCGTTGATTACGAAGGTGCCGTTGTCGGTCATCAACGGCATTTCGCCCATATAGACGACCTGCTCTTTGATATCGCGGACAGAGCGCGAACCGGTTTCCTCGTCAATATCCCAAACCACAAGACGGAGGGTCACCTTCAACGGTGCGGCATAGGTCATGCCCCGTTGTTGGCATTCCTCGACATCATAGGCCGGATCCTCGAAATCATAATCGACGAATTCGAGAGTGCCCCGCTCGGAGAAATCCTGGATCGGGAACACGGAACGAAAGACTTCTTGCAAACCCGCTTCGGCGCGTTCGGCCTTGACGACCTCCCGCTGCAGGAAACTCTCGTAGGAATTTTTTTGAACTTCGATCAGGTTCGGCATAGGGACGACGGTAGGAATGCGTCCAAAGCTTTTGCGAACCAGTTTACGACCGGTAAAAGACCGAACAGCCATTGCAGCTCCTCACAAAACTTGCGTTTCGTTTCTCCCGCGATCAGAGCGCCGACCTCTTCCAACGGAGAAAACTCTATCTGACCGGCATGCGTCACCGGTCATCGATCTGTCCGAATGCATCGGACTGGAACTGCACATCCACTGTCCCGGCCACGGCGCGGCCTATTCCTGGCAGATGTGATACTCTTTACTAACTTGCGGGGTTGGGGAGATGCTCTCCAAGAACATCCCCCGTCCCAAAACGTTGCCGCCAAACCTGCCGGCGGCGAATACGCTACTTGAGCTCGACGCTCGCGCCGGCTTCTTCAAGCTTGGCTTTGAGCTCTTCGGCTTCTTCCTTGCTGGCGCCTTCCTTAACGGTCTGAGGAGCGCCTTCGACCATGTCTTTGGCTTCCTTCAGGCCCAGGCCGGTGATGGCGCGGACTTCCTTGATGACGTTGATTTTCTTGTCGCCAGCGGCGGTCAAGACAACGTCGAACTCGTCTTTGTCAGCAGCAGCGTCGCCACCGGCGTCGCCACCCGGGGCAGCAGCCGCGACGGCAACCGGCGCAGCGGCGGAAACGCCCCATTTTTCTTCCAGAATGTTGCTGAGTTCAGCGGCTTCCATAACGGTAAGAGTGGAAAGCTCGTCAGCAATTTTTTGCAAATCAGCCATTGTTTTATCTCCTTAGGCTCAAACTGTGTGTTGTTAGGCCCTAAGCGGCCTCGCTTGCCCCATAAGCGCCAATAACTCGGGCAACCTGGCCTGCCGGCGCTTGCATAATGCCGGCAATCCGGGTCGCCGGGGTATTGAGCAGTCCAACCAGCTTGCCGCGCAGCTCGTCCAAAGACGGCAGCTTCGCAAGTGTTTGAACTCCATCAACGTCCAGCAGTTGCCCGTTAAAGGCGCCCCCCAGAACGATCAATTTCTCATTGTCCTTGGCGAAATTCACCACGACCTTGGCCGCTGCTACTGGATCCCTCGAGTAAGCAATGGCGGTCGGTCCGGTGAACATGTCACCGAGGTCTTGGAAATCGGTTCCTTCCAGGGCGAGACGCGTGAGGCGATTCTTAGTAACCTTGAAGCTGGCGCCCGCTTCCCGCATTTGTCCGCGCAGTTCGGTCATTTGTGCAACGGTCATCCCACTATAATGGGTGACCACGACAATTGCCGAGTCGGCGAACACCTGCTTCAACGATGCGACCAAATCTTCTTTTTCAGTACGGTCCACGAATCGTCTCCGACTTAGTACCCTTCAGGGCCCCTACAACTTACGTGGGCTCTTCCGGGCGGTTAGCGTTTGGTTTCGAGGATACGCATCGAAACCGGTTCGCCCTGTCCAAGCCATCAGTTTGAGCCGTCATCGAAAGGCCTTGGCCTTCCTGAAACGGTTCAACCTCTGTCTGTGCAGGTGACCCGACTTGGTCATTAAGCTCCCCTATATAAAGAGAGCGCCTACAGTCTCGGACAGGTCGGGAAGAAAGACTTTCGCCCCCTTCCCTAAGTCCGGCCGGCGAACCGCCCGAACTATTCCTTAATGAACCCGCCTCTTACGAGGACAGGTTCGCCACGTCCAAACGCACACCCGGCCCCATCGTGGAGCTGATGGTCGCACGCTTGACGTAAGTTCCTTTCGCGCCGCTGGGCTTTGCCCGGATAATGGCATCCACGAACGCCTGAACGTTCTGTTCCAGCGCTTCCGCGCTGAAGCTGGATTTGCCAACACCTGCATGAATGATGCCCGCTTTTTCGACGCGGAATTCGATCTCGCCGCCCTTGGCCGACTTCACGGCCTCGGCCACATTTGGGGTCACCGTGCCCAGCTTCGGATTCGGCATCAGGCCCTTCGGTCCCAGCACCTTACCCAGCCGACCGACAACGGCCATCATGTCCGGGGTGGCGATACAGCGGTCAAACTCAATTTCACCGCCCTGGATTTTCTCGGCCAAGTCATCGGCGCCGACCAGATCAGCACCGGCGTCACGCGCCTCGTCCGCCTTGGCGTCCTTGGCGAATACCGCGACCCGGACAGCCTTGCCGGTGCCGTTCGGCAACGACACAACACCCCGGACCATCTGGTCCGCATGGCGGGGGTCAACGCCCAGGTTCATGGCGATCTCGACGGTTTCATCGAACTTGGTCTTTTTGTTATCCAGCACCAGCTTCACAGCATCGGCGATGGAGTGCTCGGCCAACTTGTCAAAAGATTCATAGGCCGTATTCAATCGTTTTCCACGGGAAGCCATAGCTACATACCCTCCACGGAAATGCCCATGGACCGCGCGGTCCCGGCAATAATTTTGCAGGCCTGATCCACATCGTGGGCGTTCAGGTCTTCTTTCTTTTTCTCGACGATCTCTTTGATCTGATCGAGGGTGATCGATCCCACGGTTTCCGTACCGGCATGACCGGAGCCCTTGTTCACGCGGGCCGCCTGCTTAATGAAGTAGCTGGCCGGCGGAGATTTGGTCTCATAACTGAAACTTTTATCCGCAAAAACGGTAATAACCACCGGCACAGGAACGCCTTGGTCCATGTTCTGGGTGCCAGCGTTGAACGCCTTGCAGAATTCCATGATGTTCAGCCCCGCCTGACCCAAAGCCGGGCCCACCGGCGGCGAGGGATTCGCCTGCCCCGCCGGAATTTGGAGCTTGATATATCCGTCAATCTTTTTTGCCATCGTCTATCCTCAGTTAGAGTTACTCTTAAAGAGCCACTGGGCGCGTGGTGCGGCTATGGCTGGCCTCCCACACTATGAACGGCAGGGACAATTCCCGGCCGATTTCGTGATCTCAGGACTTTTCGACCTGAGAGTATTCCAATTCCACCGGCGTGGAGCGGCCAAAAATAGACACCGCCACCTTGAGCCGGGCCTTTTCTTCGTCCACGTCCTCGACCAATCCATTGAACGAGGTGAACGGTCCATCGCAGACCCGCACGGTCTCGCCGATTTCGAACGTGATCGACGGTTTTGGCCGGTCAACACCTTCCTCAACCTGATTGAGGATGTGCATGGCCTCTTTTTCCGTGATCGGCTGCGGCCGACCACGAGACCCCAAAAATCCGGTCACTTTCGGCGTATCCTTGACCAAGTGCCAGGCTTCGTCGGTCATATCCATTTTCACCAGCACATAGCCCGGAAAGAATTTCCGTTCGGCATTCACCTTGGCGCCCCGGCGCATTTCCACGACCTCTTCGGTCGGCACCAGAACTTCCTCGATCTGTTCAGACAAATGAGACTGGCGCGCCTGCTCCTCAATGGATTCGGCGACCTTCTTCTCAAAGCCCGAATAGACGTGAATGACGTACCAGCGCGCCGCCATGGCTTAGGCTCCCAACCCGAAAATGAACTTCACACCCGTCGACAGAACCTGATCCACCAGAAAAAAGAAAATCGCCGCCAGGATCGTCATGACAAACACCATCCCCGTGGAGATCATGGTCTCGCGCCGGCTCGGCCAGGTGACCTTGGAGGTCTCTTGGCGAACCTGCTTCATAAATTCCATGGGATTGGTTTTAGCCATGAATGTGTTTACCTCTGAACTTACGTTTCCAATCGACCGGCGGTCTTTGACGGATGGCAGGGGCACCAGGGCTCGAACCCGGGACCTGCGGTTTTGGAGACCGCCGCTCTACCAACTGAGCTATACCCCTTTATCCGTGATTTAGCCCACGTCGATGTGGATGCAAATTCTCCTAATTAAAATGTCCGGACAGCGCCTTACTCGACGATGCTGGCGACGACGCCGGCGCCGACGGTGCGGCCACCTTCGCGG
>CAZSXT010000047.1:0-16515 GCA_964611435.1 uncultured Rhodospirillaceae bacterium | reverse complement strand
GCGCGGCCACGGCCTGTTCGAGCGCGATAACGGTAATGCCTTCAAGATCCTTCAAGGTAACCTCCCCCGATTCGGCCAGTAATTGTCCACAATCTTACCCCGATCAAAAAATACCCACTTCCTTAACGTGCTAGAGGAAATTATTATAATGGTATTGGGGGGCGCAATGGACATTAAGCAACTTCGCTATTTTATTTCTATCGCGGAAGAAGGTTCCCTGTCGGGGGCCGCGCAACGGGTCAACGTAGCACAACCTTCCCTGTCGCAGCATGTATTGTCTCTGGAACGTGAACTGAGCGTTAAGCTGCTGGAACGTTCGTCGCGCGGGGTATCACTGACGCAATCGGGCGAGGTATTGCTATCACACGCGCGCGAAATCGTTGAGTCCTTGGACATTGCCGCGAATGCCGTTCGGCAGTCAGGTGCTGAACCAGTGGGAGATGTCGCTGTCGGGCTGCCAAGTTCGATCTCAATGGTGTTGACTGTGCCACTGGCTGAAACGGTATGGCTCGAACTCCCCAAGGTGCGTCTCAGATCGATCAATGCGATGAGTGGATTCATTCAGGAGTGGCTGGAGGACCAGTCAATCGACATTGGCTTCTTGTATGACATCTCATCTGTAAGGCATCTACGACACACGGAGATCATGACAGAAGAGCTGCAATTTTTTTCAGCTCCTGACGCCTGGCCTTTCAAGAGCCGGGCTGGAGCGAACGTGACGCTAGCACAGGTTGCCTCGGTGGACCTTGTCCTGCCTTCCGGCCATCATGGCCTTCGTAAGATGATCGATCGCATCGCCCGCTCACAGGGTGCCGACCTCAGGGTTTCATCCGAAATGGATGCCCTCAACCAGATCAAGACAATGGTATCACGCGGCAGCGGTTACACCATTCTTGCGCCGGCGGCCGCGCATGATTTTGTTCAGCGGGGCGAGTTGATCGCGGCAAACATCACCGAACCCAAAATGGTGCGCCCCGTCTATATCGTTCGCAATCCTGCCAAACCCATAACGGTGGCAAGCCGTGAAGTCGAGCGCATCGCCATTTCCGTTATGCGGGACCTTCTTGCTCGTGGAATCTGGCAGGCTTCCGACACTTTCGACCTGACTGACCTGTAGGTCGGGCCTTTCACGATACGGCTTGCGGGACAGGGATGAATCTCTATAGACAGAAGCGATAGCCTTTAGACGCTGATCATATTTGCGGTTTTGTATCCACGGCTTCAGTTTTTCTTCAGGGTATGACTCACCAAAGGTGGAACGGCATCTCGATGAGATGCCAACCTCTTGTCTGTGCCTGCCATGATATCGTAAGTGGAGGGGGACGCCACGATGAACCGACACAACAAGCTGACGGAAGATTCAACCGAAAGCAGAACTGGCATTTTTATCGATAATGCCTGGCATCCCAGTGATAGTGGCAGGACCCTGCCGGTCATCAATCCAGCCAATGGCGAAGCCTTCTCCAAAATCGCTGCGGGTAACGCTGCCGATATAGATGCTGCGGTTCGCGCGGCGCGCGACGCCTTTAACGGAGAGTGGGGACGTCTCAGCGCGACGGAACGTGGTCGATTGCTGAGCAAGGTTGGCGCGTTGATCCTGGAGCATTTCGACGAACTGGCCGCCCTGGAAGCGCGCGATACTGGAAAGCCCATGAAGCAGGCAAATGCAGACATCACTGCCGCTGCGCGCTACTTTGAATATTATGGCGCTGCCGCCGATAAGGTGCATGGCGAAACCATCCCGTTCATGGACGGCTTTTTTGTTACAACCGAACATCTGCCCTACGGTGTGACGGGACACATCATTCCCTGGAATTATCCAGCCCAGATGTTTGGCAGATCGCTTGCTCCAGCGCTTGCCATGGGCAACGCCACGGTTATCAAGCCTGCAGAGGATGCTTGTCTCAGTTCTCTGAGGCTTGCCGAATTATGTGCCGTGGCCGGCTTTCCGCCGGGTGCGATAAACCTTGTCCCAGGGTCCGGGGAGACAGCAGGGGCGGCTTTGTCCAGCCATCCTGGGATTGATTTCATTTCCTTTACGGGCAGTCCGGAGGTCGGGTCCCTTGTGCAGATAGCGGCGGCTCGCAACCATATTGGCTGCACATTGGAGCTCGGTGGCAAAAGCCCCCAGATCGTCTTTGCCGATGCCGATCTGGACGCGGCGGTGCCTGTTGTTGCCGCTGCCATTGTCCAGAATGCCGGTCAGACATGCTCCGCTGGAGCACGGGTTCTGGTAGAAGATAAAATTTTGGACAAATTCACCAAGAAGCTCAGCGCTGCTTTCAGCGGCCTTGTCGTGGGCACACCTGAAATGGATTTGAACCTTGGCCCTTTGATCAACCAGACACAGCAACGCCGCATCGAGCGCTATTGCAATCAGGCAGAGACGGATGGTATTTCGCTGATTGCTTCTGGGCGCATCGCTGATGATGTGCCGCAAGGTGGATATTTCGTTGCGCCGCGACTGTATGGCCCTGTTCCTCTTGATCATCCGCTTGCTCATGATGAAGTGTTTGGCCCGGTGTTGGCCCTGATACCCTTCAGTAATGAAGAAGAGGCGGTGAAGATCGCGAACGGCACAGAATACGGTCTTGTGGCCGGGGTCTGGTCAGGAAACGGGTCGCGCGCTGTTCGCGTTGGCCGCAAAATGGTCGCCGGCCAGGTGTTCATAAATGGCTATGGCGCTGGTGGCGGGATCGAGTTGCCTTTCGGCGGCATGCGCAAGTCTGGCCACGGCCGGGAGAAGGGCTTCGAGGCGCTTTACGAATTCAGTGCATCGCGAACCCTTGTCATAAAACACGGTTAGTTTGCTGCCATTCCGTGCAGCGTCCGGCGGGTCGGATGATCTGGATCCGGTCAGAAAGGACGACGTGCCGCTGCGGAGCGAGTTATGCCGCTTCGAGGGAGAGGCATCAAAAAATCTTCTAATCGTCAATGCTATTGCACCAAAAATGTTGGAAATTGGTGGGTTTAAGCGAAGTGCTATAAAAAAATTCAATATAAGTTAGCGTGGATTGGTATTTCCCAAACATCACCGCGGTTGGTGGAGTGGTAAGAAAGCAACGGTCAAATAAACCAATTAAATGGGGAAGGAAATGCAGATGTTGTTTTCGCGCCTAATAGGTGTCTTGGTTGCAGGATCGACAATGCTGGCAATCTCAAATGCGAGTGCTGGTGTAAACGAGCTGCCCGCTGACATCCAGAATTCTCTCTATAACCAGAATTTCTTGGATCCTAATCAGCCGATTGGTGAAAGTGCCTATCGTGACTGGGTCGCCAAGAATCCTCCACCCTGGAAAATCGGGTACGCCTCGTCATATGCTGGCAACACATGGCGGGCTGCGGTGATGGATCGCCTGCAGAACGAGCTTGTTCCCAAATGGAAGGAGCTTGGTATGCTGGAAGAAGTTGTCATAACGCAGTCCAACTTGAATGACGCAACGCAGATCCAGCAGATCCGCCAGTTGGTCGATCAGGGTGTCGACGCAATCATCGTGTGCTGTTCCAACCCGACCGCCCTCAATGCATCCGTCGAATATGCCTACAAGAACGGCGTCGCGGTATTCTCCGGTATTGGTTATCTGACGAGCCCATATTCCATCAACTCCTCTGCCAACTTCGTGGTCGGTGGCCGGATGATGGGTGAATGGATGGCCAATGAAATCGGTGGCAAGGGTCGCGTCCTGAATGTCGAAGGTATCCCCGGCACGTCCGCATCGGACAGCCAGAATGTCGGCATCGAGAAGGCGCTTGCGGACTTTCCAGATGTGAAGGTCAAGGGCCAGATTGCTGGCATGTGGACCGACCAGGTTGCGCAGGCCGAAGTTCAGAAATGGCTCGCCACAAACCCCGGGAAACTCGATGGCATCATCATCCAGTCGGCGTCCGAGCTTGGCGCGCTGCGCGCATTGCAGCAGTCCGGCCGCGATATGATACCGATCACAATTGGCTCCGAGCTTGGCGCGCTGTGCTACTGGCGCAACAACCCGGATTACGTATCCGGCGCGATCCACGCATGGCCGCCAGGTGATGATTTCGAGATGATCTGGAACATTATGATGCGGACACTCCAGGGGCAGGGTCCGAAAGTTCAGTCAATCCTTACCACGCCGGTGGCGATGAACAAGGACGAGATGATGGCAGCCATCCCAAGTGACTGCTCGGAGCAATCCGACAAGTGGTATCATCCGGGCATCGAAGCATGGGCCGGCAAGGAATTTCTCGATAATTTCTTCCTGCGTCCCGCAGACCCGGAAAAGTACGACGTGGCATCACATCCGAAGTCGTAACGGGAACAATAACATCCTGGCCGTTTCACGGCGGCCAGGAATATATTCATCGGAAAATTCTGGAGGGGGCATTGTCGGCACTTGCGGCGAACCTGGTCGACGTGACCAAAAATTTTGGGCCAACCCGCGCGCTCGACCGGGTAAGCCTGGAGGCGTTCGAGGGTGAGGTTCATGCCATTATCGGAGGTAACGGCTCCGGCAAGTCAACGCTGGCCAAGATCATCTCCGGTGTTCTTCAGCCAGACTCCGGACAGGTCTCAATTTTTGGCAAGACAGCGACAAATCCAGCCGAGTCGAAGGCGCTCGGGATTTCCAACGTATATCAGGAAGTGCTCGTTGCGGATGAGTGCTCGGTTCTGGACAATCTGTTTCTTGGAGCCGATGGCTTGTTTGAAACTGCGGAGCCGCGAGAGGAGCGCTACGCAAGATCAAAACAGATCCTATCCGACCTGCTTGGTTTCGAACTTGACCCGGACAGCATCGTCGGTGACCTGCCGCTATCAATGAAGCAATGGATAACCATCGCGCGGGGTATGCTGACAAATCCGCGTCTCCTCATTCTTGATGAAAGCTCCGCTGCGCTTGATTACGAGGCAACCGAGCGGCTGTTCGCCAAGATGCGTTCTCTGGCAAGGGAAGGATGCGCAATCTTCATTGTGACGCACAGAATCGCCGAGCTTGTCAGGATCGCCGACCGTGCCACGGTGCTGCGCGACGGCAGGGCGGTCGGCACCCTGGAAAAGGCGCAGATCACGGAAGACAACATCATGCAACTCATCGCGGGGCCCGAGCGCCAGCGGGCGCAGGCAAGCAGTGGGCATGCTATGCAACGCGGAGAGCGGCCTGTTTTACGCGCTCACGACCTTCAGGTCTGGGAGAATACCGCACCTTTCGACTTCAATCTGCATCCGGGTGAAATCGTCGGTATCAGTGGACTGGACGGTCAGGGTCAGGCCGATTTCGTCAAGGTTCTTGCCGGCGTCCAGCAGCCTGAGAACGGTTGGATAAGCATTGTTCAGAACGGTACTGCGGAGCGGATAATCGACATGCAAGCGGCTCGTAGGGCCGGCATCTCCTATGTCTCCGGAGATCGCAAGAAAGACGGCATCCTGCCGAATATGTCGATCTTCGAAAACATGGTGATGTCGATCTATCCGGCGCAGTCGGTGGCGGGGCTCCTGCGATTTATCAGCCGCGCAAAGCTGAACCCGATATTCGAGCATGAAACGGCCCAGCTGGCCACGAAGATGGGCGACTCCGGAAACCTGATCGGATCGCTCTCAGGCGGCAACCAGCAGAAGATACTTATCGCCCGGTCCTTTGCTGAAAATCCCAGCGTCATGGTGCTGAATGATCCGGCGAGAGGCATTGATGTCGGTGCCAAGCTCGATCTCTACCGCAACCTCAGGGATTTTGCGGCGCGTGGCAACGGTGTCGTCTTTCTGTCATCCGAAATCGAGGAATTTACGGATCTCTGTTCACGTGTACTGGTGTTCCGCGGCGGTGTGGTCAGTTCCGAATTCAGTCCTCCCTTTGACACTCACGTCATTTTGAATGCAACATTTGGTCGGAGGGCTGATGAAAATGTGCAGGGTGATCAGGAGAGTAAGGTCAGTAATCTCGATGACTGGCGCCTGGCCAGAAATGGCGAAAGGCCCGCTGCCAGATCGGTGCGGGTCCGCCCCAACCTTCCGCGGAGACTTGTAATGAACCAGTCGGGCTTCATGCTGTTATCACCTGAGATCATGCAAGGCGGTACCATTCCCTCGCGCTATGCGGAAACGCAGAAACTCTCCCCGCCTCTGGAGTGGGAAAAGGTCCCACAGGGAACCCAAAGTCTGGCGCTCGCCATTACCGATCCTGATGTGCCTGAGGAATTCAATTTTCCGCGTAGTTTCGCGCATTGGCTTGTTTACAACATACCCGCAGACGCCAGCGGCCTTGTCGAAGGTGCGTCGATGACGGCCAGGATGCCTTCTGGTTCCCAGGAACTGAACTCTGATTTCGTGACCTTCAATATCCCTGGCTTTGGTCGTGGCTATGGCGGTCCCTGGCCGCCGAATGGCCCGCACCGTTATGTTTTCACGCTGTTTGCGCTGAAGTCGAAGAGCATAGATCTGGCCCAGGATGCAGATCTGGTAGAGTTTTCGCAGGCAATATTGCCGGTCACTATAGAGCAGGCAAGTTTCACGGCCATCTATGGTCCGGCCAACGCGGCACTGCCAGCCGCATGATTAACAGGAGAGCAAAATGAGCAATTTGGGTGGCAGACGTGTCCTTGATCTTGATTGGGTTGAAAGCTGGGCGCGTCGCGTAAACGAGGACCGTGTGTTGCCGGTGATCGGGCGTTTCTTCACCGTCCGCTTTGTTCTGGGGATCGACGACACCGACTTTCTCTGTGAGGTGAGGCAGGGAAAAATTGAACGGATTTCCGAGGGACTCGAACCATCCGACATGGGTTATGAGTTCGCCCTGAGGGCGCCGTCAACTGCCTGGATGAAGTTTAGCCAGAAGGTGCCACCCCCGATGTTCAACGACATCTGGGCAATGGCCCATCCGCTGCACAAACAACTCCACATCGAAGGCAACCAGAAGCCGTTCTGGCAAAACATGCGGGCGCTGACATGGATGCTGGCCCTGATGCGTGAAGTATAAGGAGAGACTGCGATGAACAAGCATGATCCGATCGTCGGAAGATATGTATATGTCACCTGCCAGGGCAAGACATACCGCACCTATTACGAGGAGAATGGCGAAGGCATTCCAATGGTATGTCTACACACGGCAGGATCAGACGGCCGCCAGTATCGTCACCAGCTGTGTGATCCCGATATCAGCGCGAATTTCCGGACCATAGTGTTCGATGTCCCGCGACATGGAAAATCCCTGCCTCCGGCCGGCTGGCACCTTGAGGAAGACGAATACAAGCTGACCACCAGCTTCTATGCCGAATTCATCGTCGAGTTCTGCCGGGCCCTCGAACTGAGCAAGCCAGTCATCATGGGACAATCCATGGGGGGCAATATCTGTCTTGAATTAGCCCTTCGATACGAGAACGAGTTTTCGGCCTTGATTGCGCTTGAGGCCTGTGACCATTCGCCGGGTTGGTGGATCGACCCGTTGCATCACCCGGAAATTCATGGCGGTGAAGCGGTCGCTACAGCGGTTTTCGGGCTGATGTCGCCGGAAAGCCCGGACGAATATCGCTGGGAGACTTGGTGGTACTATGCGCAAGGTGGGCCGGGGATCTTCAAGGGCGACCTCTACTATTACTCCGTTGATTCCGATTACCGCGACAAGGTCCACAAGATCTCGGGAAAGCTGCCAATCTATTTTCTCACCGGCGAATACGACTTTGCATGCACTCCGGAAATGACAATGCGCACAGCCGAAAAGGTGAAGAACAGCGAATGCATCATCTTCGGAGGTGGACATTTCCCGACATCGGAGGATCCGGACAAATTCAAGGAGGTAATCACGCCTGTCCTGAAGAAAATTCTGCAGAACGATCCGGAACGGCGTGGCGGTGCGGCCCAGAGCTGGTCGTCGGGTCACGGCGGTGGTGGGGGCGGACGCAACCGGCCTTCTGGCGACACCCCGCAGCGGAGGGTTATTGATCTCTAGATGAGCCAGCGAACCGGCTCGGCGGGAAATCCGCCGGACCGGCCGCCAAGAGGTGAGACAAGGAGCCGATGGTCACACAAGCCCAGTCACCAAATATCTATCTGCTGGTGCCGATCGCGCTTATGGCCGCCCTGCTTGGAACGGCGGTGATACGCGGGCCGAGCCTCGTGTCGCCGGCAGGCACGGGGGCGGCGATAATCGTCGCCGCGCCGCTGATCCTGGCGACCTACTCGCTGATGGTCCTCGCCGTCGCTGGGCGTGGCACCATCGACCTTGCGGTTGGACCGCTTTTGGCGTTCATCAATGTGGTGGTGGTGAAGCTGAGTACATCGGGAATTCTTGTCAGCCCGATCGCCACCTTCATCGTCGCTCTTGGGCTTGGTATGCTCTACCAACTCGCCTTTGCCCTGGTGGTCATCTATGTCCGGGTGCAGCCAATTATCGTGTCACTGTCCGGTTTTCTCGCCCTGACCGGCATAAACCTGGTGATCCTGCCGCGGCCGGGCGGTATCGCGCCCCCCTTCATGCAGGACTGGGGGCTCGGGACGACAATCTTCTCGCCAGTATTGCTGATCCTGGTGCTGGCCACCGCAGGCTGGTACCTCTTCACGGCGACCACCTTTTACTCCAACCTGAAGATGACCGGCTATGACGAGCGTGCTGCCTGGACATCTGGTGTCAAAACCGACATTGTGCGGATAGGCGCCCATCTGATCGCCGGCATCTATGTCGGGCTCGGCGCGATCTGTTACACCGCGCTAATTTCCTCGGGTGACCCGACCCAGGGGCAGAACATGACCCTGACTGCCGTGACGGCACTTGTTCTGGGTGGAGTCGCGCTATCGGGTGGCCGTGGCGGAGTCACTGGCGCGCTTCTCGGCGCAGTCAGCCTGTGGCTGATCGGCTATGTCCTCGCGACCTTCAATTTTGGCGCCATTCAGGCCTTCATTACGCAGATGATCTATGGCTTGATCCTGGTGGCATCGCTTCTGCTGACATTGCTGGTGCCCCTCGTTGGCCGGTATATCAGCTTTGTGTCCCCTTGGAGTGCCTTTCTGGTGCTTGGCTTCGTGGTCATTGGCATTATGCTCCAGGTGTCGACCATCGGGAATTACAACGAAACTGGCAGTGTACTGGTTCAGCAACCGCTGGCAGACCGCTATTTTCTGCTCGAGCCTGCCCGCGCCGTCGGTGAGGGTTTCGTCATGACACGTGTCCAACTGCTGGCGCTTCTCACCGGCGTCGCGGCGGTCTGTTTCACGGTGGCCGCCAGGCTTATGGACTCTGAGGCGGGCAGACGCCGTATGGGTCTGTTCCAGTATTTGTTCGTCGTGTCACTTTTGCTGGCGCTTTTCATCGTCATAGCGATACGGCCTGAAAGCGCCATCCAGGGGTAAGCGATGGTTGATCTGAACATGCCAGTCAAGCAAATCGATCAGGACGCCGACAGCGCTGGGAAACGGGGCAGGAGGCGGTCATTCGGCATGTTGCCAATACCGCAATCGCGCTTCGTCATCTGGGTAAATATCGCTTTGTCGCTGGTGATCGCGACCATTGGGTTTGGCGTTGGTTTCGGTGAGGGATACCTCTCCGCACAACAGGTTATCCTCTTTGGTGTCGTGACCGCGGCGCTGCTGTTTTTGCTGCTGAATTATGTTGCGATCATCTTTGAGGATCGCGCGGCGGCGGCGGATGGTGAAACCGAAGCGGAGGCGGAACACCGACGACTGCGATCGAGGACGCTGTGGCGGAACAACATCGTCATGGTGCTGGCGATGTCGGCACTTCTTGTCCTCTACCTGCTGCTGACCGCGTCAATTGAGGAATTTCGATCAATCAAGAATCTGATCGCATTTCTCGTTCTCGAGTTGATCCTGCTGTTCGCGTTCAAGGTGTCCGGTTATTTCGCCAGCGGGCGTAGCGCGTTCATCGGGTTGATCGTGCTCGGCGCGCTGATTGTGATCTCGGCATTTTCCATAGAGGGGTTCCTCTCTGCTCCGAATGTGCGGGCCATCTTGCTGTTCGCGGCCTTCCTGGGGATCGCCAGCGTGGGGCAGACGATGGTGGCGCTGCTGGGCGGTCTCGATTTGTCCATTCCCTTTGTCATCGGCGCGGCCAACATCGCCCTATTGTCGCTGATTACAGCAGGTGTGCCTTCCTATGTCGCATTCGGATTTATCCTTGTGCTCGGTGGTGCCGTCGGATTTCTGAACGGGCTGATGAGTTACAGGCTTCAGGGCCAGGCACTCATCGTCACCCTTGGCACCGGGTTTGCGGTCGCTGGCTTCACCCAGATAATGACGTCCATAGGCTCTAAATTCGCGGGGAATGTCTTTGGTGTCGTTCCGGGCTGGTTGAGCAATCTTGCCGCCATGAATGGTCGCTTCTTTGGCATGAAGTTTCCGCCAACCATCGTCATCTGGATCGTTATCGCGATTGTCATGATTGTCGGGCTGCGGATGACTGCTTGGGGACGCAATCTCTACGCGCTCGGTGGCAACCGAGGGGCTGCAAAGCTTCTTGGTATCAGCGAGCTGAAATACTGGGTTGCCTGTTACGTCATTTCCGGCGTGTTTGCGGCCTTGACGGGCGCGCTGTTGCTGGGTTGGTCCGGCGGTGCCTTCATTGGTGTCGGCGATCCTTATCTCTTCACGACGCTGGCGGCGGTGGTTATCGGAGGCACCTCGCTTCTTGGAGGTAATGGTGGCTACGGCTTTACGGTGATCGGTGTTCTGGTCCTGCAGGTCCTGACCTCATTCCTGCTGGGGATAGGGCTTCAATATGAGTGGCAGCAATTTATTTTTGGGCTCCTGATTCTGCCAATGGTCGCACTTTACGGGCGGTCTCCGCACATTCGAGCCACAGTATAGGATAGGGCTATGTTCACCACACTGTTCACGTCTGCTGATGTTGTAGCCAGCTCGCTTGCCGGACTGGCCATAATGAGTCTCGCAGCGGCGATCATATGCTTTCTGGGGCTCAGCTGGTCCAATGAACGTTGGCGGGTGCCCGAGGCTCTTGTCGGCACAGCCTGCCTTGTAACGGCTGTTTATTATGCTGGCGCGGCCGGCTATTGGTTCAATGCCAGTGAAGCAAGTGCCGGAGTGCGGTTCTCCGCCTGGTACAGTGTTCATCCATTGCAGGTAGTAGCCGTTTATTTCTATGCGCGCACACAAGGGCCAGTACCTGTCGGGGTTTTCTGGCGACTTGGTGGCGCTGCGATTTTGATGGTCTTTGGCCGATGGCTTGGAGACGCTGGATTCTTTGATGAATCTCTTGGGGCGATCTTGTCCATCGGCTTCTGGCTTTACATTCTGGGCGAGCTGTATTTCGGAGCGATACCTGACCGCATCAGAGCGGCGGCACGCCCAATAAAGCTCGGGTATTTCTGGATCAGGCTGTTGTTCACTCTGGGATGGGCTGTCTACCCGATCCTGCATTTTGTTGACACGGTGATCGGCGTTGGCCATGCGCCAGCGATTGTTGTGCTCTACAGCACTTTCGATATCGTCAACTTGATTATTCCGTCACTCGTTGTCGTGGCCGTTGCCGGCCAAGACAGATACTAATCGCCTCCGGCGCTAACAAAGGGAAAAAGTCATGACCAGTGCCGACTTGATTGCCATCGTCATTACCCTGACCATCTTGATTGCTGTGGGTGTTTACCTGCTGCATTGGCTCTATCGCCATTCCTCAAAGGATCAGAGTTTCGTGAGAACCGGATCTGGCGGCGAACGCGTCGTTATGGGTGGTGGGGCCCTCGTTATTCCGATCATCCACGACATCACGGTTGTGAATATGAACGCCGTGCCAATCGAGATTCGGCGGCAGGGTGAACAATCCCTCATCACGAAAAACAAGATAAGGATCGACCTTGTGACGGAATTTTCCGTTCGTGTGATCGAATCCAATGAGGGAGTCCGGACGGCGGCCCGTACCCTTGGGGCTCGAACCCAAGATCCGACTGCGCTGAAGGAAGTCATCCAGGGAAAACTGATTGACGCCATGTCGACAGTGGCGGCGTCAATGACGCTGGATGAAATCCATGAGGGTCGTCAGCATTTCATTTCACAGGTATCCGCATTGGCACGTGAAGCGGTGCTGCTGAATGGTCTCGAACTTGAATCGGCTTCATTGACCTCTCTGAATCAGGCATCGCTCAGCTATTTTGACGAGAGGAACCAGTTCGACGCTGAAGGCATGACGTTGATTGTGAAGGAGACCGAAGCCCGCAGGAAATTGCGCAATCAAATCGAAAATGAAACCAGAGTTCAAATCAGCACGAAGGATTTCGAGGCTGAACAACGCATCATCGAAATCGATCGTGAACTAGAATTCTCACGCATTGATCAGGCACGCGACATCGAAATGAAAAAGGCAAAGCAGGCCAGTGAGATTGAGACTGAAAGGTCGGCTTCACAGATTGCCATCACAGAGGCGCGTGTCCGCACCGAGGAGGAGTCCGAACGGTTCCAGATCAACAAGACACGTGCCGTGGAAGAGGCACGTATCTCCAGTGACAATCAGGTGAAGTCACTCGCCATTCAGCGTGGGAACGAGACTGACATCGCCGAGGTGAACGCCCGAAGCCAGCTTGAAAAGGAGCGATTGCAATCGCGGCAACAGATCGAGAGTGAGCGCGTGGCCCGCGAGCAGGAGATCCGCGAGGCGCAGATCCAGTCGAAACTGACTGTCGCCACTTTCGAAACCGAAGCTGACGGCAAGATTGAGAATGCCAGGCTTGCCACGCAGGGCGAGGTGGAAACAGCTCGCGTCAACACCGAGAAGTCAATCGAGCTTGCGAATGTCGACAGTGAAAGGATAGTCAGGATCACCGCACAAGAAGCACGCTCAGAATTTGAGCGCGCGGAAGTCACGCGCAGCCTGATCGTTGAGACCGAACGTCTTCGCATGGAAGAAGAAGTGCGTGCTCGCGATATTGAACGCCAGCATAAAATCAAGATGGCGGAAACAGCGAGTTATCGCGAAGTCGAAGATGCCCGTGTGGTGGCTGATCGCGAGATCGAAGAACTTCGCACTGCGGCTCGTCGCTATATCGAGCGTTTCGACATCGAGCAGCAAATGGAAACCGAGCTCGCAGATAAGACGCGGCTCATCGCTGTTGTGAATAAGGCCATTGATGAAGCGGTGGTCCGCACACGGGAGGCCGAAGCTCTGCAGACACTCGCGCAGAGTGAAGAACAGATTGAGAGCCGCCGTGCCGAGGAAAAGGCTACAAGAGCAAAATCTGTCGACATTATTGATGCTGAAACCCGCGCCGAGCGCGAACGTATTCGAACTGTGAAAATGGCGGAGGCCAATAAGGAGGCCAGCGAGCGCCACGCCGAGGCGGAGATGGCCGAGGCCCGGGCAGCAGAATTCCGCTATGGCGTTGATGCGGAGGGTAACCGTAAGCTGAACGAGGCCGAAAACAGCCGTAATCAGGAAAGCCGCCGCAGTGCGCTTCTCGAGGGTGTGGTCAACCGCCTGCCGGAAATCATTCGTGAACAGGTCAAGCCCATGGAGAATATCGACTCGATCAAGATTCTACAGGTGGATGGCCTGCCTGGCCTGAACAGCCCGACCGAGGGCGGCGGGACAGGGGAGTCCAGATCGGGACCTGATGGCAGCGTGTCTGATCAGGTCGTGAGTTCGGCGATGAAATACCGCACCCAGGTCGCCTTTGTTGACGGGTTGATGGAAGAGATCGGGCTGCCGCTGAAAAATCTTGGGTCTGCCGGCGGTATGTCATTCCGGAACTTCCCCGAGCCAAAAGATGACAAATCAGAAACCTGAGCCTGGCGAGGGTGTTGAGAATGACAGAGCATGACCCAAGCGGCCAGCTTGAACGGCTGAGCAGGCATGGTCTGGTAATGGCGATTTGGGCGCCGACAGTCTTCGTCGCCGCCATATTGTTCCATGCTGGATACATATATGAGACGAACTGGTGGTTTGCGGCGGCCTTCGGTTCACTGATTGTCGCATTCTGTGCGCATATCATCGTCAATGTGGTGTTGAAAACTGGCTTCACTGCGGGTGAAATCGCCCTTGGGAGTGCCATTCTCGTCGGCCTGACCCTTGCCTATCTTATCACCATTCTCACCGTGTCGGATATATTGGTGGACCGGTTGACGGTCCCGATCGGCCTTGGTCTTGGGACGCTCGTCGTCGTGGTTGTTATCAGCATGGTGATCTCATTCGGGCCTCGCCGTGCCTTTGAGAAATTTGACGTTATCCGCGACAACAATCTTCGCGCGGCGTCGCGTCTGCCGCATCGCGGGGGACGGCGGTGACGTTTCTTCTTGTGATCACGCTTGGCCTCTTGTTCGTCTATGCGCTCTATTTCGCGGCGCAGACAGCGCGTATTGGAACCGATCCCAGGGATTTTCTGGATGGCGGGATGGCGCTTCCAGGCTGGTCTGTGATGTTCATTCTGCCAGCCATAGGTGTGGCCGCCCTTGGTGTTGAACGACATCTCCTGTTGGTATCGCGCTATGGCCTTCAGGCGTCGCACGTCGCTGTTGGGCTGATAACTATGGCTGTTGCCGCGGTCATGTTCTGGAACAGATTATGGTTGGCAGCGCGGCTGGCCGGACTTAACACCCCCGGTGAGGCGATCGGGCGCTACTACGACAGCATTGCGTTGCGGGTGATCATGATGGGACTGTGCGTCCTGTTCGCTCTGCCCTATTCCGCGAATTTGTTGTCGCAAGCCGCGCTGTTGGTTCAACAGGCCACCGATGGCACAATCCCTCGGGAGATGGCTGTCTGGGTGTTCGCCCTGTCGATGGCGATCCCGGCCATCATAGGCGGTTGGCGCGCGATTGTGCTGGCGTTGGCGATGGAAGCGGTACTGATAGCCATATTGATTCCTGGGATCATGCTGTTCGGAGAGATCGTTCTGCCAGGGGATATTTTCCCGGCCCAGCCAATGCGGGTGGATGACGGTATATTCTGGGACCGTATCCCGGGAGTTTTGCAGGGTTATGCCGGCGTTGGAAAGAATGTGCCGACGGGTGGAATCTTTACCACAGTTGCCATTTCATCAACCGCTATTTCATTGGTGGGCATAGTTCTCAGCCCGGCCACCCTCTATCTGGGGCAAACAGCGCGTAAGGGACATGCTTTTGGCATTGGTGCCGTCTGGCTGACTGGTGGGTTGGCGGCCGGTCTCTTGTTAATAGCGGTGCCGGTTCTTGCCGCGCGGATGCCGACCGGGCTGGTCAGTCATGCCGAGGCGCTGGCGGCGATTGTGCCGTTGGCTGGCGTTTCTGTCATTCTGCTTGGGGTCATGGGCGGCCTTTTCGCAATCAGTTTCTTTGTCGCTGGCGGTGCGCTGCTGCTCTTTCGTGAGCTGATACACACATATCTCTTGCCAAATCTGACTGACCGGGGCCAGCGTCTTGGTGCCCGTATAAGTCTTGGGCTCGGCTTCTTTCTGCTCGGTTTGATGGCGGCCTTCATGCCCTTTGTTTCGGCGGTCTTCGCGAGCGTGGCCCTGCCCCTCGCGTTACAGTTGCTGCCGGCGATGGTTGGTTTCGCCTTCATGCGGTGGATAAGCCGTGGCGCGGTTCTTGCCGGGATCGCGCTGGGGTCTTTACTGGTTGTTTTCACCGAACCACTAGGTCTGATTATCTTTGAGGGGTTGTTTGTCAATCTACCCTGGGGCCGTTGGCCGCTTACCATCCATTCGGCCGGTTGGGGTCTGGCGATAAATCTGCTGATTGTGTTCCTGTCCTCGGTGGCAACGCTAAAGAGGCCTGACATGTATCAGCGTTCGCGTTTTCACAGAGCGATGAAAGCGCATCCACCCGCTTCTGTGGCACGAAGCGGTCTCCTTTGGGGGCTGGCCATCCTGTGGGGCTTTCTGGCGTATGGGCCGGGCGCCGTTCTTGGCAATTTCTTCTTTAGTGATCCGATTTTCACTGAACTTCAGTCTGTTATGGGCGTGCCTTCGCTTTGGGTTTGGCAAATGCTGTTCTGGCTTTTTGGCGTCGTGCTGGTTTGGTGGGTATCCCACAGCGTCGGCTTTGGCCGGACGCATGAGGTGACTGGCAAACCGATGCGGCTTGGTATGCCGCGGAGCATGCGCAGTCCGGACTGGATCTCGTCCGGACTCAGCCGCGTCGTGAACAGGAGTGGTAACGTCCCTGCCGGTCATCCCGACAAGGCACCCGTGCGGGTATTGCTACCGGATCTGGAGAGCAAACAGCCAGATGTGAAACCCGGACGCGGCAAGACGCGTGTTGGCTGACGAATGCTATAGGCTTCTTAGTGGAGAGAATTGAGATGTCATCATTGACAGACGGGATTATCGACATCGCCATGCGTCCGGCCGACGCGGTGCCGGACCTGCCACTCACCTTTGCACGACTCTCGTTGCTCGACTGGATGACCTGCGCCATCGCCGGCGCCGGCGAACCGCTGGCAATCAAGCTCCGGCAAATGGCCGCCCTGGAAGGTGGGCAGCCTCTGGCATCCGTCATCGGCGGAATGCAGGCACCTTCACTTCAGGCACCGCCACGCATGGCCGCCCTGGTCAATGGTGCGACAAGCCACGCGCTTGATTACGATGACACGCATTTTGCCCATGTCGGGCATC
>CAZSXT010000046.1:0-17510 GCA_964611435.1 uncultured Rhodospirillaceae bacterium | reverse complement strand
AATTTTTGTTTTTTTTGTGGTTTTGTGGTCACTTTCACATGCCAAAAAAATTAAAATTGTGTGTTTTTCACAAACAATATTATATGTCCACGGATTGTATTTCTTCTCGCGGGCGTTTATCGACTGCATTTTCTTCACCTCGTTAACCTCTGCATTTAACCAGAAGAAACACAGACATGCCATCAAAGAAGTCCACCACCGAGGAAACGGAGGCTGTTCCAAAACAGCAAGAGAATGGAGCGGGGAAGAAAACGAAGAAGGTCAAGACCCGGGGGCAGTTTATCAAGACTGGGACATTGCTGCGCAGCCTGCGGCAGGACTGCCGGGTGAGTGCGAATGTTGTGAAAATCCTCCAGAAACTCGGCTATGACTTTTCCAGCGATGTAGTAGAGCTGGCGCGAGACTTTGCGCGGATTTCGAAGCGGAAGACGATCAAGCAGCAGGACGTCATTGCGGCGTTTCGAGTGCTAGGCAGCAAGTACGGAGAGGAGATTATGGAGTTTTGCGTGAAGGCGGCGGATAAAAAGTGTGCGAGCTACAAGGCAGTGATGAGCGAAAAATTTGCAGCCGCCAAACTTAAAAAGGCAGAGAAGCAGAGCGAGGCAGAGTGAAGAGGGGTGGTTTTAGCATGAACATCAAGATTAAAATAAAACATACACATATATATATATATATATATATTTATTTATTTGGAAGACAGATAATGTCTAATTTGCAATCTCTACTACAAGAGAGCGTCGATGAAAGTTACCCGCTGCCAATAACGTATGAAGCGTTTCTTGGGTTGAAGGATTTGTGCCGATCGGCCCTGAAAAAACAAGTTCAGAACATTCTGTTGCCAAGTAACTGTAAGTTTGGGTTGTGCTTGTGGCGTAGCGAGAACTCATGTTTTTACAGGCGTGTTAATACAGAAGTCAATGGTCGAAAAGGCAGACGCCCGAGCAAACAAGCGGGGCAACGAAGACGACAGCGGCGACGACGACGACGAGCCGCAAACGACGAGGGTGACGGTGGACTCGATCTGTGTGTTTATACGGCAGTTTGAATCTCGACTCACATGCTCGGCCGACCAGTTTTTCTTCCGGAAGGAGCCCCAGATTTTGATTGGCGACGAGAAAGACGCCATCAAAGAGAGAGAAAAGCGGATATACAAGACTTTGAGTTTATTAGATGAAATAAAATAAACTTCACTGGAATATCATCATAACGACTGTAATAACCTCTTGGTCTCTATGGCTTGTCTGTGAAAATACTGCATCTGCCTGGCGCTGGGCACGTATATTTTGTCCCACAATTCGCGCTCTGCCTGCTCCAGTTTGTAGTGAATGTAGCGGTCCTGGAATCGGCCTGGATTCCGGTCGCTCATTTCCAAAATGAGTTTGCGCGCGACCCACTGCATGATGGTGTTGCGCACCGACGGATCCGTGCTCGGGTTGGCCGCCTCGGCCTCGGCGAGAAACATCAGCGCGGATCGGTCTCCCACAAAGTAGCCGGTGAGGCCGCACCGCACGCCATTGTAGATGCCAATGGCGGGGGCCAGGATGCGGTTGCTGAACTTATTTTCCCGCATAATGCTGCTTATAAGCTGAAAATCGTTGTAACGGGGCGTGTTTTCGAGGATAAGATGATACCGTTCGGAAAAGTCACGTGCAAATGCACCCGCAAGACGCGCGTTGTGACTAACATCG
Organism: uncultured Rhodospirillaceae bacterium; assembly: GCA_964611435.1. Taxonomy (GTDB): domain Bacteria; phylum Pseudomonadota; class Alphaproteobacteria; order Rhodospirillales; family UBA2165; genus JAYPHU01. The sequence continues at coordinate 15,822 of CAZSXT010000046.1, read as the reverse complement.
ATAGTAAAGTATCGAACATCCTGTATTTCGGTCAGTATACGAAATGGTTCGGTTGTATTTTTAAAACCACGGAAGGTTGTATAGGTTACGTTGTCTACATGATTCCGACTGAAAAACGGCTGAAGATCTTCCGTGACGTTCACCGTGTAGTTCTCGGCCTCTTGGTCCTCGTATTGAATCGGCCGGAGGTGCAAATTAGACGGCGTTGACGACGGAACTGCATCCACAAACATGGACTCTTCGGCGTCGTTGCGTCGTCTTTTCTTCGGGGCGCCGGCAAATATTGTATCATCTTCGGTTTCAAACAAGCCACCCGAATTTTTATTGATTCTGTCTAGGAAGTTGTGCATATTGTCGTTGACGCCTTGAGCCCGTGTATTCTCACGGTTTAAAACAGCATTATTGTTTTTGAGTGTGGCGACTTCCTCGGCTAACTGGGCGTTTAATTGTTGGTGCTCTTCGTTCGTTTGTTGTAAACGACCATTCTCGGCACGAGCAGCTTCTAGTTCTGCCAATTGCTGTGCATTGGTACTTTCGAGCGCTGATAATTGTTCATTCAACTCTTGAAATGCTGCTTTGTATTGTTGTTCTTCTTGTATGAGACGTGCGTTCGTGCTTTTCTTTTCATTTATTTCTGCTATTAATTCTGATATCCGCATTTCTGCTGCCACGGAAATATTGGAGCCATTGTTGTTGTTTGAACTTCCCGTGCTTGATAATTCGGATGTATTGTTCCTATTCAAACTTTCTATAGTGCTTGCCATGACATTTTTTTCGTTTTGAAGCTCAGAAATGTTTCTTTGAAATTCTGAGTTCCGCGATATAGTATCGGCAATTGTGTTTTGGAGTCTATCTTGCAACAACTTCTGTTCTTGAATTGTCAGACTCTGTTCGGCTTGTTGTTGTCGTAATTCATCATTTTCGGTTTTTAAACTTAATACTCTCTCTTCCATCTCTGCCGACATGTTGGCAAGTTGCAAACTTAATTCTTCATTTTCTCTTGTTAGTGTATCTATAGTTTTTTGTAAGGCCGATATACGAACACCACTTTCATTTACGGTCTGAGAAATGCCATACTGGTCGGCATTTTTTGTAGCTACAGAAAGTCGTTCGATTGTTTCTTGTAATCGTCTGATTTCACTGTTCAACAATACATTTTCCTCACTCAACCTTATATTTTCCACACCCGTTTCTTCAATTTGTGCTCGCTGATCTTCGGTCAATCTTCTTAGTTCGCTAATTTCATTTAATTTAGAGTTTTCATCATTTTCTTTAAGGGTATCAAGTGTATCTATATTTACCATAGTCCGTTTCATTCGACTTATTTCGTCTTCAAGGGATTTAATTTGTTCCTGATATTCTCCATTTATATCTCTTCGGGCGTTTTCAATTTCGTTTATGATATGGGTTTCCAAGTCATTCTTATTGATCATAAGAAAATTGTTGGTTTCTATGTAGTCTCTAACTTTTTTTATCGTATTTTCATTCTGCCTCGTCTCGCGTCCAAAGGCGGATCGAATCATTGAATTGATAATTTCATCTTGACTGTCCATCTGTTATACAAAAAACAAAAAAAAAGATGGGTAACATTTTTGCATGCCCCGAATTTACAAACAAGCGCGGAAACTTCCGGGACCACAAGGACCTAGCAATGGAGCTCATCGACATCGTGAACAGGTCGCCAGATTGCAAGGTTGAACTCGCAAAAACAGAATATACAAGATTATACAGCACTCTGCACAACGGAACGGACACGACTCTCGTGTTGACCAAGGAGCCATCGATGGAGCGGGGGTTGGGTGCACGCTTAGAGAGGGAGTCTGGCGATGAAGCGACAGGCGGGGACCAGCACAAGGCGGAGGACTCGCCGTTGATACAACAAGCCCCTCCGCCGCAGAAACAGCGAGAAAAACGGGCGATAATCGCAGCCAATTGATTCATAAAATACCCTTGTCAAACTTGTATTTGTTTTTTTTTGTCCAGAACAATGAGCAACACAAGGAAGCGGCCGTCCCACAGCCACAAGAAGAAAGACTCCGCAAAGCCCATAAATGTGGAGGACGGGTTTCACGTTCAATCGGGCCCCATCGTAACCACCGAGGACAAGTTCTACTTTATGGAGTCTGTCGTCGAGCCCTATATCAACGATGTCTTTTCCTACATACTTCTGTCTGCTCTAAATGTTGGAAAGCTGAAGTGGTATCTATATATTACGCTGCTCGTGTTTCTAATCTACCCGACTGTCACTGTGAGTTTATATCCAGTCTACGCTGATTCTCTATTTTGTCCTGATCGAATATCATTTTATCTCGGTAGATCCCAGTCGTCGTATACTACACAATTCCAAAGTACAAGGAGCGATGTTGCTATCCACAGGCCTGGCAGAACGAGGACAAGGGCTCGTGCAAAGATAAATACTCGGAGATTATGCGCGAGCCCCCAGAGAGCAAAGGCGGGCCAAGAGTCGAGTGTTCGGCAATGGGGGTAGACAGCATCATTCTTATATGCACGTCGGTGCTCAGCATGATAATATACATCGTGTCCTACAACGTCGTGTACCACCGGTAGGTTTTTCTTCACTCCCCGCTGATGCGAAGGGCCAGGCACTAATGGTTCTCTTTTTACCAGATACAAGGCCGACATTTTATCCGGCGCCATGTTCCGTATGACGTGGTTTTATTTCAACCTCAAGGCTTTCCTTGTCTGCCTTCCTGCGTCTACCATGGGCGCCAAGAGAGCTTTTGTCGTTGGATACCGCATACTCATGGCGGTTTTCATTGCATGTGTGGTTCTTTTTGTTCTGTTTTTGCACCCCGAGCACAACACATGGTGCTGCATGGGCGATTTTGGCACCCATTTTTCGCGCCTGAAATACGGAATGTGCGACGACGATAGAGCCCCAATTAACAACAAGTTCAAGTATTTACGCCAAGACTGCAAAGTCCTGTCTACGGGCGGCATAGCAACCGTAAGTATATTCAGCGGGTCTGCATTCCTGTGTATCTTGGCATACTTGTACTTTGTGAACAAGAGCCAAAAGGATCTGCTGTTCTTGAGAAGCGACGAGAGAGGTTACAGCAGTAAAATAAAAAAATAACCACTGAGCAAACGTTTCTTTCTGTCGATAATGGGCGCCGCTGTGCGGTTGGTATAGATTTTGCGTAATTTTTAAAAGTGCCATTGTGCCTTTTTCAATTTGGCTTTAAATCAATTCGGTTGGTAGATTTTGCGCAAATGGTCGCTCCTATTCAATTTGGCTTTAAATCAATTCGGTTGGTAGATTTTGCGCAAATGGTCACTCCTATTCAATTTGGCTTTAAATCAATTCGGTTGGTAGATTTTGCGTAAATGGTCACTCCTATTCAATTTGGCGCCAAAGCTGTGTGACCCTGCGTAATTTGTATATATGTCATTGGACCTTTTTCAATTTAATTTTGAAATCAGAAATAACATACAACGTGCTTGAATTTTTGTTAAGATAGCACATCAGCGAGGTTGTGTATTTACGTTTGATCTTCTTCTCGTCTGTTTCTCCGGCGTAGTATGTCTCCAGTGGCACAAATCCGCGTTTTAAAACATATATGGCGTCTATTTTGAATACCGGACATGGGCCCTTCTCCTTGTCCCACGCGTCCAGGTTGAGATTGGACTCCCATTCAATTCTGTCTGTCACGCTTTTGATCGCATTTTGAATCTCACTGCAAAGCTTTTTATTGTTAAAGAGATTGCGCGTGTTAGTGCGTCGCATGTGCGAGAGATATCTGTATTTCCAAAAAAAAAACAAAACAACAAAAGATTAATTTACACATACAATCTATGACACACCAAGCGAATACCGGACATGTTGTCGCCAAGAGAATATGTCCCAGACGCCACGGCTCCGGTGCAGTTTGTGCCCGTGTAGTAATTGTAGTTCAAATCCTTGGATGTGCTTCCGCTCGGAACATCTTTGGGATTGATGCAGTCATCCAAAATGAAAGACCGGGGTTGCTCCAGGCCCGACACGGCTTCGCCGATGAGCAGCTCGGGGTACTGTGCGTAGTCGTAGCACGTCTGGCCGTCTGCGACAAGGCGTCTCTCCGTCTTATCCGTGTCAAAGTAGTTGTATGGCAGAGATCCGTCAAGATACGCAGACAGGACGACGATGTTTGTTGTGCCTGGTATTTGAAAAAAAAACAATTAGCACGGTTGCCTCATTCGACAAAAACAAACAAAAACAAAGAAAAACAAACCTCCGCTGTATTCCTCAAAGCACGTAAACGTCTTTTGTCTCGGCGAGTAACCGGAATATGCATTTTCCACCAAAGCGACGAGGCCCTCCTCGATAATAATGTTCGCTTCCATGTTGATATCTATTCGCGCTAGACTCACGTTTCCCAGATAGTATTTTTCGTCGTCGCCCAGAATAATCTGCGCCTCGTCTTCGATCAACCGCCAGCCAGAGATGTTGTTGCGCCCCCCGTGCACCACCCGCTCTATTTTCAGCTCGCCTCCCGACGGCGACAGAACGGTGTAGCGCGAGAGAACCACCCACGGGTCGTACGGAGTCTGCTCTGAGACGGCCGATCCTGCTATGAAGAGCCCCGACGAGTGTTCTGCAATCGATACAACAGCCGAGGTGTCCGATCCCATCACAATGACACCGCCGCTGATTGTCGCCAGAAGCTCGGAAAACGCCCCGGCAAACTCGGAATAGTAGAGAAGCAGCGGGGCCAACTTGCTGGATTTGCTGAGCAGATGCGACGCGCCAATTTGTATTGTCCCCGAGCCCAGCATAATGTTTGCATTACTGCCCTCGGGGTCCAACTCGTCGCAATCGCCCAGACACAGCGGGGGCGCGTTGTCCGCAAACGTCAGGTATCCCTCCGCATCAACATCAGTGTAGCAAACCGGACAGCTGCACGTGTCATTGTCGGTTGTAAAAATCAACACTACGACAAAAAGAGCGATCATGATTGCAAATGCTAGAATGGCCTTCCATGTGTCAATCGTTTTCGGAAACTTCATCTACACCCGAGTATTGAAAGATGGGCGGTCAAGACACTTTATATAGATTGGATGATGTCGATTGTGACAATTTAGTTTGCAGACAACAATATATACGTTGCGCTATTTATCACAAGTAACAATTTATACTTTTTATCAATTCCATAATACAAATAACCGAACAATAATCTTTCTCCCCGGGCAGAAATGGACGTGGACGGGACTCAGCAAATTTCCGAACTTGCCCGCGTCATAAAGGCGTTCAAGCAAAAACACGCAAACGCGGGATTGGAGACGCTATCCGAAAAGGAAAGAGAGCTCTTGCAGTTTATCATAACCGCGCGCGGGGACAAGAGCTCTAAAAACACATACCTGGATATTGCTCGAGACCACTATGATGAACTGCTTGCATTTTCATCTTATATAGATGACCTTTCTGGCTTTGCTCCGTCCGAAATGGATGTTGATTCATCCAGGGCAGAAGAAAAGGCCTCTAAAAAACGAAAAAAGTGCCGTCGAAAAAACGAAGAGGAGGAGGAAGAGGAGGAAGAGGAACACCCGGCCAAACGGAATACACAGGACGCTGTGCCCCAGAGTGACGAACACGAAACAGAAAAATACACAGCAAAGGAACTGAAAAAGGTGAGTTACCATTTTAGCGACCAGGTTATGACGGTGTACATCTTACAGTCGAAATGAATATACAGAAACCGATAACAACCCGGGAGCTTGTAGAAAACCGGCGCAAAATTGAATTATTGACTCTATGTATCAGCTCTCTTTTATTGCCGCATCTTTCTCGTTCCGAGTTTCCCAGGACTATGCAATAAAAACCAAGAAAAATTTAATTATATTTTATTCTATTTAAAACTCGCGCACACTCCTTCTCACTACGAAAACGCCTGGGCAATAATATCGCGTACATCAACGTCATCTGTATTCTGCGCAGAGCTGCTCGTTGTTGTTGTTGTTGTGGAGCGGGGCAGGGCAGAGTGCGCCGTGACGGTGAGCTTCTTGCACGCCATGCGGTCCATCATCTCTTCGACGCCGGGGTCGCTGACCATTGGCTGCGAGCTTCGGCCAACAAGCTCGGCCATGGAGCAGGCGGCAGAGACAAGCTGGCTCATGCGCCCCATGTTGCCGGGCATCTTTGACGATGTTTCATCGATCAAACTCAGACAGTCGCTCAACTCAAGGTTGATGCCCTGTGCCTTGGCAGCCTGTTGGAACTTCTTGGCATGCTCGCGCGTAAGTGCCGTGTATTGCTGGTTCGTCGACTCTGTCATCTTTTTTGTCTTTTCCAGCTCTTCCTGTGTCTCGGTATACTTCTTCTCGGCCTCCTTTGCGCCGAGCATGGCCTGGTCTCTCTGCGAGATGAGCTCGCTCATGCTTGCCAGAATGGCCTTGCGCTGGTCGTCGCGCAGAGAATTCAATACCTTCTTGGTCATCTCGGGGTCATTCTTCACCCCTGTCGGCACAGTGTTATTTTGATTAGTGTTGTTATTTACTTGTTTGCAAAAAGGAACAGGGTCAAAACTCACGCTTCGTATCTTCGGGGGTCGCATCCTCCTCTGCCTTGCGTTTCTTCGAGTCCTGTCCGCTCTGGCTTGTTGGCTCAGGGGCCACTTCCTTCGTGGGTTTTGTCTCTTCGCGTGCGACCTGCTGTTCTGGCTGAGCCTGCTGCTCCTGTGGCGCCGATGCCTGTTGTTCGCTCATACTTATCTGATTGCAAACTTGTGTGACCCATGGACACGGAGAGGTGGTATGTGCAGGTTGAGAAGCATAGAACGATAAACTCATTGTCTTGAACAACTTGTCGACCGACTCTAATATATTTCTCTCTTTGCGTATACTGATATATGGGGAAAAAACGAGTTTGTTCGTGTAAACATTTTTGTTCCGCGGCTTATTTTGTATTTACCTCTCCTCGGTCAGGATGATACATTCTGGAAATGCGGGCTCTGAAGTCAGGGTCAGCTCGCTTGCAAAAACACGGTTGCTGGACTTCTCGCGCGTAATCGTAAAACTCACCCCGCGCAAAAACCCATCCTCTATTTGCTGTGTCGCATACGGGCTGTCAATGTGCAATGTGACCTGCCACTGGCCCGACGGGCCGTCTTTTTTGTACTCGTCGCCCTTCATATCGGCGGGGTGTTGTTCGCTCTGATCATGACACCGGGGCCTAAAATTCGATATACGACCAATTATAATTGGCTTTTCCTTCAGATTCGACTTTTCAATCGCCTGCATCCAGTTAATCTTCTCCAGCACGTCTACCTGCGTCTCCGGCGGGAGTATAGACACGAGCTCAAACACACGGTCCAAAAATGCATGAATGTGCTCGTGTGCAATCGTGACCGGGATGCTGCCCCTGCTGATCTGCCGCTTGATGGTGGTTTGCGCCTCGTGCAACGTGAACAGACCTGTCAGTGCCAAGTAGTATTTTTCTCTGCGTATTTTTTTTTATATATCGAGTCATACACATACGACAACAAACCTTCATACGGACACGCCACGGCAGAATACTTCATGTCTGTTTGTATTCGCGCATAAATAAATATAGATGAAGGATTTCAAGATGATTGTTTGCAACGCCGGAGTCTGCCGTGAAATATGCGCCAACCTCGATCTGATCAGCGCCATTTCGTTTTCGCATGTGTGCCGGCTGACATACTGGACTATTCCAGACATAATGGAGGGACGCATGTGCACAATGATGTGTGTGCCGTGGTGCAAATTGGCAGAGTCCGGGCACTTCCACACGGTGGGCAAGTTTCTCAATAACAAGTGTCTGGGCTATTTTTTACAGCCCGAGATAATTAAACTTGAAAACCCAGTGTACTTCCGAGACAAGTGGCGCATACTGGAACTCGACTTTTCGTTTCGATCCACAATTGTAAAGGAGCTCAACCTGTACCCACACATACGAAAGGTGACTATACGTGATATGCGTGCAGTCGGCAGAGTGAACATAACCATCCACGGCACGGTGGTCATTAAGAATAGCAATTTGTGGAACAACGTAAACCTGACCGCGCCAACGACGAGTACATGGCGCGGCCACATTGACGTGATTCTCATAAATTGTACGACCACAAATCTAGCATTTTTGGCGTCTTGCCGAAATGCAACGTTGATCAAAACACGTTTCTCCGCCGACGCTTTGATCCGTGTTCTGAAATCCAACCCGAGTTGTCCAGAACTGGTTGATGTTGTGTCCATGATACTGCACTCTCCATCTGAACAGGGCAAGCTTGTACACGGAAACGACCCGATCCACGACCGTATTACAATCACGTCTTTGTCCGACAAATTCAGCAAAATGATAAAAAAGGCGAGACAAGTTGTGCCCTACCCGCATTGCAACTTTAAGGAAATATGCAAGACGTGTGATTCACTGGTCGCCTCGAGAAAACATTGCACCGCCTGTGCAAAGTATTTTCTCCGCGCCAAGTGCTACATATGTCTGAGCACGGAATGTGCAGAGTCGTGCAGAACTTGCAGCGTTGTGACATGCACCCGGCACAAGACGCTCTGTCGCTGTAGAGTCTGCAGCAACCACATCACCACGCGCGTGATGCACTGCGACAACTGCGGCGTAAAGGTGTGCCCCGAGTGTGCAATCAGCAAGTGCCTGTTTATGTGTTTCATGGACCGCTTTGGGTTCCCAAAAAACACAATTAGCTGTGGAAAACCAAAGTGCGTCAAAGCTTTGTGTGCGAAATATAAAGATCGCGTGTCCTACGACTTTGTGGAGACTGTGACAAAAAATCGACTAGAGCTGGAATCCAAGACATAGTTATTTTACACCTCCCATGTCAGGTCGTTTTATATTGTTTGTTTTAATAAAGATGACAGAGATTTTGGAGATTTTGCTGGTACAACTGCAGCGATGCAAAAGACAACTGACTATTTTCCAGGAAAAGGCAAACACGGCGTCGGACACGGATCAGGTGCGGATCAACGACACCTCACTGGAACTGAGCAAAATGGCGGAACAAATATATACCACAATACAAATAATGCGCACAACGGACACCGACGATGCGTCTTTTGTGAGGGCAAGACGCAGTATCACGCGGAAGATTGCCGAATACAAATGCTTTTTCTTTTCTCGGGTACTCGAGCTGTTTGGAGAAAATGCAGTGTTAGAGATGCAGAGAGTTTGAAACAACCACCCGCCCTTGGATACAAATAAGTATGCATAATCCCCCCCCTCCTTCTCTGTTTCGACCGGCATGATTTGCAAATACACAAAGTTTAAACCGATAATTTCAAAAAGATGAAATGTCCAAAAAACAGCGCACTGACATTTGAATTTTGGGTCATGGTGGCAGAGTATCTTTTGCCGACGGAACGCGTGCGTATAGCTGGTGTGTGCAGACTTATTCGAAGTGCAATGCAGCACAAACCCCTGCCCAATCCGTTTGTTCGTACTGCGTGGAACATGCAGACCCTTGGTGACATGGGATTCAAAACAGACATGCGATACCGGACAATGCAGATGATGCGCTACGAGCACACCCCAAACTTGCTGACGATCAACAGCTTTATAAGGAGCGGCTGGGAAATACAAAACGGCCCGCCGCTATTGTTCCCGCCGACTTGCTGGACCGCCAAATGCACAGATATGCAGATACACGACTACTGTGTATTTTGCCAGGAGCTGAGACTGGTAACAAGATGCAGGTTTCACTCCTACACGCGAAGCATGCTATTCTGTTTGTCGTGTGGCGAGCAACTGGCGGCCATCGCGCTACGCAAACGGATAGATTGCCGATAACCACAAACAATATTATTTTGCCAGTTTAAATAAAATATATTTCATCTAGCTTGTCAATCGTCATTTTCATCCTTTCCAAAAAGATTGAAAATAAGCCCAAACACGACACAAATTAGTATAAAAAAAATAACCACCACAAAATCATATAAAATCCGATAGCCGCTTTCCTTGCTGTCATCGGTGTACGTCGACAACGACGTTGCCAGCGACGACATTCCCTGGAAGACGATGAGCACAAATGTCTTCAATGCCCAGAGTCCGGAATTAATCATTATAACATTTTGTTTCGATTTATTTTTCACCGTCTTGCTTTGTAGCCATAGAAAATAATAAATCGCCACGAGTAGCACAAACGCCACAAAATACGCCAGTGTTTTCAGCCAGATGCTGTTCCACGACGTGTTGTCGCTCATCATATTCATTGCTAACGTCATTGGGATAACAAACAGCGACGTGGAAATATCCTCCTTGTGCAGATCCACAAACTTTTCCAAATTTGATTTGCTCTTCGTCGTCATATTTTCAATCTAAAATTATACACAACAAACATATTACAGACAATGTCCGAGGAATTATTGCGCAAGAGAACTGCGTCCAGTGCAGAACCGCCACCCGGTATCACCGAAGACTACATTCTTGACACTATCGCCTCTATTGATCCCCAGTTCCAGTACATCGACTCACACATGTCAAAGATGCGCGGAGTCATTGTCGTGGACATGCACGGCCCGGTATCGACCAACATCACCGAGCTTGTGGACAGACTGCGCAACGTGTTTCCCGGTGTGACCCTGGAGACGACTCTTCGGAACGACAAGGTGCTGCAATACACATTTACCATTCCAAGCCACCGCCAGACACTGACTGGAACGGCGCGCGCCCTGGCCAAGCACAAACTCCGCGGTTCCTCGTGGTATAACATTCTACTGCGCGGCGTCCTTTGTATAATTATAATCGCCGTGCTGTATGCCGTCTCGCCAAATCTAAGAATGTTTTCCGAGTGGCAAGAAGAACAATACGGCCCACAGAATTAAAATAATAAAAAAACTATTTCAATAAACATCTATAGTAGATTGCAATATACATTTATATCCCCTCGTTGTTTTATTTAGTACAGGCCCGAAAAATGCGTCGGCTTCATGTCCACGTCCACCAACACTTCTCGCAGTTTCGTCATGCTGTTTATCCCAAAGTCGCTGTTCTTCCACGTCGGGGCTGGAATCGGAACCCCACGGGCGTCATACCCGGCAACCGGGGACGGGTTATCCTCTCCCTCTATCGATTCATAGGCATGCGCCTGGACCGCCGATATACCAAACTGCAGGTAGCATCCACTAGATTTCTTCTCCAGGATATCCAACATCTCCTTCATCTTACGCAGAACATCCCGTTGATCTGCTGTTTTGTTTAGAAGGAATACATCCACACACTGCTTAAAATAAGCGCTGCATTCCTGCAATTGATTCGCAGCCGGGCAGTACATTGTTCTGGCGAGTATCGTCTCGTCATTCTGTTTGGGAACTTTCATGTCCAGAAATCCACTGCCTTGTGCTGGTGTAATCTGTGGAATATAGCGATCAAAATACAGACCCTCTGGTGGTGGTTGATGAATTCCAGTAAACGCATTCATTATTTGTTGTTTCAGCGTGAGACTTTCAGTTGTCGGTTGTGCACCCGAGTCCACAAAACTGTATACCAAATATAAATTCTGTCCGCCTGGTGTGTTCCTGCGGCAGATTGGCTCTGTAAGCTGAACACCGTGGGTCAAGATAACCGGGTGGAATAACTCTGCTCGCCGCCCGTGTGCTCTGCCGTATGATTTTGAAATCGTCTTTTTTCTCTCCTCTGCCGTCGGAAGAAACCCAAACGGTCGAAAGTCATCCACAATCTCGGCAGCCGTGTCATATTTACAGTGTGGAACACAGCAATAATTTTCCGTGTCCGCGAGTCTGTCTTTTGGCCGCCGAATCAGACTAACGCCCGAGGGTGGCTTGCACAGACGCTCGTTGATCTGGTCAATGCTGGCGCCAATCAAGCGCTGGGACACGTCTACCGTGTGGAAGAAAATAAGCTCCCCGGGTTTGAATGGCGCGAGGGTGGTGATGTCAGGCATAGCCTCAAACTTGGTGTCGACCAGGTTGTACACTGGCTCGGCGTTGTCGGGCTTGCTCGGCGCTCCGTTGAAAAACGGAAAAGACGAGCTGCTTGCGTTTGGTACAAACGGGGCCCCGCGCGTGCCGCCTGTCCCCGGGACAAGCTGGCCAATGTTGTTGGCAACCGCCGGCTCGGAAAACACCTGGCCCGTGGCGGGAGGAAGCGACCCCTGGTAGACCTGCATTAATCTGCATTTGTATTTGGGGGTTTTTATTTATACACATATACATTTAAAATGTCCAACTAAGAAAAAAACAAATCACGATTTGCCAAAATATTCCATCATCTGTTTCGTTTCTTCGTCGTTAAGAATATTTTGCGCCTCGTCAATGTGGGTCTTTTTGCTTCCCCGCTCGGCCATGTACGTTTCTAAAGCGACAAGTGTTATATTTTCCTGGAATTTGAGTCCCATCCTCACATCCACAAACGCCGCCAAGAAAAACAGCACAGAAAATACCATGGTCATCCAAATCCCTGCCAGAGTTAGTCTGTAATATGTTTTTCCTTTGCTGGAGCTATTGTAGATGGAATGAAGACAAAGAGGGGAGATTGTCGTCTGTATTGAGCTCCCCCCGGCGCAACTTGATCTCTTGATCACATTGTTCTTATATTTCTGAAAGCATCCATAGTCATTTTGGATCTGGCTCGCTGTAATCTTGCTGCACCGGTCGTATTCGTCGTGCACCTATATTACAACACGGAAACAATAAATTCTTATATGGCTATTATAACATGAAATCAACTTCTTACCGTTCTCGCTGTTATTGGAAAAGCAAAAATCACACAAGCACACAACACAACGGAGACCAGAAGCATTATAGGCGATGCGCTGCCAGACCTCAGCCACGATGCAACACACGATGCAACGGAAGCAAGGAGCGCCAAAGTCGCAAACGTCGACTGTACAAGCACCAGCTCCCAGTCATTGTCAAAAAATTGCGCCACAAACCCCGAAAAGACAGTGATAACAAGAAGCGTAGACAGGATACGCAAAAGAATATATCTTGTTTTTACAGCGAGGCCCGCCATCTTGGTAGCAGGTTGTAAAATGAAAAAAAAAGGAAATAACACATCAGCTCTACTATTTATGTTTCACAAAAAATCAAAACACTGGACCCCAAAGTGTGACTTGACAGCTAATGGAATTTCCCTCCTCTTGTTCTCATGGCAAACGGACAGCGTAGCCTGTGTCCACGCCCGGCTCACGGCCCACTCGGGGTCCTGCGTGCTTGTCTGCACCACGGCGTAGCTCTGGTCGGGTTTGTCTGGCTCGGACCACACCCTCTCATACTCAACGCCGTTCTTGGTCGTCATGCCCACCGGTGTCATCTCCCTCTGGAACCACTGCGTAACTAAAGATGTGCCCATAACACACTGATCAACCACATTTTTATATCGTATTATTTGCTCTGGGAGTGGCATGTTGGAAAACATAGTCTGGAGATCTGACTCTCGGACCTTGGCATGCAGCAGGCTGAAAAAGGAGCCAGGGAGAGCCGACGCACGGGTTCCTGTGTGAATATGAAAGAACAGGGGTGAGAAACGCGCAATTGTCATATTTTACCAGCTGCACTTACCTGCAAACACAATTCGCGCGCGAGGGTGTTTTGCCACACTCCGCAGCAACTCGCGGGCCTGCCCCTCAGTCATAAACTCCGATGGATAAACAACAAAACACGTTGCCTTCGACTCTGCATCTGCCTTGTATTCACTTCGCTTGCGCTTTTTCCCGTCTTCTCTGCGCTCGTCTGCATCTCGGTTGAATAGTTCGTCCAAAAATTCACTGTCGCTGTCGCTGTCGATGCCGGGCAGCGAAATCTCGTCTTCGTCCTCTTCAAACTCGTCGTCGCTGACATCGGCCAGCCGTGCCCGCTTTCTGCGTCGCTTCGGCTTCTCCCGCTCTTCGGGTGCGCCCATCTCGCCAGCACTGGACTCTGCGCCGTCGGGAAAACACACGCGCGGCCCGCTCAGCTGGCATCTGACCGACGATACGCGCACCCCATTGGCCTGGGTGTGCCCAGTATCCTCATCAAGACTAGAGTGCAGGGAGTCTTCGTCGGACTCCTCGCCGCTGGATTCACCGCCGGCGCCACTTTCCACCCCGTCGTCGCTCAAAACCAAAACGTCCGCGCCCTCATAGTGCTCGCGCATCGCACTTATGCGTTGCTCCGACAATGACGAGCCGGGAAGTACCAGCACCACGTTCTCTTCGCCCATGCACCGCCGGATGAACATTTCAAGCGAATTAAAAACTGGGCACACCTCTGCGACCAGAACGGTGTACTTGAGCATGTCAAAGAGGACACGCAAGGCACTTGTTTTGCATAGAATGTTGCACGCAGTCTTGGTGCGAGCCATGGTGAACACCTCCCCGGCCTTGCTCTTGTCTCCACACACACCAAAACTCGATGCATTATACATCAGTTTTGGAAGATGGGCCTTGCACTCCGAATGCTGCAGGAAACACCGGTTGTATTTTTTCCAAAACACGCGATGTACAATCACCCGCCACGCAAACTCGCTCGTCGTTGTCATCATCGTCTTCAGCGCCGAGCACTTGCGAATGATCTCCCTCTGGCTCGTTGCAATCCGCAGGATGTTGGTCTCATTCAAGTCGTCATACGCCGCCAGCAACAGAGGGTCGTTCATCGCCTTGATCCACTGCTTGCTCTTACTCTTACTGGAAAAAACCGCATGCGCATAACTCGGAGTCTTGAGCAACACAAAGACCTGGAACTCGCGGAGGTCCCTGCCAAAATACAGCCGCACCACATCCTTCATCGCATCCTTTGTCTTTATCATGAGCTGCTGTTTTCCCATTGGGTGCTTAATCCAGTGCTTCAAAAACTTCATCTTGTCGCGCAAGTCGGGCCGCAAAAGACAGTCGCGCAAGTAGCAGTCAACAGTCCAGCCGAGAATATGCCTGTGCCGAAACGCCAGGAGCGCAATGCCAATCGCATCCGTGCACTCTGTCCCAGATGACACCCACCCAAACGGCGCGCAAAATCTTTGGTTTCAAATAGGCGTCAGTATCCCTTTCATCATATAAAATCACAACCATGTACTTACATTGCATCCAGGGTACTATTGGAAACCGGGCCATAAAAGGCCAGGCACTTGACGTAATTCTTGTCTGGGATCACACTCGCCTTGATCGTAATATTATGCTCCTCGGTGGCCTTCAGCTTTTCCATCACCGATGTTACCCGCTTGTCTGTCACTGCCTTTTTGTTGGGGACGTCGCGCTGAAACATCGGTGCTCTGAATACTTTGCCATCGTGGGTGTAGACGGCTTGGATCATCTGTGTGTCTGTGTTTTATTTTATTTTATTTTTTCAATCAATAAACCCCCCTTCGCGCTTGTCTAGATGGCCCATAGCTAATGGTATTTGCTGCACAGCGAAATCGCATGTAACACGTCGTCCTGTGTTGTTGTTTTTCGGCCTCGTGCAATGGTGGTCACCCGGGCTATCTTCCAAATCTGCTTCATCTGCTTGTTAACCTCCCGGCTAATCTCCGCTGCTGTCCGCGTCGGGACCATTGCAACCTTCATATTGCTGTACACCCAGCGACGAACATGAGACCCACACACTCCACGCGACTTGCTCTGATTATGTTCGTGGCGCTTGCTGCCTGGTTCAGTCGTCTTGCTCGTGTTTCCCTTCTTTGTTCGTGCCATTATCGCTGTTGTTTTCTTAATTCGGTATAGGGTGAATGTTAGTGTCTATACTTGGGGTGAAAATGTAATTTGTCTGCTGGGCAAAATACACCGAAACATAATTAATTTTGTTCATACATTTTAAAATAAAAATCTTTTTTTGTTTACAAGTGAAAACCACAAAACCAAAAAAAAACAAAAATTTTTGGCGGGAAAAATTTCGACTTTTTTGGATTTTGTA
>CAZSXT010000045.1:0-19286 GCA_964611435.1 uncultured Rhodospirillaceae bacterium | reverse complement strand
GCGCGTGCCGCCATGGAGGATGGAAATTTTTCGGTGTCCGGCATATTTGAATGTCCAATAGACCTGGGCGGCCAGGGCGGGGTGATTATAGATCCGCCCGGCGTGCACCAGGATGACATGCGACTGGGCCGTGATGCCCAACTGTCCCATCCTGGCGGCCAAGGCGTTTTGGACGCCGGGCGTGGGCGCGCCCATCGCCGGGCGGAAATACCAGCTGCCCTCTCCATACGGCGACCAGACAGCGCCCGGAATATGCCGCTGGAGATACTCATCCTCCCGCCGCAAGTCGATGATCACGATTGCCGGATCAGTCAGCCTGGTTTTCAGCCAAGATGGTTCGACAAGCGCCTGAGACCAGGCGGGCAGCGTCTGGAAGCCGCCGGCGAGGATGACAAGACAAAGACAAATCAGGATACGCTTCACAAAATATATCCAAAAATTATGTGGGCATTATCATCAGCTTAGGGAGAAATTCAGAAATTCAAAGGCAAAACCCGACGGCGCTTGACTTGTGGCGCGTTTGAATCGGACTATATCACCGCGTCCGATCGACACGTGCCGGATTTCAACGGGGAGAAACGCGGGTGAAATCCGTTTTTTGGGGACGTCTCTGTTTTCCTGTCATCTGTGTCCTTGTTTGGCTAAGCGGGGCAGACCCGGTTTTTGCCGGAATGGACAAACCCTTCGTGGCCGGCTGGTCCGAGAGGGTTCTTATTTATCCCAGCGGCATGATCGTCAACGCCAAACTGGATTCCGGCGCCAAGACCTCTTCCATCAATGCGCGTGGCGTCGAGCAATTCCAAAAAGACGGTCAAGATTGGGTCAGATTCCAGTTTAAAAACACGCGAGGCGAGAAAACCATCATCGAACAGCCGGTGGTTCGCGTTGTAAGAATCAAGGATCTCGGCCGAAAGCCGCAAGTGCGTCAGGTGATCCGCCTCGGCGTGTGTTTGGGGCGCTACTTCAAAGAGGCGGAGTTTACTCTGTCCAACCGGAAGGGCTTTGCCTTTCCGTTGTTGCTGGGCCGCCGGTTTTTGGACGACAAGGTTCTTGTCGCGTCCGCCAAGCGCCGGATCACCACGCCCGACTGTAAAGAGGGAATATCGAGATGAACAAACGGCATCTTTATTTCCTGGCGGGGTTTCTATGCGTGATTGGCGTCGGGATCACCCTGATCCGGGTGTTCATCTTGGAATTTCCGCTGTTGCCCCAACAGACGGTGGAAACCTGGCGGGTGGAAGCCCGGGTGCAGTTCGAGGCGGCGAATAAGCCGGTTCGTGTCGAGATGAAGCTGCCCCTGGACACGCCGGGCATGACGGCCATCAGTGAGAGCTTCGTCGCCGCCGGCTATGGCCGCAATACCCGTCAGCGCGAGGGAAATCGGTTTGCCGTCTTCACCAAGCGCAAGGCCGAGGGGCGTCAGGTGCTTCTTTTCCAAACGGTGATTCGACGCACGCGGTCGGCCGCCTCGCCGGTGGTGGAAGAACCGACCCGACTGGAACGGGCTACCTTCACCGGCGCCCGGTTGGATGCGGCGCGCGCCCTGGCCGACGAGATTGACGGCGCATCGGCCGACAACAGGTCTTTCCAGAATTTGGTGAGCCGCCGGCTGGCTGATGATCCGGCGGGCGGCGGCGTGGCGCTGTTGCTTGGTGATGACCGGTCGAGCCGGAACGTGGCGCGCACGGCGGTGCAGATCATGGCGCTGGCCAATATCCCGGCGCGGGAAGTTCACGGGTTCAAGCTCACCCCCGACCGCCGGGGCGGACAATTGACTCACTGGACCGAAGTTTTCGATCAAGGGGCCTGGGTGCCGTTCGATCCGGAAACCGGTTCTAACCGGACGCCGGTGGATACTGTCACTTGGTGGCGGGGCCCCAGCCGGTTTTTGTCAGTACAAGGCGGGGTCGGCGTCAGCGTCGACTTTGCCGTCCGCCGTACGTTTGAATTCGCCCTGCGCTCGGCCATCGGTCAGCAGAAGGCGTTGAATAAACAGCTGATCGATTTCTCGGTCTTTGGCTTACCCCTTCAGACTCAGGAAATTTATCGGATTCTGTTTGTCCTGCCGTTCGGCATTTTATTGATCGCCCTGTTGCGCAATGTCGTCGGTATCAAAACCATCGGTACGTTCATGCCGGTGCTGATTGCCTTGGGCTTCCGGGACACCGGGTTGGTTTGGGGGATCATTCTGTTCGGCATCGTGGTGGTTTGCGGCTTGGCCGTGCGCGCCTATATGGAACAGTTGAAACTCCTCATGGTGCCAAGACTGGCGACCGTCGCCACCGTGGTCATAATTCTGATGGCGGCGCTGAGCATCATCAGCTTTAACCTAGGGGTCGAGCGCGGCCTTTCCATCGGCCTGTTCCCCATTGTCATCCTGACCATGGCGATTGAGCGAATCTCCACCATCTGGGAGGAGCGGGGCGGCAAGGAGGCTCTCCATCAGGCGGGTGGCAGTTTGTTCGTCGCCATTCTGGCGTTCATCTTGATGAACTGGACCTTCCTGCAGCACTTTATTTTCGTCTTCCCGGAATTCCTATTGGTGGTTCTGGCGGCGCTTGTCATGTTGGGCCGGTATTCCGGCTATCGCTTGACCGAATTGCCCCGGTTCAAGGTTCTGGCGGGCAAATAAGGATGAACCGCCGCCGCCTTGGCGCGTTGGTGATTGTCGCGGCGGTTTCGGCGGGCGGGCTGCCGGCGGTTTCGCAGGAGTCCGTCCGTGTGTCCCACGGGGTCTCGGTCTTCGATGATTTAAAGTACCGTCCGGGCTTTCGTCATTTTGACTACGTCAATCCGGCCGCACCCAAAGGCGGCACCCTAAAAGTGCGGGGTATCGCCGGGTTCGACAATTTGAACCCCTATATTCTCAAGGGTGTTGTCCCCGACTATATCGGCCTGACGTTTGATTCCCTGATGACGCCAGCGGCGGACGAGCCGGATTCCTATTACGGGCTGATCGCGAAATCCGCCGAACTGCCGGCGGACCGTTCCTGGATCGCCTTTAACCTGCGGCCGGAGGCAAAGTTTTCCGATGGCACGCCGATTACAGCGGATGACGTGCTGTTTACCTTTACAAGCTTGTTGGAAAAGGGCCACCCCCGCTATGCGCTGTTGTACGGCCGGGTCGAAAAAGCCGAAAAACTCTCGCGTTATAAAGTGAAATTCGCCTTCAAGCCGGGGAACAATCGTCAGTTGCCGACCATCATGGCCGGCCTGCCGGTTGTGTCAAAAGCGTTTTTCGAGGGGAAACCGTTCGACAAGACGACCGTGAACCCGGTGTTGGGCAGCGGACCTTATACGGTCGAGTCCTCGGAAATCGGGCGCAATATTACCTACGTCCGCAACAAGAGTTATTGGGCGCGGAACCTGCCGGTGAACCGGGGCCGGTATAATTTCGACCGAGTTCAGGTGGAATATTACCGGGACCGGGGGATCGCCTTCGAGGCCTTCATGGCCGGCGAATATGATTTTCGCGAAGAGTTCAACGCCAATCGCTGGTCCATTCGTTACAACAATGACGCGGTGGCGGATGGCCGTATCCGCCGGGAGACATTGGACGATAGCAGGCCTTCCGGGGTGCAGGCATTTTTCATGAATGTCCGGCGTTCCAAGTTCAAGGATAGGCGGGTGCGCCGGGCGCTCAATCTGGCGTTCGACTTCGAGTGGACCAACCGCTCGCTCTTTTACGGCATCTACCGGCGTATCGAGAGCTTGTTCGAGAACTCCTATCTGGCCGCTTCTAAGCCCCCGTCCGACGCGGAGTTGGCGCTGCTCTGGCCCTTTGCCGATAAACTGCCGCCAAAACTTTTCACCGTACCCTACCGCGCCCCGGCGACCGACGGATCGGGCAATAACCGGAAAAACCTGTTAGAGGCCGCAAGTTTGCTGGAACAGGCCGGCTGGCGTGTGCGCAAAGGCAAGTTGGTAGATGCGAAGGGTAGGCCGTTCAAGATCGAATTTCTGATCCCGCAAGTTAGTTTCAAGCGGATCATCGGCCCTTACCAAAGAAACCTGAAGCGTCTCGGCATCGAGACGCGCATTCGGGTGGTGGATTCGGCAAACTATCAGGAGCGGATCCATCAGTTTGATTTCGACATCATCATGCGCCGGTACGGCCAGTCCCTCACGCCGGGCGTGGAACTGCGCGGCATTTACGGCTCGAAGCAGGCGGGCGTGTCCGGATCGCGCAATTACGGCGGTATTCAGAACCCCGTGGTCGACGCCCTGATCGAGAAAACGGTTGTTGCAGAGGATCGCGAGTCTTTGATCACTGCCGTGCGCACCCTGGACCGGGTGCTCATGTGGAACGAATACATCATCCCACAGTGGTTCAAGGGCGCCCACAATATCGCCTATTGGAACAAGTTCAGCCGTCCAAAAACAAAACCGGCCTATAGTATCGGCGTTGTCGATACTTGGTGGGTGGACCGCAAGAAGGAAGCCGCCTTGGAAGATGAAGCTGAGCCAGAGGGAGAGCCTTCGAAATGATAGCGTATATTACGCGCCGGCTGTTGCTGATCATTCCGACCCTCTTGGGGATTATAGTGATCAACTTCGCCGTGATTCAGCTGGCGCCGGGCGGGCCGGTTCAACAAATCATGGCCCAGATGTCGGGCGAAGATGCAGGGGTTACAGGCACGATCGGCGGCGGTGGCGGCGGTGATGTCGGCGGTGGCACGGATTCCTTTGGCGCGTCGGGCGACAGCATCTATCGCGGTGAACAGGGCGTCGATCCGGAACTTGTTGCGAAACTCAACAAACAGTTCGGGTTTGACCGGCCGTGGTATGAACGCCTGGGGAAGATGATTGTCGACTATGTACGATTCGATTTTGGGGACAGCTATTTCCGGGACGAGGCCGTTGTCAGCCTGATCATCGAAAAACTGCCGGTGTCTATTTCCCTCGGCCTATGGACTACTTTGCTGACTTATCTGATCTCGATTCCTTTGGGGATCAGGAAGGCGGTCAACGACGGTACGCCTTTTGATATCTGGACCAGCGGCATCATCATCTTCGCCAATGCCATCCCCGGCTTCCTGTTTGCCGTGCTGTTGATCATCCTATTTGCCGGCGGCAGTTTTTGGGACCTGTTTCCGCTGCGCGGGCTCGTCTCCGACGACTGGGATCAGTTGAGTTGGCCGCTGAAAATATTGGATTACCTATGGCACATGGTGCTACCGGTGACCGCCATGGTGGTCGGCGGCTTTGCGTCCCTGACTCTGCTGACCAAAAATTCCTTCCTTGATCAGATTAAACAGCAATATGTGCTGACGGCCCGGGCAAAGGGGCTGAAGCAGGGGCGCATTCTCTATGGCCATGTGTTCCGCAACGCCATGTTGATCGTGATCGCGGGTTTCCCGGAGGCTTTTGTCGACATCCTGTTCACCAGTTCGTTGCTGATAGAAGTGATTTTCTCCCTGGACGGATTGGGACAGCTGGGCTTCGAGGCGATCATCCGGCGCGACTACCCGGTCATATTCGGCAGCCTGTTTATCTTCACCTTGATCGGTCTGGTCATGAAACTTGTGGGCGACATTATGTATATGCTGATCGACCCAAGGATCGATTTCGAGGCGCGCAATGTCTGAGCGCGAACGCCATACCATCCTGGGATTTCGGGTGTCGCCCATCGCGCACCGCCGCTGGCGCGTGTTCAAGGGCAACCGGCGCGGCTTTTATTCCCTCTGGATCTTCATGGTGATTTTCATCATCAGCTTGGGTGCCGAGTTCATCGCCAATGATAAGCCGTTGATGGTGCACTATGACGGCGGTTACTACTTCCCGGTCTTTAAGTTTTATCCGGAGACCACCTTCGGCGGCGATTTCAAGACCGAGGCTGAATACCGGGAGAAAGATGTCCGGGACTTGATAGAAAAGAAAGACGGCTGGATGATCTGGCCGTTGATCCGCTATGGGTCCAGCACTGTTAATTTTGATCTGCGTAAACCCTCGCCGGCTCCGCCCTCGGCGGAAAATCTGCTGGGGACCGACGACCAGGCGCGGGATGTCTTCGCCCGCACACTATATGGTTTCCGAATATCCGTCCTGTTTGGATTGATCTTGACCATCTGCAGCTCGGTGGTGGGCATCACCGCCGGCGCCGTGCAGGGTTATTTCGGCGGCAAATTCGATCTGTTTTTCCAGCGCTTTATCGAAGTGTGGATCGGGTTGCCCAACCTGTTCGTGCTGATCATTCTCTCCAGCCTCATAGAGCCCAGTTTCTGGTGGCTGGTGTTGTTCATGTTCATGTTCCGCTGGACCGCCTTGATCGGGGTCGTCCGGGCGGAATTCCTCCGGGTGCGCAATTTCGATTTTGTCCGTTCGGCCCGCGCCATGGGGGCGACGGATGGTCGG
Source organism: uncultured Rhodospirillaceae bacterium (assembly GCA_964611435.1). GTDB lineage: Bacteria > Pseudomonadota > Alphaproteobacteria > Rhodospirillales > UBA2165 > JAYPHU01. The sequence continues at coordinate 12,932 of CAZSXT010000045.1, read as the reverse complement.
ATCATCTTCAAACACATTATGCCGAACGCGATGGTGGCGATGCTCACCTATCTGCCGTTCGTGTTAAACGGCTCTATTGTCACGCTGACGTCGCTGGATTTTTTGGGCTTTGGCCTGCCGCCGGGTTCCCCATCCTTGGGGGAGCTGCTGGCCCAGGGGAAGAATAATATCCAGGCGCCCTGGCTTGGCATCACGGCTTTCCTCTCCATCGCGCTGTTGCTGAGCCTGCTGATTTTCATCGGCGAAGCTGTTCGGGATGCATTTGATCCCCGAAAGGCGGCATGATGACGGACACACCCATCGTTTCGGTCAAAGACCTGTCGGTTCACTTCAAGTCCTCGCCGGAGGATGTCGCGGCTGTGCGCAATGTTTCGTTCGATATTCACAAGGGGGAAACCTTGGCGCTGGTGGGGGAGAGCGGATCCGGCAAGTCAGTGACCGCCATGTCGATCCTGCAGCTTCTGCCCTATCCGACCGCCTATCATCCGAGCGGCAGCATCACTTTCGGTGGCGAAGAGTTGGTCAACGCACCGGAGGACAAATTGCTGCCCCTGCGCGGCGACCGGATTTCCGTGGTGTTTCAAGAGCCGATGACGTCGCTCAATCCGCTGCACACGATCGGCCAGCAGATCGGCGAGGTGCTGACCGTCCATCATCAGATGAACGAAACGGGCGCCCGCGAGCGCACGGTGGAGCTTTTGGAACAGGTTGGCCTGCCGGACCCGCGCGGCCGTCTTGCCTCTTTCCCGCACCAATTGTCCGGCGGGCAGCGCCAACGGGTGATGATCGCCATGGCGCTGGCCAACGAACCCGATCTGCTGATCGCCGATGAACCCACCACGGCGCTCGACGTGACCGTGCAGGCGCAGATTCTCAAACTAATGAAGGAGCTCCAGGACAAGTTCCACATGGCGATTCTGATGATCACCCATGATCTGGGTATTGTCCGTAAGACGGCCGATCGGGTCTGCGTCATGACTGACGGTGAAATCGTCGAGACCGGAAACACGGAGAATATCTTCAGCGCGCCGCAGCATGATTATACGAAAAAACTGTTGGCGGCGGAGCCCCGCGGCGAACCCCTGCAACCGGAACCCGACGCCAGGGAAATTATTACCGGCAAGGATATCCGCGTTTGGTTCCCGGTGAAGCGCGGGGTGCTGCAGCGGACCAAGGACTACATCAAGGCGGTGGACGGGGTCGATATTCGCGTCATGGAGGGCCACACGGTTGGCGTTGTGGGTGAAAGCGGCTCCGGCAAAACCACCCTGGCGATGGGGCTGGTGCGCCTCGAACACAGCCAGGGGCAAATTGATTATATGGGGGCGTCCATACAGGGACACACCCGCAAGATGATGCGGCCCTTGCGCCGGGAGATGCAGGTGGTATTCCAGGACCCGTTTAGTTCCCTCAATCCCCGCTTCTCCATCTCCCAGATTATCGAGGAGGGGTTGATTATCCACGGGTTGGAGCCGTCCGCCGAAGCGCGCCGCAATATCGTCAGCAAGGTCCTCGCGGAGGTGGAGCTGGACCCCCAGATGCAGGACCGCTATCCCCATGAATTTTCCGGCGGACAGCGTCAACGGATCGCCATCGCCCGCGCCCTGGTGGTGGAACCCAAGCTTATTGTCCTTGATGAACCCACCTCGGCGTTGGATGTCTCGGTCCAGGCGCAAATCGTCGATCTACTCCGGCGGTTGCAGGATAGCCACAAGCTGGCTTACATTTTTATCAGCCACGATCTAAAGGTCGTGCGGGCGTTGGCTGATGAAGTCATTGTGATGAAGGCGGGCAAAGTGATGGAACACGGGCCTGCCGCTCAAATCTTCAAGGATCCGCGGGATCCGTATACGCGCACGCTCATATCGGCCGCGTTCGATCTGGAAACGGACGACGCCCCGGACGCACGGAGGTAGCAAGCTATGTTAGGACTGGCCAGAAGGTTGAAAGAAGCGGGTGTTCTGGGGATCAACCGCCGGAACGCCACGTACATGCTGCCCCATAATAACCGGAAGTTTTATCCCTTGGTGGACGACAAGGCTCTGACCAAGGAACTGGCGATCAAGTTTGGCGCCGCCGTGCCGGACCTCTACGGCAAGATTAATATTCAGGCGGAGATTCGCCATTTCGCTGACATGGTTGCCCCCCATCAGGACTTTGTCGTGAAGCCGGCGCAGGGCAGCCAAGGCCAAGGCATTATCGTGGTGACCGGGAAGGCGGGCGACTATTACCGCCGTGCCGACGGGGTGCTCATGTCCCTGGACGAAATGAGTTTTCATCTCTCCAACATCCTGTCCGGTATATACAGTCTGGGCGGCCAGCCGGATCAGGCGTTAATCGAATACCGGGTGCAGTTTGATCCGGTGTTTGAAGCCATTGCCTATCGCGGCGTGCCCGATGTCCGGATCATCGTGTTTTTCGGCATTCCGGTCATGGCCATGGTGCGCTTGCCGACCCGTATGTCGGGCGGTAAGGCGAACCTGCATCAAGGCGCCATCGGCGCCGGGATTGATATGACGTCGGGGCGAACCCTCACGGCGGTTTGGGGCAATGACGTGGTGACCGAGCACCCGGACACGGGCAATCCGGTCTCTGGCGTGGAAATTCCCCATTGGCCGAGGTTGCTGGATATCGCGGCGCGAACCTACGAGATGACCAATCTCGGGTATCAGGGCATTGACCTGGTGCTGGACAAGGAGCGAGGTCCACTGATTTTGGAATTGAACGCGCGGCCGGGTCTCAATATCCAGATCGCCAATCGGGCCGGCCTTGAATCGCGATTGGAGGCCGCCATGGCCGCGCGGGACTCGCTTACCACTGTGGAAGAACGAGTCGCCTTCGCCAGGGAGAATTTTACGACGACACTTGAGGAATTCCGCCCATGAGCGATGCACAGCCGTCCTCCGAGACCGATAACGGCCTGGTCTACGCCTATCTTCTGAACGGGGACGGCACCGGCACGCCGTACGATTGGCCGGCCATCAATAGCTGGACGCCGGAGAAAGGCCTCTTGTGGGTGCATCTGGACCGCAGTCACGATCAATCAAGACAGTGGATTGAGGATAAAAGCGGCATGCCGGCTCTGGCGCGGCAAATTATGCTGGCCAATGAATCCCGGCCGCGCAGCGTGCCCTTCAAAGAAGGGCTGGCGGTGACGTTACGGGGCGTCAACTTAAACCCCGGCGAAGACCCGGAAGACATGGTGTCCCTTCGTTTGTGGCTGTCAGCCTCCATGATCGTCACTGTCCGGACGCGCCAGTTGATGGCCGTGCGGGAAATCCGCGCTGAGACCGAGGAGGGAATGGGCCCGAAAAACGCCGGCGACATGCTGGTTGGTGTGGCCAATAAGCTGGTCGACCGAATGGGCCCGGTGATCGAGGAACTGAGTGACACGACAGATCGCCTGGAAGACGAGATGATCAAAACCGAGAGCCGGGAAATCCGTTCTCAGCTTCATGAAATTCGCCACCAGACCATTGGCCTTCGCCGTTATCTTGCGCCGCAACGGGATGCGATTGCGCGGCTTAACCAGGAAAACCAGCCCTGGCTGGCCGAGGGTCATAAGCTGCGGCTCCGGGAAACCACGGATCGGGTGCTTAGAATTGTTGAAGAACTGGACGAGGTGCGGGAACGCGCCGCGGTGGTTCAGGATGAATTGGTCAGCCGAAACGCCGAACAAATGAACCGCACCATGTATGTGCTGACCGTGGTTGCCGGCATCCTGCTGCCGCTAAGCTTTATCACCGGACTCTTGGGCATCAATGTGGGCGGGATGCCGGGCGTCGAAAGCAAAACCGCCTTCGCCATCGTTTGCGTCATTCTGGTGGTATTGGGCGTCGGGCTCTTGTGGGCGTTCAAAAAGTGGAAGTGGATTTAGGCCGCCTGGTGGGCCGCTAGATAAGCGGTTTGGCCTAGCTTTCCAGGACTTTGAGGAATTCTTCCTTGTCGCGGATATGAATATCCCGCTGCGGATACGGAATCTTGACGCCGTGCTCGTGGAACTTATCCCAGATGTTGAGCATGACCAGGCTTTTAACATTGCTGACGCCGTTGCGCGGGTCGTTGATCCAAAACCGCAGTTCCAAATCGACGGAATTGTCGCCGAAATTTTTCACCAAACAAACGGGTTTCGGATCGGTTAGGATTCTCTCTATGCCTTGCGTCGCATCCACGCAGAGTTGTTGGGCCTGCCTCGGATCGCACTCGTAGGCGATGCCCACGGGGATTTTGAGCCGGACCTGATCATCGCTGAAGGACCAGTTGGCCACCCTTGTGGTGATCAATTCCTCGTTCGGGATCAGGTGTTCGATTCCGTCCCGCGTCACCACCGACGCATAGCGGCTGCCCAGGGAATTCACCCAGCCATAAGTGCCGCCGACTTCAATCACGTCGCCGGGTTTGATGGACTTATCCATCAGGATCATGACCCCGCTGAGCAGATTAGAGACGGTTTTTTGGAGGCCAAAGCCGATACCCACGCCAAGCGCGCCGGTAAAGACGGTGAATGCCGACAGATCGATGCCGACCGATTCCAGCGCGACGATAATCGCCAAGGCGATCAGGACGATTTTTAACAGCTTAGAGAATAAAACCTGGACGGATGGGGTCAGATTCTCCGACTTGCTGATCCGGCTTTCCAGGACGCGGCTGAAGATCGTGGCCAGCCAAAGCATAACCGTCAGTGCGATGACGCCCTTGATTAAAGTCAGCGCGGAAATTCGGATTTCGCCCATGCTGAACGCCGCGGAATCCAAAATTCGAACGGTCGGATCGAGCAAATCAAGAATGTTCAGCGCCGCGATGGCCCAGGCAATCAGGGCGACCGACTGGGACAAGGTTTTATTCCGGATCAGGCCTGAAACCACGTTGATGACAATCCAGGCCGTGAGCAGACTAATGCCAATTGTCAGCACGTGTTGTGGCCATTTGACGGCCAAGGCGATGAGGCTGGAGATCCAGGTCATGATCAACCAGCCAGCCGGCATGGCGATCCGGTTCCAGCTCTGCCGGCCTGGTTCGAGAATGGAATGAAGCTTCGGCTGCCGGGCGAGGGCTTCGTAGCCGTTCTTCAACCGAGGGCCGAGCCACCAAGCGATCCCCAGCAAAACAAGCAGCCAAATGACTTGGAACAGGGTGGACGGGACCAAGACCTCCGTCGCCAGCCAATTTTGCACGGACTTGATCAGGTACTGTAGTTCGCCCATGTCGACGATGTCATCCATTTGGTCGATTTGGCCCCTTTATCTGTTTGATGGGCAAGTATGGAAGACTGGGCGGCGCATGTCGAGTTGCCGTTTGGCCGCGCCTTTATTCGGGGGCAGGAACGGCAAACGCCTCTTTGATGGCTTTTGTGCTGGGTTTGCGTGGCCGTTTTGATTTGATGGTGGGGCGCACGTTCTTCTCGATATACTCGATCAACTTGCCGGCCACATCCATCCCGGAGGCCGCCTCGATGCCCTGAAAGCCGGGGGATGAATTGACTTCCAGGACCTTCGGCCCGGCATCGGCCCGAATAATATCAACACCGGCGACGCCAAGACCCATGACCTTGGCGGCTTTGACCGCGATGGCCCGCTCCGCTTTGGTGATCTTAACCGGCACCACCTGGCCGCCCTGGTGGACGTTGGCGCGGAACTCGCCTTCGGCGGCTTCCCGCTTCATGGCGGCGATGACTTTGCCGCCGATCACCAGACAACGCACATCGATGCCGGCGGCCTCTTTAATGAATTCCTGCACCAGGAAATTGGCCTTCAGCCCCCGGAACGCGCCGATCAGGCTTTCCGCCGCCTTTTTCGTTTCACCGAGCACGACGCCCTTGCCCTGGGTGCTTTCCATCAGTTTCACGATCAGCGGCGCGCCGCCGACAATGTCGATCAACTCCGTCGTGTCCAAAGGCGAGTGGGCGAAGGCCGTCACGGGCATGTCGATCTGGTGTTGCGCGAGTACTTGGTGGGCGAACAATTTATCCCGGGACGCGCCAATGGCGGCCGCCTTGTTCACACAGAAGGACCCCATCAGGTCGAACTGCCGGACCACGGCCATTCCGTAGGACGTGATTGACGCGCCGATCCGCGGGATAACAGCATCATAGCGCGGCAGGACCCGGCCATCGAAGCGGACCTCCGGCGCCATGGCGTTAATGTTCATGTAGCAACGGGTGGTGTTGATGATCTCACAAACATGACCGCGTTCCTCCGCCGCCTGGATCAGCCGCTTGCTGGTGTAGTTGTTCGGTTCCCGCGTCAGCAGCCCGATCCGCAACGGCCGGTGCACGGGCTTTGACTTTTTGAGTTTGCCGTAAAGATCGTAGGACAACTCTTCCTGCAGAAAAGACCGGTTGGGATCGACGATCATGGTTTCGTCGATGGCGGTGCGGCCCAGCAACATGCGGTACTGCATGGAATCCCGGTTGGTTAGGGACACCTGGATCGGCCATTCTTTCTCGCCGAATCGGATGACCGTCTCGATCACATGGCGCAGCTCTTTCTCGCCGTTGGAGCTGGTGACCTCTCGCCGATCGACCAACTTGGCGGAACAAAACACCTCCACGTCGGGACGTTCGGGGATCGGGTGAATACCAAAGCGGACATAGGGGTTCTGATCACTGCCGAAAGGTTCGATGGCGAAGGCGTGGAGCGCCGACGTGCGCGCGCCCGTATCGATCTTGGCGATCATGGCGGGGATGCCGATCTGCGGGAGCGAGACCCACTCTTCCCAGCCCAATAGTGTCTGGCCGTTTTCCATCTTATTCATATTGGTATTCGGAAGTTACAAAGCTACGACAATTTCAGGTCGTATCCACGCCGTCAAAAATATGAGAATTCTGCTCCCAATCGTCCTGGAAGATATCAACGGCTTCCGACGCGGCATCCGTATCAGATATCAGGGCGACATTAAACAGTGCATCACCCTGATTGACCACGGGCAGGTTGCTCATACCGATGACGATCCCGTCTGCGGTTGAGATCACTGGTACGTCCTGTTCGCCGTAAGGATCGCCGATCATCCCCATCAGATCGCCTTCCTGAACACTGGCGCCCAAACGGCGGCTGGTGCGCAAAATTCCGCCGGCGGGCGCCCGGACCCAGGCGCTCTTGCGGGCGAGAAAGCTTTTGCTTGGCGCGCGCGTTGGCCGGCGGCGGATCATGTCCAATGATTCCATCACCCGCGCCACGCCCTTGACCCCCGCCCGGATGACGGATTCATCGAAACGCAGGGCCTCACCCCCTTCGAAAACCAGGACCGGGATTCCTTCGTCGATGCCCGCCTTGCGCAGGGAGCCATCCCGGAGTGCCGCATTCAATATGACCGGGACGCCGAACGCCTCCGCCATCGCGCGGACATTGGGATCGCTGATGTCACCCCGCACCTGGGGCAGATTGGCCCGGTGGATCGCGCCGGTATGCAGGTCAACCCCATGGGTGCAGCGGCTGATGACTTGGGTCAGGATTGTGTGCGCAAGTTGGCTGGCCAGGGATCCCGTGGGCGAGCCCGGGAACGACCGGTTCAGGTCCCGCCGGTCCGGCAAATACCGGGTCAGGGAAATAAAGCCGTAGACGTTGACCACGGGGATGGCCAACACCGTGCCGCGCAAGCTGCGCAGCGCAGATAGGTTCAACACCCGGCGGATAATCTCCGTGCCGTTGATTTCATCGCCGTGCACGGCGGCGGTCAGAAACAGCACCGGACCCGGTCGCCGGCCGTGGACCACGGTCACATTCATGGCCATCGGCGTGTGGTCGTAGAGCAGGCTAAGCGGGATATCGATATTGGCGCGTCCACCCGGCGGGACAGAGATGCCGCCTAGTTCAAACGGCGCGCGTTTTCCGGGTGGAATGGTGTCGTCAGGGGCAATCATGTCAGCTGAATCCTCATCAGGCGCGCCGGACATCATCCGATTGCCTGTCCACGTGATTTGAGATAATCCTGGCCCAGAAATCAAGCGGCTTCCACCGAGTATTGCTCATGGCCATTCGCCTCACCTCCGTCATGGCGATCCTGTTCGCGACCTGGTTCCTGTCCACGGGGCAGGGGTTGCATCAGGCGTTGATCCCGTTGGCGGCGGAAGAGAACTTCTTTTCTCAAATATCCATCTCGCTCCTGGCGTCGGTTTATTTCGGCGGGTATCTGGCCGGCTGTATCTTTGCGCCGGCGTTGATCAAACGGGTTGGTCACATTCGCACCCTGGCCATCGCGGCGGCGTCCCTCTCCGCGCTGTCCCTCTTTCACGTGCTCATGCCCAACGAAGTGCTGTGGATATTCTTCAGGGTCGTCGTGGGGCTGGCCTTCGCCTCAATTGACCTGGTGATGGAAAGCTGGCTGGCGGCCAGCGCCGAAAACCAGGACCGAGGCAAGCTTCTGTCCATTTACCGGTTGATTGATTTGGGGTCTCTCGGCCTGGGGCAGTTTTTGATCGCCAGCGCCTCGCCGGGAGAGTTCTTGCTCTTCGCGCTGGTGGCCATCTGTGTTTCGGTCACGGTGGTGATCGTGTCTGCCTCGACCGCACCGGCCCCGCCGGTCCCCGACAGCGTCAACGTCCGGTTTTGGCATGTTTACAAAGTCTCCCCCCTGGCGGTGGTGGGATCACTGTTGCACGGCGTGGCGTCCGGCATCTATTGGGGGTATGGACCGTTGATTGCCGAAGATGTGTCCGAGAGCGGCGCGGCCGTGGGCACGATCCTGGCTGCGACCCTGATCGGGGCGGCATTGGCGCAGTTCCCGGTGGGTTGGGCGTCGGACAAATATGACCGCCGCTGGCTGCTGATTTACCTGAGCGGATTAGCCGCTGTATTTTCGGTGGTTATCGCGCTGGTGTCCGGCAAACACCCGGAACTTATGGGTGTTTTGATGCTTTTCTTTGGCGCAACGTCGTTTTGCATTTACCCGCTCGTGATCACTTATGCCTTTGACCGGGCGGCCAAGGAAGAGTTCGTCGAGGTCGGCGCCGCCATTCTGATGGCCTACGGGGTCGGCGCGTTTGCCGGGCCGCTGCTGGCGCCGCTTGCCAGTTATTGGGGGGAAATGTCCCTGGTGTTCCTGATTGTCGGCCTGTCCTATGCCGGCTTGACCGGATTTGCCCTCTACCGGAGCGGCCAGTCTAGTCCGGTGGTCGAAGAAGACACGGTTGAGTTTGTGCCCATGTCGGCATCAACTCAGCAGATTTTGGACATCGATCCGCGCCGGGATCAGGCGGAACCGGAAATCATCACCGAGCCGGACTCATAACCCCCTAGTCAAGCGATTTGCCCGCACCCTCGATACAGTCCAGAACCCTTGGCAGGTCGCCGACTTCCTTGGCCAGTAATAGCGCCAGTTTTGCCAGATAGAGCTCGGTTTTTTCATCGCCGACCGAGTCTATTTTCTGGGCCAGGGCTTCGTAGGCTGTTTCCAGATCACTTTGGTCCATGGCCGATCACCTCCGGCAGATAATGTTGTTGAAGGCCACCCGGATGTCCTGTGCCGCAGCGGATTTCCAGCGTGCTGCGATGTACCGGTCGGGCCGGATGAGATAGGCGCTGTTTTCGCCGGCCCCCAGATGGGCGGCTTCCTTGGAGGGAAAATCAAGGACCGAGATTTGAATGTCTCTGTCGCTGATATCCTGGAAGGCCAACTTGATCTCGCCGGCCAGCGCCGGGTTGAAACAGAAGATATTGAACCAGGGCGCCAAATGGTCAGACAGGTAGCCATCATCCAGCCGGCATTCTGGCAGAACCTCGCCGGGCGCGGGGCCACCGTCGAATGCCGTGTCGTCGTTTTCGACCAGCGGGCTTTCCGCATAGGTGTAGGGCGTCATGTTGCGCGGATTAGCCAGATCGCCGGCGAACGGGTAGTCCAGCGCCAAGGACAGCGCGGCGTCGCGCATCAACAGAAAACCGGGGGTGGGCGGGGTCATGAACCGCGTGCTCTTCTTGGCGTTGTCGAACACATCCAGGGTCGCGCCCCGGCGTTCCGGCGTATAGCTGTCCAGAATCTCCTCGCCGGCTTTACCGTTCAGCAGCCAGCCCAGCTTCCAGCCGATGTTCAGCGCATCGGCGATGCCGTTATTGAGGCCGCGCACCCCAAAAATCGGCACGATATGCGCGCTGTCGCCGACGAAAAAAATCCGGCCGTCCCGGTAATCGTCCAGCGCCAGGGTGTTGGCGGAATAGATGCTCCACCATTCCAGCTTCCACTCGCCCGTATAGCCGATCTCTTCGATCACCGAGGCAACAGCGGCGGAGACGTTTTCCTCTTTCAGCGCCTCCTCCTCGCTTTTGCCTTCCGTGAGTTGGTAATCGATCCGCCAGATATTGTCCGGTTGTTTGTGCACCAGAACCGTGCCGCCGGGCCGGCAGGCCGGATCGAACAGCGCCAGCCGCACCGTCGGGTGGTCAAACGCCATCTGCACATCGGCAATGACATAGCGGCCTTCGTAGTTTTCTCCCTGCAGTCTCAGACCTCTGAGCCGGCGCATAGGACTGTGCGCGCCGTCGGCGGCCAGCACCCAGTCCGCCCTCAGCGTGTAGGTCTCGATGGGGTCGGTGATGGAGAGCTCGACACCACCGTCCACATCCTGCAATCCCACCACCTCGCTTTGCCAGCGGGTGTCGATCAGCGGACTTTCGTGGACCGCTTCCCAGAGAAATTGCTCGGTATACTGCTGTTCCAGATTGTACATGGGGCGGAACAGCTCCTCCTCGCTGTCATGCATACGAAATTCGAGGATCTGTTGACCGCGATAGTAAGACCAACCCGTCGTCCAAGGGAGGCTTTTTGCTTCGAACGCCGGCAACACGCCGATGCGGCGCAGCAGATAGAAGGTTTCGCGGGCCAGACAAATGGCCCGGCTGCCATCATTTAGTGTCGGTTTGGCATCAAAGATGACCGAGGACACGCCTTCCCGGGCCAGGGCCAAGGCGCTGGCCATGCCGACGGGTCCGGCGCCAACAATGGCCACGCGCGCGGGCGCGGTCAGGCGGGTGCGCGCCGCGCCCTCCGGCGGATCGAAATGGGGGTAGTCGAAGTAGAGGGAGTCAAATTCCCCCCGGCCGGCTGGTCTCACGACAAACTCCGCGAATACGAACTTTTATACACCGGGCATTTTGCCAGCCTGACCGGGCCTACTCCAGGTCTCTACGCTTCGTCACTGAGTCCGGACGGTTATTCCGCCGCTTGCGGCAGCTTCTCCGCGTCCTGCATTTTATGGATGGCTTGCCGGCTGTAGGCGACGGCCTTGTCGTGCTCCCGAAGGAGAAGCCGGCGTTCGGGATGCTCGCCGACGGCTTCCTGCTGGGCCTCAATAAACAGCTTGTCTTCCAGGAACGCCTCCAAGACATCATTGTGGAAGGCGTTGTTGGCATCTCCATCATAGGCCTCGCCGCGAATGGCCGTAGAGAAGAAGTAGTGAAAGTTCGCATCGTCGACCGGCGTGGCATGATGGAAGAGCCGCAGAACCAGCCCCCCCTCCTTTGCCGGCTCTTCAAACCCGCCGGTGCCGGCGTCATGAATCCCGGCCCATTGCAGGACCGATGCCGGGGAGACGTATTCAAAATCCATGTAGCGGTCGATTTGACCTTTAAAGCCGGCTGCTTTCTTGAAGGACGGCGGCGGGGTTGAGTTCGGCATCTTGCGATTGAAGTGAGCACCCCGATCGGTGCGGATGGTCGTCATCACCGCGTCATCATGTTCCTGCGGATTGCCGCCGATCGTCGTCGCGTGGACATACCCCAAATGGGTCAGATCCATCAGGTTGTCCATCATGAACATGTAATTGGCGGCAATATCATAGCGCCCGAAGTGGAAGTTATAGTCGTCTTCCATATCGTGATAGGGGAAATCGATGATCTGGCTTTCATCGGCCAGGGCCGGATCGCCCATCCAAATCCAAATGAACTTCTGGCGTTCGACGACGGGGAAAGATTTGACCTTGAAGCTAGGGTTCGGTTTTTCACCCGGATTGTCCACACATGCGCCGACGCCATCAAAGACAAGCCCATGATAGCCGCACATGATGCCATTCTCGACGGGGGAGCCCAGGGACAGTTTGACGCCCCGGTGGCAGCACCGGTCTTCCAGCGCCGCCGCCGTGCCGTCACCGCTCCGAAAGAGAACGAGGTTTTCGTTCATGATCTTCCGCGCGATGGGACCGTCATCCAGTTCGTTGGCCCACGCGCCGATGTACCATGCATTATAAACCAGTGGTTCCATTGCAAAATCAGACATGTTCTTCCTCCTTGTGTATGCGTTGATAATAGGGCTTAGGGCGTCCAACCCTCGGCCACCATTTGATCGGCTTCCGCGATCAGTATGTTTAAAAGCTTCCGCAGGCGGGCGGCGTCTTCATGTGAGACGTTTTTCAACAGCCGTTCTTCCCGGGCCAGGGCAAAGTGCACGATTTTTTCGTGCAGGTCCCAGCCGACAGGCGTCAGTTCCAAATAAGATCGCCGGCGGTCGGACGGGTCGTTTTTCCGTTGCACGATGCCCCGGCCTTCCAAGCGGGAGATGGATCGGCTGGTGCCGCCGCGATCCATGGCAATGAAATCGGCAACTTCAAAGACGGTGGAGCGGCCTTCGCTACCTAGGATTTGAATGATCCGCCATTCCCGGAGATCAAGTCCAAGCGCCCGCGCATTGTGGCGGAGAGCGTGCAGACCGATCTTGCCGCCCAGCGTTACCGACAGGGCTGGAATATGGCTGTGCAAATCCACCAGCGGCTGATTATCCGCTGGGTCCATATTTTCAAGTGCTGTCGCTGCTTCGGCCATAAAAATGCTCCCTTACCAGCTTGTCATAGGGATGTTTAGTTGATATGTCAATAATTGATATCTCATTATTATAACAGGGAGAGGCCAAAATGACGGATATTCCGGTGCTGTCGGTGTCGAACGAGCGGGGTGATCAGCTCCTCCGGGATTTACAGGCCATGGTGCCGGCGTTGCGGGAGCGAGGCCGGG
>CAZSXT010000044.1:0-22326 GCA_964611435.1 uncultured Rhodospirillaceae bacterium | reverse complement strand
CCTTAAGCATCTTCGCGCGAGCATCCGCCTCAAACTTTACTTCCTTCGCTGCCATTGTCTTGTTCTCCTACAATGCAGAATTAAAAAAAATAGCCGCCACCCGATGGGGTTAAGCAGCTTTCTTCTTGGAAACCTTGGCTTCGATAATGCCAAGAATATCTGATTCACGAAGGATCACGAGGTCTTGCCCGTCCACCTTCACTTCGGTGCCGCCAAATTTGCTGAACAGCACCCGGTCGCCGGCTTTCACATCCAGCGGGGTGACTGAACCGTCATCGGCGCGCGCACCGGCGCCGGTGGCGACAATTTCACCTTCCGACGGCTTTTCTTTGGCCGTGTCCGGAATAATGATACCACCAGCGGTCTTTTCTTCCTCGTCGATACGGCGGACGAGAACGCGATCATGCAATGGCTTGAAACCCATTGTTTCCTCCAAAATATCTATCCAGAATCCCCGCTTCCCCAGCTGTGCGCCTCCCCCAGGCGGGCATTTAGCACTCGGAGAGCGAGACTGCCAGGGTATTTAGTCCCCTCGTTCAGACAGTCAACCCCTTCAAAACAAAAAACTTTTCAGTTTTTTCGGGATTTTTTTAGCACTCTCACCGGAGTGCTGATAAATCATTGAAAACTATAGGCATTTGGAGGAATCGGGGTATCTTAAATGTGACGTGTCGACTTTAGACGGAGGTTTTATATGCGACCGCGTTCCGTTGAACTGCAGCTCAAGGGCTATCGGCTGACGACAGCCGAGATATTGTACCACCTACCCGATTATCCGGAACTCCTGCAAAGCTTTGTCTGGCAAAACTTGGATATGGCCCCAAGTTTCCCCCGCCTCAAGAAATTCCTCGATCACTGGGAAACCCAGTTGGAAGGCGCTCTGCATTCTGTCCGTGTGGCCAACGCGCAACTGATCAAGCCGGCCGAGTTCCGGATGATCGAGAATAACTGGACGTTGCATTAAGGCCGGTCAATCCAGCTCGGTGGTGAGTTCCCTGCCCTGCCGGTAGCGCCGGTAGAGATAAACGCCGAGCGCGGCGGAGATGACAAAGAGCACGATGCTAACGGTGATGCGCAGTTCCTGCTCCACGCCGATGCCGCTGCCGAGCAACGCGAAGATTACCGTCTGCGGGATATAGCCGAGCGCCGAGCCGGTCACAAAGGCCACCGCGCCCGCCCCGGAGACGCCGGCCACCAGATTGGTGACAAAGTTGCTGCCGAGCGGCAACAGGCGGATCAACAGCGTCGTGGCGAACGTATTCTCCCGCAGGAAATCATCGGCAATTTGCAGCCGCCTCGGAAACTTGCGGGACACATAGTCCCGCCCGGCAAACCGGGCGAAGCTGAAGGAAATGACGCAACCCATGGCCGTCGCCAATAGGGCGAGACCGGAGCCCAGCACCAAACCGAACGCATAGCCACCCATGAAGGAAATGATCTGGCGGGGGAATCCGACCGAGACCAAGGCCGCCGAGCCGAACAGATAGATGAGTTCCCCACGCAAGCCCGCGCCGCGCACATTCGCGTCGATCCACTCTTCGGTAAAAAGTTCGCCGAACCAGCCTTTCTGAACCGCGAACCCGACCCCCACCAGCACGGCGATGGTCACCAAACCGCGCAGTACGTTTTTCACCAGCGGGGTCATGCGTCTTCGGAATCCCCGCCGATCTTGGAAACGTCGGGGTTCACCGGGCGCGTCCGCAGCCAGGCCACACCGCGGATATCCTTTAGACCCACCCACAGCCGGTCAAACGTGCCGTAGTTGGATTTGCCCCGCTCCCGTGGCCGATGGTTAACTTCGACCGAGACCACCCGTCCGCCGTGGCGGATCATCAGGGCCGGCAGGAAGCGGTGCATGTGATTAAACGCGGGAAATGCCAGGAAGTCTTCGCGCCGGAACACCTTGAGCCCGCAACCCGTGTCCGGCGTCGCGTCCCCCAAATAGCGGGAGCGGACGCCGTTGGCGATCTTGGACGACATGCGTTTAACAAACGTGTCCTTGCGGCCCTTGCGCCAGCCGGCGATCAGCACCTTACCGTCCGACGAAGCTTGTTCCCGGTATGCGGCTATCAGATTGGGAATATCAGCGGGATCGTTCTGCCCGTCACCGTCGAGTGTTGCGATCAGCAACCCACGAGCGTGAGAGACGCCAGTATGCACCGCGACGCTTTGGCCACTTTGGCGCGCGTGTTGGAGGGCGCGGAAGTTAGGAATTTCCCGGGCCACGGCGGCCATAACATCAGATGACGTATCGGCGCTGCCGTCATTGACGAACACCATCTCGAAGGCCGGACCATCTTTCAACGCGGCGACGATTTCGTCGACCAACGGGCGGATGTTATCGGCCTCGTTATGCACGGGCACAACGACACTGAGGTCCGGCGGATTGTGTTTGTCACTTTGGCTCGACATGGACTTCCGGTAATACACTCCACGCCCGAGACTGAAAAGAAAATTGCGGCCCGGCGTAGGCATTGTCTGATTTTGACCTTTGTGGCACGCTCACGCCAATCATCGAGCAAGGAGACACTATCGTGGCTGATGGATATGCCGGGGATGTCACCCCCGAAGAAGCCTGGGAAATCCTGAGCACCGAAGACAACGCCGTATTGATCGACTGCCGGACAACGGCGGAATGGTCTTATGTGGGTAACACGGACCTTTCCAGCCTGGGCAAATCGCCGGTAAATATCGAATGGAAAGTGTTCCCGGCCATGGAGGTTAATCCCGACTTTGAAGAACTGGTGTCCGACGCAGCACCGGGCAAAGACGCCAAGCTGTTGTTCCTCTGCCGGTCCGGCGTGCGATCCATCGCCGCCGCGCAAGCCGCCACCGCGCTCGGTTATTCTGAGGCCTACAATATTCTTGAAGGCTTCGAAGGCGACAAAAACGACGACGGCCATCGGGGCTATGTCGGCGGCTGGAAGGTCCGGGGCCTGCCCTGGTCCCAAGGATAATTCGCATGAGCCAAAAATACACCAAATCCGACGCCAAAGACTACGCCCAGGAACATATGCGCGGTGTGTTCGCCGCCAACCTGACACCGTTCACGGAAGACGGCGCAGTGGACGAGGATGGGTTCCGCCGAAACCTCTGCCACTGGATTGACGATCTGAACATCGCCGGCCTGTTCATCAACGGCAAACAGGGCGAGTTCTTTTCCATGTCGCTCACCGAGCGCAAACGCCAGTTCGAATTGGTGATGGAAGAAGTGGGGGATCGCTGCGGCACGGTCATGTCGTGTTCCGACGAAAACCTGGACACGGTCCTGGAGCTCGCCCGGCACGCACAGGACATCGGCGCCGATTGGGTGATCGTGCATGCGCCACCGCTCTATTTCCATGAAAGCGTGGACGCGGTTTTGGAAGAATATTACCGCTATCTGTCGGAGCAATTGGACATCGGCATCGCGATCTGGCACCAGCCCGACTACAACTATGTGGTCGAGCCCGAAGTCTGCGCCGCCATCGCCGAGTTGCCCAATATCGTCGCCATCAAATACAGCGTCGACCGGGAGCGCTATTCAAAGCTCACGGATATGACCCGGGGCAAGCTGATCGTCAGCACGTCCTCCGAAGATTTGTGGCTGGAAAATATTACCGAGCTAGGCTGGCAACTCTACTTGTGCTCCACCCCGCCCTTCACCATGCAGACGGCGGTGGATCAACGCATGAACGAATACACCCGTCTGGCCTTCGCCGGCGAGGTGGAGAAAGCCCGGAAAGTGCGGGACAGCCTTGACCCAGTCCGCCAGGCGCTGAAAAGCACACGGCCCCACGACAAGCCCCAGGCCCAGCAGAAATATTGGCAGGACCTACTTGGCCAGGCCGGCGGGCCTGTCCGCCGCCCGCTGCTCAACCTCACAGACGAGGAGAAGGCCGCCGTCAAAGCAGCTTTCGACGGCTGCGGGCTAAAGCTGGGCGAGGCCAAAGCGGCGGAGTGACGGCTCTCAGTTAGGAGTGACGTCATCCCCGGGTTGCATCTACGATACCGTCATGCGCGGACCGGGCGTCAGCCCGTGATCCGCGTATCCATGTTCACGACAAAGGTGGATCCACGGGTCAAGCCCGTGGATGACGGTTCAATTAGCACATCGGACACGACGGATTACTAGCGCAATCCTAAACCCCCAGCGCCTGCGCGAGGTCGGCCTTGATGTCTTCCACATCTTCTAGCCCGACGGAGATACGCACCAGCCCATCGGTAATCCCGACAGCGGCCCGGTCTTCCGGTGACAATCGCTGGTGGGTGGTCGTCGCCGGATGGGTGGTGAGGCTCTTCGCGTCGCCCAGATTGTTGGAAATGTCGATGAGCTGGAACGCGTTCATCACCTTGAACGTCTCCTCGATACCGCCGTCCACTTCGAAGCAGACGATACTGCCGGCATCCTTCATCTGGCGCTTGCAGAGCTCATGCTGGGGATGGCACTCAAGCCCCGGATAGATCACCTTCTTCAACCCCGGCGCGCTGGACAGAAACTTGGCCACCTCGTGGGCGCTGGCGCAGTGGCGTTCCATCCTGATATCCAACGTCTCCAGACCTTTGAGCAACGTCCAGGCGTTGAAGGGGCTGAGAGACGGTCCGGTATGGCGTAGGAACTGCAACAAATCACCATCGGCGAACTCTGTATCATTCGTGATAATCGCCCCGCCCATGGCGCGGCCCTGCCCGTCGATATGCTTGGTGGCGGAATAGACCACCACGTCGGCGCCCAGGTCCAGGGGCCGCTGCAGGATCGGAGTCGCAAAAACGTTGTCGACGACGACCCGCGCGCCTACCTTGTGGGCCATCTCGCAAACCGGCGCGATGTCGATCAAATCCATTTGCGGATTGGACGGCGTTTCCATGAACACCGCGTCCGTCGGTACGCTCAGGGCCTGTTCCCATTCGTCCAGATTGGTGCCGTCGACCATCACCGTCTCCACCCCGAACTTGGGCAGGAACTCGGCGCAGACCACATGGCAGGAGCCGAACAGGGCCTTGGACGCCACCAGCCGGTCACCGGCCTTGAGCCCCGCCGCCAACGCCGCCCAGACGGCCGCCATGCCGGTCGCTGTGGCCAGACAACGTTCCGCCCCTTCCAGGAGCCTCATTCTTTCGGTGAACATGCCGACCGTCGGGTTGGAAAAGCGGGAATAGATGAACCGGTCTTCTTCGTTCTTAAAGGCGCGCTGAGCCTGCTCGGCGGACTCATAGACATAACCGGAGGTGATAAACGCGCCCTCGCTGGTTTCGGCGAAGGTGGACCGGTTTGTGCCGCCCCGGACCAGCTTGGTCTGGGGCCGCCAATCAGGATTGTGTTTGTTAACGCTCATAACTTCAAATCTCCTTCAAAGCGCGGCCAGCACTTTCACGGGCGCGGCAACAAAAGCGCCCACAAAAAATCCCCGGCCAAGGGTGGTTGGTCGGGGCTTCCGCGCCGACCTTTTAGCTTGTTTGTTTAACGTGGCCGCAAGCCGGTCGTACAAATCACCACGTGGCGGGAGAATAGATATTTTTAGGCGAAGGGGTCAAGTCTTCAAATCGCCCCGCCCCCACTTGTCTTGGCAAGGCCAGCGCACAAGTTAGAATGACAGCCACATTCATTCTGCCGCCAGGGCTTATCCCGAGGACGCACCCCATGACCGATATCGCCAAGACCGACGAGTTGTTTTTCACCCGCGCCGGGCTCGATCGGGCCCGCACCGAAAGCCTGGTCGCCGATGCGCTGGGCGGCGCGGATGACGGGGAGCTGTATTTGGAATATGACCAGTCAGAGAGCTTTGTCTTCGACGATGGCCAACTGAAAAACGCCAGCTTCGACACGTCCCAAGGCTTTGGGCTGCGCGCCGTCGCCGGAGAAACCGCCGGCTATTCCCACGCATCTGATCTCAGCGAAGAGGCACTGAAACGCGCCAGCGACACGGTCAAGGCCGTCCACGCGGGCCACGGCGGGGCCATGGCGGACGGGCCGATCCTCACCAACCGATCCCTCTATATCGACGACAATCCTCTGAACGGCACGCCGTTTGAGACCAAGGTCAAACTGCTGGCCGACATCGACGCCTATGCCCGCGGGCTGGATGAACGCATCCGCCAAGTCTCTGCGTCTCTCGCTGGATCCTGGCAGGCAGTGCAGATCATCCGCGCCGATGGCAGCCGCGCCGCCGATATCCGGCCGCTTGTGCGGCTTAATGTCTCTTGTGTAGTTGGCGAAGGGGACCGGATGGAATCCGGAAATTACGGAACCGGCGGGCGGGAAACTTACGAATTTTATCTACAGCCGGATACCTGGAAGTCCGCCGTTGACGAGGCGCTGCGCCAGGCGCTGGTGAACCTGCAGAGCGTGCCCGCCCCGGCCGGTGAAATGCCGGTGGTTCTGGGCCCCGGCTGGCCGGCGATCTTGCTGCACGAAGCCATTGGCCACGGGCTGGAAGGCGACTTCAACCGCAAAAAAACCTCCGCCTTTGCTGAATTGATGGGCGAACGGGTCGCCGCCCCCGGCGTCACCGTGGTGGATGACGGCACCCTAGAAGACCGGCGCGGCTCCCTCACCATTGATGACGAGGGCACGCCGACCCAGCGCACCGTGCTGATCGAAGACGGCATCCTCACCGGCTATATGCAGGACCGCATGAACGCCCGGTTGATGGGTGTGTCGGCCACCGGCAATGGCCGGCGCGAAAGCTATGCCCATGCGCCCATGCCGCGGATGACCAACACCGTGATGGAGAACGGCGATCACGAGCCCGAAGAAATCATCAAGTCGGTCAAAAAAGGCCTTTACGCCACTAACTTCGGTGGCGGCCAGGTGGATATCACGTCCGGCAAGTTCGTGTTTACCTGCACCGAGGCCTATCAGATCGAAGACGGCAAGGTGGGCGCGCCGGTCAAAGGCGCGACCCTGATCGGCAGCGGCCCGGAAGCGCTGAAAACCGTCTCCATGATCGGCAACGACATGCAGCTTGACCCCGGCGTCGGCACCTGCGGCAAGGACGGACAGGGCGTGCCCGTGGGCGTTGGCCAGCCGACCATGAAGTTGGACGAGCTGACCGTCGGCGGCACCGAGGTCTAAGCCTGCGCCATGTCGAATTTGAAAAACCGCCGCTGGGTGCTGGCCGACTATCCTGACGGTATGCCCGATGAAAGCCACTTCCGCCTGGAAGATGGCCTGAACGTCCCGGAACCGGGCGACGGGGAGATCCTGGTACAGGCCAAGTATCTGTCCGTCGATCCGTACATGCGGGGCCGGATCAGCCCGGCCGCCAACTATGCCGCCGGCGTCGCGCCCGGAGAGCTGATGCAGGGCGGCGGCGTGGGCGAGGTGATTGCCTCCAACAACCCCGACTTCGCCCCCGGCGATATTGTCGAGTCCCGGGATTTGGGCTGGCAGGAGTTTGCGATCCTGGGCCCAAAGAGCGGAATCAATAAGGTCGATCCCGGCATCGCGCCGATCCAAAGCTCGCTAAGCTATCTCGGTATGCCGGGCATGACCGCCTGGGCCGGGCTGTTCCGTGTAGGTGAGATCAAAGCGGGGAAAACTGTGGTGATCTCAGCCGCCTCTGGTGCTGTCGGTCAGGTCGCCGGACAATTGGCCAAGGCGCACGGCTGCAGGACGGTGGCGGTCGCCTCCACCCAGGCGAAACTCGATTGGTGCCGTGAAATCGGCTATGACGTCGGGATCAATTACCGGGAAGCCGAAGACCTGAGCGCGACCATGGCGCACGCCTGCCCCGACGGCGTGGATTTTTATTTCGACAATACGGCCGGCCCCATCCATGACGCGGTGATGGAGAACCTGGCGCTGGGTGCACGGGTTGGCATTTGCGGCACGATTTCACTCGCCGGGCAATTGGGCCAACCCGATATCGGCCCCCGCTATCACCGGCAAATCCTGGTGGCCCGCGCCCGGGTGCAGGGCTTCTTGGTCCACGACTTCGCCGATGATTTCGACGCGGCCCGGAAGCACATCGTCGGCCTGATCGACAGCGGCGAGTTCAAATTCAAGGAAGACGTCTCCGACGGGCTGGAAAGTATGTCGGGTGCTTTTCTCAAACTCCTCCACAGCGAGAATTTCGGCAAGCAGCTGGTGAAGGTAGGATAAGCTTACTTCCCCCTTCCCTTCCGCGTCGCCCCGAGTTGGCGAAGCCAATTCTCGGGGGTCCAAGCAGCAGCAGCCATGGCCCCCCGACAACCGCTTCGCGGGCCGGGGGTGACGCAAATGGAGGACAAGAGTCGGGCATTGATAAGATGGGTCCACGGATCACGGGCTGACGCCCGGTCCGTGGATGACTAAACTTTTTATCAGCCACCTATTTTAGTCTTGCGCGGACCGCGCCGAAGGAGCGTGATCCGCGTACCCATTTTAAAAGATATGCAATAAAAAACGGGCCGCCCGGGATGGTGGGCGGCCCGCCGCCGAAATTGAGCCCTCAAGAGCGGCTCAGCCGGCTAAAGCTTACTCTTCCAAACCTATTCGGCCGGGGCGAGTTGCTTTTGTTCGTTGGCCTTCTTTTCCTTAATGGCCTTCAAAACCTTTTCCGCCGTCGCCGGCAGAGACGTGATCCGCACGCCGACCGCATCATAGATAGCGTTACAGATGGCCGCCGCAGTCGGCACGGCCGTCGGCTCGCCCACGCCCTTGGCGCCGAACGGGCCCGTGGGGTCAAAGTTCTCCACGATGTCCACGTCGATATCCGGCATGTCCAGGCTGGTCGGCATGATGTAGTTGGTCAGGTTCGGGTTGATCTGAACGCCGTTCTCGTCGAAAAGCATTTCTTCCTGGAGCGCATAGCCCACCCCCATGGAAATGCCGCCCTGAATTTGGCCTTCGACCAGCATCGGGTTGATCGCCGTGCCACAGTCATGGGCCGCCGCCATGTAGATCACGTCGACCTCGCCGGTTTCGTCATCCACCTCGACCTCGGCAATCTGGGTCGCATAGACGTAGGTGCTGAACGGCTTGCCCTGCCCTGTCTCGGGATCCATTTCCACCGTCGGCGGGTTGTAGGATGCGCTGCCGATCGGCACCTGTCCCTGGATGAACTGAGCCTGCAACGCCACCTCGCCGATGGGCAAATAGCGTTGCGGGAAGCCCTTCACCTGGATTTTCCGGTCAACCGCTTCCAGCTGTTCCGGCTTTACCCGCATCATCGGCGCGGCCACCTCGAACAGAATGTCCTTGGCCCGCTCCGCTGCTAGTTTGATGGCGTTGCCGGTGACATAGGTCGTCCGGCTGGCGATGGCGCCCGTATCCATTGGCGTGGTGTCCGTATCGGCGGAGACCACATGCACATCATCGGTGGAGATGCCCAATTCCTCGGCGGCGATCTGGCCCAGGACGGTGAGCGATCCCTGTCCCGTTTCCACGGTGCCGGTCAAAAGGGTCGCCGTGCCGTCCTCGTTCACCTTCACGGTCGCGGCCGACGGGTTGGCGGCCACGGTGAACCCGATCGGGTACCACATGCAGCCGATGCCTTTTCCTTTACGCTTCATATTTGCGGTCCTCCCAGCCGAAACGCTCGGCCGCCATATCCAATGAATCCTGAACCACGACACTGTGCAGCATCTGCCCTGTCGGGCTCGACGAGCCTTCGTGGAAGGCGTTGCGCCGGCGAATTTCCAGCGGATCAATGCCCAGATCATGGGCGATATCATCCATGTGGGATTCATAGGCGAAGCACACTTGCGGTGCGCCGAAACCGCGCATGGCGCCGGTCATGGTCTTGTTGGTATAGACCGCATAGGCCTCCACCTCGAGGTTATCGATATTATAGGGCCCCGCCGACAGGATGCTGGCCTTGCCCAATGTCGTCTCCGTCCAGGAGCAATACGCCCCGCCGTCGCAGACCAGCCGCACCTTGCGGGCGACGATCTTGCCGTCCTTATCCACGCCGGTCTTGTAGTCCATGATGAACGGGTGACGGGTGGTGGAGGACATGAATTCGTCCTCGCGGGTATAAACGCCCTTCACCGGCCGACCGGTTTTCTTGGACAACAGGGCCAGGATCGGCTCCGTGGTGATCTCGTTCTTACCGCCGAAATTGCCGCCGACCACGGTCGCGATGATACGAATGCGGTTGATGGGCAATTCCAGAACCCGCGCGATATCCGCCCGGCCAAGGGTAATCCGGCCGAGGCTGGAATGCAGAGTTATCCGGCCGTTGCCATCCCACTCCGCAATCGATGCATGGGGTTCCATCGGCACGTGCTCCACCATCTGTGTGGAGAAGGTGTTCTCGTAAATCCGATAGGCGGTCTTGAAGGCCTCATCCACGTCGCCCTTCTTGATTACCTTGGACGAATAGATGTTTGAACTGCCCTCATGCACCTGAGGCGCATCTTCCTTCATGGCCTCGATCGGATCGTAGACAGGCTCCAGCGGCTCGTACTCGACCTTGATCTTTTCCAGCGCGTCCAACGCCAACTGCTCGGTCGTCGCCGCGACGGCGGCCACCGCATCACCGGCGTGATAGACCATGTCCTCGCAGATCAAGGGCTGATCCTGGAAGCTGGGCCCGAAAGAGTTCACCGGGATTTCGCCGCCGACCAGGGTCGCCATCACGCCCGGCATCTTCTCGGCCTCTGACAGATCAATACTTTTGATCCGGGCCTTGGAGATGCCGGCCCGCTTGATCTTGGCGTGCAGCATGCCGGGGAAGCTCAGATCGTCGATATACTTGGTCTGGCCGAGCCCGTGCAGGCGGCCATCGGGGCGCGCCGCGCGCTGGCCGACCGCCGGGGTCTGGGTCCGTGCTTCGGGCGTCGCCGTTTCAATCGGATAGGACACATGTTCCGGCACCGCTGGTAGGCGCAGATTGTCATCGGCCTCCCGCAGTTCCTCCAGGGTCGCTTCCCGGTCTTGGACTTTTACGTTGTCATCCATTCTCTTTCTCCTCAGCCGCTTGCGTTAAGCAGCCTGTTTGTCGCCGCGCATTTCGCGCGCCGCATCAGCAACGGCTTCGACGATTTTGGTATAGCCCGTGCACCGGCAGAGATTGCCGGACAGTGCATCTTGAATTTCTTCCTTAGACGGATCGGGATTGTCGTCCAGCAATTGCTTGGCCGACAGGATCATCCCCGGCCCGCAGAACCCGCATTGCAGCGCGCCCAATTCCTCGAAATTCCGCTGCAGCGGGTGATAGCTATCCAGGCTGGCCATCCCTTCGATGGTCTGGATGGTCTTGCCCTCGGCCTGACCGGCCAACATCAGGCAGGCGTTGATCGCAATACCATCGACGATCACCGTGCAAGCGCCGCAATCGCCCACGTCACAGCCCAGCTTGGCGCCGGTCAGGTTTAACTCTTCCCGCAACATTTTCAGAAGCGTGGTTTCCGGCGGCACCGAAGCGGTTTTTGTCTCGCCGTTAACAGTAACAGTTACATCCACAGTCTTGCCCTCCTAGGCTTGGCTCGCCTGCGTCACGCACGCCTGCAAGGTACGCCGCGTCAGGACTTCGATCAAATCGTTCCGGTACTCCTTGGAGGCTCGGAAGTCATCAATGGGTTTGCATTCGGTGACCGCCTTTGCGGCAGCCTGATTGATCAGCTCCTCGCTGACGGCCTGGCCCTCCAACATGGCCTCGGCCTCGGGGCAGCGGATCACCACCGGGGCAACCGCACCCAATGAAATCCGCACATCCTTGAATTTGCCGCCGTCGATCCAAAGGCTTGAGGCCGCATTGACCAACGCCAGCGCTTGGCCCTTGCGCAGACCGAATTTCAAAAAGTCCGTCGGCTTGCCCAGGTTCTTCTTCGGGATAATCACCTCCAACAGAAGCTCATCCGCCTCCAGGCTGGTCTTGCGCGGTCCGACAAACAGCTCGGTCAGCGGGATGCGCCGTGTGCCCTTGGCGCCCAGAATGGTGACCTCGGCCTCCAGCGCGACCAATGTGGGACCTGAGTCCATGGACGGCACACAGGTAATCAGATTGCCGCCGAGGGTGCCCAGGTTCCGGGTCTGGACCGCGCCGATTGTGTGCGCGGCATGGATCATCGCCGGCACGTGCTTGGCGATCAGCGGATCGTTCATGATCTCGGTATGGGTGACACCCGCGCCGATGCGGAGGCCGTCGTCCGTTTCCTCGATGCCTTTCATCTCCGCCAGGGACGACACATCGACGATGGTGCCCGGCGATTGGCTTACATGTTTCAGCTCGACGACATAGTCTGTACCACCGGCCAGAATCCGGACATTGGGACTGTGCGCCGCGAGCGCCGCGACCGCTGCCTCCGTATTGTCCGGCTTGACGAAATCAAAAGGTTTCACGTTGCCTTCCTCTCACTAGTGATGCGTCTGTTCTCAATTAATTCTTACGGCAGGATCAGGGTCGAGCCTGTCGTCTTGCCGGCTTCAAAATCCTCGTGGGCCTGGACCACGTCTTCCAACTTGTAGGTTTGCCCAACTTCCACCGTGATCGACCCATCGGCCACCTTCTCGAACACTTTAGCCGCCGACATCAACAGGTCTTCACGCTTGGCCGTATAAGTGACCAGGGTCGGGCGGGTGAAAAACAGCGAGTCCCGCTTTTGCAGATCGGCCGCCTGCACCGGCGGCACCGGGCCGGACGTGGTGCCGAACGACACGAACATGCCGCGGGCCCCCAAGCAATCGAGCGTGGTCTCGTACGTATCTTTACCGATGGAGTCATACACCACCGGCAGGCCTTCGCCGCCGGTCAGGTCTTTGACCTTGGCGACCAAATCCTCGCCGGCGTGGCGGTCGACGCAAACCTCGTAGCCGTTGTCCAAGGCCAGTTGGCATTTCTCGGGTCCGCCGGCGACGCCGATCATGTGCGCACCCAGGGACTTGCCCCACTGCCCGGCGATCAGACCGACACCGCCCGCCGCCGCATAGAACAGTACCCATTGGCCGGATTGCACGGGATAGACCCGCTCCAGCAAATATTCGACGGTCATGCCCTTCATCAGAGAACTGGCCGCCTGTTCATCGGTGACGCCGTCCGGCACAGGGACCACGCGGACCGCCGGCATATTGCGATAGTCGCCATAGCCGCCCGGCAGACCGCCGCCATAGGCCACCCGGTCGCCTTCTTTGAACTCCGTCACACCGGCGCCGACCTTGGCCACCACACCGGCGGCCTCCGTGCCGATGCCGCTTGGCATGTCCAGTGGGTACGCGCCGGAGCGGTGATAGACATCCAGGAAATTCATCCCCAGCGCTTTCTGATGGATCAACACCTCGCCCTCGCCCGGATCCGCGAAGTCGACGGTCTTCACCTGCATGACGTTCGGTGCGCCTTGCTGATCAATCTCAATATATCGGCCTTGGGTCACGTGTACTTCTTCCCTTGGTAACTAGTCGACGATGGGCCGGCTTTCCAAAACGGCAAACAGCCGGCGTTGTGATTTCGAAACGTGCGCGCCGATCAGCCGCGCCGCCTTGGTTTTTTCCCGCGCCTGAATGGCGTCAATGAGGTCGCGGTGTTCTTTCATCAGCTTGTCCGCGCTCGCCCCGCTGGGGGCCTCGGATACGCCGACGAAGGTCAACCGATCGAATTGATCAATCACGTCCTGGGTCATTTTGGCGAGGCGCGCATTCCCGGACGCATCGGCGATGGCCCGGTGGAAATCCCGGTTGTAGGTCACCCACTCCGCCAGCTGGTCTGTGGCGTCAGTAGTGCGGAACTTATCGAGCGCGTTCAACGTCTCTTCGGACGCGGTCTCGATAGCGCGCTTTACACAAGATTTTTCCAGCAGGATGCGGGTCTCATACAGTTCCTTCGCGTCCGCCAGGGAAATCGGCTGCACCCTGTACCCCCGGCGCGGCAGCACTTCGATCAGGCCTTGTTCCTGTAGGCGCAGCAACGCATCACGAACGGGGGACTTACTGACGGCATAGCGGGCCGCCAGGTCTTTCTCTTGGATAATGGCGCCGGGGGCCAAGGCACAAGTCAGGATGTCGGCGCGAATCTTGTCATAGACGCCGTCCCGGATCAGGCCGGAGCCATTGCCGCTCGCACCGTTTTCAGGCATTACGCCGGATATGTCTGAATGATCGAGCATCCCGCCTCAAAAATATCTATTTTTTACAAAATATGACAATCAGATATTTTTGTAAAGGGGAGTTATTTTGTTGTTTTTCAATAGGTTGAATTTTTAACATCTGGATTTTTAATGGATTTAAGACGAAAACTGATATTTCAGTACTGAGCTACAGTCTCATAAATTAGTCATGCGCGGGCGGCGACGCAGGAGCCTGACCCGCGTACCCACATTCAATATTCAAACATGGGTCCACGGGTCACGGCTACGCCGGCCCGTGGATGACTAAAAGAGGAACCTGAGCCGACTACCCCGCCGCCAAATCTTCGCCGGCGAGGACCCGGGCGATGAGCGCCTTGGTCTCTTCGATGCCGTAGAGCGCGATGAAAGAGCCCATGCGCGGGCCGGTGGACTGACCCAGCAGCGTCTCATAGAGCGCCTTGAACCAAGCTTTTAGGTCCTCGAACGCGTGGCGCTTGCCCACTTCGTAGACCTGCGTCTGGATATCTTCCGCCGCCGCATCCGCCGGCAGGGCCTCCAACGTGGCGATCAAATCCTGCAGCGCCGCCGTCTCCATTTCCGTGGGCAGACGGTACTGCTTATGCGGCTTTACGAAATCCTGGAAATACGCCACCGCATACTCGGTGAGCCGATCCAGGGTCGGCGCGTTTTCCGGCGTCGCGTCGGGCCGGTAACGGGAAATAAAGTGCCAGAGGACAGCCTTATCCTCGGTGTTACACACGCCGGCCAGGTTCAACAGAATGTTATAGCTGAGATGCGCATCCTCGGACGGCGGCTCCCCGCCATGGATGTGCCAGGCCGGATTGGTCAGCCGGGTCTTCTCGTCCTGCTCCGGATATTTGGAGACATGGGTGAGATACTCGTCCACGTTCTTGGGGATCACATCAAAATACAGCCGCTTCGCCTGGGTCGGCTTTTGATACATGAACTGACTGACGCTTTCCGGCGGGGCGTAGCGCAGCCACTCCTCCATGGAGAGGCCGTTGCCCCGGGACTTGGAAATCTTCTCGCCGTTTTCATCCAGGAACAGCTCATAGGTAAAGCCGGCCGGCGGATTACCGCCCAAGATGCGGGTGATGGCGCTCGATAGCTTCACGGAGTCGATCAGGTCCTTGCCCGACATTTCGTAGTCCACATCCAGGGCCGCCCAGCGCATCGCCCAGTCGGCCTTCCATTGCAGCTTGCAATGTCCACCAGTGACAGGCACCTCGGTCTTCGTGCCGTCCGCTTCTTCATAGACAATGGTGCCGGCGTTAACATCCCGCTCCAGCACCGGAACTTGGAGAACCACACCGGTCTTGGGGCACACGGGCAGGAAGGGTGAATAGGTCTTGCGCCGCTCCTCGCCCAGGGTCGGCAGGATCACATTAATGACCTTCTCGTACTCGGCCAGGATTTTCAGCAGCGTGGCGTCGAATTCCCCGGCCTTGTAGCACTCAGTCGAGGATTTGAACTCATAATCGAAGCCGAACTCGTCCAAGAACGCCTGCAGCCGGGCATTATTGTGTGCACCGAAACTGTCATGGGTACCGAATGGATCGGGGATGTCGGTGAGCGGCTTGCCCAGATGTTCGGTCACCATTTCCTGATTGGGGATATTGTCCGGCACCTTACGGAGTCCGTCCATATCGTCGGAAAAGGCGAACAGGCGGGTCGGCAGATCAGACAACAGCCCGAACGCATGACGCACCATGGTGGTCCGCGCCACCTCGCCGAAGGTGCCGATATGGGGCAGGCCGGACGGGCCGTAACCGGTCTCGAACAGGATATAGCCCTTCTCCGGCGTCCGGTTCCCCAGCCGCTTCATGAGCTGGCGCGCCTCGGCGAAAGGCCAGGCGTTGGATTGCTCTGCAAGTTCCCGCATGTCGGACACGTTTGATTCCCGCAACTGAATTCAGAACGGCGGAACCTAAGAGCCCGCCCGCCCGCCGTCAACACCGCTTTGACCGCCGAGATTGCGCGAACACGGCCAACGGGTAGGATTGCCGGATGGACGATACGCCACCCGCCTTTCAGATCAGGCTGCCCGACGCCCCGGCGCTCATTACGGGCCCGCGCGGTGCCGTGTGGCTGAGCGCAGACGGCGAGATTGAAGAGATCGATCTGAAGGAAGCCGGCCGCCGGGCTGGCGCCACCGCCCCCATCCTTTGCCATGCCAAATCCGCCGCAACGTATCTGAAGATCGGCGCATTCCCGGCCTATGATCTGCTGGAGCTGTTTGCCTTCGTGCGCCCGGCGCAGTTTTGCCTGCCGACCATCCGGGGCCTGGCGGATGTGCTCGGCCTTCCCCGCCCGGAGTCTCAGGAAGACGAGGCTTTGTGCCTCATCGATGCGGCCCGCGCGCTGCTGTCGGAGCTGCCCCGCGCCCACGCCTCTGTCGCACCGCTTGCCTGGTCATTGGCGCAAGCTCGCTGGCCCTGGGGCGTGGCGGTCCTGGCTGCGCTGGAACAAGGCGATCCCGCTCGCAAGGCCACAAACCCGCTGGAAGGCTTTCGGGTCTGGACCCGGTTGAAGGAATGGGAAGACACAGCCCCCGTGCCCCAGCCGGGACATGAGCCGGTGTCACCGGGCGAATCCGAAGAACGTCTAAGTCAACTCCTCGCCGACGGCTCGGAAGACCGGCCGGAGCAAATGGAATATGCCCGGCTCGCCAGCCATCCGTTCCAGCCGACGGAGACGCCAGGCGAACCGCAGGCGCTATTGGCCGAAGCCGGCACCGGGATCGGCAAGACACTCGGCTATATCGCGCCCGCCAGCGTCTGGGCAGAGAAGAACGAGGGCCCGGTTTGGATATCCACCTTCACCCGCAATTTGCAGCGGCAGCTGGATGGCGAGCTCGACAAGCTCTATCCGGACCCGGCGGAAAAAGCGCTGAAGGCCGTCGTCCGCAAGGGCCGAGAGAACTATCTGTGCTTGCTCAATCTGGAGGAGGCGGTTGGCCAAAGCCAGGGGCTCGACCTGATTGCGCTCGGCTTGACCGCCCGCTGGGTCATGGCGACGAGGGACGGCGACATGATCGGCGGCGACTTCCCGGCCTGGCTGGCAGACCTTTTGGGCCGCCGGCGGACCATAGATCTCACCGACACGCGGGGCGAATGTATCTACGCCGCTTGCTCTCACTACGGCAAATGCTTCATCGAGAAATCCGTGCGCCGGGCGCGGCGCGCCAAGATCGTGGTTGCAAACCATGCCCTGGTGATGATCCAGGCGGCCCTCGGCGGGGACGATCCGCACCGGCCGACGCGCTATGTGTTTGATGAGGGGCATCATCTGTTCGAAGCCGCCGACAGCGCCTTCTCCGCCCACTTGACGGGCGGCGAGGCAGCCGAACTGCGCCGCTGGATCTTGGGGGCCGAAGGCCGGCGGACATCCCGGGCGCGGGGGCTCAAATCCCGGCTGGATGAACTGATCGCCGACGATGTAAAAGCCAAGGAAGATCTGGACGAAATCCTGGCCGCCGCCCGGCTGTTGCCCGGTCAGGGCTGGAACACGCGCCTGGCGGATGGCGCTCCCCACGGCGCGGTGGAAACCTTCCTGGCCGGAGTCCGCCGCCAAGTCTATGCGCGGGACGCCAATGCTCAGTCGCCCTATGGGTTGGAGACCGATGCACGCCCCGTCATCGACGGGCTGGAAGACGTCGCGGTTGAGCTGAGCGCGTCCCTGACCCGGCTCTTGAAACCGGCTTCCAGTCTGATTAAGTCGCTGCTGAAGCGCTTGGACGATGAAGCGGAAGACTTGGACAGCTCCACCCGCCAGCGGATCGAAGCCGTCGCCCGCAGCCTGGAGCGGCGGATCACCATGAATGTGGGGGCGTGGCGTCTAATGCTGGAAAGTCTGCCTCAACCCCAGCCCGACGAATTTGTTGACTTCTTCGAGGTGGATCGGATCGACGGCCGGGATTTCGATATCGGCATGCACCGCCATTGGCTGGACCCGGCCCGGCCCTTCGCGGAGCAGATGATTGATGCGGCGCAAGGCATCATGGTGACCTCGGCGACGCTTCGGGACGGCACCGGCGATGATGACGCCGATTGGCGGGCGGCGGAAACAAGAACAGGATTTCAGCATCTGCCGGGTGATCCCATTCGCCGCAACCTTCCTTCCCCCTTTGATTACCAGAACCAGACCAAAGTCTTTGTGGTGACCGATATCGATAAGAACAATCTGGATCAATTGGGCGCGGCGTACCGGGAACTGTTGCTGGCGTCGAACGGTGGTGCGCTGGGCCTGTTTACGTCCATCGCCCGGCTCCGCGGCGTCTATGGCCGGCTGATCGACCATCCGGACTTTGCCGAAATGATGCTGCTGGCCCAGCATGTGGACCCGTTGGATACGGGCACTCTGGTGGATATTTTCCGGGCCGAGAAACATGCGTGTCTGTTGGGCACAGACGCGGTGCGGGATGGCGTCGATGTCCCCGGCGAGTCGCTACGGCTTATTGTATTCGACCGGGTGCCCTGGCCCCGGCCCACCATCCTGCACAAAACCCGGAAAAAAGCGTTCGAGGGCAAAAACTATGACGACCTGCTGACCCGGCTAAAACTAAAGCAAGCCTATGGGCGGCTGGTGCGTCGCGCCGACGACCGGGGGGTTTTCGTCATGTTGGACAAGGCCATGCCGTCACGTCTCGCCGGCGCTTTCCCCGACGGTGTCGACGTGCAACGGCTGGGGCTCGCCGAGGTTATCCGGGAAACAACCGAATTCCTGGCCGAATAACCGGGAATCCATTATAGGATCGGCAAGAATCGTGCGGGACCGAGGAACATGAACGCCAGCCGAGAAACCAAAATCTGTCTGATCCGGCCCTCCATCGTGGTGCCGGCGCACAATCAGACGGCCATGTTCACGCCGCCTTTAGGCTTGGTGTACGTAGCGGGCTCCCTGCGCCAGGCCGGCTTTGCCGTGCAGGTCATCGACGCCGTGGGCGAAGGGCTGGAAGAACGCCACCCGGCGGCAAATGACTGTTATCTCTTTGGCCTTACCCATGAAGAAACAGTGAGCCGGATCGACTCGGACACCGCGATCATCGGCATCTCTTTCGGCTTTTCATTCGAGTGGCCGGCCGGCCGCGAACTGGCGAAAAAGGTTCGACACCGATTTCCCAACGCGCGCATCATCGCCGGCGGAGAACACGCCACCGCCATGCCGGCGCAGGTCTTGGAGGACTCCCCCGTCGATATCGTTGTCATGGGAGAAGGCGAAGAGACCATGACCAACATCGCGACGGCCGTAGACGATGGCTCTTTCCAGCCGACGGTCTGCCCCGGCATCGCCTACATGGACGGCAGCGGCGAAGTGCAACACAGCGAGCGGCGGGGCCGGATGCGGGAACTGGATGAAATCCCCTGGCCGGCCTGGGATCTGATCCCCATCCGGAACTATCTGGACCGGGGCTTCGGCTTCGGCGTGAACCGGGGGCGCTCGATGCCAATGATGGCCAGCCGGGGTTGCCCTTATCAATGCACTTTCTGCTCCAACCCGTCCATGTGGACCACGCGATGGATAGCCCGAAATCCGGACTTGCTGTTGGATGAGATGACCTCATACATCGAAAACTACGGCGTGGAGAATTTTGACTTCTACGACCTGACGGCCATCGTCAAAAAATCCTGGATCGTGGATTTCTGCCACAAGATTGAAGAACGGGGCATGAAGTTCACTTGGCAGCTTCCGAGCGGCACGCGCACCGAAGCCATTGACGCTGAGGTAGCGCAATTGTTGTACCGGTCTGGCTGCCGCAACATGTCCTATTCGCCGGAGAGCGGATCGCCCTCCGTCCTGGAGAGGATTAAGAAGAAGGTCCATCTGGACGCCGTGGTCCAATCCATCGATCAGGCAAACCGGAACCGGATGAACATCAAGTGCAATCTGATCTTCGGCTTTCCCGGCGAAACGGTGCCGGAGATTTTTCAATCCTACAGGTTCACCGCGCGCATGGCCTGGGCCGGCGCATATGACCTGAGCATCTGGGCGTTTTCCCCTTATCCCGGATCGGAATTGTTCGACGAGATCGCCGCCGGGACCTCTCTGGTCATGGATGATGCATATTATGACAGTCTCCGATCTTATGCGGACACGTCATCTACGGTCTCGTACAGCGAGCATGTCAGCGATAAGGCGCTCAAATACTACCGGACCTTCGGCGTAATGCTTTTTTATCTGGTGAGCTGGACGCGGCGGCCGAACCGGCCGTTCAAGATCATCCGGAACTTGATGCGAGGCACCCAGGAATCCCGCGCGGAGCAGGGACTGCAAAATCTGTTCCGCCGCTGGCGTCTGGGCCGGCAGGAGCGCGCAGAAAAAGCCGCTTAACGTTTCACCGGCCAGGCTTTGACCTGCCGCCAGCCCGCATCTTCATTTTTCATCAGATAGCTGACATGATCCTTGAGCGGCTGGCCGAGCAACTCGTCCAGGCCCGGCAGAAGTGAATGGACCAGAACATAGTCCGGCTTTGTCCGGGTGAGCCACTCTTCGACCTTTTTGATATCGGTCCCGCGAAAGGCGCTAAACACCCCGTGATAGCCGTGGTCCCGGCTGATCCGGTATTTGGTGATGACCCCGACTTCTCCGTTACCCTGTGGATCAAGAATCAGATAGTTCGCGCCCTTGGGCAAAATCTCTCGCAAATCCAACGCCACGGCCTGATAGTGAGGCTTCAGGCCTTCATGGTCGAACCGGATTTTCTTGGCCAGCGCCACCGGCGCAATCAGCAGGATGGCGACCGCCGCGTAACCCAATCGCCGACGCCAGACCGAAGATCGGGAGACCCGCCAGCGGCTCCACAGCAATCCGGCCCCTGCGACACCGACGGCAATCCCAAAAAAGCCTGCATGGATATTGTAGCGCCAGAACGAAGCGGCGCGGAGCGCATCGAACTTTCCGAAAGCCGCCAAATAACTAAAAAACAAAAACGCGTTGTAGCCGAGGAACATCAGCGCCGCGATCAAGGCAAGCCGGTCAAACCTTGTTTCCAACCGAATTGTCGCCCTGATTCCCAGCGCCAAAACGATCAACATCAGCCCGAAATAAACGCCTTTCTTCGCGGCAACCTTGATCATCGCCAGCAAGATATCGGGGATCAGGGATATATGCCATTGCTCCAGCGGCAGGACAGTAAACTCGGCCCCTGCCAGATGCTGCGCAACGTGAAAACGCCACGTCACGTAGATGACGACGGCCGGCACGGCAACAATCGCCAACAGCGGGAATAATTTTCGAGCCGGTATCCGGCGATCCCGCACCCCCACCAAGGCAAGAGCGACCAACAGCACGACAAACAGAACCAGGTTCGCCTGGCGGACATTTATATGAACGGCCAGCGCCAGGGCCGCCTGCCAGGCAAAAGTCTTGGCCCGGTCATCATCTCCGTCGGCCAACGCATTCAGCATCATCCAGGCCAAGATGCCGGCCAAACCAATGGTCACCGCTGTTGAAGTTTCCGAGTACGCCGTGAACACCAGCTTCTGGACGAATGTCGGGTTGAAAGCGGTAACCAGCAGCGCCGCCACAGCGACATACACCCATCCATGCAAAGGTTTTTCCGCAGATCGGCCGTTCGATTGCTCAGCAATCACGGTGATCAACACCAGTCCGAAGGTCAACAACCCGAACAGGTTAAGAAGCGCACCCGCGTTCTCGATGAACCCGCCGGCAAGCTTGGCCGAAAGATACAGAAGTAGCGGCCAGCCGTAAGGATAGGCCGGGAATGATGCGCCTGTGACTTTGTTGTCGGAGTCGGGAAAACCATCAGCATTCAGCAGGAATTGCGTACTGGGCAGCCAATGGGAAAACTCATCCCATTGGGACGCCACCATCGCCGACGCCATCAACCACAAAGGTGCGCTCAGAACAAACAGCTTTAGAAAAACTGGCGGGATCAAATAACCGTCCCGCCTGCGGACATAGACAGCACTACCCACGGCGAAGACCGCTGTCACGATGGACAACCAAGTAAATGGAATGGCCGGAAATACGCCGCCAAATGTAAAAAGAACGGTCACCACGGCCCATCCGTAGAACGGAGACGCCTCAACCATGGCGTCCTTGCCGGCAACGGCTCGGCCGATGAAGGATAAGCCTAGCCAAACGACAAGCGTGGCAAAGAGGGACTGAATTTGATCCGTCCCGCCGTAAAAATATGAAAGATAGTCGAGCATCGGGATGCCTTATGTACCGAGCTGGCGCATGGCTTCAAGAAAAATCCGCCAGCCCAAAAGGAAATGGCCGCACCCGGGAGCGCGGCCATTCCTAAACGCTTTGGCTTTTGGGCTTACATCATGCCGCCCATACCGCCCATGCCACCCATGTCCGGCGGCATGGCCG
>CAZSXT010000043.1:15752-22638 GCA_964611435.1 uncultured Rhodospirillaceae bacterium | reverse complement strand
TACTCCCACTCGATCGTGCCGGGCGGCTTGGAGGTCACGTCGTAGACAACCCGGTTGATACCACGGACTTCGTTTATAATCCGGTTGGAGGCGCGGCCGAGAAAGTCCATCTCGAAGGGATAGAAATCGGCTGTCATGCCATCGGTCGAGGTCACCGCCCGAAGCGCGCAGACATAATCATAGGTCCGCGCATCGCCCATCACGCCGACGGTCTGCACTGGCAACAGCACGGCAAAGGCCTGCCAAATTTCATCATAAAGGCTGGCGTTCCGGATTTCCTCCAGATAGATGGCGTCGGCCTTGCGGAGAATATCCAGTTTCTCCCCGGTGATATTACCGGGAATACGGATGGCCAGTCCCGGCCCGGGGAAGGGGTGGCGGCCGACAAAGGTTTGCGGCAGGCCGAGCTCCTGGCCAAGCGCACGCACCTCGTCTTTGAACAGTTCCCTGAGCGGCTCTACCAGCTTCATGTTCATCCGTTCCGGCAGTCCGCCGACATTATGATGGGACTTGATGGTGACACTGGGCCCGCCATGGAATGACACGGATTCGATTACGTCCGGATATAGGGTGCCCTGCGCCAGGAAATCCGCTCCGCCGACGCCCTTGGCTTCTTCCTCGAACACGTCGATGAACGTCGCGCCGATGATTTTGCGCTTTTGCTCCGGATCGGTGACGCCCTCAAGTTTGCCCAGGAACAAATCCGAAGCGTCCCGGTGAACCAGCGGGATGTTGTAGTGATCGCGGAACAGGCCAACCACTTCCTCCGCCTCGCCCATGCGCATCATGCCTGTATCAACAAACACGCAAGTCAGTTGATCGCCGATGGCTTCGTGCAGAAGAACCGCCACGACCGAGGAATCAACGCCGCCGGACAGGCCGCAAATGACTTTACCGTCGCCGACCTGTTCCCGGACCTTGGCGATTTCCTGTTCCTTGAAGGCGGCCATGGTCCAATCACCGGAACAGCCGGCAACTTCATGAGTAAAGTTGCGCAGCAGTGCCGCGCCGTTGGTCGTATGTACGACCTCTGGATGAAACTGCACGCCATAGAAGCGCCGGCTTTCATCGCCGACGATGGCGAAAGGACAGCCGTCGCTGGTGCCAAACACGTCGAACCCATCCGGCAGGCTTTCGACCCGGTCGCCATGGCTCATCCAGACCTGTTCGGTTGAGCCGGTATTCCAGTCGTCGCCGAACAAGGCGCAGTCACCGCTTACTGTAAGCATGGCCCGGCCGAATTCCCGTTTGTCATGAGATTCGACCGATCCCCCCAATTGTTCCACCATGGTTTGTTGTCCATAGCAGATGCCCAATAGCGGCAGGCCCAGCTCGAACACCTCGTCGGGTGCGCGAGGCGTGCCGATATCGGCCACGGAGGCCGGCCCGCCTGATAGAATTATGCCTTTTGGATCAAAGGCCTGGATGCTGTCGCCGGTGACCTTGTTGAACGGGTGAATTTCACAATAGACGCCGGATTCCCGCACCCGCCGCGCGATCAATTGCGTGACTTGAGAGCCGAAATCGATGATGAGAATTCTGTCAGTCATATGCCGCGACTCATAGCCGAGTCGTGAATAATTGAAAAGAGATCAGAATGGCCAAAATTATACCCGCGCCCCATGATGATGGCCTGCGTGTTGGCCACAATTTGATTGGCATCTTGATAAAGCAAAATCTAAGATCGAGTGCCGATCTTCGGAGCGGAAAGGCTACCGCATGACTGTGAATACCAATCCAGCGAACGACGAAGCCACGAGACATGGTAAAATCGAGACTGATGGGCAAATCCAGAGATTTGCCGAGCATATTGCCGACCGCTATTGGGAAACCGATGCGGATCATCGTGTGACCTTTGCCAGCGCCGGCGCGGGCACCTTGACCATCCCGCGGGATCGGATCATCAGCAAACAGTACTGGGACATCGAGGCTCAGGAGATATCGACGGAAGACAAGGTGGAGATGGAACGGGTCTTCCGCGAAGAGAAACCGTTCCGGGATCTTTACTATGTTCGAACCCAAGCGAATGGAGAACGGCAGTTTCTCTGTGCTTCGGCCATTCCAAAATATGATGATAACGGGGAGTTCGCGGGCTACACCGGCGTCCACCGCGATGAGACGAGAGCGAGGCTGCGCCAGGAAGCCAGTGATAACCTAAATCTACAGCTCGGGCTTATTCTGGAAGAGGTGCGTGCCGGTATTATCTTGTGGTCCCATGATGAACGGTTCGTCTTCTGCAATGATTACTTTTTCGAATTGCAGCCGGGCATGGAAGATATACTGGAAACCGGCATGCATATTGAGGAAATGCTGGAGAAGACCTCAAAAATGCGTCTGCCCGACGCGACAGAAGAAGAGCGTCAAAAGTGGATGGCGAGCCGGCGGCGCCAGGACTCGGAAGAGTTCGGCGAACTTGAATGGCTGCAGCCCGTCACCGGCCGGTGGTTGAGTATCCGCCGTCAACGTCTCTCCGACGGATCGATTGTCGCTATTCACACCGATATTACGGAACGGAAGGCGCTCGAAAAGGCCAAGGACGAGTTTGTTTCCGTTGCGGCCCATGAGCTGAAAACGCCGGCAACGTCGCTGAACGGCGCGCTGGGTCTGATCAAGGGGCAGTTGGGCGAGCATACGCCGGACGGGATGGAGGGCATATTTGAAATAGCGGCCCGCAATTGTGAGCGCATCGGTAAACTTGTTGGCGACCTTCTTGATCTGAGCCAGATTGATACAGGTTCGCTAGACCTGGTCTTTGACAGATACAACCTACTGGAAATTGTGCATCGGGCGGTTGGGGAGAATGCCGACTATGTTGCTTCGAAAAAGGCGGCTCTTCTGGTCTTGGGAGCCGAGACAGAGGCGATGGTTCGGGTGGATCGATCCCGATTGGTACAGGCGTTGGCGATCCTCATCACCAATGCTGCGAAATTCACGGGGGATGACGGGAAAATAGAATTGGGTGTGACGGACATCGGAGACGGCTATCGAATTGCCGTAAAGGACAACGGCATCGGCATCCCCGAAGACTCGCAGGAAAAGGTCTTCGAGAAGTTCTACCAGGTAGACTCTTCGGATACCCGCAACATCGAAGGGACGGGGCTGGGTCTCGCCATTTGCAAGGCGATCATCGATCAGCATGA
This sequence comes from uncultured Rhodospirillaceae bacterium, assembly GCA_964611435.1. Classification (GTDB taxonomy): domain Bacteria; phylum Pseudomonadota; class Alphaproteobacteria; order Rhodospirillales; family UBA2165; genus JAYPHU01. The sequence continues at coordinate 19,498 of CAZSXT010000043.1, read as the reverse complement.
CAGCGAGTTGGTGTTGGAAAGTGCGCCCGGGGAGGGGGCGACCTTCTGGTTTGATCTGAAGAAGGGCTAACTGTCCCCGTCTAGCCGAGACGGTTCAGCAGATTTTCCAACTGTAGTAGCGTTTGTTCAGGGGCTGCGGCCGCGCTGTAGGTATAGCGGTCGGGGCGAACGATCATCGACTGTGCGTCATTGTCCTTAAAGTAGACAGCCAAAACACCATTCAGCTCGTCCAGGCATCGGACTTGCGGCGGGGTGTCCGGACCTCCGTCCATTAACACCAGCTCGCCGCCGAAGGACCGCCATCGCCGGGGGAGGTCTTCGGGAAGCCGGCGAAACACTTCCGGGTCATAGCTCACCAGCCAAAAATCCGGCCCCAGCGCATCGTTCATGGGCAGTTCCGAACCGTCCTCCAAACTGACCAGCGGTTGCGGAAACAGTTCCCCGGCCGGCGCAATGGGGTTGCCGTCGGCATCCAGGTCCAGCAAACCCGACGTGAGGGGTGGGATCAGTTTATGACGGATGATCTCTACCCGGCCGCTTTCCAGCTCGTCGATCATTCGCTTGTCCCGCACCCTGGCTTTATCGGGATTGCGTTCGCAAATGATCTTGCCCAATTCCTTGGTGAAGGCGGTCAGCGCGCGAACGTGAGGATGCCGCTCCTCTTGATAGCCGTCCAACAGTGCCGGATCGGCGCCGTGTTTTTCCACCTGGCGCAAACGCCAGACCAGATTTTCCGCATCGCGAATGCCCTGGCACATGCCTTGGCCCATAAACGGCGGGGTTTGGTGCGCCGCGTCACCCAGAAGGAACACGCGGCCTTTACGCCATTCTGTCGCGACCAAAGCATGAAAGCGATAAACGGCGGAACGCCAAACGTTGAACTTTTCTTTCGGCCCCCAGCGGGAGAGCAACTGCAAAATACGCTCTTCATTGTTGATCTCTACCGGGTCTTCGCCGGGCAAAAGCATCATTTCCCAGCGACGGTGGTTGTCCACCCCGATCACATAGGTGCAGGGCCGCGCCGGTTCGCAGTATTGGATGTGCGTTTCCGGCAGGCCGGCGGTATCGTTGGCCAGAACATCGATGACGATCCACCGTTCGTCAAAGGCCAAATCTTCGTGGCCGATCCCCAGTGACGTTCGCGTTGGACTCGAAGCGCCGTCGCAGGCAAAAACATAGCTCGCTTTAACTTCAAACGTCTTGCCCTTGTCCAAGTCATTGATGGTGACGGTGGCTGCGGTGTCGGTTTGAGAGACGTTTGCAGCCTCGTGGCGGGTCAGGACTTCAACCGACTCTCGTGCTTCTGCGCCGGCTCTCAGGGTTGCTTCCAGGCGCGGCTGCACAAACAGATACACCGGCAGCCAATAAAGAGGGTAGGGGGCGGGCGCCGGGTCCATTTTGCGGATCACCTGACCATCGGCGCCAAGATAGCGGGATGGCCGGTACGGCGCGGTTTCTGCTTCTATCGCCTCAGCGACGCCGGCACCTTGGAAAACGCGCATGATCTCATGATCAAAAGTGATTGCGCGGGGTTTGTCGTAGATCTCGGCTTCCCGTTCCACCACGAGCACCCTAAAACCATCCCGGCCCAAAAGGTTAGCGGCGATGGCACCGGTCGGTCCGTAGCCGATGACGACAACGTCGTAGGATTCCCGAGATGGTGGCATTTAACTCGGTTAACGGTTGGTCAGCGCGTCGTGGATCATCCACTGATCATAAGGCGGCATGTCGTCCCACATGCCCGGTTCCCAATCGTCGGTCAGCCGATCCATATCGGTGAAATACTCGATCGCGCCGCCACAGGGATTACGGAAGTACCAAAAAATGTTGGAGCCGAGGGAATGCCGACCGGGCCCCGATTGAGTCTCCCAGCCTTTGTTCAGCATGCTGGCGCCGCCGGCCATCAGTTCGTCAAACCCGCTCACTTCGAAGGCGAGGTGGTCAAACCGGCGCTCGTCGCCGCGGTGGATTAGAAAAATGGAATGGTGGAAGTCAGATCCGTCGCTGCGCATGAAGGTGCCTGTGGTGGTCGACCGGTCGCTCATCCGGAAGTTCAGGCGTTCGAGATAGAATTCGGCCGCCGCCATATTGTCCTCCGCTTCGACGCCATAGACCACATGACCGATGCGAATGGGTTTTGCGCCGCCCTCCCGGAAATAGGCCTTGTTCACCCGATGGATGTCTTCGTGGAAATTGAGTTCGTGCTTTTCCACTTGGGCTGTTTGCCGGGTGGCAACCTTAAAGCCGATGGCGAAGTTCCTGTCATCGCGGGTATGCAGAGTGCCGTCTGCGTCTTCTGTGACGTCCCGGTCGCGGCTGAGATCAGCGGCGAGCGCGTCTAGGGACTCCTTTGTATCCACGCCCCAGATCACTTCGCGGCCGGTCGCCACCGTTTCATGGGTCTCCGGCAGATCAGGATCATCCTTCAGCCGCAAGAATAGCGTTTGGTTTTCTAGAGTCCGATAGTCGGCGGAGGTATCCGTTCTAGCGGTCTGTTCCAGACCCCAGTCATCCATAAAGCGGACACAGGTGTCCAAATCCTCGACTCCGTAGGTGATGGATTCGATACGGTCAATGGTCATCCGAGCCTCCCAATAGGTTCCAAGTGCATAGAGTATCCCGTCCCGCTGACAGGCTCAATCGTCTCGGTAGGGCAGAACGAATTGCGGCAGCGTCTTCCCTGAGCTAGGGTCCGGACCCTAGAAACATAACTATCCCTGGACTAAGTGGACGGAACGAGAATGACAGACTGGATGGAAACGAACCGCGGCGTGGTGTTCCCGGAGCATTGTGATCACTTCGGGCACATGAACACCCGCTATTACGGCCATTTCTTCGATGAGGCCAATTGGCACATTTGGGCCAAGGCCGGCATCGACCACGCCATGTTCGACCGGTGGGGCGTCGTTGTGGTGATCGGGACAATCACCACAGAGTTCATCCGGGAAGTGAAATCAGGTGATCTGCTGGTGATTGAAGGGGTGTTCCGCAAATTAGGCGGCAAAAGCATCACCTATGAGCAGAAAATGCTCCATGCAGAGAAAGGGCATCTGTGCGCGCGGGAAACCGTGACCGAGGTATGTTTTAATCCTAAAACGCGAAAATCCGCTGACATGCCGATCGAAATGCGTACGGCTCTGGAAGCGATTTTGGTCCCGGCTTGAGGCAGGCCCTTGAGGATGCGTTTTCATTGGACGCACGTGATGCGGGTTTTGTCACTTGAAATTCGGCCCCTCATCCTCACATAGTATGATTGTGTCAGTTTAATTCGCGGCAAGTGGGGATAGAGCGTCCAGGGGATGGACGCATTGAGCGGGGCCGAATTCTTATGGCGAAGATACTTTTGGTGGACGATGACGAGGATATTCTGACCTTCCTCGAAATCCATCTGACGGGCAGCGGATATTCCGTTAACACGTGTCTCAGTGGTCAAGCGGCGCTGGATACGCTAGGCGCCTTCAAGCCGGATGTCATCATTACCGATCTGAACATGCCGGAGATGAGTGGCTTTGATTTGATGAAGGTCATCCGTGCCGAACGCCGCGTTCCCGAACATTGCCCGATCATTTTCCTCACCGCACAGGCCGACGCGTCTGACGTGGTCCAGGGCCTACGAGAGGGCGCTGACGACTATCTGACCAAACCTATCAATATCGACATGTTGCAGGCGAAGCTTATCGCTATCCTGCGCCATGTGGCCCGGATAAATGAGCGGATTAAGCAGGATCAGGTGAAGCTCTACCGGG
>CAZSXT010000043.1:0-15652 GCA_964611435.1 uncultured Rhodospirillaceae bacterium | reverse complement strand
GGAGAGCCTCCCCGAACCGGCGCCGGAGCCCGAGAATTTGCTCTCTGGTGTCCCCCCGAAGAAAATATACCTTGTCGGCAAACGCCAAGCGGAACTGGATCACGTCCATAAAATCCTGGCCGGTGAAAATCACGAAGTTCAGGTTATCGAAAGCGGAAAACAATTTATTCAGCTTGCCGAAGCTAATCCGCCTGACTTGGCCATCATGTGGCTCTACACTACGGATATGCAGGCTAATATGGCGTTGAAGTTCGCCCAAGGGGACAATGGCGTGACGTTCCCCGTGGCCTTCGTCTGGCCGGCGGAGCTGAGCGGTAATAAAAGCGACAGCCTGACTGTTGAGGCCAACGAAGTGATGTATTCACCGATCTCGACGGAGAACCTGCGGGGCAGCCTGCAGCGGATGCTTTAGCAAGGCCGGTTGATCGACACGGGCCCCCAGCCGGAAAATTTGTTCCACTTTTTGCCGCCCTTCGATTGGGCGATTTTTTTGAATTCCGCGCGGATGGCCTCCAAGCCCCGCAGATTGTTATGCCCGATCAGCGACGCGGCGTAGGTGGCGACCAGGGGCAAGGAAAAGGACGTCCCTGACATGGGCTTACCGCCGCCGGGCACCGCCGTCCAAATGCCGACACCGGGCGCGCTGAATTCCACATAGTCGCCAGCCGATGAGAACCTCGCCACCCGGTTGGTCCGGTCGATAGCGGCGATCGCGATGACCGGCTCATAGGCCGCCGGGAAGCTTTTCTTTTTGGTGAAGGGGCCGCTGTTGCCGGCGGATGAAACTAGGATAATGCCTTGCTGATGGGCTTCATCTACCGCCTTTTTCATCAGCACATTGTCGGATCCGCCGATACTGAAATTGATGACATGGACATCCTGCTTAATCAGCCAGTTGACCGCTTGAAGGATGCCCTTGGCGCTGGCCCGGGGCCGGCCCTTGCTGTTCAGGTGGAACACATTGGCCGCGTAGAGTTGAGCGCCCGGCAGTAGCCCGCCCCATTTGGCTTGACCGATGATCATAGACGCGACGGCCGTACCGTGATCCGAGGCGCCGATCCTCTGTCCTTTCCGATGGAAGGACTTGAAGCTGAGATTGCGTCCCTTAAAGGCGGCGTGACGCATATCGACGCCGCCATCGACCACGCCGATCCTGATGCCTTGGCCACAACTTGCGGCCGGCCTGTCCCAATTGGCGGAACGGGGGCTGGTATAACTGGTGTCCACCCGGCGATGGCGTGTGCGTTGATGCTGTTCAAAATGATGATGCACATCGACCAGCACATTTGGGTACTTTTGACCATGTTGATGTCGGGCGTGAAACGGGTGCGCGCCGTTCTCGATCTTTAGGTGATAGAGGTGTGAGCCGATCCCGTCCAGGTGAGTGACGTCGATGACCGAGAGACCCAAGGACGGCAGGTCCTGTAGATAATCCGCAGGCGGGTCCAGCACCAGAAGCTCATCCTCGTGATGCTGATGGTCGTCTTCATGTTTGGTGAGCTCGTGCACCGGCGGCAGTTGCTCCGGTGCGGTTTGCACGCATGCGGCCAGGGCAATGGCCAAGAGGCCAAGAAGACTATATCTGACAAGCGGAATCATACGCGCTGAAATTCATGTTTCGCGGAATTGCGCCTATCTTGCCACAGCGGTGTTAGTTGACAAAGACCAGACTGAGCTGCGGGAAGATGACCAGCAAAATGGTGACCACGAACATAATCACAACGTAGGGGAAGGCCCCGGCAAAAATTTGATTGAGCGTGATTGAGGCGTCGGTAATGGTCGATTTAACCACGTACACCGCTATGCCCAAGGGTGGCGTGAGCAGACCCATCTCCACGGCGATCACTGTAATGATACCGAACCAGATCAAATCGCCGCCGAAAGCTTGGACAATGGGAAGAACCAGCGGCAAAACAATCAGCATGATCGAAATTGAATCCAGAAACATACCGAGGATTACAACGAGTAGTATGTAGAGGGCCATGAAACCCAGGAAACCAAGATTCATGCTGCCGATAAGTTCTCCCACGCTTTGCGGCAAGCCGGACAGCGCCAGCATTCTGCCGTAGATGTTGGCGGCTAGAATAAGAAACAGAACCGAGACCGTGGTGTGACCGGTTTCTAGTAGTACCCGCCAAAGCTTTTCCCAGGTAAGGCGGCGTTTTAGGGCAGCGATGATCAACGCTCCTGCTGCACCGACGGCGCCAGCTTCAACCGGTGTAAATATTCCGCCGTAAATACCGCCGAGCACGGCGATAATCAGAATAATGACCGGCAATACCATCTTGGCGGCCTCGCCGATTTTAATATCCAAATCCCCGTCGTCGGACGGGTTCCCGACATAACTCGGCCAGAAATGCGCCATCCCGACAATTGCTAATCCCATTGCTGTCGCCAAAATGATGCCGGGAATGACGGCGGCGAGGAAAAGGAGACCGACCGACTGTTCCGCCACAAAACCATAGATAATAAGCAGTAGGCTGGGCGGGATCAGCATGCCCAAGATCGAACTGCCCGCCACCGTTCCAACCGCAAACTTCGGCGTGTATCCGTGTTTCATCATGTGCGGTGCGGCGACTTTGGTGAAGACCGCAGCCGACGCGATGGAGGAGCCCGTGATGGCGGCGAATATAGCGTTGGCCAAAACCGTGGCCACGCCGAGACCACCCTTTACTTTCTTGAGCATCCAGCGCGCGACATCGAAGGTATCGCGGCCAATGTCAGATTCATTGACGATCAGGCCCATCAAGACAAAGAGGGGGATCACGCCAAAGAAATAGCTGCGCAGGAACTCGTTGGAGGCCAGCTTGACCGTGTTGATCGCAATATTGGGATTGCCAAACATGATCCAAATGCTGGCAAAGCCAAGTACCACGAGACCGACGCCGATATGGATGCCGGTGAAGATGATCACCAGCATACCAAGCAGGGAAACGGCGCCTATGGTTAGTCTGGAGAAATCACCGGTGGCGAGCCCATAGGCCGATAAAATGATAAAGAGAATGAGGAGGAGAAAGCCTAGACCCAGGGGGTTCTTTTCGGGTGCCGTGCGGCGAGCGCGAAGCTCCTGAACGAGAACCCCAACATTGTCGAGGGCCAGAATGAAATACTTGATGGCGACCAAAACCGAGCCGCCTAAGATGATGGCGCGCAGTGGCCAGACCAGAATAGTGAAATCTCCTTCGACGCCGAATTTCAAGTCAGGCCAGGCTTCCTCAAACTTTGCAACCGTGCCATAGGCGATCAAAAGAAAAACGAACACGCCGGCCAAAGAAAACAGAATATGGAAAATTGCCGCCGCGAAAGGCCGGCGGCGCATTAGGGGCTCTATGAACATCTCCGCTCTGGCGAAGCGGCCTACGTGGAGAGAGTGGGCCAACTGCAGATAAACGGCGCCCACCAATGAATAACCGACGATCTCGGTTACGCCCCGAATAGGAACATTGAACCCCGATCTGGAGATAATGTCCGCACAGATCAGGAACATCAGAGCGAACACCCATATGGTGCCCGCGCTGTTGGTGATGGATGTTAGTTGGGCAAATAAATTGGTGAGGCTCTTATAATATCTAAGAGCCCCACCATTTTCATTCGACTGCCCTTGGGCAGTATCTGACAAGTTTACTTATCCCAATCGCGTAGCGGCTTCTCACCGGCGGCGCGAACGGCGTTCATGTAGTATTTCAAAACTTCTTCGCCGGGGAGGCCTTTGGCTTTCATGTTTTTCACCCAATCGCCGCCCAAGTCCGGCAGGGCTGCGGCCCATTTCTTTTGCTCCGACAGCGGAAGTTCAGACACTTTTCCGCCGGCGCCGGGGATCAGCTTGTTCAGGCTGGCTTTGTTGAAGCCGGCAACCCGCTTGGACACGAGTTCGCCGTAGCCTTGTCCAATATCATGGAACATTTTCTGCATTTCAGGCGGCAGCTTGTCATACGTGTTCTTGTTCATGGTCAGAGCGCCGGTCATACCGCCACCGAGACCCACCTTGATGACATAGGGCGCGGCCTCGTGAAGTTTGAACGGAAAGATACCCGTCGCCGGAACGATGGCGCCGTCAGCGACACCCTGCTTAATGCCGTTGTAGTAAATCGGCAGGCCGCCGTTGATTCCAATGGCGCCGGTGCCTTTCAGCCACGCCGCGGATGCGCCGGGCGCATAGTACTTTTTGCCCTTAAGGTCAGCCACGGAATTAACCGGTGTCTTGGAGATCAAGACATAGTCGTCGATGGTTTGCGGGCCCAAATAAACTTGGTTGTTTTTCAGGAAGGCCGCTTTCATCGCCGGTATTTTATCGTGCAATTCGTTTTGAATCTTCGCAGCAAGCGGCACATTGGCGGTGACAAACGGAATGAAGAAGGTAACGTTCTGCAGAGGCAGCTTATTCGGCTCCCAAAGGGTGCCGACCCAGCCGACATCGCCCAGACCATCGCCAATACCTTCCAGTGTGTTTTTGAAATTGTAGAGCGCGCCGGCATAGGCTTCGGTCCACTTAATCGAATGACCAAGGGCCTTCGCCCGTTTTACGGATTCGGGCACGACATAGTCTTGGATCGTCTTTACCCAGGGCACCACCGGCGGGTGGCTGGAGCTGGCGGTCATGCTGAAATTAGCGGCATGGCTTTGTCCGGCGCCGGCAATGGCGACAGCGGCAAACCCGGCAAGAGCCGCAGCGCCAAGAAGTTTAGATTTAAAGTGCATGATAGTTGTCTCCCTTAGAAACTGTGTGAAAAATTTCCCTGATGGCCAGTTGACACCAGCCTTGGGCAGACGATTGCATATTAGACCGTCCTTGTGAATGACAAAGTGGGTGGACGCTGCCATTTTATGGTGATCAGACATTCAAATTATTTCGAATATGGGAGTGGAGGCATGGCGACGCAGACCCTTGAAGTGATTGTCTTTCCCGGCGGCTTTAACTGGCCGATCTGGGCGGCGCAGAAGATTGGCGCGTTCGAGGGCAATGGCCTTGCGATCAATTTGACCAATACGCCGAATTCGGTGGAGCAGCTTACCGGCCTGATCGACGACCGCTATCACATCGGCATGACCGCCATCGACAATATTGTCGCTTACAATGAGGGGCAGGGCGCGGCCGAGACGCAGAACACCTCCGATCTGTTTGCCTTCATGGGTGGGGACAATGGTTTCCTGCAGCTGGTCGTGCAGGGCGATGTGAACGACTATGCAGATCTGAAAGGTCGGGAAATTTCCGTGGATGCGCTGACCACCGGTTACGCATTCGTCCTGCTCAAAATGCTGGAACTCGGCGGACTTTCGCGCGACGACTATGAAATCGTTCAGGCCGGCGGCGCGTTGCAGCGGTTTGAGGCAATGAAAGAGGGCGCGCACGCGGCGACCTTGCTGGTCACGCCGTTCGAAATCCTGGGCGGATTTTCCGGGCTCAACGTCCTGCAGAGCGGGATTGATGTCATCCGGCCCTATCAGGGGCTGGTCGGCGGCGCGCGGCGGTCCTGGGCCGCCGATAACCAAGATGCGCTCGTGGGTTACATCAAGGCTTATCTGTCCGGGCTCGATTGGCTTTATGCGCCGGAAAATCGGGATGAAGCCCTGCAAATTCTGGTGGACAATATCCCGCAAATGACTCCGGAACTGGCGGCGACCATTTCCGAAAAGCTGTTGAATCCCGTCGATGGTTTTGCCCGGGCGGCAAAAATCGATCTTGCCGGCGTACGTACGGTGCTGAATCTCAGGTCCGAGTTCGGTGATCCTCAAAAGGACCTAGCCGATCCTGACGCTTATATCGATCTGACCTTCTACGATAAAGCGATCAATGGCTGACCTGTCGATCAGGATGTCGCCTGCTGACCACAGATTTTCTATCGATCAAGGCAGTTCTATCCCAAGTTAATGGCTCTTCGGCTTGAAAATAGGTCGCCGTGTCCCCACTTATAACTTATCTAAGTTATTGAAATTGATGGACTTGACCAGCTGGAAGACATGCGCACGACGTCCGCGGCAATGTGCCGCTGACAGTTTATGTTATGTATTGTAATAATTAAGGCGCTACCGAGATGAAATAGATGGATATGGGAAGCTCCAAGTCGCCTGACTCCTCATCCGAGGGAAACCTGGAACAGATGCGTGGGCGCGTCGCCAACGGCGCGCTTATTTTACTGTCGGTCATGGCGATTCCCGGTCTTTCCTTCAGTTTGTATCGAATAACGAATATCGGCTGGCAGCCGGTCATGGGGCTTCACATCGTGGCCGCCTGCGTTGTTTGGTGCTTTACGCTGTTCCGACATCGATTCTCGGCCAGGGTTAAAGGCTGTCTGATTGTCGGAATTATCTTTCTTCTCAGTATTGGTGGCTTTTTGAACTTGGCGCTCAGCGGCGCCGGCTATCCCATGTTGATCGCCTCGACGGTTCTGGCGACCGTGCTTTTGGGCGGGCGCGGCGGTGTCTTGTTGGCCGTGGCGGGCTTCGCTCTCATCCTGGCAATGGGTTATGGCTATTCCAACGGCATCTTGGGCCTGCGTCTGGATCTCAATGCCTACAGTTTAACGGGAACATCCTGGATCGCGGTACTTGCCGGCTACGGGTTGATCGCCGGTGCGACTATCGCCGGTGTTGTTGGCTTGCATCGTGCGCTGATCAAATCCACCGAAGATTTGGTCCGCCATCGTGATTTTCTCGACGATGAAGTCGCCCGCCGGACGCGCGAACTTGAAGCAGAGGTCGCGGAGCGCCGGGAAGCCGAAGAGCGGCTTAAGACGAGCCAAGAACGCTATCACACAGTTGTTGAAAATCAGACAGAATTGATCAGCAAGCTGCGCCCCGACGGCACTTTTACTTTTGTCAATGACGCCTATTGCCGGTTTGTCGGCAAAAAGGAAGGCGACCTGATCGGTCAGTCGGTCTTCGATACCGTACCCGATGAGGAGTGTCCGGCGCTTCGGGAATATTTCTTGTCGTTCTCTCTTGAGCGGCCTCATCAGGTCACGGAAAACGCTGTGCAATCCGACACGGGTGAAGTCCGTATGTTCGAATGGTCAAACACGGCGGCATTTGATGACGAGGGCGCTGTTGTGGAGATACAATCGGTCGGCCGGGATATCACGGAGCGTAAAAATGCCGAAGATGCCCTGGCGGAGAGCGAAACCCGATACCATACCGTGGTGGAGAACCAGACCGAGCTGATCACCAAGTTCCTACCCGACGGGACGTTCACCTTCGTCAATGACGCCTATTGCCAGTTTGTTGACAAGTCCGAGGAAGAGCTGATCGGCAGTTCCCTCTACGATCCGGTCCCGGAAGAGGAACGCGAAGCGCTGCGAGAATACTTTAGCTCCTTCTCTCCATCTCTCACACATCAGCAAAATAAGAATGAACTGACGTCGGTGGCGGGTGAAAGGCGCTTCTTTGAATGGTCCAATTCCGCGGCCTTTGATGCCGACGGAAACATCGTCGAATTGCAGTCCGTAGGCCGGGATATCACCGAACGGCGGATTGCGGAACTGGCGCTGGCCGAGAGCGAAACGCGTTTCCGGGATTTCGCCGAAATTTCCTCGGACTGGTTCTGGGAAACCGATGCTGCGCACCGGCTGACATTTTTGGCGGATCGATTTAAGGATTCCACAGGGCTCGATCCAGATATCTATATTGGCAAAAATCGTAAGGAACTGGCGGCCGAAAAAACCGACAACGCGAAATGGCGTAAGCACACGGATGAACTGAAGAAACGGAAACCTTTCAGAGATTTCCAGTACGAATGCAAGACCGCCCACGATGCTAAGCTAATCATCTCGGTCAGCGGTAATCCCATGTATGACGAGTTCGGCGAATTCGTCGGCTATCGCGGTACGGCCACCAATATTACAGAGCGGCAGCGGGCCCGCCGGGCCTTGGAAGAAAGCGAGGAGCGCAGTCGGTCTATGGTTGAAATGACGCCGGATGCCATTCTAGTGGTGGTGGATGGCAAAATCGTGTTCGTGAATCCCGCTGCGGTGCGGATTTTTGACGCGGGGCGGTCGACTAATCTGATCGGCCAATCCCTGATGGGGCTGGTTCACCCGGATTTCCGGATAATGGCGAAGGAGCACCGGGAGAAGAACAGGGCCAATGGAAGCGTAGATGTTCACGAACTGGAGATGATGACGCTCGGTGGCGACAGTTTTCCATGTGAAATCGCCGCAGTCGTCATCCCCTGGGAAGACACCGAGGCCAGCTTTGTTATGTTGCGGGACATCACCGACCGCCGTGAAGTTGACAAGCTTAAGACAGAATTCGTTTCGCTGGTGAGTCACGAGCTGCGGACACCGCTGACGTCCATCATGGGCTCCATCGGTTTGATGGAGGGCGGCGCGCTGGGCGAATTGCCTCAGCCGGTTCTGGAGATGTTGAAATTGGCCAAGTCCAACACCGAGAGATTGACCAGTTTGGTGAATGATATTCTGGACTTTGAAAAGCTGCAGTCAGGCGGAATGGAGTTCAGTTTTGATGATATCGATCTCGTAGAACTGATCAAAAAATCGCTGGACCTCAATGACTCCTATGCCGAGAGGTTCGGCGTTTGCTTTAAGTTTGAGGACAATGTGCCGGCGACCCGGGTGAGCGCTGATTCAGACCGATTGCAGCAGGTCATGACCAACCTGTTGTCGAATGCCGCTAAGTTCTCGCCCGAAGGCCGCGAGATCAGGATCAGCCTGGAGCCGTCCGACGGATGGATCAGGGTGAAAGTGCGTGATCACGGAGAGGGCATTCCGGAAGAGTTCCGGGACGTCTTGTTTGAGCGCTTTACGCAGGCGGATACTGGGTTACGGCGTAACGTCAAAGGCACGGGGCTCGGTCTCAGCATTTCCAGGGGCATCATCATGCGGCACGGCGGACAGATCGGCTATGAGCCGAACGAGGGCGGCGGATCGATTTTCTACTTTGATTTGCCCTTGGCGATCGCCCAAGGTGAAGCGGTCAATTCTTAATCCTGCAGACGTGGCCGGCCGTTGAAGATCGCCGTCGATAAGTCATTCCAGCCATAACCGAATTCCTTGAGCGTGGTGCCCCAGAGTTGCTCGTCCCGGTCGCCGACCAGTTCTCCGCCCACGGCTTCATAGAAAAAGCGCGACGGATTTAGGGCCAGCACCCAGACGACAGCGGAACTGTAGCCGTCATTTGTCAGGGACTGGAACAGCCGCGCCAACATCCTTTCGCCGATACCTGCATTCTGGTGATCCGGAGACACGTAGAGGGTATATACCTCGCCCGCGAACTTGCTGCCCCGATCCCGGTTCGCGCCGGCGCTACCCATGGCGACAATGGTGGATGTATCATCCTCGCAGACCAGAATGATCTCGGAATGGTGTTTGAGGGCGCGGGCGAAGAAAAACATCAGCCGCTCAGGCTTCATGCCGATCAGCACATGGTCCGGCAGCAGCCCGGCGTAGGTGGTCCGCCAGGTGTCCACATAAAGATGGGCAATGGCTTGCGTATCCTGCTCGCGGGCGGCGCGGATTTTCATACCAGATATTTCATGTATGGCATTTCACGTTTGGCGTTCCATGACGGCGGCAAAAAATCCGTCGGTGCCGCTTTGATGGGGCGTGAGCTTGAGGTAGGGATTGGCGCAAGGGCATTCACCGCCGATGGTTTCGGCCCAAACCTCGCTGACGGGCAAAAGGCGGAAACCGGGACTAGCCGATAGAAAGGCATCTATCTGATGTTCGTTCTCGATGGGCAGGACGGAACAGGTAGCATAGATGAGGCGCCCGCCAGGCGCGACCAGGAGTGAGGCGGTTTGCAATATTTCCTGTTGGGTTTTGGCGTAGGCCTCAAGCCGGTCGGGTGTCAGCCGCCATTTGGCCGCCGGGTTGCGCCGCCAGGCGCCCGCGCCGGAGCAGGGCACGTCCAGCAATACCCTTTCCGCCGTGCCGGCATTTGCTGCGATCCATGGATCATTCAGATCGCTGAGAGGCTGGCGGGTGATGTTCGAGACACCGGCGCGCTTTAACCGGGGGGCGAGTTTGTTCAGACGCTCTGCTTCAAGATCACAGGCGATCAATGGCCCGCCGTCTTTCATGGTGGCGGCCAACGCCAATGTCTTTCCGCCGCCGCCGGCGCAAAAATCGATGGTCCGTTGATCCGCTTTCGCATTGGTGAGCAGCGCAATTAGTTGGGAGCCTTCATCCTGTACCTCGACGAAACCGCCCTTAAAGGCCGTGGTTGCTTGCAGGTTGACCCGCCCAGAAAGCCTGAGGCCGATGGGCGAGAGTGACGTGGCCTCGGCCTCGATCTTGTCGTTGCGCAGAACCTCAAGCGCGCGGCCCACGTCGGCTTTAAGCGTATTCACGCGCAGGTCCAACGGCGCAGGCGTGTTGAGGGCCTTCGCTTCCGACGCCGTGTTTTCGCCCCAGGCGGTGGAGAGTTCACCATAAAGCCATTCGGGGATTTCTGCCGAAACCCAATCGGGCGTGTCATCCTTCTTGTCCGCCAAGTCTCCGATAAAAGTTGTTTCCTCGGAGGTGAGCGCCGTCGGCGCGTAACCTATGCCGTTAAAAAGGCCGGCGATCTCTTGCGAGGACAGTTCATCCACACGCTTCAAGAGAGCCAGCATTCGTTGCCGGATGTCGCCGCCTTGGGTCCAATGGTTCAGTCGGGCATGGTGGCGGAGGGCGCAAAAGACAAGCCGCGAAATCTCTCGCCGGTCTTTGGAGCCGATGAAGCGCCGGCCCCGGTAGTAGGCGGAGATGACATCATCCGCCGGCGACTGGGACCGTTCGACCTTTTGCAGAAGTTCAATAGCCGCGGCGACGCGGGCGCCGGGTGTCATCGGACATCCACTGCCGGGCGGCTAGTTTTCGACCCGATAGTTCGGGGCCTCGCGGGTGATAGTGACATCATGAACGTGGCTTTCCCGCAATCCGGCTGAGGTGATCTTACGCATTTTGCAGTTCTTTTGCATGTCGGCGATTGTCCGGTTGCCGGTATAGCCCATGGAGGAGCGCAAGCCGCCGCAGAGCTGGTGAATGACGTTTTCCACCGGGCCTTTGTACGGAACCCGGCCTTCGACGCCTTCCGGGACAAGCTTCAAACTATCGGAGACATCCTGCTGGAAATACCGGTCGGCGGACCCCCGCGACATCGCGCCCAAAGAACCCATGCCCCGATAAGATTTGTAAGAACGGCCCTGATAGAGGAACACCTCGCCAGGGCTTTCTTCCGTGCCAGCGAACAAGGAGCCGATCATCACACAGTCTGCGCCGGCGGCGATGGCTTTGGCCACATCGCCGGAATATTTAATGCCGCCATCGGCCACGACCGGGATGCCGGCCTTGTTACATACTTCGGCGGACTCCATGACGGCGGTGAACTGTGGCATGCCCACACCGGCGACCATGCGGGTGGTGCAGATGGTGCCGGGCCCAATGCCGACCTTGACCGCGTCCGCACCCGCATCAATCAACGCCTTGGCGCCGTCGGCGGTGGCGACGTTGCCGGCCAGGACCTGGGTATAGTTGCTGAGCTTCTTGATCCGATTGACGGATTCAAGAACGCCTTTGGAATGACCGTGGGCCGTATCGACGACAATGACGTCCACTTCCGCATCCAATAATTGTTCGGCCCGCGCCTGTCCGGCATCGCCAACGCCGGTGGCGGCGGCGACACGGAGCCGGCCTTTCTCGTCCTTACAGGCGTCGGGGAAGGCCTGCGCCTTGTCCATATCCTTGACCGTAATCAGCCCGACGCAGCGGAAACTATCATCCACCACGACCAGCTTCTCCAGCCGGTTTTGGTGCAGCAATTTTTGCGCCTCTTCCATGGCCACGTTTTCGGTGACGGTCACCAGCGGCGCATCATTGTGATGCGGAGTCATGAGTTCCCTGACCATTTGGTTGGGGTCCGAGGCAAAACGTACATCCCGGTTGGTCAGGATGCCGACCAGCTTGTTGTCGGAACTGTCCACGACAGGAAAGCCGGAAAAGCCAAGCCGCTGCATCAACGCGCGGACCTCGGCCAGGGTCATGTCGGGGGCGACGGTGACGGGATTGACCACCATACCGGATTCAAACTTTTTGACCTTGCGAACCTCGTCAGCCTGTTCGTCGGGCTCCAGATTTTTGTGGATGACGCCGATGCCGCCGGCCTGGGCCAAGGCGATGGCGAGCCGGCTCTCGGTCACCGTATCCATGGCGGCGGACAACAGCGGAATGCCAAGCGCGATGTTCTTGGTCAGCCGGGTTTCAATATTAGTTTCGGTGGGCAGGACGTCGGAGGCTGCGGGTTCGAGCAGCACGTCGTCGAATGTAAGGCCGTCGAGGATTTCCATGCCATCTCCTAGCAGAGTTGGCGACGCATCATACACGAGAAACGTTCCTTGCCAAGCGGACTCAATGACGCCGGAAAATGGTCCGGAAAAGCCGGGAAATCAGCGGATATTTTGAGGCGCTCAGGAATCTCCATGCGGCGTTCGCGGCGGCAAATTCAGCAGTGATTCGGGCACGCCCCTAAATCATCGCATTCTCGGGCACATCAAGACCCAGCAGGGTACCGCCGTATAGATTGGCCACATGGTCGTATTCAAAGATAGCGTGGGTCGCCAGCATGTTGGCGTCCCGCTGAAACCGCTGGATCGGAGAGTCCAAATAGTGTCCCCGGGAGCCGGCCGCCAAGGCCAGCTCGTCGACAATTTCATGGCACTTCTTGGCCGTGTGTGAAACCACCATCCGGGTTTCCACCCGTTCGTCCCGGGTCAGGCTGTCGCCACTGCACACAGTGGCCCAGGTCTTAGCGACGGTGTCGTGGAATAGACCGAGGGTTGCTTCTAACTCCATCTCGATCCGCGCGAGGCGCACCCGTTGACTTTGTAAATCCTGCTGCCGCTCGCCGGAATAAGCGCCCACTTTGGTTTTGAGAATGTCGGTGACCAGTTCCAGCATGGCCTGGGCCGCGCCGATCATCGGACCCACCGTACCGAACACCATGAAGGTCAGCACAGGCACCCGGTAGAGGGGGCCTTTATTTACCTCGAGGCCCCGCGACGTGCCTTCCCGCAGATCGCTCACGGCCAAGCCTTGATGTTCTGGCACGAAAACATCCGTCAGGGAGACGTCATGGCTGCCGGACGCGCGCATCGCCGCCACGTGCCAGGTGTCGTGAATCTCGAATTCTTCCTGGGCGACATAGAATCGGTAGATGTTGGGTTTGCCGTCCGGACCCAGTTCATTCACCACCGGTGCGGGGATCGCCATATAGTCACAATGCAGAATGCCGGACGCATAGCCCCAGCGCCCATTCAGGATAAACCCGCCGTCGACCCGTTTGGCCTCGCCGCCCGGCACCACTTGGCCCGCCGCCATCGTGTAGCCCTTGGCGCCGAAGGTTTCATCCTGGGCCTTCTTGGGGTAATGGGCGAACTGGTAATTGTGGTAGATCAGAAAGCCCATGGTCCAAGCGGTGGCGGTGCAGCCGCGGCCAAGCGTACTGAATATCTTCGGAACGTAGGGCAGGGGAACTTCCATCCCGCCGTAGGACGCCGGGACAAAAGCGCGAAATACGCCGATGTCCTTGAGCTCCTGAATGGTTTCTTCCGGAATGCGACCCGCTTCTTCCGCCGCCCGGCCCCGTTCCCGGAGGCGCGGGATCATTTCCTCCAAATCCTGGATGAGTTGACTACCCTCGGGTGACGTCATGAGGTCGGACATTTACCCCTCCTGTCCGCCGCGAAAACCGGTGGCCACCACATAGACCTCGGACGATTCTACCCGGCTGGCCGGCGGCTTGGCGTGGCGCACGGTTTGAAAATCTTTCTTCATGGCCGCCAGTAAATCCCCTTCCGTGCCCCCTTGAAAGACCTTGGCGATAAAACAGCCGCCCGGCGCAAGTGTTTCCTTGGCAAACAGATAGGCTGCCTCCACGGCAGCCATGATGCGCAGGTGATCGGTGTTCGAATGCCCGGTCAGCGCCGGCGCCATGTCGCTGAGCACCGCGTCGGCAGGACCGTTCATGGCGGTCTTCAGGCGCGCAGGCGCCTCATCGTCCATGAAATCCATGGTCAGGATCTGCGCCCCCGGCACCGGGTCCATCTCCAACAAATCAAGGGCGACGATCTGCGCGGTGCTGCCGGGCGTCTCTGCGCCTGTTTCGGCGACGATGACTTGTGTCCAGCCGCCGGGTGCGGCGCCCAGATCGACCACGCGCATATTCTTCTTCAGGAAACCATATTTCTCGTTAAGCTCGGTCAGTTTGAAAGCGGCGCGGGAACGGTATCCGGCTGCCTGCGCCGCCGCCACATAGGGATCGTTGAGCTGGCGTTGCAGCCATCGGGTGGACGACGTCTTGCGGCCCTTGGCGGTCTTTACCCGCGTGTGCATGTTTCTGCCGGCGGACCCGCGTTTTTTCTTTGGCTTTCTAACCAAGGTGCCGGCGTTCAACTCGCCACGTGTTCTTGTCGAGGCGGCAGGTTCCGATCGACAGCCGCCGGGTTGCCGGAGATCGGGATACCGTCGGCCTGCATGAGTTCCATCAGCATGCCTTCCCGCAATCCCCGGTCGGCGACTTTTAACTGCCCCACCGGCCAGGAGCGGCAAATCGCGTCCAGGATCGCACAGCCGGGGATCACCAGTTCGGCGCGTTCGCGGCCGATACAGGGCACCGCCGCGCGGTTCTCGTAATCCAGATCGGTCAGCAGCTTGGAGGCTTCGGTCAGCGAGTCAAAATCGATGGCGAGCCCGTCGATTTTGGAGCGGGAGTAGTAGGGCAGCTTGAGATGCACCGCGCTTAGGGTGGTGACTGTGCCGGAGGTGCCCAGCATCTGGACCAGGCCCTTGCCGACCCGTTTTCCAATCTGGTGCTTTTCGCAGAATGGCGGCAGCCAGGATGATACTTCGGCGACCATCTCCTCATAAGATTCCGGGTCTACAATGTCGGTACCGCACTTTTCCGCCAATGTAACCACGCCAAAGGGTAGCGAGATCACGTCGATGATTTCGAAGGCGCCGGAGTCATCGCGTTCCGCCCAAATGAGTTCGGTGCTACCCCCGCCGATGTCAAAAACAAGCGCGTTGGGCGCGTCCCCGTCCAGTAGATTGCGGCAACCAACCAGCGCCAGACGAGCCTCTTCCTCATAGGGGATGGCTTCGAAGTCGAGACCGGTCTTTTTCCGAACGCGGCTAAAAAATTCGTCGCAGTTGCCGGCCCGGCGGCAGGCTTCTGTCGCGATGCTTCTGGTGGCGGCGACATCGAATTCGTTGAGCCGTTCCGCACAGACGGAAAGCGCCTCAATGGTACGATTCATGGCGTCATCTCTCAGACAACCATTGGCCGACAGCCCTTCGCCGAGACGGACGATTTTGGAATAGGAGGCCACCACCCGGAAACCCGATCCGGTGGGCCGGGCAATCAGTAGACGGCAATTATTGGTGCCAAGATCAAGCGCCCCGTATGACTTGCGTTTCCGCTTTTGGACAAAGCCGAATTTGCCACGACGCAGCTTCCCCGATTTTGAGTTCTTTTGTTTCATTTTCTTTATTCTTCATTTTTTATCACCTACGTGGATCATAGACCGGGGAATTGGGAATGAGAAGACACCCCGCTCGGATTTTTTGGCTCTGTCAAACTCAGGCACAAAAAAGCGGCTCCGAAGAGCCGCTTTCGTGGTCTGAATATGAGCTTCGATTACATACTTCGAACTTCAACCAAG
>CAZSXT010000042.1:0-24106 GCA_964611435.1 uncultured Rhodospirillaceae bacterium | reverse complement strand
TAGTAATATACTATAAAAATCAGCCGGGTATCGGCGGCAATGAGGAGTAATCGGTGTGGTGTTTGGGGCGAGTGCGTTGCGTTGACTTGGCACTTGCGAGAGTCTAAACCAGATCATCAATAATGACCGGTGATTCTCGTAAAATTCGGGGTCTTTAAATAAAGCGGGGCAATGACCATGACTCAGGGGAACCGACCTCTTTCACCCCATCTGACAATCTATCGTCCACAAATTACGTCGATTTTGTCCATCAGCCACCGAATCACGGGTGTGGCGTTGGCGGTCGGTGCGCTGGTGCTGGCCTATTGGATCAACGCGGCTGCCTATGGACCCGATGCGTTCGAGCGCATGCAGGATTTCCTGTCTCATTGGTTCGGGCGGTTGCTGCTGTTCGGCTGGACGTTCTGTCTGTTTTATCACCTTTGCAACGGTGTCCGGCACTTGTGCTGGGATGCGGGTTGGGGCTTTGAGTTGCCCCAGGTGCGACTGTCCGGCTGGTTGGTTGTGTTGGGTTCGGTTGCACTGACCCTGATAAGCTGGCTCGCCGGCTATGGGCTTTTGGGTTGAGGAGGGGACGAGAGATGAGCTTACGATCCGATCTCGGTAAAGTCCGCGGCCTGGGTTCCGCCAAACAAGGAACGTCCCATTGGTGGATGCAGCGCATCACGGCGGTTGCCTTGGTTCCATTGGCAATCTGGTTTGTGATTACGGCTTCCGGGCTGGTCGGTATTGATCAGGCTGGTTTTAAGGCCTGGCTGAACGAACCTGGCCATATGCTGATGCTGATCCTATTTATCGGCGCGCTGTTTTATCACATGCAGCTCGGTCTGCAGGTGGTGATCGAGGATTATGTTCATGGCGAGAGAGCCAAGGTGATCTCGCTGGTGTTGAATTTGTTTGTGGCGATCTTTTTCGGAGGGTCTTCGATCATCGCCATCCTTAAAGTTGCCTTCGGAGGCTGAGGACCCATGGCTCAAGCATACGAAATTATCGACCATACCCATGACGTTCTCGTCGTCGGCGCCGGCGGCGCCGGGCTTCGAGCAACCCTGGGCATGACGGCGGCCGGTCTATCGACGGCCTGCGTCACCAAAGTGTTTCCCACTCGAAGCCACACGGTCGCAGCCCAAGGCGGTGTCGGCGCGGCGCTCGGCAATATGCAGGAAGATTCCTGGCAGTGGCATATGTATGACACGGTCAAGGGCGCCGACTGGCTCGGCGACCAGGATGCGATTGAATATATGTGCCGCGAAGCGGTGCCGGCGGTCTACGAGCTGGAACATTTCGGCGTGCCCTTCTCGCGCACCGATGAAGGCAAGATTTACCAGCGGCCTTTTGGCGGCCATATGAAAAACTATGGCGAAGCCCCGGTGGAGCGCGCCTGCGCGGCCGCCGACCGGACCGGTCACGCAATCCTGCACACGCTCTATCAGCAGTGTCTCAAATATAATGCGGAGTTCTTTATCGAATACTTCGCCATCGACCTGATCATGGACGATGACGGGGCCTGCCGGGGCGTCATGGCTTGGAACCTGATGGACGGCACCTTGCACCGGTTCCTGGCCCATACCACGGTGCTGGCGACCGGCGGTTACGGCCGGTCCTATTTCTCCTGCACTTCGGCGCATACCTGCACCGGTGACGGCAACGCCATGGTGGCGCGCGCCGGCCTGCCTCTCCAGGATATGGAGTTCGTGCAGTTCCACCCGACGGGCATCTACGGCTCCGGCTGTCTGATCACCGAGGGCGCCCGCGGCGAAGGTGGTTATCTTACTAACTCCGAGGGCGAGGCGTTCATGGAACGCTATGCGCCAACCGCCAAGGATCTGGCGTCCCGCGACGTGGTGAGCCGGTCCATGACCGTGGAAATTCGCGAAGGCCGGGGTGTCGGCGCGGACAATGATCACATCTTCCTGCACCTGGAACACTTGGGCGGCGATGTGCTGCACAAGCGGCTGCCGGGCATCACCGAGACGGCGAAGATTTTCTCCGGCGTTGACGCGACCAAGGAGCCGATCCCGGTTCTGCCGACGGTGCACTACAACATGGGCGGCGTACCGACCAACTATCATGGCGAGGTGCTTCGCCCGACGGCGGACGATCCGGATGCGGTGTGCCCGGGCCTGATGGCGATCGGCGAGGCGGCCTGCGTGTCTGTGCACGGGGCCAACCGTCTCGGCACAAATTCGTTGCTGGACATCGTCGTGTTCGGCCGGGCCGCGGCGATCCGCGCGTCCGAGACCGTCAAGGCCGGCGCGGCGGTGAAACCCGCCGACGACAATACCGGCGAAGCGGCGATTGCCCGCTTCGACAAATTGCGTCACGCCTCCGGCAGCCAGTCCACCGCCGACGTGCGGCTCAGCATGCAGCGGGTGATGCAGAACAACGCGGCCGTGTTCCGCACCTCCGAGGTGCTGTCCGAAGGCTGCACCTTGATCGACGAACAGGTGAAGAACCTGTCCGATCTCAAAGTCAGCGACCGCTCCCTTGTGTGGAACTCCGATCTGGTGGAAACGCTGGAGCTGGAGAATCTGATGGCGTGTTCGATCACCACCATGTACTCGGCCGAGGCCCGCAAAGAATCCCGGGGCGCTCATGCCCACGAGGATTACCCGGATCGGGACGACGACAATTGGATGAAGCATACGCTCTCGTGGCTGTCCGACGATTGGAAGGTGAAGCTGGATTATCGTCCGGTGCATACCTACACGCTGACCGACGAGGTCGAGTATATTGAACCCAAGGCGCGCGTTTACTAGGCCGCGAATAGATAAGAACGGATCAGAACAATGGTTGAATTTTCACTGCCGGCGAATTCGAAGATCAAAAAGGGCAAGACCCACAAGGCGCCCGAAGGGGCCACGAATATCCGCAAGTTCCACGTTTATCGCTGGGATCAGGATAGCGGCGAGAACCCCAGTGTCGATACCTACGAAGTGGATATGGACACCTGCGGCCCGATGGTCCTGGACGCGCTGATCAAGATCAAAAACGAGATGGATTCCTCGCTCACCTTCCGCCGGTCTTGCCGGGAAGGGGTGTGCGGGTCCTGCGCCATGAATGTGGACGGCACCAACACCCTGGCCTGCATCAAGGACATGGGCGAGATCAAAGGCGACGTTAAAATTTACCCGCTGCCCCACATGGCGGTGGTCAAGGATCTGGTCCCTGACCTGACCCATGCCTATGCCCAGTACACATCGATCAAGCCGTGGCTGCAGGCGGACACCACCGCGCCCGATAAGGAACGGCTGCAAAGCCCGGAAGAGCGGGAGAAGCTGGACGGTCTATGGGAATGCGTGCTGTGCTTCAGCTGCTCCACCAGCTGCCCCAGCTATTGGTGGAACCCGGACCGGTATCTGGGCCCGGCGGCGCTGCTGCAATCCTATCGCTGGCTGGCCGATTCCCGGGACGAGAAAACCGGGGAGCGTTTGGATGAGCTGGAAGATCCGTTCCGGCTGTATCGCTGCCACACCATTATGAACTGCACCAATACGTGCCCGAAGCATCTCAACCCGGCGAAGGCGATTGCCGAGACCAAGAAGATGCTGGTGGAACGACGCTAAGCGAGCAACGTAACCCAAATTACGAGGCCGCCGAGTCACACCGGCGGCCTTTTTCGTGGGAGAGGGCCAATGTATACGCAGGAAGCATAATACTGAACTTCACAGGGCCCCGGATTCCGGTCTATGCTGGTGAAAACAGAAGCTCAGGGGACTCTCGCCGCCATGTCCGGATTTATTACCTCCCTCAGGAAGTCGTTTCAGCATCAGGTGGACCGGCACCACAATCTGCCGTTCCTGAAAGCCACTATGGCGGCGTGTGCATTGGTCGCCACCGCCGACGGACATGTGTCATTTTCCGAATCCGTGCGGGTAGATCAGATCGTCGAAACCCTGGATCAGCTTAAGACGTTCGACCCTCATGAGGCCGTCGATCTGTTCAAGGACTACTGCGACACAATCCTCAAGAACCCCAAGGAAGGCCATCAGGAGGTTCTGCGCGAACTGGAGCCCGCCATGGAAAACCGGGAGACGTCGGAACTGTTGATCCGGATTTGTTTGGCGGTGGCCGAATCCAATGGGGAAACCAGCCTGGTCGACCAGATCGAGATCGTTACCCTGTGCAGTTTGCTGGACGTTGATCCGTCCGGGTTCGGTCTCTACAAGGAGGCTTTGGCCGAACAAGCGAAAGCTAGCGGCCTGCAAATCTAAAGGATCCGGTCTTCATCCATGTCTGAAGGACCATTATTCGACTATCGGGAACGTGTCGCTGCCGGGGATTTCCGCCCCGACCAGGCGCAGGAATTACTGGCGGAAAAGCTGCAAATCCTGCATCGGGCGCTGGGCGGCTACCGGCCCAGCACCGGCGCCAGGGGCTGGAAGGAACGCTTTGGCCTGACCCGCCGGCGCGATGATCCGCAGCAGGGGCTCTATATCTATGGCGGGGTCGGCGGCGGCAAGTCAATGCTGATGGACCTATTTTTCGATACGGTCGAAGTGGACCGCAAACGCCGGGCCCACTTTCACGAATTTCTCCAGGATGTGCACAACCGGTTCAACGCCTTCCGCAAATCCAAATCAGCGGACGAGGGAGACCCGATCCCTCATGTGGCCAAGGAGCTGGCGTCAGAAGCCTGGCTTTTGTGCTTCGATGAGTTTCAGGTGTCCAACATCGTCGATGCGATGATCCTTGGCCGGCTGTTCGAGGCTTTGTTCGAGCATGACGTTGTGGTGGTCGCGACCTCCAACCGCCCGCCGCAGGATTTGTACAAAGACGGGCTGCAGCGGGAGAAGTTCCTACCGTTTATCGATCTCATTTGTGAAAAGCTGGACATTTTTCAGCTCGTCAGCGCCGCCGATTACCGGCTGGAACGGATGCTCGGCATGCAGACCTATCACCAGCCTCTGGGCGAGGCCGCGACCAAGTCCCTGGATGATTATTTCAATTCTCTGGCGGAAGGCCGGGAGCCGGAAATCGAAGAAATCGAGGTGAAGGGACGGGTTTTAAAAGTCCCCACCGCCGCCGGCATCGCCCGAATGGGGTTTATGGAGCTCTGCGGTCAGCCCCTGGGCCCCGCCGATTACCTGGCCCTGGCGGAGCGCTATCACACCCTGATCCTGGACGGTATTCCACGCATGGAAGAGAAGCACAAAAGCGAGGCCCGGCGCTTTGTCACCCTCATCGACGCGCTTTATGAGCGTAAAGTGAACCTCCTATGCTCGGCCGATGCGCCGCCCAACGAGCTTTATGTGCAGGGGGAAGGCGCGTTCGAGTTCGAGCGTCTGGTCTCCCGGCTCATGGAAATGCAGTCAGCGGACTATCTGGCCCTGCCCCATGGGGAAGAGTAGGGGTAATTTTCGGCACAGCCTAATACGCAAAATCCCCAATGGGGCAAAGACTTTACCGGCATCCCGACTTGCTCCACTATTCAATATGCGCTACGTACCCGCGTGAAGAATTAATCGCGGCCGGTCGTCGGCTGTGCCGCATCCAGTCAGTTTGTTTGACGGTAAATTTTTATGACACCAAGGCCGGTTCGACCGGCGCTAAATCCTGGCGAGAGGACAACTCATGGCACGTAATAAGATTGCGCTGATCGGCGCGGGCAATATTGGCGGAACGCTGGCTCACCTGGCCGGCCTCAAGGAACTGGGCGACGTGGTGATGTTCGACATCGTCGACGGCATCCCCCAGGGCAAGTCCTTGGATCTGGCGGAAAGTTCGCCGATCGAGGGCTTTGATTCCAACATGACCGGCTCTTCGCGTTATGCCGCCATCCGGGGTGCTGACGTGATTATCGTGACGGCCGGGGTGGCGCGGAAGCCGGGCATGAGCCGCGACGATCTGATCGGCATCAACACCAACGTCATGCGTGCGGTCGGCGACGGCATCAAACGCTATGCGCCCGACGCATTTGTCATCTGCATCACTAATCCTCTCGACGTGATGGTGGGTGTGCTGCGGGACGCTTGTGGCCTGCCTCACAATAAGGTGGTCGGCATGGCCGGTGTGCTGGATTCGGCCCGGTTCCGGTATTTCCTGGCGGAAGAGATGAATGTCTCTGTCGAGGACGTCACCGCCTTTGTGCTGGGCGGCCACGGCGACACGATGGTTCCGCTGGCGCGCTATTCCACCGTGGGCGGCATTCCGCTCCCCGATCTGGTGAAGATGAAATGGATGACCCAGAAGAAACTGGACGAGATTGTCCAGCGCACCCGGGACGGCGGCGCGGAGATCGTGGGACTGCTGAAAACCGGTTCGGCCTTCTATGCACCGGCCAGCGCGGCAATCCAAATGGCGGACGCTTATTTGAAGGACAAAAAACGCCTGCTGGCCTGCGCGGCTTACCTGCGCGGCGAATTCGGCGTGAAGGGCATGTATGTGGGCGTGCCGGTCATCATCGGTGCCAAGGGTGTCGAGAAGATTGTCGAAATCAAGCTGGATGCGGCGGAAAAGGCGGCCTTCAACAAATCCGTGCGCGCCGTCAAAAAGCTGATCGACGAAAGCGCCAAGATCATCAAGGGCAGCGCCGCGAAGCCGGCGGCCAAGAAGGCTGCCTCTAAGAAGACAGCCGCCAAGAAAAAGACGGCGGCCAAGCGGAAAACCACCGCCAAGCGGCGCACCAAGAAGTAAACGCGTCTTATCATCCTTTGGATTGGGGCCATTTGACCGAAAGAGGGGCCGATGAACATTCATGAGTATCAAGCAAAGCAGTTGCTGGCGCGCTATGGCGTGGCGGTGCTGAAAGGCGGGGTCGCCTATACGGCCAGCGAGGCGGAGAACGTCGCCAAGGAGCTAGGCGGTCCCATTTGGGTGGTGAAATCCCAGATCCACGCGGGCGGCCGGGGTAAAGGCAAGTTTTCGGAAGACTCCGCCGGCGATGCGGGCGGTGTCCGGGTCGTCAAATCCGTCGAGGATGTGAAAGACAACGCCAATCAGATGCTGGGCGCGACCCTGGTCACGCACCAGACCGGCCCGGCGGGCAAAGAGGTCAAGCGAGTCTATATCGAAGACGGCTGCGATATCGACCGGGAGCTGTATCTCAGCCTGCTGGTCGACCGAGAGACCTCTCGGGTTACCATTATCGCGTCCACCGAAGGCGGTATGGATATCGAGGAAGTGGCGGCCAGCACGCCGGAGAAAATCAAAACCATCTCCATCGATCCGGCCATCGGCATGATGGGCTATCATGCCCGCGAGATCGCGTTTGGTCTGGGTCTCAAAGGGGATCAGGTCAAATCGGCGGTCGGGTTCCTTCTGTCCATGTACAAGGCGTTCACCGAACTGGACGCCAGCATGGTGGAAGTCAATCCGCTGGTGGTGACCAAGGCCGGCGAAGTGATCGCGCTCGACGCCAAGATGAACTTCGACGACAACGCGCTTTACCGCCACAAGGATGTGGAGGAAATGCGCGACGAGGACGAGCAGGACCCGGCGGAATTGGAAGCCGAGCGGCACGACCTCAACTACATCAAACTGGACGGTTCCATCGGTTGCATGGTGAATGGCGCGGGCCTCGCCATGGCGACCATGGACATTATCAAGCTCTATGGCGGGGAGCCCGCCAACTTCCTGGATGTGGGCGGCGGCGCGACCAAGGAACGGGTGACCACCGCGTTCAAGATCATCCTGTCCGACTCCAACGTGGAAGGCATCTTGGTCAATATCTTCGGCGGCATTATGCGCTGCGATGTGATCGCCGAGGGCGTGGTCGCTGCGGCGCGGGAAGTGTCCCTGGATGTGCCGCTGGTGGTTCGCCTGGAAGGCACGAATGTGGAGCTCGGTAAGAAAATCCTTGCCGAGTCCGGCCTGCCCATCGTTTCCGGCGACGACCTCGCCGACGCCGCCGAAAAGGTGGTGAAAGCCGTGAAGGAGGCCGCATAACATGGCTGTTCTTGTTGATAAAAACACCAAGGTCATTTGCCAGGGCTTCACCGGCTCGCAAGGCACGTTCCATTCCGAACAGGCAATCGCCTATGGCACACAGATGGTCGGCGGCATCACACCGGGCAAGGGCGGCTCCACCCATTTGGATTTGCCCGTGTTCGACACGGTCGCCGAGGCTGTTGATAAAACAGGCGCCAATGCAAGCGTGATTTACGTCCCGCCGCCCTTCGCGGCAGAAGCCATCCTGGAGGCCATAGATGCGGATATTCCGTTGGCGGTCTGCATCACCGAGGGTATCCCGGTTCTCGACATGGTCCGGGTCAAGCGCAAGCTGGCCGGGTCCAATACGCGGCTGATCGGCCCCAATTGTCCGGGTGTCATCACGCCCGGTGAGTGCAAGATCGGGATCATGCCGGGCCACATTCACATGCGCGGCAAGATCGGCGTGGTGTCCCGCTCCGGCACGCTTACCTATGAAGCGGTCGGCCAGACCACGGCGGCTGGTCTGGGCCAAACCACCTGCATCGGTATCGGCGGTGATCCGGTGAACGGCACCAACTTCATCGATTGTCTGGAAATGTTCCTAGGCGACGACGAGACCGAAGGCATCATCATGATCGGCGAGATCGGCGGCTCCGCGGAAGAGGACGCGGCCGAGTTCATCAAATCCAACAAGGTCAAGAAACCCATGGTCGGCTTTATCGCCGGTGTGACCGCACCGCCGGGCCGGCGCATGGGCCATGCTGGCGCTATTATCGCTGGCGGTAAAGGCGGTGCGGCCGACAAGATCGAAGCGCTGCGAAGTGCTGGGATCGAGGTGGCGGATTCACCCGCGGCCCTGGGCGACACCATGCTCAAGGTGATGAATGGCTGAGCCCGCATCAAGTTTAACCATCGGAGGAACCCGGTAGCGCACCGGGGCATATCGGGTCATGGCGAACAGTATCGACACCATCTTTAGCGGCGCCAATGGCGCGTTTATTGCGGAACTCTATGACCGCTTTCTCCAAGACCCGAGCTCGGTCGACCCGAGTTGGGCGGTAATCTTTGGCGAGCTGAACGACGATCCGGCAGGCGTTTCCAAGGATGTGGGCGGCGCCAGCTGGGCCAAGTCCCGCACCGCCATTATCGGCCAGCGGGACCCGGAAGACGCGCCTAAGGGCAACGGCAAGCAAGCTTCGGCGGCTGATATGACCGAGGCCGCCCGGGATTCCATCCGCGCCCGTATCCTGATCCGGTCCTACCGGGTGCGGGGGCACCTGAGCGCCCAATTCGACCCATTGGGCCTGGTGGGCAAGGGCTACCACAAGGACCTGGATTACCAGACCTACGGATTCACGGAAGATGATCTGGATCGGGAGTTTTATCTGGACACTTATTCCGCTCTCGCCGGCAGGGAAAGGGCGACACTCCGGGAAATCCTGCAAATTCTGAACGATACCTATTGTTCATCCATCGGCGTCGAATACATGCATATCCAGGAAGTCGAAGAACGCGCCTGGATTCAAGAACAGATGGAAGGGGTGCCGTTCCGGCAGAACTTCTCAGCCACCCTGAAGAAAAATATCTACAAAGATATTGTCGAGGCGGAAGGCTTCGAAACCTATCTCCAGGTCAAGCACACGGGCACCAAGCGCTTCGGGCTCGACGGCGGTGAAAGCATGATCCCGTGTATCGAACGATTGCTGCGCACGGCCGCCTATGTGGGGATCGAGGAAGTGGTGATCGGCATGCCCCACCGGGGCCGGCTCAATGTGCTGGCCAGGACCATGGGCAAACCCTATGTGGCGATTTTCTCGGAGTTCCAGGGCCGGCCTGCTTATCCCGACGATGTGCAGGGCTCCGGCGACGTGAAGTATCACCTGGGCGCTTCGGCTGACCGGGAATTCACCGAAGGCAAGGTGCACCTGTCATTGACCGCCAACCCGTCTCACCTGGAATGCGTGAACCCTGTGGTGCTGGGCAAGGTCCGTGCAAAACAGACGATGCGTGGTGATGAGGAACGGGAAAAAGTCATGGGGCTGCTGCTGCATGGCGATGCGGCCTTTGCCGGGCAGGGCATTGTGCCCGAGTCACTCGATATGTCGCAGCTTCGCGGTTACCGCACCGGCGGCACCATCCACATCATTGTGAATAACCAGATCGGCTTCACCACCAACCCGTCGGCCTCCCGCTCTACACCCTATCCGACGGATATTGCCAAGGGTATGCAGGCGCCGATCTTCCACGTGAACGGCGACGATCCGGTGGCGGTCTGCCGGGTGGCGGACTTGGCGGTCCAGTTCCGCCAGAAGTTCAAGCGCGACGCGGTGATCGACATTTTCTGCTATCGCCGCCACGGGCATAACGAGGGCGACGAACCCATGTTCACCCAGCCGCGCATGTACAAAGCCATCGCCAATCACCCGCCGACCCGCCAAATTCTCCGAGATCAATTGATCAAGGAAGGGGCGATGACGGCGGAAGAAGCCGACAAGATGGAGACCGATTTCAAGGCTCATCTGGATGCGTCCTACGAAGCGGCGGCGGACTACAAGGTGAACAAGGCCGACTGGCTGGAGGGCATCTGGGAAGGATTGACGCAGCTCGACGGTGACGAAGAGAAACGCGACGACCTTACCGGCGTCGAGATCGATAAGTTGAAGGAGATTGGCCTTTCGCTTGCCCGTCAGCCGGAAGGGATCAATATCAATTCCAAACTGATCCGCCAGCTCAAGGCCAAGGCCAAGATGATGGAAACCGGCGAGGGTCTGGACTGGGCCATGGGTGAGGCGCTGGCTTACGGCTCGCTGATGCTGGAAGGCTACAAAGTGCGTCTGTCGGGTCAGGATTCAGGCCGGGGCACCTTCTCACAC
This sequence comes from uncultured Rhodospirillaceae bacterium, assembly GCA_964611435.1. GTDB lineage: Bacteria > Pseudomonadota > Alphaproteobacteria > Rhodospirillales > UBA2165 > JAYPHU01. The sequence continues at coordinate 13,361 of CAZSXT010000042.1, read as the reverse complement.
CGTCATGCGGTGATTGTCGATCAGGAAAATGAGAACCGCTATTTCCCCTTGAGCGAAATCAGCTCGGACCAGGCGTCTTTCGAAGTGATGGACAGTCCTCTCTCCGAATTCGCGGTCGCCGGCTTTGAATACGGATATGCGCTGGCCGATCCAACCACCTTGACCATCTGGGAAGCCCAGTTCGGCGACTTCGCCAACACCGCGCAAGTGATCTTTGATCAGTTTCTGTCGTCCGGCGAATCCAAGTGGCTGCGGCTCTGTGGTCTGGTGATGCTTCTGCCCCACGGCATGGAAGGCCAGGGACCGGAACACTCGTCCGCGCGGCTGGAACGGTTCCTGCAGCTCTGCGCCGAAGACAATATGCAGGTGGTCAATATCACGACGCCCGCCAACTTCTTTCACGCCCTGCGCCGCCAAATGCTGCGGAATTTCCGTAAGCCCCTGGTGGTCATGTCGCCCAAGTCCTTGTTGCGCCACAAACTCAACGTTTCGACCCTGGACGAAATGGGACCCGGCACCCACTTCCGCCGGGTGCTGGGCGAAATCGATGAATTGAAAGCCGATGATAAAATCCGCCGCGTCGTCCTGTGTTCCGGTAAGGTCTACTACGATCTTCTGGAGGCGCGGCGCGAACAAAAGATCGACGACGTTGCGATCATCCGGGTGGAACAGCTGTATCCCTGGCCGCGCAACAGTCTGGTCCGCGAACTGTCCCGCTATCCGAATGCGGAAACTGTCTGGTGCCAGGAAGAGCCCGCCAATATGGGCGCCTGGACCTATCTGAACATGCGGTTGGAGTTTGCGCTGGAGCGTACCTTCCCCAACGACACGATTGTTCGCCGACCGTTCTATGCGGGCCGCAACGCCTCCGCTTCACCGGCGGCGGGTTCGCTCAGTGCTCACAACAAAGAGCAGGCCAAACTCGTAAACGACGCTTTAAATGTCGCCGCCGACAAGCTGGACCAACCGTTCCGCCGGGCGCCGGGCGACGTGGACGAAGTGGAAATGGCCGCCGCCGCCGCGCCGCGCAAGCGAACCGCAAAGAAAAAAGCGGCCGCCAAGAAATCCGCCGCCGCCAAAAAGCCGGTGGCAAAAAAGAAAACGGCCGCCAAGAAGAAGGCTGCGGCCAAGAAAAAAACCTCTGCAAAGAAGAAGACAGCAAAGAAGTGATTAGGGGATCCTGAACCATGGCGACTGAGATCAAAGTACCTACCCTGGGTGAATCCATCAGCGAAGCGACGGTCACCACCTGGCTGAAACAAGTTGGTGATACGGTGGCGGCGGACGAGCCGCTGCTGGAGCTGGAAACCGATAAGGTGACCATGGAGGTCAATGCGCCGGCCGCCGGAACCCTGACCGAAATTATCGCCGATGCCGGCGCCGACGTGGAAGTCGGTGCAGTGCTGGGCATGATCGGCGAGGGTGGTGTGGCGGCGGTCTCTGCCCCGAAAGCCGAACCGGCGCCTGCAGCTCCGGCCCCTGTCGCCGCAGCATCAAGTGGCGGTGTTGGTGAGACGGTCGAGGTCACCGTACCGCAATTGGGTGAATCCATCGCCGAGGCGACGGTCTCCAACGTGATGAAGGCCGTGGGCGATACGGTCGCCGCTGACGAGCCAATCCTGGAGTTGGAAACCGACAAGGTGACCATGGAAGTCAACGCGCCGGCTGCCGGCACCATCACCGAAATCGTCGTTGCAGAAGGCGCGGACGTCACCGTCGGCGCGCTGTTGGCCAAGATCGGTGCGGGCGGGGCGGCTGCGGCTGCACCGGCCCCCAAAACCGAAGCCCCGGCGGCAGCGCCGGCGCCCGCGGCAAGCGGCGCGGACGATCCGGCCACGTCGCCGGCGGTCAGGAAGCTGCTGGACGAAAACAATCTGGACGCTTCGGCGGTTGCCGGTACGGGCAAGGACGGCCGCCTGACCAAGGGCGACGTGTTGGCGCATCTGAATTCCGGTGGCGCGGCGGCCCCGGCTGCCGCAGCTGCTGCTCCGGCCGCATCGGGCGACGCGGTGACGCAGATACCGTCCAAGCCGGCGGGCCCGCGGGAAGAACGGGTGAAGATGACCCGGCTCCGTCAGCGGATCGCTCAACGGCTGAAGGACGCCCAGAACACCGCGGCTATGCTGACCACCTTCAACGAGATCGACATGTCGGCGGTGATGGAGGTCCGGAACAAATACCGGGACACGTTCGAAAAAGCCCATGGCGTGCGTCTCGGCTTCATGAGCTTCTTTGTCAAAGCCTGCATCGTGGCGCTGAAGGAAATCCCCGCAGTCAATGCGGAGATCGACGGCGACGAGCTGGTCTACAAAAACCACTATGATATCGGTGTCGCGGTAGGCACGCCGCAAGGCCTGGTCGTGCCGGTGCTGCGCGATGCGGATCAGATGAGCTTCGCCGACGTGGAGAAATCCATCCGCGAGATGGGCGCCCGCGCCCGGGACGGCAAGCTGAGCCTGGATGAAATGACCGGCGGCACCTTCACCATCACCAATGGCGGCATCTACGGCTCCATGCTGTCGACGCCGATTCTGAACGCGCCCCAGTCCGGCATCCTTGGCATGCACAATATCGTCGAGCGCCCGGTGGCGGAAAACGGCGAGGTGGTGATTCGCCCGATGATGTATGTGGCGCACAGCTATGACCACCGGATCATCGACGGCCGGGAGGCCGTGACCTTCCTGGTCCGGGTCAAGGAATGCATCGAAGACCCGCAGCGAATCATGCTGGATATGTAATTTGAGCGTGCGAACAAGTCTCGCGCTTCGCTCGGTGTACTTGTTCGCAGTAAGATCATGAGAAAAATCAGTTTGGGGCGGCTCTGCACTGATTTTTCACTTAGTCACCTTGGATTTCTGAAACTCAGTAATCCAGGACAGAAATAAGGAAATCTCTTCGTAGAACCGCTTCAAGAAGAGATTTAACGTTTGAAAATGATCGGAAGTACACTGAGCCGCAGGCGAGGGACTTTCGATCAAGTTTAGGATGGGGAGTTAGAATTATGGCCGACACATATGACGTTACCATCATCGGCGGCGGACCGGGCGGATACGTGGCCGCGATCCGGGCGGCGCAATTGGGCGGCAAGGTGGCCCTGGTGGAGAAACGTCCGACGCTCGGCGGCACTTGTCTCAATGTCGGCTGTATTCCGTCGAAGGCGCTTTTGCATTCCTCGCACCTCTATGCCGAGGCGCAGCACGGTTTCGCCGAACACGGCATCAAGGCGACCGGCGTCAGCCTCGATCTCAAGGCCATGATGGCCCACAAGGACGGCGTGGTCAGCGACACCATCAAGGGCGTCGATTTCCTGATGAAGAAAAACAAGATCAACCGGCTGGTCGGCACCGGCACGATCACCGCGCCGGGCAAGGTCGACGTGACCGACGATAAGGGCAAGACACAAAGCCTTACCACCAAGAACATTATCATCGCCACGGGCTCCGATGTGACCCCGCTGCCGGGTGTCGAGGTGGACGAGAAACAGATTGTCACCTCCACCGGCGCGCTGTCTCTGCCCAAGGTGCCGAAGTCCATGGTGGTCATCGGCGCCGGCGTGATCGGGTTGGAAATGGGTTCGGTCTGGAGCCGCCTGGGCGCCAAGGTCACCGTGGTCGAGTTCATGGACAACATCCTGTTCGGCATGGACGGCGAAGTGTCCAAGAACATGCAGCGCATCCTCAAGAAACAAGGTTTGGAGTTCAAGCTGGGGGCCAAGGTTACCGGGGCCAAAAAGGCCAAGACCGGCGTGACCCTGACCATCGAACCTAAATCCGGCGGCAAAGCCGAGACCCTGAAGGCCGACGTGGTGCTGGTCGCGATCGGCCGGCGGCCGTTCACCGACGGGCTGGGCCTGGACAAGGTCGGCGTCAAGATGGACGAGCGCGGCTTTATCCAGACCGACGGCCACTTCAAAACCAATGTGGACGGTATCTACGCCATCGGCGACGTGATCGGCGGGGCCATGCTGGCCCACAAGGCGGAAGACGAAGGTGTGGTGCTGGCGGAAATTTTGGCCGGCCAGTCGGGCCATATCGACTATGACGCCATTCCGGGCATCGTCTATACCTGGCCGGAAGTGGCCGGTCTGGGTAAGACCGAGGAGCAATTGAAGGAGGCCGGCGTGAAGTATAATGCGGGCAAATTCCCCTTCACGGCGAATGCCCGGGCGCGGGCCATGGGCGACACCGATGGCTTCGTCAAAATTCTGGCGGACGCGGAAACCGACGCGGTCCTCGGCGTGCACATTGTGGGCGCGCAGGCCGGTGAACTGATCCAGGAATGCGTGACCGTGATGGAATTCGGCGGCGCGGCGGAAGACATCGCCCGCATCTGCCACGGCCATCCGGGCCTCTCCGAAGTGGTTAAGGAAGCCGCCTTGGCGGTCGATGGCCGCGCCCTGCATATGTAGCGCCGATCAGAATTCCATGTTTGAACTTCTTCCCGAAAGCGCGGGCTCCCTCGCCTGTGTCCGATTGTCCGGCAAGGTCACCGATGAGGACCTGAAAGCCGTGCTACCGAAATTGGAGGCGGTGATCGCCGATCAGGGCTCGTTGCGGCTATTGGCTGACATCGAACATTTTGACGGCTGGGACTGGGTGGCCGCCTGGGACAAGACCGCCTTCGGCATCAAACACTGGGATCAGATCGAAAAGCTGGCGGTCATCGGCACCAGCCGCTGGGAGGCGCTGTGCGCCGCCGTCGCCGACAAGCTCACCAAGGCCGACGTGAAGTTCTTTTCGCCCGACCAAAAGGACGCGGCGAAGGCCTGGATTGCCTGATTATCCCCGCGCCCGTGGATGGGCGTCGCGATAGACTTCCATCAGCCGGGCCGTGTCCACCTCCGTATAGCGCTGGGTGGTGGAGAGCGACGAATGTCCCAGCAATTCCTGAATGGTCCGGAGATCGCCGCCGCCGGCGAGTAAGTGCGTCGCGAAACTGTGGCGGAGCGCGTGGGGCGTCGCCGTTTCCGGCAGGCCCAGAAGCGCGCGGACCTTGCGCATCTGGCGCTGCACCACGCCGGGGTTCAAACGCTTGCCCCGCGCGCCCACGAAGAGGGGATCGCCTTTTCTGAGCCCGAACGGGCAGGTCTGTTGGTAGAGCGCAATCGCCTCTTTCACCACGGGCAACAGCGGCACGATCCGTTGTTTGTTGCCCTTGCCGGTGATGACCAGCGCATCGGCCTCGCCGATCTCCCCCACATTCAGGTTCAACGCTTCGGAGATGCGCAGCCCGCAGCCATACAAAAGCGTCATCAGTGCGATGTCCCGATCGGCGAGCCAGGGTGTATCCTGCATCTCGCCGAAAGTTGCCAAGGCTTCCTTGGCTTCGACCGCGGACAGGGGCTTGGGCACGGCCTTCGGCAGCTTTGGGGTTTTGATCGCCTTGATCGCCGCGTTGTGGGCCAGGTCGTTACGCTCCAGATAGCGGAAGAAATTACGTAGCGTGGAAACGGCCCGTGCGGTAGACGGCCGGGACAGTCCATCATTGTGGCGTTTCGCGAGGTAGCCGCGAAAATCGCCGGCCGCCAGGTTTTGCAGATCGTTCAGCCCCGGCGCATAACCCAGGTGCTCGCTGAGATAGGTGAGGAAGGCCGCCAGATCGCGGCTGTAGCCATCAAGTGTGTGGTCGGAGCAGTTTCGCTCCACGCCCATCCAGCGCCGCCAGTCATCAATGGTGCTGATCAGCGCCGGCTCGGCGATATAGTCGATGGGTTTTACCATCCGTTCAGGCTTTGAGGCTGTCTTTCTCCAGCGTGTTATTGACGCAGGCTTCCAGGACCCGCGCCAGGAACACCAAAAGGTCCGTTCCCTGCCCGCCATGGAACGCCCCTTTGGTGCGGGAGCCCAACGCCAACAGGCCCGGCGGCGCGATGTTGCCGGGGCCGATCCGGGCCAGAGCGGCGGAGCGGACGATGCCGGCCGCCTCGCCAAACACCGAGCCGTCGTCAGAGGTGTGTTCCATCAACTTGGCAAAATCATCCTCGCTGCCCAGCACTTTGTTCACCGTGCCCGGGGCGAACCAGCGGATATCGGAGGCCCCCAATTGGGTCTGTCCGGTTTGGCCGGTTTCAAAACAGAGCGATACCGCATCCACATCCAGCAGCAGGGGCAGATCAAAACAGGTGACATGCACCAGTTTCTCGAACGTATCCGCGCCCAGCAACGCGATGATGCTGGCATGGGTCCGGGTCTGGATCATCATATTGGCGCGGGTCGTGCTGATCAGCAGATTGGCCGCATCCTTCAGATCGTCGGATTCGTTCTTCAGCCGGTCCAGCATATAGGTCTGAATATCGACCACCTTGTCACCTGACCACCGCATCGGCGGGGTCATGACGTCCAGCAGTTCCGGGTTTTCGGTCAAGAAATCCGGATGGGCGCGGAGGTACTCGATCACGTCGGCGGTTTCAAGCTCACCCGGTTGGGCAAGCGCTGCGTCCTGCGTGTCTTGGCTCATGCTTAGTCTCCCAGAATGCTCTGGCCGGTCTTGGCCCAATCGTCGAGAAACGCCGCCAGGCCTTTGTCGGTCAGCGGGTGCTTAAAGAGTTGTTTCAGGGCCGACGGCGGGATGGTGACAATGTCCGCGCCCAGCCGGGCGGCGTCCACCACGTGCTGGGGACCGCGCACCGAGGCCACCAGAATTTCGGTCTCGAACGCCGTGTAGTTGGCGTAGATGTCACAGATATCGGAGATCAACTGCATGCCGTCCTGACTGAGATCATCCAGCCGGCCAACGAAGGGCGAAACGAATGTCGCGCCCGCCTTGGCCGCCAGGATCGCCTGGGCGGCCGAAAAACAAAGCGTCACATTGACCATTGTGCCGGCGTCCGACAGCGTCTTGCAGGTGATGAGCCCATCTTCGGTCAGGGGGACTTTGACGGCGACGTTCTTGGCGATGGCGGCCAGCTTTTGGCCTTCCTTGATCATAGTCTCTGCATCGGTGGCGGTGACTTCGGCGCTCACGGGGCCGTCAACGATCCCGCAAATTTCTTCAATCACGTCCAGAAATTGCCTGCCGGTCTTGGCGATCAGCGACGGGTTCGTGGTGACCCCATCGACCATGCCGGTCCCGGCCAGGGACTTGATCTCGTCCGTATCCGCCGTATCGATAAAAAACTTCATACTCGTCCCTTTTGCTTGATGGTGGGCACGGGGGTATCCGCCAATACACCCCGATTCGGGTTGTGAAGGCAACTGTGCATGTGTGTTCACGCGTGGACGTGCCCCCCCATCCGGCCCTTCGGGCCACCTTCCCCCGCAAGGGGGGAAGGCGTATTTAGAGAGCCCGCAGCTAAATGCCCTCCCCCTTTACGGGGGAGGGTGCGGAGTCCGGGATACCGGACAACGCGGGTGGGGGTGACGCAGTTGGAGATCGGGAGAGAAGAACAGACGTATCCATCTTCCTCTTCACAAGTTAAATTGCCCCCATGTCCGACGCATCTCCCAACACGGTCACCGTTCTTCTGCCGCTTCCCGTCAGGGGCTCGGGCGGACAGGGCTATACCTATGGCGTGCCGGATCACCTATCCGTCGCGCCCGGCGACTTCGTCTTGGCGCCGCTGGGGGTGCGAAAAGTGGTCGGTGTGGTCTGGGATTCACCGCCAGGCGAGGTGGCGGCGGAGAAATTGAAAGAGATTTTCGAGGTGTTGGAGACGCCGCCCTTGCCCGATGTGTCCCGCAAGTTGGTGGAATGGGTAGCGAACTACACCATGTCGTCGGAGGGCTCGGTCCTGAAGATGGCCATGTCCGTGCCCGATGCGCTATATCCGCCGAAGCCGGTCATTGCCTATCGGCTGGCCGATGAAATGCCGGACGTGCGGATGACGGCGGCGCGCCAGCGGGTGATTGACGTGTTGACGAATTCACCATCCCGCACCGGCGCTGATCTGGCGCGGGAGGCCGGCGCCAGCCCGTCGGTGATCAAAGGTCTGCACGAGGCGGGTGCGCTGGTTCGGCTCGAATTACCGCCGCCGCCGGCTTTCCATCCGCCGGACCTCAGCGCCAAGGGCCCAACCTTGTCGCCGGAACAGGCCAAGGCGGCGGAGGACCTTGTCCGGCTGGTGAAGGAAGCTACGTATTCGACGACCTTGTTGGACGGCGTGCCGGGTTCCGGCAAGACAGAGGTCTATTTGGAAGCGGTGTGCGAAGCCTTGGCGGCCGGCAAACAGGCGCTGGTGTTGCTGCCGGAAATCGCGCTCAGCGCCCAGTGGCTGGACCGGTTCCGGCTGCGATTCGGCACGCCCCCCGCGCTCTGGCATTCGGACCTGACGGGTTTGCAGCGGCGCGTGACCTGGCGGGCGGTGGCCACTGGCGAAGCGCGGGTGGTTGTCGGCGCCCGTTCCGCGTTGTTCTTGCCGTACCCTGATCTTGGCGTGATCGTGGTGGACGAAGAACACGACGGTTCCTTCAAACAAGAGGATGGCGTGGTCTACAACGCCCGCGACATGGCGGTGGTGCGTGCGAACCTGGGCGATATTCCCGTGGTGCTGGCCTCCGCCACGCCATCGTTGGAGACCATGCACAATGTGAACCAAGGCCGCTATGGCCATCACACGCTGCCGGACCGCCATGCTGGCGCGGAACTGCCGACAATCGAAATCGCCGATATGCGCTCGGACGCACCCGACGCCGGCAAGTGGCTGTCGCCCAAATTGGTGGCGGGACTAAAAGGTACTTTTGAACGCAATGAACAGGCGCTCCTGTTCCTCAACCGCCGGGGTTATGCGCCGCTGACCCTGTGCCGAGCCTGCGGGCACCGGCTGCAGTGCCCACAATGCTCCGCCTGGCTGGTGGAGCATCGATTGCTGGGCCGGATGCAGTGCCACCATTGTGGCTACGGAACGAAGCTGCCCGACGCGTGTCCCGAGTGCGACGCGGAGGGAAAGCTTTTCGCCTGTGGACCTGGTGTCGAACGCCTGGCCGAGGAAGTGCAGGAGCTGTTTCCCGATATTCGTGTCGAGGTGGTGGCCAGCGATACAATTTACGGACCGGGTCAGGCGGCGGAACTGGTGCGCCGGATTGAAGATCAAGAGATCGACCTGCTGATCGGCACCCAGATCGTCGCTAAGGGGTATCATTTCCCCATGTTGACCCTGGTTGGCGTGGTGGACGCAGACTTGGGTCTCGCCGGAGGGGAACTGCGGGCGGCGGAGCGCACGTTCCAGTTATTGTATCAGGTGGCGGGGCGCGCCGGCCGGGCGGAACGGCCGGGCCGGGTGATCGTACAGACCTATATGCCGGATCATCCGGTGATCCGGGCCTTGGGCGCCGGGGACCGGGATGGGTTCCTCGCGGCGGAAACCGCCGACCGGGAAATCGCCAGCATGCCGCCTTATGGCCGGCTGGCCGGGATCGTGGTTTCCGGCATCGACGAAGGGGCTGTGGAGACGGCGGTCAGGGCGCTCAGCCGGTCGGCGCCGCGCCAGGATGGGGTCATGGTGCTGGGCCCGGCGGATGCGCCGTTGAAACTGCTGCGGGGCCGCCACCGCCGCCGGTTCTTGGTGAAGACAGGGCGCAACGTCAATATTCAGGCGCGGATTCGCCAATGGCTTAACGCCACTCAAATCCCCCGCAAGGTCCGGGTCCACGTGGACATTGATCCCTACAGTTTCATGTAAGGAAAAATTAGCCTAAAGCATTGTAATTACTATGTAAAAAAGCTGCCGGATAATGTCCCCCTCAATCGCTTGTCAGGCCGGGGTCAGTATGGTAGACAACCCTCGCTTTCGGGCGGGGAGCCGCCAAAAAGTGCAGTTTTTTGTTCAGTCAATTGGGTTTTCGCGGCCGATTTTTCGCGAAATTCTCCAGGGTAATCGTCAAAGAGGATTAAGTAAGGGTGTCATCCGATACGACAGGCGTAACCGGGTTGGCCGGTCGCTATGCCACCGCTTTGTACGAGCTGGCGGAATCCCAAAGCGCATTGGATCAGGTCGCGGACGATCTCCGCGGCCTTGATGCACTGATCAATGAAAGCGCCGATTTGAACCGCATGGTGCGTTCGCCGGTGATCTCCCGCGATGAACAGGGCAAGGCCATGCGGGCGATCCTGGATCAGGCCGGGGCCTCCGAGCTTACCAAAAATTTCGTCGGCGTCGCCGCGGCCAACCGCCGCCTGTTTGCGATCTCCGACATTATTAAGGGCTATCTCCAAATTCTGGCCGGACGCCGAGGCGAAGTAACCGCCCACGTGACGTCCGCCACGCCGCTGTCCGACAAGCAGACGGCGGAACTCGAAAGCGTGCTGAAACGGTCCATGGGTGGAAACGTCAGCATCAACGCCAAAGTCGATCCTGACCTTTTGGGCGGCCTCGTCGTCCGGCTGGGATCGCGGATGGTGGATTCATCAATTCGCACTAAGCTGCAGCAGTTGCGGCTTGCCATGAGAGGGGTTGGATAATGGAAATCCGCGCAGCGGAAATCTCCGCAATTCTCAAAGAACAGATTCAGAATTTCGGCACCGACGCGGAAGTCGCCGAAGTCGGCCAAGTGTTGTCGGTCGGCGACGGTATCGCCCGCGTCTACGGATTGGACAAAGTCCAAGCCGGCGAGATGGTCGAATTCCCGGGCGGCATCAAAGGTATGACGCTGAACCTGGAAGAAGACAATGTGGGTGTCGTGATCTTCGGCGATGACCGGAATATCAAAGAAGGCGACACGGTTAAGCGGACCGGCGAAATCGTCGATGTGCCCGTCGGCAAGGAATTGCTGGGCCGCGTGGTCGACGCGCTGGGTAATCCCATCGACGGCAAAGGTGATGTCAACGCCAAAGAACGTTCACTGATCGAGGTGAAGGCGCCGGGCATCATTCCGCGGAAATCCGTGCATGAGCCGATGCAGACCGGTCTCAAAGCCATCGACAGCCTGATCCCGGTCGGCCGCGGCCAGCGGGAGCTGATCATCGGCGACCGTCAGACCGGCAAGACCGCGATCATTATCGACACCATCCTGAACCAGAAGAAAATCAACGACGCCGCCAAGGACGATTCGGAGAAGCTGTTCTGCGTCTATGTGGCGGTCGGGCAGAAACGCTCCTCCGTTGCGCAGTTGGTGAAGGTGTTGGAAGAAAACGGCGCACTGGACTATTCCATCGTTGTTGCCGCCACCGCGTCCGAACCGGCGCCGATGCAGTTCTTGGCGCCCTATGCGGGCTGCACCATGGGCGAGTATTTCCGCGACAACGGCATGCACGCGGTGATTTTCTATGACGATTTGACCAAACAGGCGGTCGCCTACCGGCAGATGTCCCTGCTGCTCCGCCGCCCGCCTGGACGTGAAGCCTATCCGGGCGACGTGTTCTATCTGCACTCACGCCTGCTCGAACGTGCGGCCAAGATGAATGACGAACAGGGCGCGGGCTCGCTCACGGCGCTGCCGGTGATCGAGACCCAGGCCAACGACGTGTCAGCCTATATTCCGACCAACGTGATTTCCATTACTGATGGCCAGATCTTCCTGGAAACCGATCTGTTCTATCGCGGTATTCGCCCGGCGGTGAACGTCGGCCTGTCCGTGTCCCGTGTGGGATCGGCGGCGCAGGTGAAAGCGATGAAACAGGTCGCCGGCTCCATCAAGCTGGAACTTGCCCAGTATCGGGAAATGGAAGCTTTTGCACAATTTGCCTCGGATTTGGACGCTTCTACCCAGCGGCTGCTGGCCCGTGGCTCCCGTCTGGTGGAAGTGCTGAAACAGTCCCAGTTCTCGCCGTATTCGATGGAAGAACAGGTGGTGGCGATTTTCGCCGGCGTGAACGGTTATCTGGACGGCATTGCGGTGAATGATGTGGTCCGGTTCGAGGCTGCTTTCCTCGACACGATCCGGGAAAAAGGTGCCGATATCTTGGAGGCCATTCGCTCGGAACAAGCCGTGTCGGACGAGACCGAGGAGAAGCTTAAGGCCTTCCTTGACGATTTCACCAAGAATTTCGCTTAGTTACTCATTGCAGGAAGACCGGCCCTAGATCATGGCGAACCTGAAGGAACTCAAGACCCGGATCTCCAGCGTGAAGTCCACGCAGAAGATCACGTCGGCCATGAAGATGGTGGCGGCCAGCCGGCTGCGCCGTGCTCAGGAAGCTGCCGAGGCCGCCAGGCCGTACGCCGAGCGGATGGAGCGCATGATCGCCTCGGTCCTGGAAAACCTGGGCTCCACCGAAGGTGCGCCGAAGCTGCTGGCGGGTACGGGGTCCGACGAGGTTCATCTCTTGGTCGCCGTAACGTCCGACCGGGGTCTCTGCGGCGGTTTCAATGCCAATATCGCCCGGGAAGTGCGGAATCGCACCCGTGCGCTGCTGGCCGATGGCAAGACGGTGAAACTGTTGTGCGTGGGCCGTAAGGGCCGCGATGCGCTACGCCGGGATTTCCAGTCCCATATCGTCGATAGCTTCCAGGGCATCGGCCGGGCCGGCGTGACTTTCGCCGAAGCGGATGAGGTGGCGGAAAAAATCATCTCGATGTTCGAAGACGGCGAGTTTGATGTCTGCACGGTGGTCTACAACAAGTTCGTTTCGGCGATTACGCAGGTGGTGACGCCCCAACGGCTGATCCCGGTTGAAGTGGCCGCTTCCGACGACGATGACGACGACGAAGCGGCGGCCCCGGCTCAGGAAGGTCCTGCCGCGGCCTATGAATTTGAACCATCGGAGCAGGAAATTCTCACCGATCTGCTGCCGGGTAACCTGAAGGTGCAGGTGTTCCGCGCGCTGCTGGAAAGCAGCGCCTCCGAACACGGCGCCCGCATGTCGGCGATGGATAACGCCACACGCAACGCCGGTGAGATGATCGACGGATTGACGCTGACCTATAACCGGACGCGTCAGGCCAAGATCACCAGCGAATTGATTGAAATTATTTCCGGCGCGGAAGCGCTGTAGCGCAACAGGAGTTTAGGACAATGGCCAAAAACAATGTTGGCACGATTTCCCAGGTAATGGGCGCTGTCGTTGACGTGAAGTTCGACGGCGATCTACCGGAAATTCTGAACGCTCTCGAAGTGGACAATAACGGCAACCGGCTGGTCCTTGAGGTGGCGCAGCACTTGGGTGAATCCCAGGTCCGCACCATCGCCATGGACACGACCGACGGTCTGGTCCGCGGGCAGGAGGCGGTTGATACGGGTGAGCCGATCATGATGCCGGTGGGGCCTGAGACCCTGGGCCGGATCATGAACGTTATCGGCGAGCCTGTGGACGAACGGGGCCCGGTGAACTCCACCTCTTCCCTGCCGATCCACCGTTCCGCGCCGGAGTTCCTCGACCAATCCACGGAGGCGGAAATCCTGGTCACCGGCATCAAGGTCGTCGATTTGATCGAGCCCTACGCCAAGGGTGGTAAGATCGGCCTGTTCGGCGGCGCCGGCGTGGGCAAG
>CAZSXT010000041.1:0-28412 GCA_964611435.1 uncultured Rhodospirillaceae bacterium | reverse complement strand
TCGAATCCTGCCGGGGTCGCCAGCCTACGCCCAAATTTCCCTGTAGGCTTCGGCTGGCAGGCCAGCACACCAGCTCCGCCGTAGGCGGGTTTACAGTCTCATTGCTTGCGTGGCGACGGGCGGACGTGCCGAAGGAAACGCTGCTTGCAAAAGCCATAAGAGATATTTCCAGTCCGTGAAAAAGGCTGCATTTGTGCCCGCGCTGGGTTTCCAAGGCCCGTTTCATCGGCTTTAATCGGCTGAAATCAATCTCGCGCCATGTATGGAACTGGCGCTTCAGGGGACGGAACACATATGGCCGACAGCAAGCAACCCAATTTCGTTTTCATCATCACCGACCAGCACCGGGCGGACCATCTCGGCTGCTATGGCCATCCGGTCCTGAAGACGCCCCACATCGACAGTATCGCGGCGCGGGGACGCAAGTTCGACAAATTCTACGTGTCTTGCGCCATCTGCATGCCCAACCGGTCCACCCTGATGACCGGGCGCATGCCGTCGGTGCACGGGGTGCGGCACAACGGGATTCCGCTGGATCAGGGGGAAGCCACCTTCGTAGATCTCTTACGGGAACAAGGATACAGCACCGCGCTCATCGGCAAGAGCCACTTGCAGAACATGACCAACATCGGCGCCGCCTATGGCCGGCCGGAACCGGAAGAAGGCAAGAAACCGGCGCCGGACAGGTTCAGCGAGGCCCGGGTCTATAACCACGATGACGAGGTCTATGATCAGGAAACGCCGGAGCGCTGGGACGAACATTCCACCTTTGACGTCAAAACCCCTTTCTATGGATTCGAGACGGTGAAGTTGCAGACCGGCCACGGCGATGAGGTGGGCGGCGATTACACCCGATGGCTGGAAAGCCGGCATGAGAATTCGAAGAATCTGCGGGGCGCGGAGAACCAGTTGGATCACGATTATACCTGCCCTCAGGCCTGGCGCACCGCCATCCCCGAGGAAGACTATCCGACCAGCTATATCACTCAGCACTCGCTTGACTATCTGGACGAGCAAGCGAAATCCGGCGGCGACAAGCCGTTCTTCATGATGATGTCGTACCCGGACCCGCACCACCCGTTCACCCCGCCGGGCAAGTACTGGGACATGTACAAGCCCGAGGACATGGTGATCCCGGACTCGTTCCACACCAATACAGCCCCACCGCCGAACGTGGCCTGGGCACATGAACGGCGCGAATCCGGCGCCCAAGTGACGACGTCGCAGTCCCTCTTTGCCTTGGCGGAGGAGCAACATCTGCGGGAAGCCCTGGCGCTTACCTGCGGCATGATCTCCATGATCGACGATAGTATCGGCCAAGTGCTGGCCAAGCTGGACGAGCTGGGCATGGCCGACAACACGGTCGTGGTCTTCACCACCGATCACGGCGATCTGCTGGGTGATCATCAACTGATCCTAAAAGGTCCGATCCATTATCACGGGCTGATCCGGGTGCCGTTCATCTGGGCCGATACGCCGGACCGGGCCTCCGCAGGTTCGTCGGCGGCGCTGTCGGGCACCGTCGATATCGCACAGACCATCTTGGACCGGGCTGGCCTTGATCCCTACTACGGCATCCAGGGCCGATCCCTGTTGCCGGAAATCGGCGGCGCGGAAGATCAGGGCTCCGGCGCAGCGCTGGTGGAACAGGAAGAGCCCCGGCCCTATTTCGGACTCAAGCAACCAATCCGGCTCCGCACGCTGGTTACAGAACGCTATCGCATGTCGATCTATCATGGCGTGGATTGGGGCGAGATATACGATCTGGAGGAGGACCCGTACGAGATCAACAATCTCTGGGACGATCCGGACTTTGTCGCCACCAAGGCCATGCTGATGGAGAAACTGGCCCGCGAGGAGATGGCGGCGGTGGATTATTCGCCCCTCCCCCTCAAAACGGCTTAGGGCTTAAGGTTAAGACCCTAGGGAGCATCCCAACGCAAAGAAGCCGCCTCGAAAGGCGGCCTCTTTAATTCGATAGGACGCTGACTTACTTCAGCACGCAGTGCTTGGCGAAATCGGTCGCCTCATTGGCGGACCAGTCACCCTTGGGCTTTTCCTTCAGCGCCTTGCACCAGGCCTCGCTGCCGACTTCGGGATCTCATGCGCCCAAAGCGCCAACGGCCACCACGGCCAGCACGGCCATCATCATTTTCGGTTTCACAAAGGTCATTATTCCATCCCACTATTTGTTGAGGTCTCTTTCAACATGGCCCGCCGTCTCCGGACTGCCAAGTGAAAATTTGGTTTAGGCGGCCTGCAGAACCTCTTCCAGCTTCTCCGTCGCCTTTTCCTTGTCCAGGTTCTCGACCGCCGCATATTCGCCGGCCAGACGCTCCAGCGCGGCTTCGTAGATTTGCCGCTCCGAGAAGGACTGATCAGGCTGGCCGACATTACGGTAGAGATCGCGCACCACCTCGGCGATGGAAACCGGATCACCGGAATTGATCTTGGCTTCGTATTCCTGCGCCCGGCGGCTCCACATGGTGCGCTTGATCCGGGCCTTGCCCTTCAATGTGGTCAGTGCGTTATCCATAATCTTGCGGGAGCTCACCTTGCGCAGACCCGATGTATCCATCTTATTCACCGGCACCCGGAGGGTCATCCGGTCGTTGTCAAAGGTTACCACGACCAGTTCCAGTTTATGCCCGGCAATGGTTTCCTTTTCGATCCCCTGCACCTGACCCACGCCATGGGTCGGGTAGACGACATGATCGCCGGCCTTGAAGGCCAGCTTGCTTTTCTTCGTTGCGCTTGTTTTCTTTTTGGTTGTTGCTTTTGCCATTCGCTTCAATCTTCTCCAATTGTCCGCCGGATGAGAGGTCTACACCACTCCCGCGGCGTTTACGCACGCCACGGCCACCATGGTCTCAATCTGTGGAATGATCGGATGATTTCCGTTAAACCGTTGTTTTCTCCAACGAAATCAAACCTATAGAGCACCCAAGGCCGGTATTCATCCGGCAATATTCGATGGTTAAACACCAAAGCCGACCCTACAGTCGACGCTCGCACTAGATAGCACAAAATTGGGGCAAAATACAGCCCTACCACCCTAATGCGAAACGGCCCGGAAATCCGGGCCGTTTTCTCAAATTCCGGCGAAGCGGAGCCGGTTTAGCCGCCAGCACCAGGCGCTTCGCTCAATTCAGCTTTCTTGCCTTCCTTGTCCTTCCATTCATCAGCATCCGCGGGGGACTCACCCTTGGTCGTGATGTTGGGCCAGGCTTCGGCAAATTTCTGATTGATCTCCAGCCAATCGTCGAGCCCGTCTTCCGTATCGGGCACAATCGCTTCGGCGGGGCACTCCGGCTCGCACACACCGCAGTCGATGCATTCGTCCGGATGGATGACCAGCATGTTTTCCCCTTCGTAGAAACAGTCCACGGGACAGACTTCAACACAGTCCATGTACTTGCACTTAATGCAGTTCTCCGTGACGACGTAAGTCATATTCTTCTCCGTTTAATACCTTTGACTGACTAGCCCTGTGGAAGCCCTCCGGGCGGTTCTGTTACTTTCTTACACTGGTGATTAGCTAATGCCAAGCCTTGCCATGACCCGTTTTTTGGCGTCGCCGCGATCCCGGTCCGAGACAAAAATCAAGCCCGCCACCCGCTGGATCAGGTTCTGTTCAAAATGATCCGCGTCCCCATCGGCGAAGGCCACTTCCCACAGCATTTCGATCATGCCAATGCGCTGCTCTTCATCGAAACGGTCCTTTATGACCCGGGTAAATCGGTAGAGTTGGCCTGACGCCGCCACAGCCTGCTCGGCCTCGAACACCAAAGTTTCCAGCTCCTCCTCGTTGAGGTTGAAGCGGTCGGTCAGAAGCCGCTGGATGCTCTGCATTTCGTCTTCGTCGAAATTGCCGTCCATAAATGCGGATTCGACCAGCAACGCAGCCGTTGCGAGCTGCACCTCATCGGCTCGCGCCTCCGGGGTGTTGTCGGCGCTTTCGCCGGACAGTAGCTGTTTGATCCTGTTAATCATGTGCGCACTCTAGACGCCTGGATAGGCAGCTGCAATCACACCTCTGTCGGATCGCGAAAGAAGCGAGCATGGTCAGGACGAGACATGGCCGCTAAAGTGCCGCTCGTCCCCGGCCAGATTGCGGAACAGGTAGCATGATCACAGAACGTCAGACCCATTGGAAGAACCTGCTGGTCGCGGATGGCGACCGGTTATCCTGGCCGGCGCCGGAACGAAACAAAGAGCCGATCCTGGCCGTTCTGAAGGACGTTCTGCCGGAGACCGGCACCGTGCTGGAACTCGCTGCCGGGTCTGGCCAGCACACCGCGTATTTCGCCGGGCATTTTCCTAATTTGACATGGCAGGCAAGCGAGCCGGAAGAAGAGTACCGCCGCAGCATTCAGGCCTGGATCCAGCGCGACGAATTGACCAACGCGCCGCCGCCGTTGGAATTGGACACCCGCGCAGACGCCTGGCCCATTGATCGTTTCGACGCCGTGCTGTGCTGCAACATGATCCATATTTCGCCCTGGGAGTCGTGCACCGGTTTGATGG
This sequence comes from uncultured Rhodospirillaceae bacterium, assembly GCA_964611435.1. Taxonomy (GTDB): domain Bacteria; phylum Pseudomonadota; class Alphaproteobacteria; order Rhodospirillales; family UBA2165; genus JAYPHU01. The sequence goes on along the minus strand of CAZSXT010000041.1, from coordinate 23,885 downwards.
CCGGTGTCGGCAGGGGTCTTAGCCCAGGCGGTGCGCTGATTTTTTACGGCCCCTTTTCCATCGGCGGAGAACACAGCGCCGAAAGCAACCGGGAGTTTGATGAATCCCTCAAGTCCCGCGATCCGTCCTGGGGCGTGCGAGACATGGCCGATGTGACGGCCTTGGCCGCCGATCACGGGTTGGCGTTTGACCACAAGGTCGAGATGCCGTCCAACAATCTCTGCGTTATCTACCGAAAAGAAAATCCTTAAGCCGGTCGATGGCCCGGCGTTGGCTTTTGGTCGGCCGGCCGCTGCCGGTATCACGCTGTGCGGGCGGCGGCACGGGCTGTTCCTTGGGCTTTTGTTTTGCTGACGGCGGGTCCAGGTCCTTGTAGAGCGTCTGCGCTTCGGCCGCCGGTCCGCGCCTTGTTCCCAGGGCCGAAATTTCGATCTGGCGGATGTGAGGGCCCAAGGGGAACGTAAGCACATCGCCCGGCCGGACTTTTTGATGGGCTTTGGAGATCAGGTCCCCATTCACCCGGATTTTTTTTGACTGGCACACTTTGGCGGCCAGGGACCGGCTTTTGAAGAACCGGGCGTGCCACAGCCACTTGTCGAGCCGGAGGGACGCGTCGCTCATTTGTCGAGCGCCAATTCTTTCAGTTTGGCGAAGGGGGAATCCTCGATCTCTGTCTTGGGCCGGGGCGGCTTGCGGCGGCCTTTCTGTTTCTTTTTCTTCGGCCGGGTGCGCAATTGGAAGGCTTGTCCCCCTTCGGTCTCTACAGATTCGTAATTGAGCGCGGCCAGAACGCCAGTCATTTCCTCAACCGAGGCCCCCAAAAGATTGAGCAATTCCGCATCCGCTGTGAAAGGCGATTTGGCCGCCCGGCGCTTCAACTGGCCCAGGAAGCGTTCCAGAATATCCACCCGAATCAGCAGCGGTCCCGTCTCCCGGTAACCCAGGATCTCCCGGAAGCCCTCCGGCAAGGCGCCGTCATTGGGCAAAGTCACCCGGCCGGCCGGCGGCATCTCCGGCACGTCCGGCAGATCCCGATGCACACTCCAGAGGATCGCCGCCAGCCGCGCCGGTTTGGGTTTGGTCAGCGCGGGTAGAAAAATCTCCCGCCGGCCGAGCTTCACCTCCAGCCGCCGGAGCGCGCCATAGTCTTTCTCCACCAGCGCCTTTAACTGTTTGCCGGCGACAAGTTTCGGCAAGTAGCCGAGCCCGTCCACCAACTGAAACACCAATCCCCTGACTGCGCCTTCCAGCTTGGCGTTCTGAAGCTTGATCAGCGCCCTAAGGGTCACGCCGATCTCCCCCTCCAGCCACGCCTGTAATGTGACCGTGAGTTTTTCCTGCTGCGCGGTTTCCAATAGCTCCCGGTGTAGGAGTTCAATTCTGGGACTCAACGCCGTTGCGCCTTTGACCAGCCGGGCGATCACATCGTCATGCCAATAGACCCGGCCATCGGGTTTGAGCGATACGTTCTCCAGTTCTCCCGGAGATCCGAGCACAGACGCGCGGCGCGCCACTTCCCGGCCCAGCGCCTTGAACGCAGCGTTGGAGACGGCCTTCCCCGCCACTTCCGAATCAGAGGCGTCCGCCTGGAACCGGAAGCCTCTGAGCTGGCCCACATAATGGCCTTCCACCAGCACATCCCCTTCCCGCGTGACGCTCGCTTGCAGATCGTCCCGGTCGCGCAGCCGCTTGACCAGGGTCGCCGTCCGCTGATCGACGAACCGCTGGGTCAGGCGCTGATGCAAGGCGTCGGAGAGCCGGTCCTCGATCTCGCGGGTGCGTTCCTGCCAATGGTCGGGATCATCCAGCCAATCCGGCCGATGGGAAATATAGGTCCAGATTCGAATGCCGGCGATCCGCGCCACCAGGGTTTCGATTCCGCCGTCGGTTTGATCGATCCGGGATACTTGCCGGGCCACCCATTCGGCGGGCAGGCGCCGGCCGCCGGCCAACATCTTATAGAGCTGCGCCAACAACCCGGTGTGATCCCCGCCCAGGCCCTTCTTGAAATCGGGGATGCGGCAAATCTCCCAAAACAGCCGGACCGCGTCCTGGTCCGCCGCCATCTCGGTTAAGGCCTTGTCCCTGGACAGCTCCATCAGGAACCGTTCGTCATCGGTGGCCCGCACGCGGGTAAGGCCTTGGATCTCGGGCTTGCGGGTGAGACTGGCCCGAAGCGCGTCGACGGAGCCGTAGTCGAGCTCTACATTCCGCCAATAGGCAAAACGCTGCGGGTCATAGCGATGTTCTTGGACGGCTTCGACGATCTCCGGCGGGATATCCGGCGCATCGCCGGTGACGCCAAACGTGCCGTCATTCATGTGCCGGCCCGCCCGCCCGGCGATCTGACCCAGTTCGTCCGCCCGCAAGTCCCGGCGGAACGTGCCATCGAACTTCTTGAGCCCGGCGAAGGCCACATGATCCACATCCATGTTGAGCCCCATGCCGATGGCGTCGGTGGCGACCAGATAATCCACATCGCCGTTCTGAAACATCTCCACCTGGGCGTTGCGGGTGCGCGGGCTAAGCGCGCCCATGACAATCGCCGCGCCGCCGCGCTGCCGGCGGATCAGCTCGGCAATGGCATAGACGTCGCCGGCGGAGAAGCCGACCACGGCACTCCGTGGTTTCAGACGGATGATCTTTCGCCCGCCCGCATAAGACAGCGTCGAGAACCGGGGCCGGGAAATGATCTCAATCCCCGGCACCAGCCTCTTTAAGAGGTTTGTCATGCTCTCCGCGCCCATGAACATGGTCTCTTCGACGCCTCGGGCGTGGAGCAATCTGTCGGTGAAAATATGCCCCCGGTCAGGGTCGCCGCACATCTGGATTTCATCGACGGCCAGGAACGCGACTTCCTTGTCGACAGGCATGGCCTCGACCGTGCAGAAGAAATACTTGGCGTACGGTGGCACGATCTTTTCTTCACCGGTGATCAACGCCACCTGCCGGGCGCCCTTGGCCTCTACCGCCCGGTCATAGTTCTCCCGCGCCAACAGCCGCAGGGGAAAGCCAATCATGCCGCTGCCATGAGCCAGCATGCGTTCGAACGCCAGATAGGTTTTACCGGTGTTGGTGGGGCCCAGGGCGGCAACCACCTTGGAGCGCGGGGTCGCAATTTGCATGGGTCCAGGATGGGTGTTTCCGCCCCACCTTTCAAGTGACCTTTCAAGGGGGTGTGCAAGTGCGTTTGCCAGTCGCCGCCGGGGCGGATACAAACGCTGGATGTATCCCGCATTCGTTCCCGGCCCGCGCATATGAAATGGCTCTATAACCAAGCCTATCTGTTGTTGATCATTACCGCAGTCACCTGGTCCGGGAACTCGCTGATCGCGCGCGCGACCCACGAGACCATTCCGCCGATCGGCCTTGCTTTCTGGCGCTGGGCGTTGACCTTCCCGATCTTCCTGCTGATCGCCTGGCCGTATCTGCGCCAGCAATGGCCGGAGGTGATGAAGCACTGGAAGATCATGTTGTTTCTCTCGCTGCTTAGCGTGACCGCCTACAACACGATCATCTATTTCGGGTTGGACCAGACCACGGCGACCAACGCACTTTTGATCAACACCGTCAGACCGGTGATCATCGTCTTTCTGTCGATGCTGATCCTGCAGGAGCGAATCAACTCGCTGCAGGCGCTTGGTTTCCTGCTGGCCATCTTCGGCACCGGCGCCATCATGGTGCAGGGGGACCCGTCGATCCTGCTGACGCTGGAATTCAACCAGGGCGATATATTGATCGTGGTGGCGACCATCTGCTGGGCGCTCTACACGGTCTACCTGCCCAAACGGCCAAAGATCAATCCGGCTGTCTTCATGACCGTGACCGTAGGCTGGGGCATGGCGATGCTGTTCCCGTTTTATCTTTATGAGGCAATTTTCATCGAGGCCGTGCCGGTATCGATGGAGACGGTATGGAGCGTCGGCTACCTGGCGCTGATCTCAACCGTGATTGCTTACTTGTGTTACAACCGGACCGTGGAACTGGTCGGCGCCAACAAGGCGGGCCTGGTTTCCTATATCATGCCGGTGGTGGGCACATTCCTGGCCTGGCTGTTGCTGGACGAACAGTTCGAGATTTATCATGCCATCGGCATCGCCCTCATCGTCGTGGGCGTCCTGTTCGCCACAAGATCGAAGAAAGAGGGGTAGACCTACCCGTCTACCAAGGGCACAAAGGCGACGGGAAGGATGGCCTCGTCCGACAGAGACCCCGTCTGGTCCTTGGTGATCAGGATCAGGTTTTGCGGGCCGCCCTCGGGACCGACCGGAATGATCATCCGACCGCCCCGGTCCAACTGCTCCACCAGTTTCCCCGGCACGTCCTGCCCTGCGGCGGTCACCATGATCGCCTGATAAGGCGCGTGATCGGCCCAGCCATCGCGGCCGTTGCCCACTTTCAGACGCACGTCCGAATAATTGAGCTTTGCCAGCGTTTCCCCGGCGCGCATTGATAAATCTTCCACCAACTCCACCGAATAAACCTGCCCCGCAAGCTCGGCCAGGACCGCCGTCTGGTAACCGCAGCCGGTGCCGATCTCCAGCACCTTGTCATGGGGTTCCAGATCGAGAATGTCGCTCATCAAGGCGACGATATAGGGTTGAGAAATGGTCTGGCCGAATCCGATGCCGAGAGGACGGTTCACATACGCCCGGTCCCGGTCTTCCTGCAAAACGAATTCTTCGCGGGGGACCGAACGGATCGCCGCCATGACCGCCGGCTTGAACGCCGCCCGACCGGTCATCCGCGCCGTTTCGGCCGCGTTCCCGTTAATTTCCTTGATCAGGCGGCCGAGCGCCCGTGACTTAGCGGACGCTCGGTTCATACCCTCAGCCGCTTACGCGCCGATTTCTTCCGCCGGTATACCGTTGGGATGCCGGTCCCGCATTTTACGGATGTACTTCTTGAGCTGGCGGCGCGCCGCCTCAAACGAATCCTTGATGGCGATATAGACATCTTCATGGGTATGATCGTCGGATGAATCCTTGCCGACGATAATGTCCTCGCCGGGCAGGGTCAGATGCACATGCACTTGATAGAGCTTGCCCTTGTGGTGCTGCCGGTGGGGCGCCTGCACCACGACGGAACAGCTCGTAATCCGGTCAAAGTAGGTTTCCAATTTTTCGATTTTCTCGCGGATACGTTCTTCAACCGCGTCGGAGTGGGGAAAATCTCTGAAGGTAATGGTGGCTGGAACCTGCATGGAGTCCTCTTCGCTGGTGAGTGTGCGATCGGACACGAGCATTTCCGGTTCGTTTTGGGCTGGCCGGAAGATGCTCAAAAGGCCCGACCAAGGAGTATTGTGACAGACTTTTACCCTACTTTGCAAATGATCCCGAATGAGGGAAAACCGCTTTCTATGAGCAGGGGTTGCGATTTGGGCCCTGGTGGCACATATGAGGGGCCAAACGGGGCAAAATCGCTCCTTAAGACTCTATTTGGGTCTATTTCGGGGAATATCAAGAACTTAAGAAGAGGCTGAGAATGGCTGAAGATAAGATGGAATTCCAAGCCGAGGTGAGCAAAGTCCTCGGCATCGTCATCAACTCTCTCTACAGCAACAAGGAAATCTTCCTCCGAGAACTGATTTCCAACGCATCGGACGCGTGCGACAAGCTGCGCTATCTGGCGCTGACGGACCGCAAACTGGCGGAAGGTCTGTCCGAGTTCCGGATAGACCTTTCCACGCTTAAGAAAGACCGGGTCCTCACCGTCGCCGACAACGGAATCGGCATGAACAAGGACGACCTGATCGAAAATCTGGGCACCATCGCCCGGTCGGGCACGACCGCTTTTTTGGAAAGCCTGTCGGGCGACGAGAAGAAAGATTCCGCCCTCATCGGCCAGTTCGGCGTTGGCTTTTACGCCTCCTTCAGCGTCGCCGACAAGGTCGAGGTTCTTACCCGCAAGGCCGGCGAAGACCAGGCTTGGCTCTGGACCTCTGATGGCCAGGGCAGCTTCACCATCAGCGAGGCCGAGCGGGAGACCAACGGCACCTCTGTCACGGTCTATCTGCGGAAGGAGGAAAAGGACTATTTGGAAGAGGCGCGCATCCGCCACATTGTGCGCACCTATTCGGATCATATTTCCGTGCCGATCATGATCTCCACCAAGGAGGGCGAAGATCAGATCAATGCCGGTTCCGCCATTTGGACGCGGCCGAAAAGCGACATCACAGAAGATCAGTACAAGGAATTCTATCACCATGTGGGCCACGCCTTTGATGACCCTTGGCTGACCATGCACAACCGGGCCGAAGGCAAGATCGAATATACGAACCTTCTCTATGTGCCGTCGGCCGCGCCCTTTGATCTGATGCATCCGGACCGCAAACACCGGGTGAAGCTCTACGTCAAACGGGTGTTCATCACCGACGATTGCGAAGACCTGCTGCCGGCGTACTTGCGGTTTGTCCGCGGCATCGTCGATTCGGAAGACCTTCCCCTCAATGTTAGCCGGGAAATGCTGCAGCACAATGTTGTGGTCACCCGCATCCGGTCTGCCCTGATCCGCCGGATATTCGGCGAACTGAAGAAGAAGGCGGAGAAAGCGCCGGAGGAGTATGCCACCTTCTGGAATAATTTTGGCCCGGTGCTCAAGGAAGGCCTGTACGAGGATCAGGACAACCGTGAAAAATTACTGGAGCTGGTCCGGTTCAACACCACCGCCGGCGACGGGCTGGTCAGCCTGTCCAAATACATCGAGCGCATGAAAAAGGGACAGGACGAGATCTACTATATCTCCGGCGACAATATTGATGCGCTGAAGGCCAGTCCCCAGCTGGAAGGTTTCCGCGCCAAGGGCATTGAAGTGTTGCTGATGACCGATCCCATCGACGAGTTCTGGCTGCCGATGGTCGGCAATTTTGAAGAAAAAGCCTTCACCTCGGTGACATCCGGCGGGATTGATCTGTCGAAGATAAACGAACCGAAGAAAAAGAAAGACGGTGAGGAAGAGCCCGAGCCGGAAAAAGCCGACGAAGCATCTCTCGCCAAGCTGATTCTGTCGCTGAAAGAAACTTTGGGCGAGACCGTCAAGGATGTCCGCGTCTCAGACCGGCTGACGGATAGCGCGGTCTGTCTGGTGGCCGGCGAAGGGGATATGGACCTGCATCTGGAACGCATGTTGAAAATGCAGGGGCATATGAATGTGCCGTCCGCCACCCGGGTGCTGGAGATTAACCCCGCCCATGCGCTGATTAAGAAGCTGACGCAGGCTGTGGAGAAGCCGGCGAAAAAACAGACCCTCGACGACATGGCGCACCTGCTGCTGGATCAGGCGCGCATTATCGAAGGAGAACCGGTCAACGATCCGGCCGCGTTCAGCCGCCGCCTCGACGCGATCATGGAAAAGGGCATATAGTTTTCCGCTTAGAGCACCGGAGAAAATGTGAAACCTCGGATCAGCATGATCACCCTGGGCGTCAGGAATATGGCGCGCGCCGTTGCGTTCTATGAAAAAGGCCTGGGCCTGCCGAAAATCGACTCTCCGCCCGAGGTCGCCTTTTTCAACCTAAACGGCACGTGGCTCGGCCTGTACGACTGGGATGATCTCGCCGAAGACGCGTCACAGGGCGCTGAGGGCCAAGGGTTTAGGGGAGTGACCATCGCGCACAATCTGGCCTCGGAAGACGAAGTCGAAGCCCTCATGCAGGAAGCGGCAAACGCCGGCGCCGCCATCATCAAACCCGCCCAGAAAGCGGCCTGGGGCGGTTACCATGGCTACTTCCGCGATCCGGATGGTCATCTTTGGGAGATCGCCCACAATCCGTTTATGTGGGTCGGCCCAGAAGATAACTAGTCCTAGAATTTTTCCTTCAGATAATCGGGGATCGGGATCGCGCTGATGCCTTTGGGGTTGGTGTCGTCCTTCACGATTACGGCCCGGATTTCCTGACCCTCGACGATGACCTTGCCCTTGTTAATGACGTTGTGGCGAACAATGAAGGTCTTATCCCGCCATTCATCAACCCAGCTTTCGATCTCGATCTCGTCATCCATGCGAGACGGCCCCATGAACTTCGCCGAGGCGTCGACAATCGGCAATCCGGCAATATCGTTGGACGGCCAAAAAACCGACCACTCCATATCCAGCTCGTTGAACATGCGCTGGGTGGCCACGTCGAACCACTGGAAGTATTTGGGATAGAATACGATCTGCGCGGGATCGCAGTCGCTGAACATGATTTTAAGCGGCAGGCGGAATTTCTTCATCGGATTTTCCAATTGGTCAGGAGAGCTGTCGTGCGCCGGGTTGTATAGACCCGTTCTTGCGGGCGCAAGTGGTGAAGGCGGTTGGACCGGCGGGCCCGACGGGATAGAGTCCCTGTAAATCCGGCTACTATCACGTAAGGAGGCGCGCAATGAAAGCCAGCGACATTAATCCGAAACATTTTTCCTGGTCAGTCGATGACCGGGTCGCCACGGTGGCGCTCAACCGTCCGGAACGGAAAAACCCGCTCACGTTTGAGTCCTACGCGGAACTCGGACAGACCTTCCGCCAGCTTGTCCATGTAGATGATATCAAGGCGGTGGTGTTCACCGGCAGCGGCGAGGATTTTTGCTCCGGCGGCGATGTCCATGAAATCATCGGTCCGTTGATCAAGATGGAGATGGATGAGCTTCTGGCCTTCACCCGCATGACCGGGGAGTTAATCCTGTCCATGCGGGAATGCCCACAGCCGATCATCGCCGCCATCGACGGCATTTGCGCCGGCGCTGGCGCCTGCGTCGCCATGGCCTCCGACATCCGGCTCGGCACGGCGCGCAGCAAAGTCGCCTTTCTGTTCAACCGGGTCGGCCTCGCCGGCTGTGACATGGGGGCCTGCGCCATGTTGCCTCGAATCATCGGCCAGGGCCGGGCGGCGGAGCTCTTGTTCACCGGCCGTTCATTGGGCGGTGACGAGGCAGAACGCTGGGGGTTTTACAACCGGCTGGTGGAGCCGGAGGCGCTTCAGGCGGAGGCGGCCGAGTTTGCCCGTCGCCTCGCCCATGGACCGACCTTCGCCAATGGCGTGACCAAGACCATGCTGAACAAGGAATGGAACATGGGCCTCAACGAATTCATCGAGGCGGAAGCACAGGCCCAGGCGATCTGTATGCAGACCGCCGACTTCGAGCGCGCCTACACTGCCTTTGTAAATAAGGAAAAACCGGTCTTCGAAGGGAACTAGAGCACGCACAATTCCATTGACCGGTAGACCGTTTCGTACTGAACTATAGATGTTGTCAGTCTATAGAGCCTGGAGGAGACGATGACGGACGGGACAGACAAACGGCGACACAAACGCATTCCCACGGACCGGCCGGCGCGTGCGCGGCTGGGCGAAGACGGCGATGAATTCGACATCTATCTTAAGGATGTTTCTGGCGGGGGCGCTGCCTTTGGGGCCGACCAAGACATCCCCGATGATGAACTCCTGGAGCTGGAAATCGACGATGTCGGGGTAATGGCGGCGGAAATGTCCCGGTCATTGGATGACGGGATGGCTGTGCGGTTTGTCGATATCGACGAGCAGGAAGAAGAGATGCTGATGGCGGATCTGGCGCGGCTCGATAGTTCTATGCGCGGCGACGACTATTAACCTGCTTTAGGCACTGATCGCGCTCAAATCCAATTTTCCGCCTCTGACCGGCGGGCACCAGAAATAACTGCCTGACAAGGGCCGGGAGAAGTTAAAGAGACCGTCCTGAATGCCGTCTTCCTCCCCGATCATACGGCGCAACTGCACTTCAAAAGAATCGAGCGTCGCACCGAAAGCGACAAACATCAGACCTTCCGCACTACCAGCCGTCCACGGCATGGACCGGCGGACGACAAAAGCCTCCGGATCAAAGCTCTCCTGCGCCGTGCGTTTGACGTGAGCAGAGGGCGGCGAGTCATCAAACTCCTCATTGTCGCTCAGCCGGCGGCCAATCATGTCATCGGTTTCTGATTCCGAATATCTGGCAAAGTGCGCCATGTCATGGGCCCACAATTGAACGGCTGCAAAGCTCGATCCATCGTCGGTGATCGCGGCCTCGACCGCGTCTTCCCCGTCCGGGTTCTCGGTACCGTCCACATAACCGGTCAGGTCCCGCCCATCCCTGTACTTGAAACCATCAACATTGGTGCAAAGCGTGGCCAGCGGCGCCAAGTGTTGTTGCAGAGATCGTCCGGCGGTTTGTATGTCGCCCCGGTCTTGGCCTCGCTGCCAGATCCACAGATCGGCCTGTGTCGAGGGTATCTCTATCCCTGAGGCGGACAGGGCCGGGAATGGCCGCAGGCCATCGACCGATCTGCCGGTGCCGGAAACCAATCCGGAACCGATGCCGATAACCAAAGACTCATCAATCTTAAGCTCAGAAATAGCGGCCAGCACCTCTTCCGGCGGGACACCCGCATTCCGCCTATACTCTAAATACCGGGCATGGCCGGGCACGGGCAGCAGGATACCGGACTGGGACAGAGACATGAATTTTCACCTCGGGCTGACGCTCAAACATACGGTCTGGTAGCGCAGTCGATGCGCGCACCTCAAGCAGGGATAGGGTTATTCGATGGCCTTGTCAAAAATCCCGGTCAAAACGCCGTGTCGCTCCGCCGGCCAAGCGAGAACATTCAGATTATCGCTCAACAGGAACCGGTTGTGATGTTCGTACGGCAAGAGGCCCAGGCGGTAGGACTTATCGGCGGCGCTCGGCGCGGTTAGGACGCGATCAAAAAACCGTGCATAATCGTCTTCCATGTACCATGCGGGCACATAAAAGACGTAGTCCAGGGTGGCCAGATACTCGAAGATATCAAATGTCCTGCCCAACGGGCCGTCCCGAAGGCTCTCAAACACAATCGCCGGACGGTCACGGCGAAGCATTTCTTCTCCTCCTCGCAGGACGGGTAACTCATGGCCTTCGACGTCCACCTTTATGACATGGGGCGCCGGCGCTTCCAGCCCGTCCAGGGTTTCGACCTCGACATAAATGCCCTCCCCATTGTCAGCCAGCTTGGCCAGGGCGGTGTGGGCGGAATCGATACGCAGCCGTTGGCTGCCGTGATGATCAGAGAGGGCGCAGTCGTGGGCGGAGATGGTCTCCGTCATGTTTGCCTGGCGGATAAGACTGTTAAGATCGGCATGCGCGCGCGGGTTCGGCTCGAAGGCATGAATTTGGCCGCAAAAACCAGGACGGACCGCCATATTCAAAGAAAAGTAGCCAAAGTTGGAGCCGACGTCATAGAACACACCGTCGTCGGGCAGAAGGGCTGCGATCAAGGCAACCACTTCCGCCTCGTAGGCCAGAGGACCGGTGTTCATATAGAGGCTGGCGAAGTGCGTATTCCGGCCATCGAATTGGAGAGACAGGTTCTCTTCTCCCCGCCGCAAAGACAAATGGCCGGTCAACGGTACGCCCAATGACAGGTGAACGGCCTCAAACACGCGTTTCGCGGATTTGCCCAGCAGAGCCGCCAGAGTCTTACTTCTCACCCCCAGGGCCGCGGTGCGCAGCCGCAGCAACAACGGCAAGCGAGCCACCTGGAAGGGAGACTCAAACGCGGGCTCATTCCGAACCCTCGGTACGGCAGGACGTTCGATCATACCTTAGGATTGTATTGGGATTTAGCGCCGCCGCCAATCAGCGGATAGAGCGCTATCGACCTCGGACTAATCCGCGTAAGGAAAGTCCACGTTCTCGTAAGGCCAGCCGTACCGCCGAACCGATGGCTCGCCGGTTTCTATTGTCCCGTCCTCGTGGAGATCAAAGGTCTTGGAGACAACGTCCTGGACAAACGGCATGGCGGTCTCGGCCAGGACCTGGCTATTGGTCACATAGGCCGCGGAGTACAATACAAAGTTAAGCGCATCCCTGTTCTGGTGAACATAGGTATGCAGCAAATCGACAAACTCCGCGCGGGGCAGATAGGGCGGGATCAGATGCATGGTTTCCTTGAGAACCGCATAAATCAAATTTGGCTCCGCCTGAGTGCGGGAATCCATCTCCAGCAGCGGCATGACGTCGGCGAAGTACTTCGCCCGGTCTCTATCCAGTGCCGCCAAGGCTGATTGTACGATCTGTTGGTGCATCGTCCGACCTTTCGATCCGTCCTCTCAGGTAGTTGGGGACGGATTTGGCCGATTTCCAGGTTTTCTGAGGTTTTAAGCGGTAAACGTGACCGAAATCGCGCCCAGATGCTCGATTTCCATGGTGGCAGTGTCGCCGGGAGACATCCACTGCACCTGGACCATACTGCCGAGGGACACGATTTCTCCGGCATTTAACGTCTCGCCCCGCGACAAGCGGTGATTGGCCAACCAGGCGAGCGCCTCCAGTGGGTGACCCAGGATGTCCGCGCCGGTTCCTCGCCCTGCTTCCTCCCCGTTTACCAGGGTGCGGGCGTTGATCGCGCCCAGGTCGAAGCCTCGCCAGCCGGTAATCTCAGGCCCCAGCACCAGGCCAGCATTAAAGAAATCGTCAATGATTAGAACCGGCGTACTCAGGGTGCGAAAATCGGCGTAGCGGTTGTCCACCAGCTCGATGGCGGCATGGACGGCAGCCACGTAATCACTAATCGTCTCCCGGTCGTAAGGCGCGCCGGCGGCGGGAATATCCTCTGCCAGGCGCACCGCCACCTCGTTCTCCACACCGATGCGGTGGAACGTGTCATAGGGAATGCTGGTGTCACCATGATAGATGGTGTTCTCGAACACGCCACCCCAGCAAGGGTGGTCGATTTCCATGAAATCCTGCATGACCTTCGTGGTGCAGCCGATCTTGAACCCAGCACGGCGGCCGAACCCGGCGGCGGCTAACGCCGCGTGATAAGGGCTCAGGAAGTCATACGCCGCCTTCTCGTCCGCCGGCGCACTGCCCTCCGGCGGGCCGGTCCAGGAGCCGGGCCGTTTGCGGTTGGCGACAAGAGACTCGATCGCACGGGCCTGTTGGCTACTCTCCACGCGTCTCTCCGGGCAACCGCAAATGGTCTGGTGAATGGTCTTGTACATTCGGCATTGCCTCAGCATATTGCGGCCAAATCCAAGCTGGGACAACCATGCCCGCAAACCGTTCAGGGGACCAGATATGAAACTCGTAACCTTTACCCATGATGGCCGGACCCGCATCGGCGTCGCCGTCGATGACGCCGTGATTGATCTATCCAAGGCCGCACCGGACCTGCCGGACGAGATGTGCGCTTTTTTGGATGCCGGCGAGGACGCCATGGCCAAGGCCAGAGACGCCGAAAACAATCGGGACGCGGCCATCGGCATGGCGGACATCAAATTGGAAACCCCGGTGCCCAACGCCCGCAAATATCTCGCCATCGGGCTGAATTACGAAGCCCACGCAGCGGAAGCGGCCAAGGTCGGTCTCTCCAAACCGGAGCACCAGATTTGGTTCAACAAACAGGTCACCTGCCTGAACGGCCCCTACGATGATATCCATCTGCCCTTCGCTTCCGATCAATTGGACTATGAGTGCGAGTTGGGACTGGTGATCGGCAAGCGCTGCCGCCATGTGGCGCGTGACGACGCCACCTCTGTCATCGCCGGTTATACCATCTGCAACGATGTCAGCATCCGCGACTGGCAGATGCAGTCGCCAACAGTCACCCTGGGCAAAAGTTGGGACACTCACGGTCCTGTCGGCCCCTGGATTGTTACGCCGGACGAAATCGGCGACCCCCATGATTTGAACCTACGCACCCTGGTAAACTGCAAGGTGCATCAGGACAGCAATACCAAAGACCTGATCTTTGACTGCTTCGATCAGGTGTCGCACCTGTCCACGGTTTTTACCCTGGAGCCGGGCGATATCCTGGCCACCGGCACGCCGGAGGGCGTGGGCGTGTTAATGGATCCGCCGTTCTTTATGAAGGAAGGCGACGTGGTGCGAATCGAAATCGACAAGATCGGCCATATCGAGAACAAGGTGGTTCCCGAACCCCGCTAATCTACTACTGATCAGCTTCCCGGCTTCGTCGCTTCCCATACTTTCTTGGTGAGTTCCGAAAGCGCGCCGTCTTTTCGCGCCTGCACACAGGAACGCACGTCTGGCGCGAGGCCGGTCAGCTCTTCCATTTGGCACTGACTGAGAAGCCGAGTGGCCCGCTTGGCCGCTGGGCCCGAATGCCGGCGGCCAATTTTCTCGACCAGACGGACCACATGTGCGGTGGAGACAGATTGATCATAAGGCAGCTCGTTCACTGCCATATCCAAGGCTTGGGAAAAGGTCAGTCGGTCCGTATCTGCGCCGACCGTGGCCCGGGCAATTTCCCGCAACAAACCGGTGGCGTTTGCAATTTCCTGTTTGGTCAGAGGATTTGGGTCACCGGCTATCGGTTCGGGAATAGCAGACGCCAGGGGCGCGACCGACAGGCGCGCCGGGCCATCGCCCAAGTCACGGACCACGTGTTGCGGCAGGCCCACCGACACGGCAACAAACCCCCGCACGGCGTGAAGGGTCACCGCACCGGTGACATCGGCTTTCTTCAATTCTCCCGACCTGGTCTGCACGGCCAAGGTCAGCCTTGTTCCTTCTCCCGGATAGTAGGTCTGATAGGAATTCGGCGCCTTGCGGTGTTCCTGCAGACACATGGAGGCAACCTCGACCCGACATACGTCTTTTTCGCAGATCAGCGGCAGCGGCTCCGCGGTCGGTAACAGGGCCAAGATTTGCGGCGCAGCAACGGCTGGTCCGCTGATGGCGAAAGCCATTATCGCATCCAGCGTGGAGAGGGTAATACGCATATTCGCCTCCTGGTTTCTTCGGGACACCCACAGGCTAACATGAAAGCAAAAACCCCGTCATCACCTTAAGGGTCCGGACCGTAAAAGACTCGTTGAATTGTTTCACCACCATCCCCATTACTTTTAAGGAGAGATCCTCGTCCCGAAATTGAAGAGCGCCCTCAGGAGACACCGTCCGTGGATATGCCGCAAAGACGTTTCAGCCAGGGAGATATCATCTTCAAAGAGGGTGATCTCGGCGATACCGCCTATCTGGTGGCCACTGGCGCCGTCGGCATCTTCCGATCGGTCGATGGGGAGGAAACCCTGCTTGGCGAAGTGGAAGCCGGGCAATTGTTCGGCGAGATGGCGCTGATCGGTGATAAACCCAGAACCGCAACGGCCAGGGCGGCTGCCGACTGTCTTTGCTTCGAAGTGCCCCACAAGGTGTTCGAGAGCGAGCTTTCCGATTCGAGTGCCCTGATGCGGTCCTTGGTGCATAACCTGATCGGTCATATCCGGTCGCTGATGGACAAGCTGGGGGAGGACGAAGAGGAAGACGAAGTTCCCGCCGCGATCTATCACATACCGGAAGACTTCAAGACTTATCGGCAGCAGAAGTCCTAAAAAAAACGCCGGTCTTGGAAAGACCGGCGAGTTTTCACAGGGAGGCATATCAATCAGAAGGTTTCGGGGGAGTGCGAGGGAAGCACGTGAACGCTTCTGGTGGTTTTCAATTTAGCATCGGTTCCTGTTTCGTTATGTGAGCTGGGCCACATAACGCTAAATAATTTCGAATTTTATGAAAAATTGGCTGAAATCAGCCGTAAATTAATCGAAATTTTTTTGGATCATTTGCCGAAAGGGGCCTATTCGGGCAGGTGCTGGCGTCTTGTATGGCCATCAATGCCACCGCCAATGCCCCATTCCGCATAGTTTTCATTGGTGCGTTCGAAATCGCGAGGCTGCCAATCGGCTGTCAGATAGTCCTCATCGGCGAAATACTCGGCCAATCCACCGCACGGGTTTTCTACATACCAAAAATAGGCCGAGGAAACCGGATGCCGGCCGGGCCCAATCTGGGTGGTCCAGCCGCAACGGTCGATATGAAGCCCGCCGCCGAACACTTCGTGAATGTCGCGCACGGTGAAGGCGACATGGTTCAACCCCGCGCCCCGGTTGGGCACGTTCAGCAAAAACAGATTGTGGTGCCCGCCGTCTGGACGGCAGCGGAGGAAAACCGCATCCCCCGGATACCGGTCTGACAGATAAAATCCCAGCGTCTCTGTATAGAACTTATAGGAGGCTTCCACATCGGTGCTAAAGAAAACCACATGACCAACCTCGATGGGTTCGGCCCTGTCATAGAATGCGCTCGCGGCGTTCACCCGCGCATCTGGTTGGGCTGGTGAATTGATCGGTGTCGCCGCCAGCTCGACGTCTTTCCGTTGCGTCACCCGGAACGACAAAGTCATACCGTTGGGATCGGTGCAGGCGGGCCGTCCGTCAATTTTCCGGAAAGAGTCTTCTCCGCTGATAGCAGAAGTAATTTTTGCCAACTCACTGTCGTTCGAAACGCCCCATACAACTTCCCGCAGGGTAGAGCCATCTTCGAAGGCTGTCGGCAGGGACGGATCATCCTTGGTGCGAACAACGACCTCGGTCCCGTCCTGGGTGGCGAATACCGCCCCGCCCTGATCGCTAGAGACCTGTTTCAGGCCCCAGTCGTTGAAGAATTTGATGCCGTCTTCCAGGTTTTCCGCCCCGTAGACAATCCGGTCGATGCCGGTGATATCGGCGATCTTCGTCATAGCTTACATCCTCACATTGCGGGCGCGGTTGCGGACCGCGCGGAGTGCGCTGAGCGCCGTCAGCGCCGATGATTTGGGATTGTCGGGCAAGGGCTTGCCAATAATTTGAATACTCATCTCCCCGAATGCGCCCGTAGCCTCAATCTGGTGGGTGTTGCCCCTGGCCGCAGGGTCAGCGATCAGGGTCACAGTGGTGGCGTCAAAGCCAAGCCCGGCCAGCGCGATGGTCGCCGCCACGTTGGCGTTCTTCGGATATAGCCGGGCCGCATCCCTTGCACTGCCCTCGTAGATCACCGTGGCCTCCGTCACGGCGTTCAGGTCGATCACGTCTTCCGCCGGCGTACCGGTCCAGCTCAGCGGCGGCTTGCGAGACGTATAATTCACCCGGTCCAACCCTTCGGCGCGGGCGGCGGATAAAGCATCCATGCCGCCGACGGCGCCCGGTAAGATACAAAGTTGTGCATCGCCCTTGAGGCTCGCTTCCTGCAACCGGTCAAACAAGGCTTGGTCAGAGAATGCGCCGACGGAAACGACGCCGAAATCGATGCCTTTTTCCAGGAAATAGGGGCCGTATTCGGAGACGGCCTCATGACTGGCGCATTCCAAAACAAAGTCGGGCATGGGGGTTACATCGGCGATGTCGGAGATCACGCCGATCCCGTCATTGACCCGGCCGATAACTTTGTCCTCTTTACCGGGACGCACCATGATCTGGCGGATGCGCGCGTTGGCATCGCCATCCAAACGTTTTGCCACCTCCCGCCCGATGGCGCCAAAACCGATAAGAAGAACATTTTCCTGCATGATCAGTCCTTCTTCTTATCTTGGTCGTGACTAACCGGCGGACCGCCGAACGCGCGGGCATAATCGCCGATAGTGGCCATCTCTACCTCGATCAATTGCGCGCCCTTGTTCCCGATGGCCGTGGACAGGGTCGTTTGCGCGCAGCTTAGATCATTGAGTTTCTGATAGGACCAGCCCATGGCTGTGGCGATCTGTGCGAAGTCAGGCGTATAGATATCGGCGTAATATTGCCGGCCGCCATATTGGGCGTTCTGGATATTCTTGATCACCTCGTAGTCCTGACTGTTCATCAGGACAACGGTGATATCCACTTCTTCTTGCGCGGCGGTCGCCATCTCGCCGATATTCACCTGCAGCCCGCCATCGCCGACGAGACAGATCACCCGGCGTCCCGGCGCACCGACAGCAGCCCCAATAGCCATCTGGATGCCCTGGCCAATGCCGCCACCCAGCGCATGCACGCCATCACGGGGACCCATCACCGGCACGGTGCGGTTGCCCCATGTGCTGTTGGAGATGGTGACATCGCGGACCCAAATAAAATCGTCTCCGCCGTTGCCGCCGATCGCGTCCACCAACCGCTCGTACGGCTTGAACCCATCGCGCATGAACTGCACGGCTTCTGCCTTGGCATTGGCAAGATCGTCCTTGAAAGCCGGATCTGTCTCCATCCGGCCTTCCAAAAGATCGGCCAGTTTCTCCAACGCCATTTTGGCGTCGCCCAACACAAACCGGTCAGCCACATAAGGCCGGCCCTTTTCCGCGTTGGGGTCGGCGTCAATCATCGACAGTCGCTTCGGCAGTTGAAGCTTGTAGGACAGTGTTTCATTGCTGCGGAGCCGGCTGCCCACGACCACCATTGCATCGCAGGTCTGATAGAAGGCCTCGACATTCTTATAAAGATTATAAGCCCCGAGGTTCGCCGGGTGAGTATCCGGGAGTATCCCCCTGCCCTGCACGCTTGTCACCACGCCAAAGCCCATCTCGACCAGGCGCCGCACGGCTTCACCCGCATGGCGCGCCCCGCCGCCCAGCCACAGCATCGGCCGTTTCGCGGCGGCCAGTTCATCCGCCAGCGCCATCAACGCGGCCTCATCGGGCTCGGGCACATCAATCGGCAAGGGCGATAAATCCGCCGGCCAATCGATTTGGGCCTTCTGAATATCAATCGGCGTCTCCACCGAGACCGGTCCCATGGGCGGGGTGAAGGCATCCTGTACCGCCTTTTTAAAAGTCTCCAGCGCGGTTTCCGGCGAGGTGACCCGCCAGGCTGACTTGGAAACAGATTTTAACATGCCAAGCTGATCCCGCGCCTCGTGGATAAATCCGTGGTCCTTGTCCACGTGCGGAGAGTCAATCTGCCCGGTGATGTGCAAGATCGGCGTACCTGCCGTCTGCGCCTCGACCATGGCGCCCGACGCATTGCCCGCGGCTGTACCGGTGGACGTGAAAGCCGCACTCAGTTTCCCGGAAACCCGGGTGCAGGCGTCAGCCATATTGACTGCGCCAGCCTCGCCACGGGTCGGGACATAGCGGATGTTGCCCCGACGACCGATGGCGTCCAGGAATGGCATATTGTGGATGGAGATCACGCCAAAAGTCGCCTCGCAACCACATTCCTCCAGGAAAGCGACGATCACCTCGCCGACGGTGGGCCTATCCGACATGGCGCGACA
Source organism: uncultured Rhodospirillaceae bacterium (assembly GCA_964611435.1). Classification (GTDB taxonomy): domain Bacteria; phylum Pseudomonadota; class Alphaproteobacteria; order Rhodospirillales; family UBA2165; genus JAYPHU01. The sequence continues at coordinate 4,896 of CAZSXT010000041.1, read as the reverse complement.
GTCCCCCCGACACATCGATGGTGGACCCTGTGGTGAACGACGACATGGGCGTCGCCAGGAAGAAGATGGCGTTGGCCGCCTCTTCCGGTTTGCCCATCCGGCCCAAGGGCACGCCGGAACGCGCCGCGATGCTGGCCGTATAGTCTTCCCAGGTGATGCTCTTATCTTCCAGGGCCTCGAACCGGCGCCGCCACTGGGTGGATTCCACGTTGCCGACCAGGATCGTGTTGACCCGGATGCCCTTGGGCGCAAATTCCCGCGCCAGACCATGGTTCAAGGCAAGTTGACCGGCGCGCGCGGACGAAGTGGCAAACAAATGAGGCTCGGGCTGGCGGCTGAGTAATGAACCGGTGCAGACAATCGCCGCCGCGTCTGATTTTTCCAGATAGGGCAGAAAGGCGCGGGTCGGATGAATGACACTAAAATACTTGAGCTCCAACTCCTCCCGCCATTCGTCATCCGTGGTGTTCTCGAAAGTGGACATGCGCGCCTGACCGGCATTGTTGATCAGCATATCCACGCCGCCGAAGGCCTTCACCACATCTTCGGCAAAAGCGCCGATCTGATCCTTATCCAAAACATCGCAGTCCTGCACCAGCAGACCGCCGCCGGGGAAATCTTTACGAAGCGCCTCTTCGGCCGCTTTCAATTTTTCGGGATTCCGCCCACAGATCGCCACGTTGGCGCCGGCCTCCAGAAACAGGCGGGCGGCGGCGAGTCCGATGCCCGCCGTGCCGCCGGTGACCACGGCGGTTCGTCCAGTCAGATCAATCTTCATGCACTTTGCCTCATACGCTGGCTTTCCTCGGCCGGGTGGTAGTTCAATTGCCGGGACAAGGTCTCTGCAGCGTCCAGCACCGCAGACAACAACGGCCCTTCGATCTCGTCCTTGGAGACCACCCCGTCCTGGTAGGTAATATTCAGCGCCGCTACGACCCGGCCTGTCTCGTCGCGCACGGGCGCCGCGATGGCGGCGACGCCCCGCTCATAGAACGATTGACTGATCGCATAGCCCCGCGCCCGGTCGGCGGCCAAGGTTTCCTTTAAGGCGGCCAGAGACGGCGGTGTCTGATCGGAAAAGGCATCCAACTCGCCTCTGGGATAAAGCGCCGCCAGTTCATCGTCGGTCAGATCAGCCAAAAACTGCCGGCCAAGAACCGTGCCATGGGCCGGCAGCCTTGTGCCGATATTAACGATACTCGCCAGCGTGGTCCGGGCCACGGCTTTGACCACGAAGACCACGTCCTTACCGTCGCGCAGCACCATGTGCGCTGTGTGACCTGTTTCATCCCGCAGTTTTTCGATCACCGGTTTGGCGAGTTCGGTAATCTCCAGGGACGCCAAATATTCAAAGCCCAGCGACAGAACCGCGCTGCTTAAACGATAGTCAGAGCCATTCCCGGTTTTTTCCAGAAAACCCATATATTCCAAGGTCTGCATCAGCCGGAAAACGGTGGAGCGGGGAATTTCAAGCTCCTTGGCGATTTCGGGGGCGCCGATTTCCGGCCGGTTCCGGTTGAACGCGCGCAGGATCTGCAGACCCCGCTGCAGGCCCGGCACGATATATTTCTGCGCCTGATCGGCGTCGGTGCTGAGCGGTGTATCAGGCATCGACATCCTCCAGGAACCGTCGAATTTCGGCGTTGAACATGTCCGGGTTCTCTACGTAGGAAACGTGGCCCAGTCCGGGCAGAGTCCGGTAAGCGCACTTCTGCATGACAGCGGCAATTTCCCGGCAGCCGGCTTCGGGCGTCACCGTATCCTCACTTCCGCACACCACCAGTGTAGGGATATTGATCCCGGCCGCGTCGCCCTTCAGGTTGCCGCCGGCCAGCATACGCGCCGCCTGGGCATAGCCCTTCATGGTGGTCCGGCGCGTGTTCCATTTGACCAGTTCCAGTGCATCCGCACTGGCCTTGTCCGATAAAAGCGCAGCCGAACGCTCTTCGGCCATGCCGTCTGTGCCCAACTTATTCAACATGTCGAGCCGCTGATTGAGCTTGGCGGATCGGGTTTCCTCGTCCGCCGCGCCATAGCCGTTAGCCGGATTGGCGAAGACCAGGGCTTTCAATCCGTCCGGAGATTGGGCCGCGAATGCACCCGCCATCAACGCGCCCAATGAATGTCCAATGATGATTTCCGGCTGGACATCCAACTCTTTCAACAGCGCCCGTAAGGCGTTCGCATAGTCCGCAGCCACCGGCGTATCGGGGGCCATGGGCGTGCACGGTCCGTACCCCGGCGCATCCCAGGCAATCACCCGGCAATCGTCCGAAAACGCCTTGAGCTGATGCACCCAAGAGCCGGAGCCGGAGCCGATCCCATGCAGCAACAGCATCACAGGCTTCCCTTCGCCGCCGGCGGCGCGATAGGCGAGCGTGCCCGCCGCCGTTTCCACCAAGTGCTGCGGAAACGTGTCCTCGATCCAACCGAAATCGATCACCGGCTTATCCATAGGCGCGGATTCCGACCCTTACTTCTTCGGCCGCTTCACGCTGGCGAGCGGGTGATCCGGGGGATAGGTCGGGGTTACCGGCTTCGGGTTCCCCAGCATCACCAGCATAAGGGATTCTTCGTTGGTGATGTTTTCCAATCCCCGGTAATAGCCCGGCGGGACGGAAACCAGATCCCGCTCATGCAGGATCGTCTCGAAATGATTGTCATCATTTTCGATGGTGAGCTTAATCTTGCCCCGCAACATAAAGAACACTTCTTCCACATCCACATGGATATGGGGCGGGCCTTCGCAGCCAGCCGGCAGGATCATGGTGGAGAAGGTGAAATGCTCCGCCGGCACCACGTTTTCGTCGCTGGAAACGCCGGTGCCGCCGGTGCCCATGTAACGGCACTGGGCGCGGGCGTATTTCGGATCAAAGTCCGCCTGGAACTTCAGTGCATCCCAGTCATAGGTCCGGGTTTCAAAGCGGGCGATCCGCTTGCTCATCCAATCCTCGAAGCTGACGCCGTCCGGCTGTTGCCAGGTTTCAAGGCCTTCATTCTGATATTCGGGCATGTCAGGCATGGTGCGTACTCCCTTTGGGTTCGTTCAAAATTTCTAGTTCATGACAAAACCGCCGTTCACGGGCAGACACTGCCCGGTCACGAATGCGGCAGCATCGGACAATAAAAACAAGGCGGCGCCGGTCACGTCTTCCGGCATCTGCTGGCGATTAATGGCGCGGCCCTCCACGTAATGGCGGTGGCGTTCTTCCGGCACGTATTCGGTGGCTTCGACCAGAGTCAGGCCCGGCGCGATTGAATTGACCACGATGCCCTCGTTGCCCAGTTCGCGGGCCATGGACCGGGTCATGGAGATGATCGCCCCCTTGGACGAAACGTAGTGCATCAGTTTGGGCGCCCCCCAGAGCGCCGTGTCGGAGGCCAGATTGACGATGCGGCCCTGGCCCGACGCCGCCAAATACGGCCGCGCGGCCCGGCTCATCAGCCAGGTGCCCCTAACATTCACCTGAAACACGCGATCCCAGACCTCGATCTCGATTTCGCTCATATCGGGTCCGCCAATGCCGGTGGCGATCGCCCCGTTGTTGAGCAGCCCATCAAGCCCGCCCAGCTCCTTTGCGGCGGCTTCGACGGAACTCGCGATAGACTCCGGATTACCCAGATCCAGATGTACGAACGTGGCCCCGATGGCCGTCGCGGTTTCCTCGCCCAACTCTTCCAGAATGTCGGCGATGACAACGTTCGCGCCGGCGGCAAGCGCGGCCTCGGCAAAGGCCCGGCCGAGCCCGCGCGCCGCGCCGGTCACCAGGAGACGCTTGCCGTCAAGTTGGATGGGAGACGTCATGCCATGCGGCTTCCTCGGCCCTACTCGCCGGCGACAGCTTGGGCGCGCTTGGCGTCTTTGGACGCCTCGATCGCCGCAAGCTCACTAAGCTGCGCCTCGGCCCGCTTCTTGAGATCACGGCGTACGCGGGCCAGACCCATATCGTGATCATAGAGAAGTTCGTGATTGCGGGCGTCGTCTGACATGGCTTCCAGCACCAGCCGATCCTGCTCCAGAACCGCCCAATGCAGGCCTTCCAGCCGGTTGCGGTACATGAACCGCCAGGCGTCCCGCTGCCAACCGGATACGCGCCGCGTCCGCCAAAAGAAGACCTGGGTATGATGTTCGTCCACCGGGGTGGCAAAGCCGACGATATAGAACGACCCGCCGGGCCCGGCGTTTTTGCGGTAGGGGATCGACAGGCGCATCCACATGGCGCCGGTCTCGCCGATCTCCACCCAATCGAAATTGACGTCGCGCTGGCCTTCTTTTTCGAACAACAGGCCGGTGTTGGTGGCCTCGATCCGCATCTTGGCTTCCTTGTCGCCAAACGCCATGGAATGGGACTGCGCGTGAAGATAGGCCCCGTGCATGGGGTCCATCACATTATCGACGGCATAGCGGTAGTTACATTTCCACATGGCGGTGCAGAGGAACGAGCTGAATTCTTCTCCCACCAGTTCTTCCGGCAGGTCCAGATCGACCGGCTCCTGGTGCGCCTCGTCCCCAAAATAGAGGAAGATCGCGTCCTTGATTTCCTTGACCGGATAGCGCCGGACACACTGTTTCCCCTCGAAGGCGGCATTGTTGGCGGCGGGCACCTTGGCCACCACACCATCGCCCTGCACTTCGATACCGTGATACCAGCAAGCGATGCGGTCGCCCAAATTCCAGCCCTGGGACAGACGCGCACCGCGATGCGGGCAGCGGTCTTCCAGAGCATGAACCGTGCCATCCTGGTCCCGCCAGAGAACAATGTTCTCCGACAGCCGGGTGATGCCAACTGGATCGGAATGCACGCCCCAACTGGGCAGCACCGGATACCAGAGGTTTTTCAGGCCCCGGTTGATGAGACCTTCCACTTGATCGGGAGAGACAGATGTATCAGCCAT
>CAZSXT010000040.1:21589-28976 GCA_964611435.1 uncultured Rhodospirillaceae bacterium | reverse complement strand
TCGGTTCAATCTGCGGTTATTCAACTGCCGATAGTTCGACGGCTTTCATCCCCTTGGGTTCTTCGACGGCCTGATAGCTTACTTTCTGACCTTCGTTAAGCTCTTGCATGCCACTGGCCAAAACGGCGGTGATGTGGACGAACACGTCCTTGTCACCTTCGTCCGGCACGATGAAGCCAAAGCCCTTTGTCTTATTGAACCATTTTACTGTTCCGGTAGCCATAACGCCTCCCTTCCGATGTTCTACTCAACCTGGCGAATTCAGGCCAAGCCGCAACGGGCGCGCTTTAATTCTCGTGTAATTTGGGCGTTAATCAGCGCTTTTGATACGCAAAACGCGGATTTCGCCTCTTATGCAGACGACCGCCGGATTATGCTAACCGGAGTTTGAATTGCCAAACAAGTAAAAAATGTAGGAGCACTATGCCGCTCTACGCAGTTTGAGCTTCATCGCCACCACGTCATAGAGGTCCAAACCCGTGATTTCAGCGATTTCCGAAAACGGTAGAGATGTCTCCCGCAACAGGACTTCGGCGTGTTTCACCGGATTGCGCCGGGCCCTCGAAAAGCTGCGCGGCCGGTCATTGGCTTTCTTTTTGCGGTTTTCTTCTCTGTCCAGACCGCGGGACTTTGCTTTTCTCAGCGCTTCTTCCCATCGGGCTTTTTCATCCTGCTGCGCCTTTGCGTCGGCGGCATAATGCTGATACGCGCGTGGATCGATGTTGGACCGCTGGCTGCGCGCTGTTCGGGCATAGACTTTTGGGTCTTCTTGCACCTCCGGTTGCCAGCTGGCCGCCTCATCTATGGTCATGCCGTGCTTACGGGCAAGGCGGGTTGCGGCCGCCAAGGCGTTGGCCCGCTCACCCTCGAACTTGGAACTATTGGCTAGTTCCAGCAGGTTGCGAAAGCGCACCCGGTCCGCTTCTGGAAAGTCGGTGGAAATCAATCCTCTCCCGGAGTCGAAATTAAAACATCCGATTTTACCACGCATGGCGGCGCAATGGGTTAATATGGGGCCAAATTCGTGGAAATTTCCGGCTTTCGGACGTTTTGCAGCGAATGGTATGACAAGCGAGGTCGATTTCGCCATCAGGGAGGCGCACGATGACGAAGAGTATCCGCCGGGTGGTCACGGGACACGATGAAAACGGCAAGGCCGTTGTCAAATTCGATGATGTCGATGTGCATAAGGCCGCCGGCAGGCCGGGACAGTATCGCCAGCTCATCTGGACGACGGAGGAATTGCCGATCCAGTTCGAGGACGAACCGGGGGATTTAGCGGATAGGGACATCGCAACAACCATTCCCGGTGGTTCGGTGTTTCGGGTGGTCGAGTATGGCCCGGGCGTGACGCCGCGCAATCACCGCACTGACAGTATCGATTATGCGGTCGTAATCTCAGGCGAGATTGACATGGAGATGGACGACACCGTGGTGCATCTAAAGGCGGGCGACGTTCTCGTGCAAAGGGGCACAATCCACAATTGGGTTAACACCGGGACCGAGCCCTGTGTTATCGCCTTCGTCCTGATCGCCGCGGAAGGTGAGACGGCTGTGGGCTAAAGTCTAAGCCGTCGGGGCCAGCCGGCTGCGTTTGAGCTGCCGCCGCATCATGCGCAAAGCGCGCTTTGCCCCGTTTTGAGCTGTTTGCGGCCAGTGGACACAAAACCGGAAGCCGTTCAGGGAACAATAAGGTTGGAAATCGGAAACCACCGCGTCAGCGGGTAGGATTGCGTCATGGGTGTTGTCGAGAACGAATTCCCGCCCGCCCAGCTGGACGGTCAGGACGGCGTGATCAGCACCCCCTTTCCGTTTCAGCCAGACCAGGCGGAGTCTCTCTGCATGAAAGCCCAAAACACGCAGAGATAAGTATTTCGCAAATGCATATTCCTCTGAACTGTCCCGGCAGCGGAAATGTGTCACCGGCGCCGCCCAGGCGCGGGATTTGCCGAATTCGGCAATTTCATGAATGCTCGTCATTTGATTGACGTAGCAGTTGACGCCGGCAACCTGGCCTTTGGCGCCGAAGGGTTTCAACGCATCCACCATGTTCAGCCAATCGCCGACTGGCGCTGTTCTCCCGCAAGGATTGTTTTTGTCCTTTGCGATATTGGCGAACAGCGCCTCCGGGTCGCCCACCGTTCTTTCCCGCGCGCCAAAAGGCGCCACCAGCCGGTGAGGGGCCGTGCGGATATCGGGGGACTGCAAATGATCGAAGACCTTGGCAAGGTCCGGCTCAAGGGGAGGGCGCACAGGGGCGCGGAATGGGAACCACGTCCCACGGGCCTGGGTGTTCATCATGTTTTGAGTCCTGGGTGTTACTCAAATCGCAAAAAGACATACGCAACAGGCATGCCAAACTAAGGTGCTTGAATCCCAACATAATTTTTGAAAGTGGCAGAAAAAGGGCGGTTTCGGGGAAGAATCTGCCTAGTCAAAATTTCTTGGCGGGCTCACGCGATGGATATGACGTTGTTATTTTGAAGAAAGTCTTCGATCGTCGATTTGAGCGTCGAAACATCCACCGGCTTGGTGAGATATTCGTCAAATCCGACCGATTTTCCGAGCCGCACATCGGCGGGCATGGCGCGCGCGGTCAGGGCGATTACCGGCACGTGGGCGGTCCGTTCGCTGCTGCGCAGCGTCTTAAAGAAGTTTACGCCGTCCACATCAGAAAGGTTCAGATCAAGAATGATGAGGTCGGGTATCCGGCGGCTGATGGCGGACAAGGCGTCATGGCTTGTCGTAGCACCCACAAAGCTCGCATTTTCGATGAGCCTGACAACTTCTTCGGCAAACAGCAAATTGGCACGATTGTCCTCGACACAGAGAATGAGTTTTCCCGAGGGGCGGGTCGCCGCGTTCTCAGTCCCGCTGACTGTCTGATCGACCTCACCTGGCGCGGCTTCGGGAAGTTCGACCCAAAAATTGGATCCCTCACCGAATTCACTCTCGACGCCGAGTTTGCCGCCTAGGGAGTTCACCAAATGCTTGGCGGTTGCAAGTCCGAGACCGGTTCCGGAAACATTGCCGGATTCCCGGCCAAGCCGGTTAAACGGTTCGAACAATGAGCCGAGCCGGTCTTTTGGAATGCCGTCGCCGGTGTCGCGCACAGAAATATGGATGAGACCATTGGCCCTGCGATCAATTTTGACTGCCACGCTGCCGCCGGGTGGGTTGTACTTGATACCGTTTCTTAAGAACGTTGTTACAATCTGATGTAGGCGGTTTTCATCCGCCCAAACGGCAATATTGTCCTCGCCATTTGCATCAAATGTCATGGTAATGCCGGCGGCGGCCGCGCGGGACTCCATAGCCGCTAAACATTTTCTGATCCCGGCCGCCAATTCGATACGTTCCAGTTCCGGATCTACTGTAGATGTTTCCGTTTCCGCATAGTTCAGAATCTGGGTCACCAAGCCTAAGAGATTTTCTCCGGCGGAAATGATTTCCTTTGAATAGTGATCGATCATACTGCGGTCAGGAATCGTCATATAGCTGTTCAAGAGTTGGGCATAGCCCAGAATAGAATTGAGCGGCGTGCGGAGTTCGTGGCTCATGGACGACAGAAAGTCGGACTTAACCCTTCCCGCGTTTTCAGATTCCTGGATGGCGTATAGAAGGTGTTCCTCCGCATTACGCCGGTCGTGAATCTCTGAGGCCAATTGATCGTTTAGATTTTCAATTTTGCGCTTTTCGTCCGACAGGTCCTCGAAAAGGTTCTGGTACTCAAGCCGTAGGCGGGTCTGCTCGATCAGCGCGGTGTTCAGCCACCGCGCGGCGGCGATCAGGAACAGGGTTAACAGGGTCGCCAAAGCGCCGGTGGTATATCCAAGTTCCGTTCCCTGCATGAGAAACAACACAATTGCGGGCGCCACAGCCGGCAGAACAAACATCACATAGGTTCTGACCGAGGGGAGGAGTGACACCATAGCGCCCGAGGCCAGGCCACCCAGCACGAGGGCCGTGAATATCTGAAGTTCGGGGCTGGCGCCGGGGATATATAGGATCGCAGCCGCGCCAAACACCAAGCCGCTTAAAGCCAGGGCGGCGGTATGACGGTCGAGGCAAAATTTCACGTTCTCAGGCGTCTCGGCCTTCTCGCGATAGCGGCGGGAGAGCCACATGCGGTATAAGCAAATGGCCGAGATTGTAAGGATGAGTGGCAAAGACGATAGCAGAGGCGTGGAGTCACGCTGAATCAACGCCAATATGATGATCACAGCTACCTGGATAATAGCGCCGGCGTCTGCGGCGTTGAACAACAACCGGGCCTTCGCCAGAAGGATTTCCGGAGCGTGGTTGTTGTTCGAGACTCGTTTATGTGCCGACGCGTCCATCGCGGGGATGGTTTTCCTTTTAATCAAGAATATGGGGCGGCCATTCAGTCTACGTGGATCGTACCATGCAGGTAGCGCAGGTTGTATTGAGCGATAGTACCTATGCGCATACGGACGAATACGAGACGATGAATTCTGGGCGCAGAAGTCGTCAATGTTATTGTAAGATCAAGGGCATACGTGGACCTGGATCGAAGGGTATCGGAAGACATCCGTCCATACTGGTACTTTCCGAGTTTATGATGTTTTGGATGTGTCAGACTCTTTTCACCTGCCGGGGAACCGTTCACAGCCCTCTTGCGGGCGACTTTCGAATTCTCTAATCCACATTTTTTTATTGTAAGACATAGGCGGCTGGTCTAGGTTTGGGCCAGCTTCGCCGGGTTTATAATAATTATAATAATTTCAATGGCTTGTCGGAACTTGGCCAACGAATTTGTTCACTCAAACAAGGTTTCATTCATGACGCAGCTTGTCCCCCCGCATGGTTCGGACACCCTCAAGCCCCTTCTTTTGCCTGAAGCGGAACGTGCCGCCGAGCAGGGCAAGGCGGAAGGGCTAAAACAGGTGCACATGTCGTCTGCGGAAGTGTGCGATTTGCTGCTGTTGTCCATGGGCGCCTATACGCCACTGGAAGGCTTCATGGGTGAGGCCGACTGGCGCGGCGCCTGTATCGACATGAAGTTGGCGGACGGATTGTTCTGGCCGATCCCAGTCACCGTCTCGGTTTCTCAGGAATTGGCCGATGATCTTGTCATTGGCGACGAGGTAGCCCTGGTTGATGGCGAAACCCATCAGATCATGGGCACCATGATTGTCGAGGAAAAGTATTCGCCCGACCTTCAGCTCCAATGCGAAAAAGTCTTCGGCACCACCGACGAGAGCCACCCCGGCGTCGCCAAGGTGCTGGCCCAGCCGCCCGTGAACCTAGGTGGGCCGGTCAAGGTCTTCGAAGAAGGCTGGTACCCTAACGAATTCAAAGATCTCTACATCCGGCCCGATGACAGCCGGCGGATGTTCGAAGAGCGCGGCTGGAAACGGGTAGCGGCCTTCCAGACCCGCAACCCCATGCACCGCAGCCACGAATTCCTGGTCAAAATCGCCATCGACGTCACCGATGGCGTGTTCATCCACCAGGTGTTGGGCAAGCTGAAGCCAGGCGACATTCCCGCGCCTGTCCGGGTTGAGGCGATTAACGCCATGATCGAGAACTATTTCGCCAAGAACACGGCGATCCAGGCGGGCTATCCCATCGAGATGCGCTATGCTGGTCCCCGCGAAGCGCTGTTCCACGCGTTGATCCGTCAGAACTATGGCTGCTCCCACCTGATTGTCGGGCGCGACCATGCTGGCGTTGGCGATTTCTATGGGCCGTTCGATGCCCACCATATTTTTGATACGCTTTGGGACGGCGCCTTGGTAACGGAGCCTTTAAGAATTGACATAACCTTCTTCTGTAGAAAGTGCGACGGCATGGCCACGGCCAAGACGTGTCCGCACGCGGAAGAGGAGCGGATCAACATTTCCGGTACGAAACAGCGGGAGATGCTGGCCAATGGAGAGGACGTTCCGACGGAGTTCAGTCGCCCAGAAGTGGTCGAAGTCCTTCGCAGGTTCTACGAAAATCAAGATTAGACCTCTTATACAGAGGCCAAGTCGCACGTGGGTAGGAGAGAGTAATGCAGATTAAAGAACTAAAACTAACCAAGACCGATGATTTGATCACCGCCACGCCGGAGATGATGTTGACCGACGCTTCTCATCTGTTGGCGGACAATAATATCGGCGCCCTGCTGGTGGTGGATGAGGCCGGCCAGATGGTGGGGATTCTCTCCGAGCGGGACATCATCCGAAGCTTTGCGGAGAACGCCGCGACCTTGGCCGAACATACGGTCGCCGAACTGATGACCAGGGACGTCATTTCCTGTGACGAAACGGAAGACCTCAACGACGTGATGGAATTGATGAGCGAACGCAAAATCCGTCACGTCCCGGTGATGAGTGGCGGCAAGCTCAAGTCCATCCTAAGCACGCGAGATGGTCTTTCCGCCATGCTGCATGATGTTCGGGAGCATTTTGAAAACATCAATCTGGCCTACGAAACCGTCCGCTAAGTTTCTCCCGGTTCATTTCCTTAGATAGGGGCGTCATACCAGCAATGATCATCGCCCAAATCTCCGACAGTCATATCGATCCCGAGTCCGAGATGCTGGAGGACCGGCTGAGAAACCTCCGCCGGGTGGTTAATGACATCAATGGCTTGGATGCGCAGCCGGATATTGTCATTCACACCGGCGATGTCACCCACAACGGCACTCAAGAAAAATACGACCTGGCGCTTGAGGTCCTTGGGAATTTAAAGGCGCCGCTGCACGTTTGTCCCGGCAACCGGGATGATCGGGCATTGATCGTGAAGAATTTCCGCACGGGCCGAAACCTCGCACCTGCCTCTAAGTTCCTTCAGTACAGCGTGGACGACTATCCGGTGCGGCTGATCGCCGTTGACACGCTCCACGGCAGCGTCAACATGGGAGACTACTGCGCGGAGCGGGCTGAGGCGTTGCGCCAAACATTGTCGCAGGAGCCCCAGAAGCCGACGGTTCTGTTCATGCATCATCCACCGTTTGAGGTGGTGGAGTCCAAGTACCGGTTTCAATTTGACGATTGGAGCACCGTGGATCATCTCGCCGGTGCGGTGAGGGGGCATGAACAGGTGAAGCGGATATTTTGCGGCCACGCCCACCGGGATGCGAAGGGGGATTTCCAAGGCATTCCGGCAGGGTCCATCCCCAGCATCGCGGTTGATCTTCGCCTCGGCGACTTTCCGGCGGACGCCGCTGACGCGCCGGCCTATTTCCTGCACAGCTTTGATGGTGCGGGGTTCGACAGCGAACTGCGGGTGTGTGGGGGTAATGTGGTGGGGTAGGGCCGGTGGACCAATCATCAATAGTCATCCACGGGCCGGCGCAGCCGTGACCCGTGGACCCATGTTAACAGGAAGGTGGGTACGCGGATCAGGCTCCTTCGTCGCCGTCCGCGCATGACTA